>JAHBUB010000009.1 GCA_019638285.1 Cyclobacteriaceae bacterium | reverse complement strand
TTGGATAGTACAGACACTATCTGGAAAACATCAGCACCTAAAACTTTCCGGACACCTATTTCTTTTACGCGTTGCTCAGCATTAAATGTTACTAACCCGAATAGGCCCAGACAGGCAACAAAAATGGTGAGCAAACCAAAAATCTTTAGAATGTTGCCCATGTTTTGTTCGGCTACATAAGTCTCGTTGTATAATTGGTCAAGCAAAGCATAAGTGAATGGCTCCTCAATATCAAAGGCTTGCCACTTCGAATTTATGCTTTTGATTAGATCGGCCATTTCGCTGGTATTTGTTTTTATAATCAATCCGCCATAGGGATCATTAAGCATCATTAATGGTGAGATGGCTTCATGCAGTGACCTGAAATGAAAATCTTTAATAACACCTACAATTGTTAATGTCCCTGTACCACCATTGTTATCAGTTCTGCGCGTTAGCGTTTGACCTAGCGGATTCCCTTCAATGCCAAAAGCTTTAACCAGTGCTTCGTTAACAATCACTTTATCATCCTCACTCTCCCTGTTTTTAGAAAAATTTCTACCTGCTATGAATTGCATACCCATGGTAGGGATATACTGTTCGTCAATTCCATAAATGATTGTTCTTCTGAAGTCTTCTGAATTATCACCTGCCCAAACACTAGTCATATTGTTATCGGTGGGTCCTGCAGGAACAAATGCAGACATCGTTACGCTCTCAATCCGTGGATCAGATAAGAGTTGATTCTTGAATACATTTTCATTGTTGCCCAATAAATAGGATTCTCGCAACACAATAAGTTGATTGCGATCGTACCCGATATTTTTATCCTGAATAAAGGCCATTTGCTGGCTTACAATAATGATTGCCAAAATAAGGGTAGCAGAGATCACAAACTGAAAAACAACAAGTACGCCTCGGATGCCTTTGCTTCTTCCATTAGAAAATTTATTTTTAAGTGCTGCAATGGGTTTAATTGATGAAAGAAAGAATGCAGGATAGCTGCCCGCCAGTAAACTAATGAGGATTCCCAGCCCTACCAGTGAACCAATCGTTTTGGGGTTTAACAGAAATGTGGCTTCCAATTCTTTACCTGACAATTGATTGAAAGCAGAAAGTGAAATTATTACAATAAAAACTCCCAAAATCATAGCAATGGCGGTGGAGATGAAAGATTCAATCAAAAACTGATGTACCAATTGATTTTTTTGAGAGCCTAATACTTTCTTAACGCCAACTTCTTTGCTCCGCTTGGTAGCACCCGCTGTAGAAAGGTTCATAAAATTGATGCACGCTATCAACAACATAAATAGTGCTACTGCTCCGAAGATATACACTGATTTTATATCACCTCCGGCTTCTAGTTCACTTGTGCTTGAAAAATCAGAGAAAAGATGGATGTCAGTAAGTTGTTGGATATAAAGGCCAATTTCATTTCCGTTTTCTTGAAATTTTTCATAGGTCATCCCCATCTGCGAAACCTGCGGACCCATATATTTATTAATAATGGCGGGCAACTTTTTTTCAAATACATTTGGATCTGTTCCTTTGGCAAGAACCAGGTAGGTAAAGTAATTTGATTCCAACCATTTATCTTCTTTGGAATGTTCCAGCCCCTCCATAGAAGCAAAAAGGTCAAAGTGAAAATGAGAGTTAGCGGGGACTTTTTCGATAACCCCGGTTACTTTATACTGTTCTTTTGCTTCTTTAAATTCTAAAAGTTTGTTGATAGGGTCTTCACTTCCAAAATACTTTTTGGCCTGCTCTTTTGTAATAACAATTGAATTAGGTTGAAGCAATGCAGTTTTAGCATCGCCTTGAATAAAGGGAAGCGTAAATACACTAAAGAAATTGGGATCTACAAATGCGACCTGCCCATGTCTGTACGTATTGTTCTGGTAGGATATTTTAGGAACCCGTACTCTTCTTAGTCGTGTGGCTTCAAGCACTTCAGGAAATTCGTTTTTTAAGGTGGCTGCCACAGGCCCGGGTGTAACGGCTTCTTTAATAGCTTCACCGTTAACATGGCCTTGTAAAACTACACGAACAATCTGATCTGCCTTTTCATTGTAGCGATCGTAGCTCAGCTCATCAACCACATACATCATAATCATAAGGCAGGTGGCAATACCTAGTGCAAGGCCTGAAATATTGATGGCGAAAAGCCCCTTATTCCTTAAGAAATTCCTCCAACCGATTTTAAAGTAGCTTTTATACATACCGTAATTGTTTAATTTTTCATGTCCTTCTGTCGGCCTGATAATTCCTGGTCTAAATAGCAACAGAACATCCCGTGTAAATCTTATGTCTGCTTTTCTTTTTCCTAATACTTTTTTGCGCTCCGCATACAACTCAACCAAGTCACCCTCTATGTACTTCAACAACTTCGGATGGCAGAACCAGCGGAAGAAGCGGAGTGGGAGTCGAGGAGGTGAAGTACTGCCTATTTTCAAATTATCGTTCTGTTACCGGTTTCCAATAACTGGCAACCGGTGACTTATAGTTGAATTCATTAAATAACCTTAACATTCCACGCCATCTTAGGGATTGCGTTCCACAATTCATCTCGTGTGCTCTTCGAATACTCCATTGCCTTTTTTCCATAAGCCGTAATTTGAAAATATTTCTTTGGCCTACCGGCTCGTTCTGCAGTGGCTTCCCCATCAAAAGATTTTAAATAGCCCTTGTCCTCCAATCGCTTTAAGGCGGATTGAAGTGCGCCCACACTGACGCTACGCTTCAGCCTGGTTTCAATTTCTTTTTTTATGGATACTCCGTATGCCTCTTTATAAAGTATGCCTACGGTGAGCATAACGATCTCTTCAAACTCGCCCAATTGGTATTTTTTCATCGGCCAATAATTAATTCCTAAATGTAGTATTAAAAATGGTGCCAGCTTTAAAACGCGATTATTTGCACAGTATCAGGGTGTTGAAATTGAAGTTGTGTTCATATTCGTACGGAATATGAACGGATATGAAGAATATTAAGGCAGTTGTAATACGTGAATGCTGGGAAGTTGACAGTTGACAAATCAACAATTTACAAAGGGCTAATGATGAATTCGCTTTATCATTAACCAGAGGCTTGTCAACTGATTTTTGTCAACTGTGAACTTGCAATCAAAGGCTATTGACTAAGCGAATAGAAAATTATCTTTTCCTCTCGACCTACTACCAGCCTTTCATCGGTGATGATGGTAAACAAAATGCCATCGGGTTCTGGCAGGTCTGCTATTACTCTGGTCTCTCCCGTATATAAGTCGAATAAAAGAACCTGACTATCTTTTCTGTAACATAGTTCTTCACCCATAAAGTTGAAAAAATCCAGTCCTTTTACATTAATCGTTGTTATGGGTTTCCCCAGCATATTGAGCATAAGAATTCCTCTATTCTTGTCCAGAAGAAAAACTTTGTTTTGGTATTCCCTCATAAAGACATAATCGGAATTTTCACCTGCCCATTCTGGTGGTAGGGTGGCATCTACCTCAATTTCATTGGTAGCAAGATTTACTTTTTTTATGCTGTAATCGGCTACATCCAATATCCAGGCTTTGGGTACTTCATTTGCAGGGCAAAGAAGTAGAGGATTGATACTTAAAGATGGCTCCAGTGTCTTTTCTTCCAGCAAGGAAAGGTGGTGATCTAAAAAACAATACTTCTTTGTTTGGCTGGAAAAGATAAAAACCTTTAGCGGATTCCATGGTTCGAGCAATGTTAGAGGTAAAATACTTTTTGTTGTTTCATCCATTAAACTCCCATTGGGATCAAATTTTTGAATTTTACCGTTTGGCAACACAAAATAAAAATTGCCCAATCGGTCAACGGATCCGGTTGAAACATTAGGGAGGTTCAATTCTTTGATCCTCTCAAGCTGGGCAAAAGCCGAAACAACAGAAAACAGAAGTATTGTAAAGGAAAATATTTTTAATTTCATTCTCTGTCTTCAAAAGTTCTCAGTTCAATCGATTTTCCATCGTATACACCGTAAGTATTAAAGTTCACCCACTCTCCCAGATTGATGTATCTGCTTTTATCTCCTACCTTGATGTCCAGAGGTAAGTGCCGATGGCCGAAGATATAGAAATCGTGATGACTGGTTTTTTCCAGCTCACGGCAATAGGCAAGAAGATATTCATTTTCCTCACCATTAAATTTTTCCTCTTTTTTCATATTGGTGATCCTGCTATTTCTACTCCAGTACTTAGCAATGCCTATGCCGAAATTGGGATGAAGGCGTGCGAATAACCACTGACACAAGGAGCTGTTAAAAAATCTTTTGAGAATTTTGTAAGAAGTATCTCCCGGTCCAAGGCCATCACCATGTCCGATTAAAAGTTTTTGATTTCCGATTTCTAGTACAATGGGTTGTCTGTAAATTGGTATGCCCAGCTCATTAGGAAAGTAGTCAAACATCCACATGTCGTGATTGCCGGTAAAGAAGTAAATGGGCATTCCGGCATCCCTTAGTTCTGCCAGTTTTCCCTGAAGTCTTATAAAACCTTTTGGGATGGCATGTTTGTATTCAAACCAGAAATCAAAAATATCTCCCAGAAGATAGATAGAGTGAGCATCTTTTTTGATCTGATCCAACCACTTAATAATGATTTTTTCTCTTGCGAGGCTGGCTGTATGGTTGGGTACGCCCAGATGAAAGTCAGAAGCAAAGTAGATCTTCTTGTTGGAGGGTAGTTGAATTACCTCTTTCTTCATGCCGGGTAATGGTTACAATTAGTATTCACTTCCTATGCGAGTTAATAATAACTGATAAATAAAAAAAATCAGGTACTTGAGTACCTGATTTGATCGTCTTAGATATTGTATTCGATGTTATTCTGGTGAACTACCTGTGTCTTTTTGCTCGATCACCTCTTTTTGGGCGACTACTGCATTTTCTGATTTCTCAGCCTCAGCTTTAACCCTTGCCTCAGCCTCTTCTTTCTTCTCAGAGGCAGTCTGGCCATTTGTAAATTTCTGGTAGGTAGTCTGAGCAGCAAATGGTCTTTTTCCAATTAGTCTTTCCAAATCAGCTTGAAATAATATTTCTTTTTCTAATAGCTCCTTGGCAATAACCTCCAGGTGTTCACGATGCTTGGTAAGTAGATTCATGGTTCGGACAAAAGCTTCGTCAATGATCTTCTTTACCTCCATATCAATTTTTTCTGCGGTGGCCTCAGAATATGGTTTTTGAAAATTGTATTCAGATTGTTTTGAATCGTAGTATGATATATTTCCAATCTCTTTATTCATTCCATACATAGTAACAATGCTGTATGCCATTTTGGTAGTTCGCTCCAAGTCGCTCAAGGCACCTGTTGAGATTTTACCAAAAACCAATTCTTCAGCAGCACGGCCTCCAAAGGTCATGCACATTTCATCCATCAATTGTTCTGTTTGATATAAGAATTGTTCTTTGGGTAGGTATTGCGCATAACCCAATGCAGCAGCACCTCTCGGAACGATACTCACTTTCACCAACGGATCGGCATGTTCAAGAAACCATCCAGCTACAGCGTGTCCAGCCTCGTGATAGGCAACAATCAATTTTTCTTCCGGAGAAATAATTTTTGTTTTCCTTTCCAGTCCGCCAATAACTCGATCGATGGCATCTTGAAAATCCTGCATGTCCACTTCACTCTTATCTCTTCGAGCCGCGATCAATGCCGCTTCATTACAAACGTTGGCGATTTCGGCCCCCGCAAAACCAGGAGTCTGAGCTGCCAATTTTTTGGAGTCTACTTCTTTAGCAATTTTAATTGGCTTAAGATGTACTTTAAAAATTTGCTCACGTCCTGAAATATCTGGCTTGTCAATACTGATCTGTCGATCAAATCGACCTGGACGAAGGAGGGCTATATCCAATACATCAGGTCGATTGGTTGCTGCCAGAATAATTACCCCGCTGTCTGTGGCAAAACCATCCATTTCTACAAGTAGAGAATTTAATGTATTCTCACGCTCGTCATTGGAGCCCGGCATTTGGCCACGTCCTCTAGATCTGCCTATGGCATCAATTTCATCGATAAAAATTATACAAGGCGCTTTCTCTTTTGCCTGTTTAAATAAATCGCGTACGCGCGCTGCACCGACCCCTACAAACATCTCAACAAAGTCAGATCCTGACAAAGAAAAGAAAGGTACTGCTGCCTCGCCCGCTACTGCTTTTGCTAACAATGTTTTCCCCGTACCTGGAGGGCCTACCAATAGTGCGCCTTTCGGAATTTTCCCTCCCAGCTTGGTGAATTTGCCTGGGTTTTTTAAGAACTCGACAATCTCCCGGATTTCTTCTTTGGCTTCTTCCAATCCGGCAACATCCTCAAAAGTGATCTTTATCTTGTTTTCAGCATCAAACAATGCCGCTTTTGACTTTCCGATATTAAATATTTGACCTCCTGGGCCACC
Source organism: Cyclobacteriaceae bacterium (assembly GCA_019638285.1). Taxonomy (GTDB): domain Bacteria; phylum Bacteroidota; class Bacteroidia; order Cytophagales; family Cyclobacteriaceae; genus ELB16-189. The sequence goes on along the minus strand of JAHBUB010000009.1, from coordinate 131,176 downwards.
GCCCCCTGTCATCCTCCGCATGAGCATCCAGAAACCGAAGAGCAAGAGGAATAGAAATCCCCAGTTAAGCATCATGCCTGTAAAGTCGCTGCGCTCTTCGTATTTTAGGTCAATACGATCATCTTTTGGAATTTTAGCAGTGATTTCTTTGTAGTAGTTAGCAAATTGGTCGATCGTTCCAATGCGCATTTTGTAGTGGGGCCCTGCCGGATTTACGCCAAAGGGACTGCTGCTTTCCAATTCAGTGCGATATATTGCATTCTGTAAAGCCTCCTGTTTGAGCGTAATCTCTACGAGATCTTCATTTTTGATTACTACTATATTTTTTGCATCCCTGCGCTGAACAATATCCTCAAATTTGCTGGATTGGATTTCAATGAGATCTCCAGACCTGTTGAAGTAACTCACAGCGAGTATCACCGCAACCAGAGTCAGGATTATCCACAATTGATAATTGCCCTTTGGGCCGCGTGGAGGTAATAAACTATCTTTCTTTTTGTCTGCCATTCAATTATAATTCAAGTCAATAACGTCTTAGTAGTCTTTTGGTTCCGTTAATTTTCAATCTGGGTGATTTTGGCATCACCCCATAATTTTTCTAAAGTATAGAAGGACCTTCTTTCATTTTGAAAAATGTGTGCTACTACAGTAGTATAGTCGAGCAGCATCCATTCTTTATTGTTTTTACCCTCAATGTGCCATGGATTTTCTTTTAATGTCTTGGAGACCATTTCATCAATGGCATCAGCAATGGCGTCTAATTGCCTCGCAGAGTTTCCAGAACAGATAACGAAAAAGTCAGCAACTGCATTTTTCGCCTTCCTTAAGTCCAAAACAACAATGTCACTGGCTTTTTTTTCCTGCATACCCTTTACTATAGTCTTACTTAATATCTCAGACTTAGACTGACTTTCCGCCTTTTTTTTGGCCATTAAGTATCTTAAGGGTTTATTACAGTATTAATTAGCAAAGTTAACCAATTCGTATGTATAAAATCCTTGCCAATACTCTTTTCATGGGCAGGAGACTGGTTTTTGTGCCAGAATGTCATTCAACCAATTCACTTGCCCTAGAATTGAGTCAAAAACAGGATTTACCAGAAGGCACCCTAGTAATAACAAACCATCAATTCAGGGGGAGAGGTCAGCAAGGAAATGTTTGGATCTCCGAGGCAGGAAAGAATCTCACTTTCTCGCTGGTTGTTAAGCCCTCTTTTCTGGCAATAAAGGATCAATTTCTACTTAATATGGTGGTTTCTCTTGGGGTTAGAGATTTTGTTCAATCTAAAGTATCTCAGTCAGTCAATGTAAAGTGGCCCAATGATATATTGGTTGATGAGCGCAAGATCTGTGGAATACTTATAGAAAATCAGATTCAGGGTACTGGTTTTACTAATTCTATTATCGGTATCGGACTCAATGTCAACCAAAAAGGCTTTCATTTAAATAATGCTGTTTCGCTAACCATGGCCTCTGGACGAGGTTATGAATTGCAGGAAGTGCTGGAGGGGATTTGTAGCTACCTTGAGAAATGGTACTTGGTACTAAAACAAAGGGGAGTTGATCGTGTGAAGCAATCTTATTTGAAAGTAATGTTTGGATTGAATGAAAGCAGGAATTTTAGTACAAACGGACGTCAATTTACCGGAGTGATCATCGGGGTGGATAACAATGGCCGGTTGATGATCAAGGAAAATGGAGAAACACACTTTTTCAATACAAAAGAAGTGCAATTTGATTTTGAGTCATATTGAAGTTGGATTTCTAATACTGTTCTTTTTGTTGCCTAATTTCCCTTAGTAGTATTTAAATGTATTGTGTAGCACATACCTGGTTTGTGTTGGGCATTTGATAATATTATCTTTAGAAGCAATTCAATCAATCAAATTATTTATGATAAAATCAATACAATTCAGGCTACTGCTGCTTGCCTTCCTACTTGGCGGATCAGTGGCTTTTGCGCAAAAGTTAGATATGGAAAAGCTAAAGGGTATGCAAGCGCGAAGCATTGGCCCTGCAGCAATGAGTGGAAGAATAACTGCTATAGATGTAGTGGTTAACGATCGCGATGTAATGTATGTAGGGTCTGCCTCCGGTGGATTATGGAAATCGACAAGTGGAGGTATAAACTGGGAACCTATTTTTGATAAGGAAGCAGCGATGGCCATCGGAGCGGTGGCCATTCAACAAAGCAATCCTTCTGTGATCTGGGTGGGCACAGGGGAAGGGAATCCTCGAAATAGCTTGAATGGTGGATATGGAGTTTATAAAAGCCTTGATGGAGGTAAAAACTGGAAACTCATGGGTCTTGAGAAAACTCGTAATATTCATAGGATAGTGGTTGACCCTCAAAACCCGAATACGGTTTATGTAGGTGCCATTGGTTCGCCTTGGGGAGAGCATCCTGAGCGCGGTGTTTTTAAAACTACGGATGGAGGTCAAACATGGGAAAAAATACTTTATGTGAATGAAAAAACAGGATGCGCTGAATTGGTAATGGATCCCACTAATCCTAATAAATTATTTGCGGCCATGTGGGAGCATAGAAGGTGGCCCTGGATTTTTAAATCGGGTGGTCTAGGCTCGGGGCTTTTTGTAACGTATGATGGGGGCAAAACATGGACAAAGCGTACCGATAAAGATGGATTACCTGAAGGTGATTTGGGACGTATTGGAATTGCTATATCAGCAAAGCCTGAAATCGTTTACGCATTGATTGAGAGCAAGAAGAATGGCTTATATAAATCAGAAGATGGTGGGTTTAAATGGAAGGTAATCAATGAAAACATGGATCAGATTGGTGATCGCCCCTTTTATTATGGAGAAATTCATGCCGATCCTAAAAATGAAAACAGACTATATACCATTTTCTCTGAAGTCAACGTAAGTGAAGATGCAGGGAAATCATTTCACTCGTTGCTTCCTTTTTCATTTAACGGTGTTCATCCCGATCACCACGCCTGGTGGATTCATCCTGAAGATCCATCTTTTATGATGGATGGAAATGATGGCGGTTTAAACATCACCCATGACATGGGTAAAAACTGGCGTTTTGTGGAAAATATTCCTGTGGGTCAATTTTATCATATCAATGTAGATATGGATCAGCCTTACAATGTGTACGGAGGTCTTCAGGATAACGGTTCCTGGGTGGGGCCGGCCTATGTTTGGCGCTTTGGAGGTATCAGAAACTCTTATTTTCAAATGTTGTTGTTTGGAGATGGCTTCGACATGGCGCCTGATCCAGACAATAACAGGTATGGCTATGGTATGTCACAAGAAGGTTTTGTTGGCCGTTGGGATAGGGAAACAGGCTATAGCAAGAACATCAGACCGAGCCACCCAGATGCAGATATGAAGTTGAGGTTTAATTGGAACTCTGCATTTGCGCAAGATCCATTTGATAATTCTACCATTTATTTTGGTAGTCAATTCGTACATAAAAGCACCAATAAAGGGGATACATGGGAGATTATTTCCAAGGATCTAACGACTAACGATCCTGAAAAGCAAAAACAGTATGAAAGTGGTGGCTTGACCATGGATGCTACTGGAGCTGAAAACCACTGTACTATTTTAACCATTGCTCCCTCTACAAAAGAGCAAGGTGTTATTTGGGCGGGTACAGATGATGGCCAGGTGCAGCTTACCAGAGATGGAGGCAAAACATGGGCTAATCTCACTTCCAAAATAACAGGAATGCCAAAAAATGCTTGGATACCCCAGATTCAGGCTTCCACACATATTAAAGGTGAAGCCTTTGTGGTGGTTAACAATTACAGGCAATTTGACTTTAAGCCCTACTTGTTCAGAACAAAGGATTATGGCCAAACCTGGGAGAGTATGGTGAACAGCAGTCAGTTGGGGGAGAACAGCTATGTGTTGTCAGTAATACAGGATCCAATCGAACCTAAGCTAATTTTTGTAGGAACGGAGAATGGATTATTCGTGAGTTTAGACGAAGGAAAATCATATACAAAATGGACAAGCGGTTATCCCGCTGCACTTTCTACGATGGACATGGTTATTCATCCTCGTGAACACGATCTGGTAATAGGAACTTTTGGCAGGGCTATTTATGTGCTGGATGATATCCGACCTCTAAGAGAGATGGCAAAGATTGGTGTGCAAACGTTAGATAAAACATTGCATGTGTTCACGCCTCCAGATGCCTACTCGGTAGAAACGATGGGGCCAGAAGGGGCATTGTTTCCTGGTGCGGGAATGTTTAGTGGAGAAAACCGTCCGCTTGGCGCTTTGATATCTTATGTAATTAATAAACCGAAGGATAAAAAGGCTGAGGTAAAGAAGGAGGAGCCGAAAGCAACTTCAAAACGCAAAGGAAATGCAACCGAACCAGCCCCTATCTTGGTGGAGGTTAAGGAGGATGAAAAATCTTCTGTTAAGTATGACTCTATTCTGCTTGAAGTTTTTAATTCAGGCGGAGAAAAGATAAGAACACTGAAGCGATTGGCACCAGAAGACAATGGTCTCAATAGAATGACATGGAACTTGGATGAAAAGGGGGTTAACAATCCTTCCAGAAACCAGCCGAAGAAAAATATATCTGAGCCTGATGGAGCCAAAGTATTGGCAGGCATTTATAAGCTTAGGCTTACCTATGGTGATCAGAAAGACTCTACGATGATAAATGTTAAATCTGACCCAAGATATCCCAATGATGCAGCCAATCTACAAGCGCGTTATAATCGCACTAAGGAGCTTGAGAAAATGAAGGGATTAGTGACCACTGCAACAGATCGATTAATAGCCTCAAAGCAAATTGCTGAAGACTATGAAAAGAGAATGAAAGATGCGGACCGAGAAGATTTGAAAGACGCCATCGGTAAAACCAAAGCGATAAAAGACTCAATCGATAAAGTGTTTGATTATATTCTTGGGGCTGAAGATAAACGTCAGGGGATAACAAGTACCAAATTTCCAACGCCCGTATCGTACATAAGTACTGCCATGGACTATACGAATACTTCAAGGGATCCATTGAGTGCTCGCGATAATGTAGTATATAAGCATGCGGAAGAAAAAACGAAGGAGATTCTGGATAAGGTAAATGCTTTTTACAGTAATCAATGGCCTGTTTATAGAAGTATGATGGAGGGGGTTAGTTTATCTCCGTTTAAGGATTATGAGCCTTTGCATAAGAACTGAGAACACAAATTAGGTTTTAGAAAGCCCGGATAGTATTCCGGGCTTTTTTTTCTTGAGTACAAAGATTAATAAGCCATTAATATTGATGAGGTTTTTTTAAATATGGATAAATGGATTCAATTTATAATTCATTATAAAGTAAAATCATTTTGGATTACTTTGTTTATGGTGATACTCACATCACTGAGTATGCGCCCATCCTCTGCCTGTCTTACCACTTCCTCCACTCCGCAGGCTATCATCAATTTGGAGCTTGCGTTTGATCAGCGAGAAGCTTTAACGATAAAGGAATTGTGGATTAATAATGACTGCAGTAGCATTTTGTCTTTTAGTCGCAATGGGTTAGAGGCCGCTATTGTCAATATATTTTTAGATTTCCCGTTTCTCGTTTCCTATACATGTTTCTTCATCGTACTTATTGTGATTACTCAAAAACGAACTGGATCCAATGAAGGAATCTCAACACTATTAATTGATGCGGCACTATTGACTGGTTTGTTAGATGTAGTTGAAAATATCATGATGATGATATTTTTGAAAGTGTACTCAATCCCTTCCTATACCTTTGCTATTCCTGCCAGCATTAAGTTTGGATTAGTAATAGTGTTGATTATGGTAATTGTCCTGAGGTTAGTAAGAAGTTTAGTGCGATGGAAAAGTTAACTACTCCTTCTTAGTAATTTTCAGGATTGGTATTTTCTCTTTGGCTTCACACGATTTTATTAATATGTTAAGTCTTCTCCACTTTGTTTCATTTTTCTTAGCGCTTATAACCCACCAGATAGAAGTTTTTTTGTAGGAAGGCGCAAGTTTTTGAAAGAATGCCCATGCCTTTTCGTTGGCTTTAAGCTTGGCTTTGAATTCCTTATCCAGTATAACATTATTTTGCTCGAAAGAAGCTTGCTTTGAATTATTTGCTTCCATTTTTTCAAATGCCAGTTGCCCTGCTGGATGAATGAGCCCCTTCTTTTTTAGCTCAACAAAGCGTTTGAGGTTCACAGCACTCCAGTGACTTTTTTCTTTTCTTGGCGTAAATCGGATCGTGTAAGTTTCTTCTGCCAATGACTTTCTTATGCCATCGATCCATCCGAAGCACAATGCCGTGTCTACTGATTCTGGCCATGTTATACTGGGTTTGCCTGAATCCTTTTTGTAATAGCCGACCAGAAGTTCAGTCTTCTTTTTATGATTTCTTTCCAACCACTCTCTAAAATCGGAAGATTTTGAGAAGAACTTAGGTTTCATAAATAATGGGTTAAGTTAATAAATTGAGCCAATGCTCAAAAAGAAACCCCAACGAGTGGGGTTTCTTTTTCAGATTCAAATCAACTTATTTGGTAGCACCCAAATAAATTGAATTGAAAATCAATTTGTAAGTATTACGGGACTGTCCGCGAAACTGGGGTCGAAAACCAATCAAAATTACATTGCCGTTTCCGTGTGCCACATTCATCATAGCGCCTTTATTTTTAATTCTATTGGGATTAAGCGCCCAGCCACTCATTAATAAGTCGGATGAAGCGTAGGTGGCAACTGCTGTTACGTTAGGGCGAGGTACTGGTAACTTAATCAATTCATTCCCACCTTCCTCCTTGCGGGAAGGAATGATGGTTTCAAAAGCCTGACTTCTTGAATAGGAAGCAGCAGCCTCTTCTTTCATGCCGTAGGCCAGTGGATCGTTTGCATTTATTTTCATCCTAATGATGGAGCCTGGTATGAAAAATTGGCTGGATGACAATCCCCTTACGGAGTTTTTAACGGGAAGATTGAATTCATCAATGGCCAAATCACAGGCTTGATCAAATGTTATTAAAACACCTCCATTGTTTACGTAATTATTAATAGCCACCAGTCCTTGCAATCCTAAACCTCCCACATATGGTTTAGGCATGGTGCCTGGCCTATGACCGTTGATGATATCTTCAGGCGATTGCGAAGGGAAAATAATTGCTGAATATTTGCTCAAATCTTTACCCTGAATATTAACGTCATGCAGTGTATCCAAATCAAACTCAAATTGCTCTAACACCCAGCGTGTCCATCCCTCATCTATACTTGCGTCCCATGATTTATATAAGCCTACTTTTATCTTTTTCATAGGCTTGAGCGCAACGGATGGTTTTGTGGTTAGTCCTGTAAAGGACACCCCTAATTCTTTGATCAGATCGCTAATTGCTTTTTGAGTCTGATCTCCTTTTTCTATAATAAAAGTTCCTTTATCAAAATTGGTTTTGCCATCTGTGAAGGTTGCTTGAGCAATTGAAATTTTTTCCCCCGCTTTTTGTAAGCGATTTATTACGGTAGCAGTTATGTTCTCTTTCCCGTTCAAGGCATACCCAAAGGATGCTTTACCAGCTAAGTCTCCAGCAGGCATTTTTATTTCTTCATTGACTTTTTTTGTTTTGGCTGTAAATGATTGTTTGATACGATCAACATTCACCCCCATAGACATTGGCAAAGTCCAGCCGGTAAGGTCGTAGGGTGCGATGGGGGGGCCACCCGGATATTGGTAAAGATCGGGGTAGTTCTGTTTTTCCATCAGGTCGGAAAGGTACGGGCGGAAAGATTGTGCGCCATACATGATATAGCTACCAGCAGCGTACTCCTTGCCACCCGCTTGAAATGCACTCGTTGCTTCTGATACTTCGATTCCGCCTCTCATGAAAACATTCACCATGTTGACGGCTTCAGTTTTATCCCATTGGTTAGTCGGAATTACATAGGCGAATGCACCTTCTTTATCCTCAATGGCATCTTTTCCCATCGAGTAAATATTGTATAACAGTTCATCATGCTTTTCTGCGGCAAGATCCAATACCGCCATAGATGCTTCCAACATATAGTCCACAGCATCTCTGAAATGAGATTCACCACCTTTCCATGGATAAGGATAGAAGATTTCGGTACCATCTACTGATTTTGAAATGCCATCACTGGCAAATCGTCCACCAATTGATTTTGGAATGGAGTCAGGAGGGTAAAATCGAGGAGTGGGGGATGTGTGTGCTGTTTCTGTAAGAATACCAATTTGATTATGGTAATAAGGAGCAGTACGCATTCCTCCATTCCACCACATTTCGTAAGTAGTCATTGAAATGGCGCCAGGCATTTTTTTCATGGCAAAACGATTGGCCATGGCAGTGCCCACCAGGTTGACACCTGTAGTAACACCCGGATGTATTTTCATATTAACCGGGCTTCTAAATGGAGGAATAAAAATCCTTGCCCAGGCAGGTGCAGATTGATGGTGATTGTGCACGATTTGTGGGTACCATTCATTATAAAGTACTTTCATTGCAGCTTTGGTTTCAGGCATGTTGCCCATAAACCAATCACGGTTATTATCATGACCTACGTATTCCTGATAGAGGATAGGAGGTCCAGATGTTTCATAAATAGTTCCAAGATTTTTTCTGTACCATGCACCTTCAATATCCAGTCCATCAGGATTAATAACCGGAACAATAAGGGTGACAACATTGTCACGTATTTTTTTCATTTCGTCAGACTCCTCAGCCGCAATGCGGTAGAGAAGTTCGGGAGTCATTTGTGCGTGTGCTTTTTCGGAAGCATGCATGCCACCATCAAACCAAATAATTGCTTTTCCTTCTTTGGATAAACGTTTAGCCTCCTCATCAGAAACACTGGCACGCGCCATTTTTGTGCTGATGTCCTTCCATTTATCTAGCGATTTCATATTTTCCTCACTGGAAATAAAGATCAATTTAATAGGCCTGCCTCTTACGGACTTTCCTATTTCGGTTACCTTCACGCGATCTGTGGCTGCGTCTAGCTTTTCATAATAGGACAACATTTGATCGTAGGTGGCCATTTTGTAATCGGCACCTGGTTCAAATCCAAAGGTTTCTGATGGTTTTGGGATTTGACAAAAGACCGTGGTGGCAGTTACCACCAATGCCGCTGTCAATATTGATAGTTTGATTTTCATTGATTTTATGGGGTTATGATAGTTTTCAAGATAGATAATCCTAACGAGTAATAGTGATGAATTTGATAACTTGAATATTTATAACCTAAACGGAAAAAATCGTGTATAAATTAACAGGGTTGTGGCCTGCGTTATTTTTTGATTACAGCGATACATTCAATCTCCACCCGGGCACCCATTGCCAAGCCATTCGTAGCAAAAGCACTCCGGGCCGGCTTTTTATGCGGGAAATACTTCACATATTCAGTATTAAAATCTGCCCATTCTTTGATATCTGTGAGCATGACGGTGCATTTTACCACATTTTCCATTGAAGATCCATTTTCTTCAAGGACATTTTTAATATTTTCTAGTGCCTGCCTCGCTTCGTTTTTTATTCCTCCCTGAACCAAAGTCATAGGATCATCAGGTGAGCTACCAATTTGGCCTGATAGGTACATTGTGTTGCCCACTGTGACCACTTCCGAAAAAGGAAGATTTGATTTTTCAAGCGCATCAGAAACAATAAAAGATACAGGCTCTGTTTTCTTTTGTTGACAACAAATAAAAAATAATGGAGCAACCAACAACAGGGACATGGACTTATTCATAATTTTTATATTTTGGATTTCCTTGGTTTTGTTCTCTTTGTTTTTACCAAATCATAAGAGAGGGTGAGTAAATCGACCATCATGCTTTTGTTTACTTTCTTCAATTCTACTGCCGTCCACCCTTGTTTGCCCCAAGCTCCTTTGACTGGATAAATTGCATCTTTATCAAATTCACAAAACACAGATTGATCAATGGGCGATAGTTTTACCACTGCTCGTTTATTGATAATATCTAGCGTGATAAATATTTTTTTATTGACTCTAAAAGACCTTTTTTCAAAGTGAGAAAGCTCTGATGCATCAGGAAAAGATAAAGCCAGTGTGTAGAAAGTGTCTATGCTTACCATTATTGACAAAAATTGATTGCAGTTTGTAATAATATTTTGGATAGGTCAAATACAGAATCAATTTCTACCCACTCTTCTTGCTGGTGAATACCTCCTCCTTTTGGGCCAACGATTACTGTAGGAATACCTGCCTCTGCAAATAAGCCTGAGTCTTCCCACCAGGTGTGACCAATGTATTCCAAATGATTAGGTGGTAAGATACTCTTTGATAGCGATTTAACGATAGCAGCGTCTTTTGATATCTCATGTGGGTTTCTCCAAATTACTTGTTTAATTGTTGCCTTGAAGTCTTTGTCTTCTTTATTTAATTTATCAAGAATCCCCTTCAATTCTTCAAATACAGTAGTCTCCATTTCACCAGGTAATGTTCTTCGCTCTACCTGAATGATACAACGATCAGAATAAATGAATAGACTTTGACCGCCTTTTATTAGCGGAACATGTAGTGAGGCTTCACCACATAACTTATGTTTTCTTGAGGCTGTAATTTCTTTGGAGAGTTGGTCGAGTTGATAGAGTACCTTCCCCATTTTTATATTGGCATCGATACCTTCCTTGTGCAAACCCCCATGAGCAACCTTTCCATGCGTGGTGATTTCGTACACACCAAAGCCTCGATGACCTAAACAGACTCTTAGATCTGTAGGCTCTGTTACGATACACGCATCTGCCGATATTTCCTTTATCAATTTGCTGGTGCCGATGGACTCATACTCTTCATCAGCCACAAATGCCAATATTAGATCTCCTGATAAATTGACATGCCCTTCTGATATGGCTTTAGCAACTCCAAGGATTGCTGCTATACTTCCTTTCATGTCATAGGCGCCTCTACCAAACAATTTTCCCTCTTTGATTATGGCACCAAACGGATTCTTCATGCCCTGTACACCTACCGTGTCCATGTGTGCATTGAGTATTAATGATTTACCATTGCGGGTACCAGGGTATTTTCCTATTACGTTAACTCTTCCTTCTGTAATAGTATCAACAGTTGAGCTAAACCCTAATAATGAAAGTGTATTGTGTAGATAGGTACCTATTTCGACTTCGCCCGCTCCTCCTTTTTCTAAATCAGGATTTACAGAATTGATTCTTACCAGATCAACTAATGTATTGGTGATAAAATCAGAATCTATCATAGCGCTTGTGATAGTGTGATTGTATGAGATGTTATAATTAGCCAATAATGTACTTAAAGTACAAAATTACTGGTCAGCTTGCACCCTGGTTTTAGTGGATGTCCATTTTAGTATTACAATAAGTTGAAGTAATATGATTGGTAGGGTAAATAGCAGCATCATTTCCCAGCCAACAGTATAAACAATCCATCCTGCCGAAAGTGATGCAATGGCCTGTGTGCCAAATACAATAAAGTCATTAAAAGCCTGTACTTTAAATCGTTCATTGGCATGATAGGATTGAGGTAAAAGTGTGGTGCCGCCAATAAACAGAAAGTTCCATCCAATCCCCAGCAGAACCAATGAAATCCAATAGTTGCTCAGATAATGTCCTGAATAGGCAATAGCTATGCAGATGAGATAAGCGATCAATCCAAAAATCATCATTTTTTTAATGCCCATTTTTTGTACAATCCAAGCAGTGAAAATTGAAGGGAGATACATGGCAATGATATGACTTTGAATAACCCACTTGGTATGGCTTAACGAATGCTCATCCATTACATGCATGCTTACTGGTGTGGCCGTCATTATAAAACTCATGATCATGTAGCCTACCGCAGCACTTAGTATAGCTATCCAAAATACGGACTGTTTTGAAATTGATTTTAATGATCTTGGTGCATTTTTAAACTCAACCAATTCAATTTTTGGATTTTTAAGTGCCAATAAAACCAATATTGCAATTACAAAAAGCCCTGCCAATAGTATAAAGGATCCTAAAAATTCTGTTGAAAATAAATCTTTACCGAAAACCGCAGCTTCCGGGCCAATAAATGCAGCGGCAATTCCACCTAGCAATACATTAGAAGCTGCATTGGGAATTAGTTCTGGGGTAACGCTTTCCATGGCGGCAAACCGAAATTGCATCACACAGGCATTAGTAACTCCAAATAGAAAGGTAGTGACACAAAACCAGTAAAACGTTTGTAAGTAAATTGTATAAGCTGCCAGCAGGGCAATGGCAATAGAATAAATTAGAATAAAGATAAACGAATATTTTCTGCCGATACGCTTCATTAAAAAGGTTACTGGCACTACGGCTGTTGCTGTTCCTATTACCATGCACGCGATGGGTAGCGTTGATAACTTATCAATGGGTGCAAGTTTAGCTCCAATCAACCCCCCTGCAAAGACTACCATGGAGGAAACTGCCATCATCAATGATTGGGCAAAGGTCAACAGCCAGACATTACGGGGAAGGGAGGTCATAGTAGCAATTTTGCTATAGCTTGATTGTCTGGTTTATTAAAAAAAGCCCACTCCTTGTCTGAGAATCGCCCAATTTTGGTTACCAACTAAAGCGGGAGGGCGCAAATGACTATAAATAAATCAATTATTCCTAAATTACATTTGATATAAATTACTTGGGAATAACTTATCTTAGCTGGATATATAATTTATTGTACTTATAGAAAAAGTAAATTTTATTGAAATGAATGTAAGAGTAGTCTTGATTTGTGTGAGTTTTGTATTGTTGTCCGATTTGTGTTTGGGCCAAAATGTGCTGCCTCCTCAAATCAGAATCAGACAGACGATGGATGGATTATCATCTGCAGGTGGCTTAAGCCGATCCGATGTGCTTTATGGTGTTGATATTGATCAGGGTAGAGTTTTAGGTGATTATTACCTGGACACAAAATGGAATCCGGCTTCGATACTGATGGTTGGATCTGAAAAAATTATAGAAGGATATCCTGTAAAGTATGATATAGAAGGGGATGCTATTGAAGTGATGGTGGGTAAGCAGATTAAATTAATAAAAGTTAGTCAGGTTGAAAGTATGATTTGGTATGACTCTATTACAAATGTGCCACTTGCTTTTATTAATGCAAAAGGATTTAGTGAAAATAATGTAGCGTTAAGTGGCCTATTGGAGGTGTTGGTAGATGGTGATATTCCCCTTATAAGAAAAACTACTATTTGGGTGAAGCGTCCTAATTATGTGCCAGCATTTGATGTTGGGAGTAAAGACACCAAGATCAATAAGCGGGAAGCTTTTTATTATGCGAAAGGCAAAACACTATTTGAAATAAGGAAAAAGAAACAACTTATCGCTCTTTTTGGTGATAAGGGGGTGGAGATGGGCGAATTTATAAAGGTGAATCATCTCAATATTAAGGAGCAGCGTGGGTTGTCGAATATTTTTCTGCATTACAATTCCTTAATTTCCAAGGAGAGCCATTAGACTCATCAATTACTTATATTCCATCAGGGAGGAATAGAGTTTCAGGCAGACCCAAGCGTCTGTAGCCGCATAACTGATTTGCTTCTCCGTATACTGCTCCGCTTCCCAATTACTGGTTTGGGCACTTTTTGATATTCGAAATCCGAGCATGAGCCCTGCGAGTTTTTTTACACTCTCCACCTGTAGTCCCTTATTTCTGGCAATAGTTGACAGCTCTACAAACCCATCTGCATGGAACCGTTCTAGTTTTTGAAGGGCCTTTATATCATCTCTGATACCTACTCCGGCTTTCAGTATTTCATCATTTTCGAAAAAGGAAATCATTTCTTTCGTGAGTCCAGTACAATTCAGCCGGATGAGAAATGCCTTATCTGGAAGGGCCAGTTGAAGGAGTGATACATTGTAAGATTGACCCTTATGAAAGCTTGGCCTGGTTTCAGTATCGAATCCAACTATCTCATGAGAAGAGATTTCTTCAAATGCCTCTGCTACCTTTTCTTTTTCAGTAATGAGCTGCACGGTACCGTCAAAAGAAGCCAGTGGGAGTGTATTGATCTCCTCTTTAGTAATCGTTAATTTTTGTTCGCTATACCTTTGCGGGTTCGGCATCGGAGGTTCTTCGTATTTTGTAATTGAGGTAAGCGTGTAATACAGTCATAAAAGGACTGATAATGCAGAAAAAGGCGAAAGGAGCATATACCATAGTGGCTACGCCCAATACTCCTGCTTGAGTAGCTCCACAGGTATTCCACGGGACTAATACAGAAGTAACAGTTCCTGAATCTTCAAGTGTTCGGCTAAGTAATTCGGGTTTATATCCTCTTTCTCTATAAGTATTGGCAAACATCCTTCCGGGTACGGCAATGGCCATGTATTGGTCAGAAGCAGTCACATTAAAGAATACACAGGTGGCTGCTGTAGATGCAACCAATGAGCCGGTGCTATTGGCGAATCTGATTATTTCTTCTGCAATTCGGTGAAGTAATCCGGAAGACTCCATGATACCTCCAAAAATCATAGCGGTTAGTATCAACCAAATTGTGTTTAACATCCCTGCCATGCCTTTGCCTGTAAGCAAATCCGTAATCATTTGATTGTCAGTTTGTACGTTGATGGTAGTTGTCATTGCTCTCATAACTGCAATAAATGATGATTTCAGGTAATTCCCTTCGACACCGGAGATTTGATTAACAATATTGGGTTGGAATATTATTGCGAAAACTCCTCCCAACAAAGAGCCTATAAGTAATGCAGGTAGCGCGGGTACTTTCTTCACAATCAAAACTACAACACCCACGGGTACTAAAAACAAAAGTGGATTAAGATTAAATGAGTTTTCAATGGTCACTAAAACCGAATCTGTATTGACAAGAGTTCCTGAGGTGTCCTGGACGAAGCCCCACACAAGATAGATACCGAGCGTAAGTATCATAGTGGGCATGGTGGTGATCGCCATATATCTAATGTGGGTAAATAAATCTGTGCCTGCCATGGCAGGAGCCAGATTGGTAGTGTCAGAAAGTGGAGACATTTTGTCTCCGAAGTAAGCCCCTGAAATGATAGCGCCAGCAATAATTCCTTCATCAAGGCCAAGTGCCTTACCAATACCCAGCAAGGCAATTCCAATAGTAGCTACTGTTGTCCATGAGCTTCCTGTAGCAATAGACACAATAGAACAAGCTATACATGCGGCAAAAAGGAATATGGTAGGATTAAGAATTTTAAGACCGTAGTATATCATTGCAGGCACAACTCCACTTAACAGCCAAGTACCAGAAAGTGCACCTATCATCAGAAGAATGAGCATGGCTCCCATGGCAGAGTTAATGCTTCGCAGCATACTCTCTTGAATTTCTTCCCATGTATAACCAAGCCGAATGGAGATAATACCTGCAACAGCTGCTGCCAATAACAATCCAATTTGATTTGGCCCGCTTGTAGCATCCGTTCCCAGCACGATTACGTTAATCGCCAAAAGAAAAATTAAAACGATAATTGGTATGAGTGCGTGTAGAAGGCTTGGTTTCCTCTTTTCTACTGTCATTTTTTTTAGTTGATGGCGTAAGACAAGTTGGATAAAGATTTGAAGATAATAATAATTGTGAACTACCCCAGTTATTAGGACTTGTTATCTACATGGTAGTGTACACCCCTTGCTTTTAGATACTGTATCATAAATTGAAAATGTTCCTCTTGCTCACCAATAAATTCGGGAGGGTTAATTCCTTTTCGGCTGAAGCGACCATCAATGACGAGATTCACAGTACCCGTACAGGTATATCCCGTAGTGCGCGCCATTGACAGAATGCCAGTTTTCTTTTCGGTGCGATCATGTAAATAATATTGGTATTTTTTATTTTTCCCTTCTTCAATGCCCTCAATAATTATTCTCATTACCGTAAATTCTTCTTCTCCGGGTTTCAATTTCCATTTGGGAAATAGAAGTTTAGCAGTCACATCAACGGGTCTTATTTGTTGTCCATTCACCTCTACAGGGTCATAGGAAAAGAAACCAGTATCTCTTAATACTCTGAGATATTCCACACAACCTGGGTAACGAAGCGTTTTTTCAATCATGTTAGGAATGTCGGGCATAGTTTTAATCAATGAGCGAAGCCCATCTGAATTCCAGGACTCAAGCGTGCCCACACCATCAAAGTAAATATTTTCGGGGTCTGATAAAGCTTCCTTTACCACGATGGCACTGTTCTGTATATAACGTGCCGGACGAATGTATTCTTCAATTACATCTATGGGGGAGAAGACGGCCTTATACTCATAGGGCCATTCGCGCACTACAGGTAAGCCACCCACAAGGCATTCGTATTTTTCAATCTTCATCCTTTGGTTATGATATCCCAAAATAATATTGCCCATTCCTGGTGCCACGCCACAATCGGTAACTATGGTTACATTATTCTTCTTTGCAAGTTCATCGAGGAGAAATGGGTCTTCAGGGAAGAAGGAGATATCGACCATATTTTTACCGGATTCAATTACTGCCTTTACGGTTTGAAACCCCATAAAACCAGGAACAGCCCCTACCACCAGATCAAATGGTGCAATGGCCTTTTTTAGTTCATCTAACTTAGAAAAATCAAGCTGCAGGGTTTTGACCTCCGTATTTTTAAATGAATTAAGTGCTTCCTGGTTAAAGTCGGTGGCGGTAACGTTAAAATCTTTGGCGAGATCAAGTGCCATTGCTCTCCCTACCAATCCTGATCCAAGTACGATTATGTTTTTTTTCATGTGTTAATTATTATAAAAAGTTTTTTCCTTTGATGCATAAAATCATCAATGATAATCATTATTTGTGTTTTGCGCACTGAGGCCACAATTCATAACTTACTAAAAATTCAAATATGTTTGACACCGCCAAGATACTTGAAAAAGCAAAAAAGTCATCTTTTTATAGAAGGCTTCTTAATTTCTCATTGGATAGGATGATTCCCTTCAACAAGCCCCATGGCTTTCATGTGATGGAGATTGGGGATTATTATTTAAAAACAGGGATACCTTACAGAAAAAGTAATTTTAATCACATCAGAGGACTGCATGCATGCGCATTGGCTACTATTTCGGAATTTACAACAGGTTTTTTGTTGATTACCAAACTAGATGCAAAGAAATACAGACTCATCATGCAAAAATTGGAAATGAACTATCACTATCAAGGTAAGATGGATGCTTATGCAGAATTTAGTATCAGTGAGGAGTGGCTCAATAACGAGATTTACTATCCATTAGACAGTGCAGAGGCGGTGGTTGTAATCTGTGAAGTGAAAATTCATGACAAAGATGGGAATCACCTCACCACAGGATTGGTGCATTGGCAAATTAAGAATTGGGATAAAGTGAAGACTAAAGTGGCGGCATAAGCATGATGATTGAGAATGATAAGGAAAGTGAGCGGAGTAATTTTCAAATGCTTGAAGGGATTATTCCGGTTGGATTCAAAATTGATTTTGATGAGTCTCTTTTCAATTCAAAGGCACACAGGAAGTTACAGTCCTCTAGTGGATGGCATTCTTTCCATTTATTGAGAAAGGACAAGAGGTTTGTTGTGGCATCTATCCATTTTTGTTTGGAGAAGTTCATTGCATTGAGCCCTGCTCACGCACCCTTTGGATCATTTGGAATATCAGTAACCGTTACACCCTCCCAATTATTTGAGTTCATAAGATTTATTGAAGAGAAACTAATTAAGCATGGAACAAAAAAAATTATTATCAAGTGTCCTCCTGAACAGTTTAATGTTAGTCAACATAATATTTTAACCGTTTTACTTTTTAATCATCAATACCAAATTAGCAATGCCGAACTGGGTGCCTGCCTCCAAATATCAAAAGCTCCATTTTTTGATTTGCTTGACAGCTGGGAGAAGAGAAAATTAAATCAAGGAATAAAAGCGAATTTAAAATTCAAAATAATTCCAATGGATCAACTTAATGAAATCTATAATTTCATATTGACTTGTCGTGAGGAAAGGAATCAAAGCCTAAGTATGACTTATAAGGAACTTTATAACACTGTTAGAAAATCAGAAGACTACTTTATTTTATTTGGAGTTTATCATGATGGTGATTTGGTGGCAGCATCGATAGCTATAAGGGTGAAAAAAAATATTTTATACAATTTTTATTCAGCACATAGTAAATCTTCTGATTCCCTGAGTCCTGTAGTTTTTCTTATTGATAAAATATATGGTTGGTGCAGTAAGCACCACACTGAAATACTTGACTTAGGAACCTCTGCATGGGATGGAAAGCCAAATTTTCCACTAATTGATTTTAAGCTTCGTCTGGGTGCAATCCCTTCCATGAAGTTAACATTTGAAAAAACTATTGTGTAATGGCATCTCCATTGGTGTCTGTAATATGTTTGTGTTACAACCATGCGCGTTATATAAATGAGGCGATTTTATCTGTCATTCACCAAACCCATCCTGCAGTGGAGCTGATCGTTGTGGATGACGCGAGTACAGATAATAGTGTGGAAGTGATAAGTGCCTTATTGAAAAATCAGAGTCACATAAAATTTATTCAATTAAAAAAAAACATAGGAAACTGTGCCGCATTCAATAGAGGATTTGAGCATAGCAGTGGTGCTTATGTAATAGATTTGGCAGCGGATGATGTTTTACTTCCTCATCGAATTGAGGCAGGGGTAGAAGCCCTGGAGGCAGTTGGTGAAGATTTTGGTGTTCAGTTTTCGGATGCTGAATTGATTGATTCCCAGGGGGATTTTCTTGGTCTCCACTCAGACCACTATTCAAGTGACAAAATCCCTCAGGGTAATATTTACAGAGATATTATCGCACGGTATTTTATTTCAGGCCCTACGATGCTGATTAGGAGGAAGGTATTGGAGACTTTAAATGGTTACGATGAAAAATTGGCCTATGAAGATTTTGATTTTTGGGTTCGTTCATCCAGACTTTTTAAGTATTTATATATCCCTCAGCCATTGGTGAAGCGAAGAGTATTGGATTCTTCCATGAAAAGCCGACAATTTGTGAGAGGATCTGAACAGCTGAGGTCAACCTTTGCGGTATGTAAAAAGATCAACGAACTGAATGAAACACAGGAGGAAAGGCAAGCGCTCATTGGCCGTATTCGTTATGAAATTAAAGTTTGCTTGAAATTATTTGACTTGAGGTTGGCGGTTGACTATTTCAAATTACTAAAAAGTATTAAGGTGTAATTATCTTCTATTGTCATCGCCAGCGACCATGCTTACATAGCTTTGATAACGGCATAAAGCAATTTCACCGCTCTCTATTGCGGCAAGGATTGCACAATCGGGTTCAGTAAGATGAAGGCATCGAGATCCATATTTACAATGGAGTCTTCTGTCCCTCATTTCCGGAAAATAATCTGAAATTTCCTGGCTACTCATATCCATGAGGCCCCATTCTTTTACGCCAGGAGTATCAATCACAAATGTGGATGAATTGACTTGAAACATTTCAGCAAAGGTAGTAGTGTGTGTTCCCTTTTCTGAATAATCAGAGATTTCATTTACAGATTGAAAAATCGCGCCTGACAATCTGTTTAGAATCGTACTCTTACCCACACCTGAATGGCCTGCGACCAGCGTTGTTTTTCCTTGAAGAATGGATTGAACTTCTTCAAGATTTTTATCATCCCGGGCTGAAATGGATTTTGTGATTACACCCAATGTTGAGTACAGACGAATTAGGTCATTCTGATCTTTAAGTTCGTCTTCGCTTAGGGTATCTTTTTTATTAAATATAATAATCTGTGGAATTCGATAAGCTTCAGATGAGACGAGAAATCGATCAATAAAACCCAATGAAGTGCGAGGTTGCTTGGGGGTCACAATAAGCATGGCTTGATCCACGTTGGCTGCCAATACATGACTGTGTCCGGTCTTTTTTACCGATTTTCGCTCGACTAAATTTTCGCGTGGAAGTAGCTCTGTGATGTGACCTTCTTTTTGGTCATGATCAAATATTACAAAATCGCCCACCGCAATCGGGTTTGATTCTTTGATTTCATCCAAACGAAATTTGCCCCGTGCGCGGCAGGTGTAGATGTTTGAATCTTCTCCCAATACCTTATACCACAGTCCGGTAGATCTCATTATGCGCCCTTTCATGATTTATCCAGTAAGGTGTGGCAATGGTCAATTACTTTTTGTGTAGCACCAATGTTTTCGACTATATAAGATTTGGTTACCTCACAGGCAAGCTGATAATTTTCTGGTCTGCTAATTAATAATTCATACTTAGATTTGAAGTCGGCATAATCACTTACCTCAAAGGCCCCTCCACGCATAATAAGATCTGTTGCTTCCTGAAACTTCTTATAATTTTTATTTCCAAAAAATATGGGGATTCCATAACAGGCTGCTTCGAGAATATTGTGAAGCCCTTTTCCAAACCCTCCGCCTACAAATGCAAATTCTCCATACTGGTATAGACTTGAAAGCATACCCACGTTATCAATAATCAATACATCAAGTTCGTTTAAATTTTGACCTGCCTTCGAGTACCGAATTGTTTTAACATTTAAAGATGTTTCTATTTCAGTCAGAATGGATTCTTTTATCTCATGGGGTGCAATAATAAACTTTAATTTTCCTGCACTGCCATTGATGTGAGGAGCCAAAAGTTCTAAATCTTCTGACCAACAACTACCAACGACAATGATATTGTTATTTCCCTTGAATTCTTTGGCGATTTGAATTTCTTTAGCATTTCTTACTACTTCGTTTACTCTATCAAAGCGAGTGTCTCCAACAATAGTAATATTTTTTATCCCGATAGATTTAAGTAATTGATTGGACTTTTCATTTTGCACAAAGAAATGATCAAACTTTTTAAGTATGGATCGAAACCATCCGCCATAAATCTTAAAAAATATCTGGTTTTCTCGGAAGATAGAAGAGACGGAAAGTATTGGAATGTTTTTTCGACTTAAAGTCAATGTATAGTTACGCCAGAATTCATACTTAATAAAAAATGCGATTTGTGGCCTTGCGATCTCAACAAATCTCCTTGCGTTAGTGGTGGTATCCCAGGGCAGGTAGAATGTATAGTCGGCCTGAGGATAGTCCTTTCTCACTTCATAGCCAGAAGGAGAAAAAAAGGTAAGAAGAATTTTAAATGATGGAAACTCTTTTCTGAATTGCTCAATCACGGGCCTACCCTGTTCAAATTCTCCCAGGGAGGCGCAATGTACCCATGCAATGGGGGATTGCTCATTCTTAAGTGCTTTTTTTAGATTTGAAAATATTTTGCTTCTACCGTTTACAAAAGCCTTTGATTTGGCATTAAACAATGCAGCAATCCGTGCAAGTCCGGCAAAGAGATGGATTCCTAATGAATACAAAATGACTTAGTAATAATAAGTTGGAGCAAATATAATCTTAAAACATTGGGCAGTGGAAATTAGCCACATTGGATGTGTCTAAACAATATTTTAGTATTTTAGTATTTTATTAGAATTGATTAATTAAAAGAACAACTATGAACAAACTACGTACCCTATTACTAATTGTTATACCGCTTACCTTCGTATTTCAGGCAAAAGCCCAGGATGATATCGATAAATTCCTTGGGGAGAGTGTAGAGGATGGGGAGAAGCTTATTGGGGCCTATATAGCGCCCGCCATTAAGGCATTCAGTTTGGGTATGAACCAAGGTTGGTACAACACTGCAAAACCACATAAAATTGCTGGAATAGATTTGACATTTACAGGTAGCCTGATGACAGTTCCATCATCTGATCAAATGTTTGATGCCAATAAACTGGGCTTGACCAAAATAGTATTGGTAGATGAGTTCGGTGATCCCAAAAGTGATGGTAATATCCCCACTATTTTAGGCCCCGACACACCGCCCACATTTTCTCCCAATGATCCACTTTCAATGGGTAACACAACAGATGACTTTCAAGGCCCGGGGGGACTTGAGCTGGGATCAGATGTTAAATTCTTAAAAAATAAGATGCCTGCAGCGATGGTTCAATTGGGATTTGGTTTGCCTAAGGGAACCGATGTTAAGCTTAGACTTGTACCAAAAACAGATGTAGGGGATAATGGTACATTTAATTTGTTTGGAATCGGAGTGATGCACGATATAAAACAATACATCCCGGGGATTAAAAACCTTCCATTTGATTTGTCTGCATTAGTTGGCTATACCCAAATGAAGTTGGATGTTCAACTGGATGCGACAGCAAATCCCGACCAAAGAGGTATTTTTGAAGTGAAAGCTACCACCATCCAGGGATTGATTTCAAAAAAGCTTTCTGTGATCACTTTTTATGGAGGAGTGGGTTACAATATTGCTAAGTCTAGTTTGGCAATGCAAGGAACTTATGATGTCGGAGGAACTTCAGTAAAAGATCCGGTGGATTTAAGTTTTGCAGCCTCAGGAATGCGCGCCACAGCCGGGATGCGATTAAAACTTGCTGTTCTCACATTCCATGCGGATTACACTTTGCAAAAGTACAAAGCATTAACAGCGGGAATTGGTATTAACGTGAGGTAGAAGAACATTAATGTGAAAAGAGAAAAGGCTGCGGGTGCAGCCTTTTTTTATTTACCCTCAAATTTCGGAGCCCTTTTTTCAATAAAAGCACTCATTCCCTCCTTCTGATCTTCTGAGGCAAAGGTCATGTAGAAATTTTTTCGCTCAAAAGCCAGTCCTTCGTCCAGTTGAGTTTCAAAAGAACGATTGATGGCTTCTTTGCCTAACTGTACTGCAATGGGAGACATTTGAGCAATCTCCTTTGCCAGTTGAAGCGCTTCCTTCAAATACATTTCAATAGGAACCACTATATTGACAAGTCCGTAAAAATGAGCTTCTTCTGCTGAGATGAATCGCCCCGTTAAGATTAATTCCATGGCCTTGGCTTTCCCCACAGCTTTCGTAAGTCTTTGTGTTCCTCCTGCACCTGGGATTACCCCAAGTTTTATTTCCGGTTGCCCAAACTTTGCGGTTTCAGAGGCAATAATCATATCACAAGTCATGGCTAACTCACATCCACCTCCCAAAGCAAAACCGGAAACCGCTGCAATGATGGGCTTTTTGGTTTTTCTTATTTGGTCCCAGGTACTAAACTGATCAAGCAACAACATGTCAATGGCACTTTTATCGGCCATTTGCTTGATGTCAGCCCCGGCTGCAAATGCTTTTTCATTGCCTGTAATGACTATGACTCTCACATTGTCATTTTTATCAAGTTCTAATAACGCATCTCGCATTTCTTGCATTAGTTGCGGATTCAACGCATTTAATTCTTTTGGCCTGTTAAGTTCTATAAGTGCAACATTGGGCTCATGTTGTTCGGTTACTTTAATTAGTTCCATAGTAAAATTTGTTAATTGCCTCCAAAATTACGGAATACTTTAAATTCAGGCTTGTTTAAAACAGAAAAGCCTATAGCGTGCAGCTTCTCAACCAAAAGAGGGAAATAAATGCTATTCGGTGACGAATACCAGAAATTCCAGTTTGGTAAGCGTACTTGCAGTTTAAATTTGCTCTAAAACTTAGTGTAATGAAAATTCTTTTTGTTTGCCTTGGCAATATCTGTAGGTCTCCACTTGCTGAGGGAATCCTGAAGCATAAGTTAAAATTGTTGGACTTAGGCAGTAGCGTAATGGTAGATTCCTGTGGTACTTCCAATTACCATATTGGAGATTTGCCGGATGATAGGACCAGACGAAATGCTGAAAGAAATGGAGTCATATTAGATCATCGTGGAAGACAATTAAGCATTGATGACCTTGATTATTTTGATTTTATTTTGGCAATGGATCACTCTAATATTAATAACATTCTCAAACTTACCGAAGACCTATCTGTGCAGAATAAAGTGATGCTGATGAGGGAATTTGATGCTGATAAAGGGGAAGAAGTGCCTGATCCCTATTATGGTGATGAGGATGGTTTCCAGGAGGTTTTTGATATTTTGGACAGATCAATAGATGGGTTTATTATCCATTTACAATCAAAGGGATTGCTATGATTTGATCAATACTTGTAATGTGGACCTGGAAGATTGTTCGATCACCACATCTTTTTGACCCTTGTATTTATTAAAAGTTTCTGTATCGTAATTTTTAATTGTTATTAAAGTGAGATCGGTGTTGTAGTACACTTCAAAGTTTTTACCAAGTTCTTCAATGAGCGCCAGAACTTTCTCTTCCTTAAAATCGAGGCAGAAGGAAAATGAAATGGCTGAATTTTGAATCAGATTCACCTTTAAACTACGGGCTGAAAGTGCATTAAAAATAATACCTATTTGTGACTCATCAATGAAAGTATAATCTGTAACCTGGCATGAGATCAGACACTGATTATCCTTAAAAACGATTAAAGGTGGGAGGTCATTTACCTTACATTCATGAATTCGGGTACCCGGCAAATCAATATTATCAAAGCTTTTTACGAAAAGAGGAATATTACGATTGGCTAACGGTTTGATGGTCTTGGGGTGGATGACGGTAGCGCCATAGTAGGTCATTTCAGCCGCTTCCTTAAAAGGCAATTCTTCAAATATGATGGCTGTGGGGAGCCGCTTGGGGTCTGCGCTCATCACCCCTGGTACATCTTTCCAAATGGTTACTGATTCTGCCCGAAGACAAGAGGCAAATATAGCCGCACTAAAGTCTGAACCCTCTCTTCCGAGCGTGGTGGTAAGCCCATCTTGTGCCGAACCGATAAATCCTTGGGTGACTATTATGTTTTCATCTAAAACACCTGCCAGGGATTGTATCTGAATGATGCTCTGATCCCAATCTACTTTCGCCTCTCGAAATGTAGAGTCGGTGGTAATATATTTTCTGGCATCAATCCATAAAGCGGGTAACCCGATTGTAATAAGATAAGTGCTTACAATTCGGGTAGCAATGATTTCTCCCTGCGAGACAATCTGATCGTATAATTCATCTGTGTTTGAAAGATGCTTTTTCAGTAAGGCACTAATATGTGATTTTATGCCAGTGAGCTCTTGTGTTAATTCATGGTGATGGCCAAAGAGTCCATCAACGATTTGAAAATGATAGTTTATGATTTCATCCAGTTCCTTTTCAAAAGGCTGATTCTTTAGACTGAGCAGTTGTTCCAGCGCATTTGTGGTTTTGCCGATGGCTGATACCACCACTAGCAAGGGTTGATCGGTATAGGATTTAATTATTGTTGCTACTTTTCTAATGGCATCTGCATTTCTTACAGAAGCGCCCCCAAACTTGAATACCCTCATCTTTTAAAACTGAATTCAAATAACAGTCCTATATTTGTGATAGAACCTATTAGGTTGCGAATTTAGGTCAAAAATGGGCAAGACTAAGAAATACACACAATTAATGGAAGCTTCCAGAATAGGAGAATCAATTGGATTTACTTTAGACCGTTTCATCAAGAATAATCAGGATCAATTTCAATATGCAAACGGAGAGCTCTCTCAGCTATTGCGAGACATAGCGCTGGCAGCGAAGGTGGTAAACAGGGAGGTAAATAAGGCTGGATTAATTGATATTATGGGTCCCTTGGGATCTCAAAATATGGCGGGTGACGATCAACAAAAACTAGATGTACTTGCCAATATTCGATTTACACGTGCACTGAAAAAGGGGGGTGAAGTATGTGCTTTGATTTCTGAAGAATCGGAGTCTTATGAAGATCTCAATAACAACGGAAAGTATGTCATTGCTATTGATCCTTTGGATGGGTCTTCCAATATTGATGTGAACGTGTCCATCGGAACAATTTTCTCTATTTACAGAAGGATAAGTAAAGTGGGAGGCCCCATACAGCAGGCTGATATTTTACAAAAAGGAGCTGAACAGGTTGCGGCTGGGTATATTTTGTACGGGTCGTCAACCATGATGGTATATACCACTGGTTATGGTGTAAATGGCTTCACCTTTGAACAATCATTGGGTGAATTCTTCCTGTCTCACCCAGATATGCAAATGCCAGAAGACGGGAAAATTTATTCCATCAATGAGGGCTTGGCTAACTCATTTTCTGAGCCCGTGAAAAAATACTTACAGGATTGTAAGGATAAGAAAATGACAGCCAGGTACATTGGATCATTAGTAGCAGATTTTCATCGAAACCTTCTGAAAGGTGGCATTTATATTTATCCCTCCACATCCAAAGATCCAAATGGAAAGCTTCGTCTGATGTATGAATGCAATGCCTTGGCATTTATTGCTGAGCAGGCAGGAGGTGTGGCTACCGATGGGAAAAACAGAATAATGGATATTGAGCCGACAGCATTGCATCAACGCACACCTTTTTTTGTAGGATCAAAAAAAATGGTGAAACTAGCTGAGTCTTTTTAGTCTTCTTTTTTAGTTTTTTTTGCAGGCTTTTCTTTCCTCTCTTCAAAGATTTCGGGAGCATGCTGTAGAAGCAAAGAATACCATTTCACCAGTTTCTTAATATCAGAAACGTAAACCTTATCCTCATCATAATCTGGCAAAACAGATTTAAGGAAAGCCTTCAGTTCTGAGCCTTCAGCATTTGCATCAAGTCCGATGTCATCACCAAAATCTTTGTGTATTTTTTTTAGTACATCTTCCAAAGGTATCGTTCCTTCTTTGGTGTGAGTGTAAATAGAAATTTCGTCTAACAATGAAACCTTGTGAGACCCCGAAGCCATAATCCTAGTCTTACTTTCATCCATAGATTCAAGAATAAGTCCGGCTTTGGCAGGTTTCAAAACTTTAAACAATCCACCTTTACCGGAAACGGCTGCAATCTCCTTTAACTTCATACTTTATTTTTTTTTGAAAAGCTAAAATTAGCGATTTAGAGTTGACCTTTAATGGCTTTACCTATAAAATCAAGCACATCTTCTCTCCCTGTCTTTTTTTCAGCGGAGGTAACAAACAGCGGAGGCAGATCTTCCCATGTTTCCAATAATTTTTTTTTGTATTGTTTCTCGGATTTGGCCAATTCTACACGAGATAGCTTATCGGCTTTAGTCAGAATGATACCAAGTGGAAGTTGCTTTTCGCCCAGCCATGTGATAAATTCTATGTCTTTTTTCTGAGGTTCGTGGCGAGCATCGACCAATACGAAAATACAGTATAAATTTTCACGATTCAGTAAGTAAGTCTCAATCATCTTACCCCATCCTTTACGGGCTGTGCGGCTTACTCCTGCATAGCCGTAACCAGGTAGATCTACTAAAAACCATTCTTTGTCCACCAGAAAGTGGTTGATTGTTTGTGTTTTACCGGGTTTGCCCGATGTTTTAGCCAAATCCTTCCGCTTTGTAAGCAAGTTGATTAGCGATGACTTGCCTACATTAGAGCGGCCTATAAATGCAAACTCGGGCTTATCCGGATTGGGACATTTGCTCAGTTCGGTGTTGCTAATGATAAATTCGGCAGACTTAATTTCCATTCTTAATTCTAAAATCGCAGGCTTGATAAGTTAATAAATAAAAGTCCAAGGTACCTTATCTGGTTGTTTTTAGGCTTTCTTTGTGTAAGATTTTATTAAATTGCTCCGATTGCAATGTCCGCTTTTGTGTTAAATTCGTACGAAACCAGTTTTTGAACATGCACAGTATCTACCGAATACTGATTTTTTTTGCCCTATTCATTGCATTTACTTATCAAGCGACTGCACAAACTCAGGATAAAGAGCAGTCGGCCTTGTATATGGAGCAGGCCGAATTAATTATGTCAGCCACGCAGGCTGTTGATGACGCCCTTGACTTAATGGTGATTGCCGCTAATTTCGATACCACCAGTATGAAAGCCAATTTTGAGGCAGGTAATATGCATCTATTTACTACAGGAAAGGCAAGGGCTACTAAGTACTTTTTGCGGGTGTATAGACAAAATCCTAACTATCGTTTTGATCTTGAATACTTGATCGGTCAGAGCTATCAATATGGACTTGAATTTGATAAGGCCATTGAATTTTATGATCTGTATAAAGCAAGGCTCCAGGCTAATCCAAGTTATTCAGGTAAGGACAAGATTGACGTTAAACGTGTTGATCGCAAAATATATGAGTGTAATAATGGAAAGGAATTTGTAGCCAATCCGAGCAATTACTCTATTGTAAACCTTGGGAGGGAAATTAATTCTGAGTTTGATGACTATGCACCGGTACTTGCCGAAAACGAAGACGAACTTGTTTTTACTTCTCGAAGAAAAGAGGGTAATACCAATGAAAATGTTGCCGATGACAATAAGCCCTTTGAAGACATCTTTATTTCAACGAAAATAGACGGCAAGTGGAGTAAAGCAAAAAATATCAGTAATGTAGTGAATACCCCATTTAATGACTCCAACCTGGCATTGTCTGCCGATGGAAAAACATTATTTATTTATAAGGATTTGAATGATGGAGATATATACTTCAGCAAACGTCAACCGGATGGTACATGGGCCACACCAGAACCGTTGCCAGGAGAAGTAAACTCCAATTACAGGGAAACCTCAGTGTCTCTCTCTAAGGATGGCAATACGCTTTATTTTGCAAGCGACCGACTTGGAGGATTGGGAGGATCGGATATCTATATGGCTACGAAAAACGGAGTAGGAGAGTGGACAAAAATAAAAAACCTTGGCCCTAATATAAATTCCGAATTTGATGAAGATAGCCCATTTATAGATTATGATAATACCACCTTATATTTTTCTTCTCAGGGAAGAAAGGGGATGGGTGGATTTGATATTTTCAAAAGCACATTGGTAAATGCAAAGAAAAATGAATGGACAGAAGCTGAAAATCTTGGCTATCCGATGAATACGCCTGAAGATGATATTTTCTATGTGGGATCGAAAGATGGGGAGCGAGGTTACTATTCCTCCATTCGTGATGATGGAATGGGCTATTCCGATATATATGTAATAACGACTCCAAAAGGCACGCCTCCGGCAGACGATAAGGAATTATTGCCTTTGCAATATGAGGTCAATGTGAAAGACAGTGAAACCAAAGAACCCATTGATGCAAAGGTAAAATTGTTTCGCATCACAGATAATATGGTTTCAGGATTTCAAACTGAAGGGCCTGGAAAATACATCTTTGCTGTGAAGTCACCTGAAACAGACGAGTATAACCTCTCTGTTGAAAGTGAAGGATATGCTTTTCAGAATTTTATGGTTGAAATAAGAGGAGCCTCTGAATTTGAACGGAGTGCTTCTTTGGTTGTGTTGATGAAGAGGTTAGAAGTGGGCATGGTTTCGGTATTGCGAAATATTTATTTTGATTATGGAAAGGCTACTTTTCAGCAAAGCTCTTACAACGAACTCAATAAATTGGAAAGCATGCTTAAGGAAAATGAAGGAATTAGAGTTGAAATATCCGGACATACGGATAATGTAAGTAGCGCTGATTTTAACATGCGATTATCTTTGCAAAGAGCCAATGCAGTCAAAGAATTTTTGGTATCAAAAGGAATTGATCCAAGGAGAGTGACAACAGTGGGTTACGGTGAAGAAAGACCTATCGCCAGCAACGATGATGAAGAAGATGGTAGAGAATTAAATAGGAGAGTGGAGTTTAAAGTACTCGATAATTAGATTCTTTTAACCAAATTTGAAACTTCTAGAACCAGCGATTGTTAGATCGTTGGTTAATTTTTTTATGACAGTATTACCTTACAAAACGGACAAATCAACAAAGAAAGATCAGGTAGCCAAGATGTTTGATAACATCAGTGGTAATTATGATTTTTTAAACCATTTTTTGAGTCTGGGTATTGATGTAGTCTGGCGGAAAAAGGCCATTAGACAATTGGTGCCAATCGGTCCAAAGCAAATATTGGATGTAGCTACTGGCACGGGTGATTTTGCGATAGAAGCGCTTAGACTAGCTCCTGACAAGGTGGTGGGGGTCGATATTTCTGAGGGGATGTTAGAAGTGGGAAGGGTTAAAATGAAGAACCGAAAGCTTGATGGAAAAATTGAACTTCTGTATGGGGATTCAGAAAATCTTCCCTTTGAGGAGAATAAATTTGATGCTGTCATCGTTGCATTTGGGGTGCGCAACTTTGAGCACCTCGAGAAGGGGCTGGCAGAAATGCTGAGGGTAGTAAGGCCAGGGGGTAAAGTTGTTGTACTGGAATTCTCTAAGCCGCGCAAATTTCCATTTAAACAGTTATATAACTTTTATTTTAAATTCGTTTTACCTAAAATCGGCCGATGGGTCTCTAAAGACAGTTCAGCCTACACCTATTTGCCTGAATCTGTACAAGCCTTTCCTGATGGAGAGCGTTTTGTGGAGATTCTAAACCAGTTGGGGTATAAAAACACATCATGCAAGCCACTCACTTTCGGCATAAGCTCGCTCTATACCGGAACCAAATAGTTCTGATAGGATTACTATTGTTTTGTTCCAATGCCTGGGGCCAAAGCTTTAAGTGGGCGAGGCAGCACAATCCTAACTATGACGAACGCAAAATCAGTTATGGGTTTATGATTGGTATCCATACATCTGCTTACCAGGTAAAATATTCGGATAAATTTGTTACCCAGTCATTTGACACTGTCCACTCTGTGCTTACGCCATTTGCACCCGGTTTCTCCCTTGGATTTCTTGTCAATCTTAGGCTCAACAGCGATTTGGATTTAAGAATCATGCCAAAGGCCGGGTTTTATGATCACCAGTTGGAGTACAACTATACGGATGAGTCCAGACAGAGTCAACTTGTTGAGACCACCATGGTTGAGTTTCCTGTTCTGTTGAAATATAAATCGATGCGCAGAGGCAATGTGCGTATGTACATGATAGGAGGCGTTACCCCTTCAATTGAAGCTTCTGGAAAAAATGATATCCAATCAGCGACAGATGTGTTAGATATCAGACAAACCAATCTTTCACTGGATGCAGGCCTTGGTTTTGATTTTTATTTCCCTTTGTTCAAGTTCTCACAAGAGATTCGATTTTCGAGAGGTATTTCCAATGTATTAGGTCCGGATCCCAGCAAGTTTAAAGAACCTTTGAGCAGGGTAAATACCAACACCATATCAGTTTACTTTATATTTCAATAGAATGTCACAAAAAAGAACAGCACTTATAACAGGGGCTACATCTGGAATAGGTGAAGCAACAGCAAGACTATTGGCGGATCATTCCTTCCGATTAATTATCTGTGGAAGAAGGAAGGACCGACTGGAACAATTGAAGCGCGAGCTTGAACTGAAAACCGAAGTAACTACCTTATCATTTGAGGTGAGAAACAAAAAAGAAGTGTCTGCCGCATTTCAATCTTTGGATGACAAGTGGAAACAGATTGATGTCCTAATCAATAATGCAGGAAATGCACATGGGCTTGCTCCTATTCAAACGGGAAATGTGGAAGATTGGGACGCAATGATTGATATTAATGTGAAAGGTTTATTATACGTCTCTCGCGAAGTGTTACCGGGAATGATAAAAATGAATCAGGGACATATTATCAACCTTGGTTCAATAGCAGGGAAAGAAGCTTATCCCAATGGGAATGTGTATTGCGCCAGCAAGTTTGCGGTGGATGCGCTTACAAAAAGTATGCGGATTGACCTAAATGCCAATGGAATAAAAGTAACGGCTATACATCCCGGATTGGTGGAAACAGAATTTTCGTTGGTAAGATTTAAGGGAGATGAAGAGCGTGCAAGTGCAGTATACAAAGGCTTTGAGCCCTTGAAGCCTGAGGATATCGCAGACTTGATTTTATTTGCCCTCACGCGGCCGGCACACGTTGTAGTGGCCGATCTGGTCGTATTTCCAGTTGCGCAGGCAAATGCTACCATCGTGAAGAAAGATTTATAGATCAACAAGACTCAGCAGCGTTTTGTCATCTATTTCATGCTTCCCATGGAACGTTATCTTTTTTGGAGTCAGCTCAATTTTGGAAGAGAGGTATTCCATTTCTTTCATTCTTTCTGGTGTAACGAATGGGTCGTTATCACCATAAACGGTAATTACCTTTTTGCCTTTCAAAATTTTTTTTCCGCTTTCGAAATTCATATCAGGCGGAAAAACACCAGCCCATAAGATAAATTTATTAAAGTGAGGTTTTCCACTTAATGCCCACCGGGTAGCAGTGGCACCTCCTTGTGAAAAACCAAAGATAGAAACCGAAGGCTTATCAATTTGATTGAGTTCCAGGTCGTAGATACTTTGAAGGTAACTAATGTAATTCTGAATGTCCATCTCCCTGTTTTCTCGTGTCATCCAGGTGGCTCCCACACGATTGCTTCCGCTTGATACCCGGGTGGGTATGTCTTCTAAATAGAAATGAGAGAGACCTTCCGGGGCGATTACATAAACGCCTTTATGTTCAAGCGTTTCAAATTTTTTAATAAAATATTTCGCCAATTGCCCATATCCATGAAGAACAAACCATACCTGTTTGGTGTCTTTTGTTAATTCTCCAAGGGTGTAGTAACGAGCTTCAAAATCAAAGTGCAGTCGTTGTTCCTTCATATTAGTAAAAACAACAGCCGCCCCAAGGAATTGAGGCGGCTGTTAATTTTAAATCATTTTTTTATTATCGCTTGAATCCCAATGCACTGCCTCCGCAATACGATGCGGATCCATCAAAAGTATATTGAATGTAATAGATACCTGTAGCATTGCAGGGGAATGCGATAGCAGAGATAAATTGACCATTTACTTTACTGCTAGCTACCTGATTCCGCTGAGAATCATACAGACTCACGACCAAGCCATCAGGCCCGTTTCCTCCTGCGCATAAATTGATCATATACTGCGTGCCTTTCGTGAACACATAAGAATACTCTACCTTATTTTTCGCGCCACCTTCTCCGTCAATCTTATAACTTTTCAGAAAGTTAAACCCCCCGGATAATTTAGGAATACAAGCATTGCTCAGGTTTTCAGCATCACACTGCCCCACTAATCTGGCCGACCCCAGGCTTGACACACAGATTAATAAAATCAGAAAAATTATTCTTTTCATATTCAATACAATATTAGCTAATGATTTTATTTCTAATGGAATTGATTTTTGACATGATGTTTTTTACATCATCATCTGTAATCTCTATCGTTGAAGTGCTGTTATCCTTAA
This sequence comes from Cyclobacteriaceae bacterium, assembly GCA_019638285.1. Taxonomy (GTDB): domain Bacteria; phylum Bacteroidota; class Bacteroidia; order Cytophagales; family Cyclobacteriaceae; genus ELB16-189. The sequence continues at coordinate 98,227 of JAHBUB010000009.1, read as the reverse complement.
TTACAGCCACACCATCTACTACCTCCATAGATGACTCTTTATAGGTATAGGTAATGGTGATCTTGTTAAAAGCTGCCTCCAATTCTTTGAGGTCATTCAATAAAGATGCCATATTTTCATCCTTTTCATAAAAAGAAAAAAGGAGCATAATTTGTTCCAGGGTAATCTTTTGTTCACCAATCTTTTCCTTCAGCTCAGTATGGCCTGGGTTATTGACTGCTACCTGACACGTCACCTGCATGGCTTCAATCCATCCACCGGTAAGTAACAAAACGCTCAAATTGGACCTGTTTTGCTGCTGTAGGTAGTGATTGATGCTATTAAAATTCTGTGTGGTTATTAGTAACAACGAGTCAAGGTTTTTGCTGTTGGTAGCCAGCCTTCCAATTGTTTCAATATCAAAAAATTGACCAATATTTAATTGGTTTGCCAAACTCTTGATCGAAGACAAATACTTGATTCCGCTTTGGTTTTGTTCATAAATGTTGGTGTATCCCAAATCGGTGCCGTAGATGCCCAGGTTTAAGGCCATCTTATAGTTTGTATTGTATTTTGGTAGGTTATCGGGAGAGTTTAGTAAATCAGGATTATACTTAATACCGGACTTTTTTAGCAATGCGGAGATTTCTAGCGGGCTTGGAATTTGGTCCAAAATGCTTCCGATGACCTCATCATCTATTGATGAGCCTTGGTTTGATATTGAATCAAGACTTTTTTCAAAAGCCTGCTCGTCCGGTTTTTTTCCAGAGCTACAGGATATTAAAAAAAAGACTACTAAGGCCGCACTTAAAATTCTCATAACCTATCATTTACCGTCACAAAATAAAAAAAATCAATCGTTACTTGCCAAAAATGCAAGATTTACTTTCAGTTTACAAATGAGGCCCTTCCAGAGAGGCCAAGGAGTTTCCTTAGAATTTCGAAATAAAGTATAATGTAAAGAGAGAGGGTCATTAGCCATATGGCCATGCTATTGAAGATATAGGTGCTGAATTGGATGCCGAACAAGCTCTTTTTAGGGAAAAAGAATCCAGTCCGATAATCCAGCGGGTGGAGAGGATTGGGAGTCTGAAAAATCGGGTCAATTAACTGAATGGGACGATTATTATGAATGGTCAGCCTCTCCTTAGTATTTACGTTCTTTACCAGATCGGCAAGACTTTCATTGTAATACTCGTTTTTCTCTTTGTTTAGGTCAAAACCCTCCTTCTCAAAATATGTTTTTTTCAAATCACCCGTTCTCACCTGTTCATTATATACATTTTGATAGTGTTTTCTGAGGTTGTTCAGGTATCTCTCCAGTTGATCACCAAATTCTTTTGAATAGGCATCATGGGTTAAAGCAGTATTTAGATTAATGTTCTCAAACCCTTCTTTGAAGGGCTCGTTTTTCAGCCCATTTTTTAAGATGCTTAAGGAAATGAGGACTTCCCGCTGTATTGAATCTTTGTCATTAAGATAATTGCTCAGAAGGAATTGATTCTGCTTTAGCAATTCTTCGGCTAGATAAGAAGACTTAAAATCAGCAATTGCAGCTTCTTTATCGTAGCGGTAAAAATATTTTTCATAATCATTGTTTACAAACTGATGAACAGCCATGGCCTCGTAAGCCCAACGTGAAGCCATGAGATCAGCAACAATCGGAACCTTTTCTTTGTTGTTGATAAATGGATGAAGCTTGTCGAAACTAAATAGCACACCACTTAATATCATTTGCGGAATTAGAAGCAAAGGAATTAATATATAAACAGTCACTGCGGAGTTAAAGGCTGAAGAGATGTTTAACCCAAGTACATTGGCCATGCATGAGGTGGAGAAGAGAATAAACCAAAAGGGTAAGGTCATTCCTTTGATCTCCAACACGAGATTGCCCACCAAAACAAACATCAAAGTTTGGATAGCAGACAGTAAAAACAATATTCCTAATTTGGAAACGAGATAGCTATTCCAACTTAAATTCAAAAAGGACTCTCTTTTTAAGATTTTACGATCTCTGATTATCTCCTCTGCACTTACTGTAAGCCCCATAAAAAGAGCAACTACGATACTCATCAACAGAAAGGCTGGAAGGTTTTCGTTAAAGCGGAACAAGTAGCTCTCACCTCCAGGTGCACTTTTATATTTGATGATGAGAGAAAGTATAAGTGCCAGAAGGGGTGCCTCTAGAAGGTTGATGAGCAAATATTGGCGATTGCTGATTTTGGCTTTTAAATCTCTGGTGGCGAAAATAACCACCTGCTTTATTTTACCTGGAATATGTAGAGATTGAGGTGGGTCTTCTTTTTCATTGGCCAACGACAAAACACGAAACTTGCTTTTGAACATATCGTGCCATTGCATGGGGGTTACTTTCCTTTTGTTGGTAGGTTGCCCATATTCATCCACTACCTTGGCTTCAATAATATTAAAAATTTGTTCAGGGTTCACGTTTCCACAAGTTTCGCACTGTCCCCTACTGCTGTGTGCCTGGTGAGTGGCACGCTTAAAGTAAGAGACAGCTTCTACGGGTGCTCCGTAATAAGAGAGATATCCTCCGGTATCCATAATAATCAACTTATCAAACATTTTATAAATGTCTGATGATGGCTGATGGATAATTGCGAATATCAGTTTTCCCTTTAGCGATAATTCTTTTAAAAGATCTATTACATTTTCTGAATCACGGGAAGATAATCCGGAGGTAGGTTCATCTAAAAATAGAATAGCAGGTTCTCGAATGAGTTCCAAGGCAATATTTAGCCTCTTACGCTGACCGCCACTTATTTTTTTATCCAGCACACTCCCCACTTTTAAGTTTTTTCGGGTTTCAAGTCCTAGATTTTCAAGCACTTTCTGAACGCGATCATTAATCTCTGATTCAGAAAGTTGTGCAAAGCAAAGTTTTGCATTGTAATACAGGTTTTCAAATACGGTTAATTCTTCAATTAGCAAATCATCTTGCGATACATACCCCACCACTCCATTGGTTTTGTCTGGTCGTGAATGGATATTGTAACCATTGATGAGAATTTCACCGTTTGTGGGCTTCTCTAGTCCTGCAAGCACATTTAGAAGAGTTGTTTTACCTGCGCCACTGGCCCCCATTATTCCAACTAACTTACCAGGTCCTTCAGAAACAACAATGTCTCTAAGTCCTATGGCACCACTTGTGAACCGAAATTCATCAATGCGTGCATTAAAAGAAAGCTTTGTGGTTTGCAGCTCATCATTAAAGTCAGCAACAATATCACTGTAATAGAGTGCCGTTCCGGATTGTATTTTTATGGTGCTTCCATGAGAGAATAGGTAAATGCGATTGTGCTGCATTACGAATCCGTTGAGGTAGTGGGACTCATCGCCAAGGTACTGGGTGAAGTACAACTCCACACTTGGAACCTTCATGAAAAATAGGCTTCCATCAATCTCTGTTTGAATATGTTTCTGCCTTTTGGCTGCTTTTTTTTGTTGCGCATTTACAACCAGGATATCTGCAAAATCCAATTCAGACATATTCGTAGTAACCACGAAGGTTTCAATCAGTTTGTACTCTTCCGCACTTATATTGAATACTGTGGAAACCGTGTTGATGATCTCCATTCGCTGCGGTGTAAATTTATTGTCTGATCCCACAAGCTCAAGTAACTTTATCAATACGATTACTTTTTGCTTTTGGGTGAGCGTACGATTGATCTTTTTACAAATCCCAAGTGTTACAATAGAATCTTTTACTGAAGGGGAGGATGTTATTTCCTTGTGAGTTGGTCCGTTTTTATTATAGCCAGAAAGCTCATCGTATCGTTCTAGGTAAGCTTGGATTGAAGCCTGATCTAGTTCCTGCAGAAAGAACCGATGGATATAGTGGCGTTCATTTGCAGTTACTCCACCATCCTGCTTGGTAATAATTGCGAATAACTGTGTAAGCGCCTTTAATATTTCTTCACTCATATTTTTATGGCACTGCCCACACGCCTAGCTTAAGAGTAGATTTTGAAATTGAAGGGAATATTTACAAGTTCTGCCAGTTCTTCACCAATTTCTTCCATGTCTTCATCATCTTCATTGAAATACCAGGTGACCGTAGCACCCTTTATTTTATCTAAAACAGTCATCAAATCTAGTATTGATTTTGATGACTCAATATTAAGATATTCAAATTTGAATGAAATATTAGTTTCTGGATTAGGCGTCCTTACATACACTGTCAGCCATTCAATAACTGGTTTGTAGAAGTTGCTGGGATTGTCGGTAAGTGATTTTCCTGTTAACTCAAATTTGCCTTTGGCCTTGTCCATGAGAATGCTTGGTGTTTCAGCGGTTTCTTTTATTATAAGAGGATCCATTAATTAGTTTTTTTGAATTGTTCGGTGCAATAAAAAGCAATTTACTTGGCCAAGTTAGGGCATAATGGTGTATTAATAAAGCATTATGGTGTCTGATTAGCGCGATATTATATAAGATTCTCCTGATTGAAACTATAAGGCAATAAAAAGGAAACCGATGGAAGTATGATCCATCCAGACCCCTCCGTTAGCATAACGATTTGGATAGGTTTCTTTTGTGCAGTTTCATATTCCAGCATTACCTGTCTGCATCCTCCACAAGGAGTAATGGGAGTTAACTCTTTTTGATTCTTTTTATGAGCAACTACTGCCATTTTTTTAAGTTTTTTATCAGGATGGGAGGAGGCAGCGGTATACAATGCAACCCGTTCTGCGCACATAGAAAGAGGGTAGGCCACATTCTCCTGATTGTTTCCAATAACCAAAATGTCATCTTCAAGGAGTATAGCGGTTCCGACATAAAATTTTGAATAAGGAGCATAGGCATGCTGCGCGGCCTCCTTTGCCTTATGGACAAGGTATCTAGATTCTGCATCCAAATCCTCAACTTGTTGGAAAGTTAGTAATCCTTTCATAAGGTAAAGTGGGGAGGTATTCAATTAAAGTTAATAAACCGGCATCTTCTTAAAAAGAATTAAAGCATAATTCCATTAAATTTGACACACAATTGTGTTAAGGGAATGCATTTTGAAGTAACTCTTCTGATTATAAGGATTCTGAAATGAAGAAAAAATCTATTTTGGTGTTGGGTGCCGGAAGGTCATCTTCCGCGGTGATTACTTATCTGTTGAATAATGCGGAGAAAGGTAATTGGCACGTTACTGTGGGTGATTTTAGTGTCCATTCCGCTGAGGAAAGAATTGGGACCTCTAAAAATGGAACGGCAATTCGTTTTAATATAGAGGAGACACAATTATGTGAACAGCTAATTGCTTCCTCTGATATTGTTATTTCATTATTACCTGCCGACTTGCATCCAAAGGTAGCGCGGCATTGTCTCGCGCAGGGAAAGCACCTCTTTAATGCAAGCTATGTATCAGATGAAATGCAATCCTTTGACAAGGAAGCAAAGGAGAAAGGGCTATTATTTATGAATGAATGTGGTCTGGATCCAGGCATTGATCATATGAGTGCCATGGAGATCATTGACAGGGTGAAAACAAAAGGAGGTGAAATTTTATCATTTGAGTCTTTTACTGGAGGGTTGATTGCACCTGAAACGGATGTAACTAATCCATGGAGATATAAGTTTACCTGGAACCCTCGCAATGTGGTGATGGCGGGCCACGGAACAGCGAAATATTTACAAGAAAGTCAATACAAATTTATTTCCTATCAACAGTTGTTTACTCGAACTACCCACCTTAATATTCCGGGGTATGGAGATTTTGAAGGATATGCAAATCGCGACTCTCTAAAATACCTCGACACCTATGGCTTGAAGGGAGTGAAGACAATGCTACGCGGAACTTTAAGGAGCGAAGGATTTTGTTCTGCTTGGAATATATTGGTGCAATTGGGATGTACAGATGATTCCTATCAGATGGAAAATGTAGATACAATGACGCATCGAGATTTTATCAATTCCTTTTTACCCTATGACGACACGAAGATGGTGGAAGGAAAACTTTTGAGCCGATTTAATCTAAATGAATCTGGTCCGGAAATGATGAAGCTGAAATGGTCAGGTCTTTTTGATAATGATTTAGTGGAAATCAAAAAGGGAACACCTGCCCAGGTATTAGAGCATATTTTGAATAAACGATGGAAACTGGATCCACAAGATAAAGATATGGTCATTATGTGGCATCGCTTTACCTACAGGCTTAATCAGAAGACGCATGAAATACAGTCTTATATAATCATGCTAGGGGATGATGCAGTAAACACTGCCATGGCAAAAGGGGTAGGTTTGCCCATTGCTATTGCTACAAAACTTTTTCTTGAAGGGAAAATAAACCAGAGAGGAGTGTGCATACCTGTGCATAAGGAATTATATAGCCCGCTTTTAAAAGAAATAAAATCCCTGGGTATCCATGTTGACGAAGTTGAGCGGATGTTAGATTAAAAAATCAGGCATTTGATTTTTCGTATTCCTCGTCAACCTTAAGGTTGTAACTCTGTGCAGCGGCTACGGCCAGTTGGTCGCAGCGTTCGTTCTCTGCGTGTCCTGCGTGTCCCTTTATCCATCTAAACTTTGGCTTGTATAAGTGGTACAGGGGAATAAATCTTTTCCATAAATCGGGATTGGCGTTCTTTTTGAAATTATTTTTTTCCCAGGTCCATATCCATCCTTTTTCTACAGCTTCTACTACGTACTTTGAGTCAGAGGTGACCACTACGGGAATTCCACTTTTCTTAATAGACTCTAGCCCAGCAATAACAGCCATTAATTCCATCCGATTATTTGTGGTCAATCTAAATCCTCCGCTCAATTCTTTTTCATGCTTTCCATAGCGAAGTATGGTTCCATAACCTCCCGGCCCCGGATTGCCTTGTGCGGCTCCATCTGTAAAAATTTGAATCATTAATTAGACCGTTCCTAAATTTGATTTGAATATTTTAACACCAATCGCCAGAAGGATAACTCCGAATACACGCCTAAGCACAGAGAAACCGGATTTGCCAATAACGCGTTCCATCCAACCGGAAAGTCGCAAAACCACATAGACAAAAACTGTGTTGACAAGTATGCCGATAAGCACATTTATTTCCGAATATACCGCCCTCAAGGAGAGAATGGTGGTAAGGGTACCCGCTCCAGCAATTAATGGAAATGCCAATGGCACCACTGACCCTGATCCACTGGCGTCAGGGTCATCTTTAATGAGGGTGATGCCCAATATCATCTCCAGAGCGATAATGAAAATGACGATAGCTCCGGCCAATGCAAATGAAGCTACATCCAAGCCAAAAAGCATGAGTATGGATTGCCCTAGAAAAAGAAAAATAACCATAATCACAGCAGAAATAATTGTGGCCTTCTCTGCATAAATCCTACCATCCCTTTTCTTAATAATAAGGATTAGCGGGATTGAGCCCAGTATATCAATAACGGAAAAAAGAATAAGGGTAACGGAAAAGACTTCTGTAAAATTGAATGTCCCCATAATAAAAATATTAGGTCACAAAATTAACAATTAGCGTCAGGTGTTGTTATCGTGTTAGAAAATATTGTATGGCCATTGCATAGCCCTCCATTCCAAACCCGGTAATAAGCCCCACACACTTCGATGTGATCAGGCTTTTATGTCTGAATTCCTCCCGAGCGTGTAAATTAGAGATGTGCACTTCGGCCACCTTTGTGGTAATAGCTCCTATTGCATCGTGGATAGCAATAGAGGTATGTGTGTAGGCACCAGCATTGAGAACAATACCGTCATAAGAGAATCCTACTTCATGCAGTTTATTGATAATTTCGCCCTCTACGTTGGACTGATAGTAATCAATAGTGATTTCGGGGAACCTTTTTTGCAATGTTATTAGGTAGTCCTCAAAAGTTTGATCTCCATAGACGGTTTTCTCACGTGTTCCTAGAAGATTGAGATTGGGGCCGTTGATAACCTGGATTTTCATTTTGGAAAGATAGCGGGTAGTCATTTATGAACCAAAATTCATTCGAGATGTCCTACTTGTTTCCTGATTCATGAATCTTGAATTTTGTCAAAGCATGTGGGCGCTTCATATCAAGCAATTTAGTAACTACCTAAAGTTGGAAAGATCACTTTCTGGAAATTCTATTGAGGCCTACGTGCGGGATATTGAAAAACTGCAGCAGTTTGCTGATATGAGTCTTAAGGGGTTGTCCCCATTGAAAATTACCTCCAAACACTTGCAAGCATTCCTTACTTACGTGAACGAACTAGGAATGAGTGCACATAGCCAGGCACGGATTCTTTCGGGAGTCAAGGCTTTTTATAAGTACTTGATTTACGAGGAATTGTTAGATAAGGATCCTACTTTATTAATCGAGGGCCCTAGGCTGGGGAGGAAGCTACCTGATACCCTTAGCTATATTGAGATCGAACAACTTTTAGAGGCCATCGATATGTCCTCACCGGAAGGAGGGAGGAACAGGGCAATGTTGGAGGTGCTTTATAGCTCCGGGCTCCGTGTTACTGAGTTGGTAGACCTGCGAATTAATAACGTGTATTTTGATTTGGGTTTTTTGAAGGTAGTGGGGAAAGGCAATAAGGAAAGGCTTGTGCCGGTGGGCAGGGATGCGCTTAAATTTCTTACCATTTACAAAGAGCAGATAAGGATACATGTACCTGTAAAAAAGGATTTTGAAAGCTATATGTTTCTTAATCGCAGAGGAATGAAGCTAACGCGCGTGATGATTTTTACGATTATAAAACAATTGGCAGATCAAATCGGTCTAAAAAAAAGGATAAGCCCTCATACTTTTCGTCATTCATTTGCCACCCATCTCATTGAGGGTGGTGCAGACTTGCGTGCGGTACAGGAGATGCTTGGGCATGAGTCCATTACCACCACTGAAATTTATACCCATCTGGATCGGGATTATTTGAGGCAAGTGATCCAGGAATTTCATCCGAGAAGTTAAACCCTTACCTTTGCCTAACTTAGAAGTGATCAATGTATAAAATTCTCATTCGACCCTTTCTTTTCCTCTTTGATCCGGAAGCCATTCATCATTTTGTTTTCAAAGTACTATCCATAAAGGGTAAAATCCCCGGATTTAATCCCTTGTTGAAAGCCCTGTTTGATTATCGGGATCCCCGACTTGAAAAAACCCTTTTTGGTATCAGGTTTTCCAATCCGGTGGGTCTGGCTGCTGGGTTTGATAAAGATGCGAAGCTCATTGATGAGTTGGCCTGTTTTGGATTCGGCTTTATTGAAATTGGTACACTTACACCCCGCGCACAATCCGGAAATGAAAAGCCAAGATTATTTCGGTTGCCAGAGGATCAGGCGCTTATTAACCGTATGGGATTTAATAACGAAGGGGTAGAAGCGGCAGTGAATAGATTACGAAAACGAAATTCAAAAGTTATTATCGGTGGTAACATTGGTAAGAACAAAGACACGCCCAACGACAAAGCCTTTTCTGATTACATGATGTGTTTTGAAGCGTTGCATCCTTATGTAGATTATTTTGTTGTGAATGTAAGTTCCCCGAATACTCCTGGCTTAAGAGAATTGCAAGACAAAGCACCACTAATGCAATTAATGTCGCATATAAAGGGATTGAGTAAATCGAAGGATAAAGTAAAACCCGTATTACTAAAAATTGCACCCGATCTGAACACGGATCAATTAAACGATATAATCGAGATACTCAAAGAGACCAAAACAGACGGAGTGATAGCAACTAACACTACAATAAGCAGAGATGGTTTACTGACACAAAGCGAGGAAGTATCTGCGATAGGTATGGGGGGGTTGAGTGGAAAGCCACTAATAAAGAGATCAACTGAAGTCATTAGTTATTTACGAAAAAACCTGGGCCCTGATTATCCAATCATTGGTGTGGGTGGAATTATGACCCCACAAGATGCACTTGATAAGCTGGAGGCTGGTGCGGATTTAATACAAATCTATACAGGCTTTATTTATGAAGGGCCGGGGATTATTAAGAGAATAAATAAAACGATTGTAAATAGAAGAATGTAGCTGATGCAAGTGATACTAAAAAGCAAAAGGGACTCCATAGCAGGAATCCCTTTTTTACGTAGCAAAATTTTAAGTGAAGTTAACCTTTTAAGCAACGGGCAGACAATCCATTATTAGGATGAGTGATCCCGTAATTAAATTCTGAATTTGATTTATTTAAAATATACGAACCAACCGTTCCATTACCTATGTTTGTTTCGGTGGCTGACCAGAAATTCCCTGTGGTATTTTTTTGATAATAATTACCATGTCTTGCTCTATAGCCAGATGGGAGTGCGGTAAACCCACTTTCGTTTGTAGCTCCTGTATTAGGTTCGCCCCAATGGGTTGTCCCTTCTTCTTTCAGTTTACCTCCTGCAACAGCACTGGTACCAAGATATGCGATGAGTGCCTCCCATTCATTACTCGTGGGTAGATGCCATCCAGAAGGACATACACCCCTACTATCTGTTACAGCATACCACGTATAGAGTAATCCATTGGTAGTGACATTACTTTCTTCACCTGAATAGGCCCATTGGTATTTAGGGGAAGTTTCAGTGTCAATGTTTAAGTATACTGGATCAGTAGTGCCTATTGGGTCACCATTGTTGTATTTGGTTGTTTTTAGATTTTGTTGGAGCCATACCTGCGTGCCAATGGCTACAGTGGTATAGATGTTTCCATCACCATCTACTATTCCATCCAACGTAGTGAATGACACATCACCTCCATAACCTGTCCCTACTGTATTGGTGGCGTACGCCCTTACATAGTACGTGGTGTTTGGGATTAATCCGGTTAATGCACTGGTATAGTTTCCGGTCCCGGTACCATTTGTGGTTTTACTATCCGCTATAGTGGGGTTCTGTGTTGTACTCCAGCATAGGCCTTTGGAAGTAATCGCTGAGCCACCATCGGATGAAATTTCACCACCGCCACTTGCTGTGATCAATGTAATGTCGGTAATCTCGGCAGTTGTTAATATAGGCAATTTTATTTCTTGCAATGTGGTGAAGGATATTTGGTTTCCATATCCCGTTCCAGCAGAGTTGGACGCGAATGCCCTCACATAATATTTGGTGTTCGGGACGAGGCCTTCCATTGTACTACTAAAAGCAGCTGTCCCCGCACTACTGGCAATTTTATCGTTAACCATGGTAGGGTTTTCTGTTGTGCTCCAGCAGATACCACGTATGGAAATGTTATCACCACCGTCATCAGTAATTTCCCCGCCACTGGTTGCTGTTGTTATTGTAATATTGGTGGCCGCACCTGTAGTAAGTGTTGGTGTTACAATTTTGATACTGTCAACAGTAGGATCAACATCATCTTTACAACTAATGGCTAAGAAAATGCCAAAGATTATTAATACACTTAAATATTTTATTTTCATTGGGCTATGTTTTTTTATCAGATCTTTTTTAGAAAAAAACTACCTAAGAGGTAGCTAGTCTTTTAAACAGCGAACCGTATAGGCTGACTTCTTATTTTCGTAGCCAAGAGTAAATGAACCATCACTTTCGTATAACTTAAAGATATAGGCAGTCGTTTCGCCATTGGCACTTTGTGTCCACAGAATATTGCGATAACCCAAAACATCGAAATATCCATTGGCTTGCCGAAAGCCTGCTGGCAATGCAGAGAATCCAGTCTCATTGGTGCCTGCATTTGGGCTTGCCCAATGTGTGGTGCCAGCTTCCTTTAGTTTATCTCCGGCAATAGAGTTACCTCCTAACTCATTTGTCATTGCATCCATTTCTGTAAAAGTCGGTACATGCCACCCTGCTGGGCATACGCCACGACTATCCGTGATAGCATGCCAGGTGTAAAGTCTTCCATAAACGGACTCGGTACTTTCATCACGATTAACTGGCCATTGGTATTTAGCATTAACGTCTGCATCATTACCTAAATCGAAGTTATCTGGATCGGTTGTTCCAATTATATCGCCATTGGTATACTTTGTTGTTTTCAAATTCTCTTTCAGCCATACCTGCGTGCCAATTGTTACGGTGGTGTATAAATTGTCATCACCATCTACAACGCCCTCCAAAGTAGTGAAGGACACATCACTTCCATATCCTGTTCCTACGGTATTAGTGGCGTATGCTCTTACATAGTACTTGGTGTTTGGTGTGAGTCCGGTTAGTGCACTGGTATAGTTTCCGGTCCCGGTACCATCGGTGGTTTTACTATCCGCTATAGTGGGGTTCTGTGTTGTACTCCAACATATGCCTTTGGAGGTAATCGCTGAGCCGCCATCGGATAAAGTTTCTCCACCGCTACTTGCTGCGATATAGCCAATTTGGGAAATGGCTGTTGTGGTTAACGTTGGTGCCACAAGTTCAGGCAAAGTAGCTATTGAAATACTGTTACCATAGGCAGTGCCTATTGCATTGGTGGCGTATGCTCTTAAAAAAAATGTAGTACCAGGCGACATTCCTTCCAGTTGACTGCTGAAACTTCCTGTGCCCTCACCGTCAATGGTTTTAAAATCTGCTGTGGTGGGGTTTTCATTGCTACTCCAACATACACCACGTGCTGTAACAGCCGCACCTCCATCGGAGGTAATGGCGCCACCGCTCATGGCGGTAGTCTGGGTAATTTCAGTTGCGGCTGTTGTGGTTAACGTTGGTGCCACAAGTTCAGGCAAAGTAGCTATTGAGATACTGTTGCCATAGGCAGTGCCTTTTGCATTGGTGGCATATGCTCTTACAAAAAATGCAGTACCAGAGGACATTCCTTCCATTTGACTGCTGAAACTTCCGGTGCCCTTACCGTCAGTAGTTTTAAAATCTGCAGTGGTGGGGTTTTCATTCTCACTCCAGCATACACCACGTGCAGTAACGGCTGCCCCTCCATCAGAGATAATAGTACCTCCACTGATGGCAGTAGTCTCAGTAATATCGATAACAGCTGTAGTGGTGATTTCAGGTAAATTGATCTCCAATTCATCATCCTTACAACTGATCAAAAAAAGGAGACATAGGATTGTGATGGTAAATGGATAGCTAAAATACTTGCCTTTCATCGTATAGAAAATTTATTGCTGTGTAAAAAATACCTAACAGTTTTGCTGTATTTAAACTGCAAAATACCCGCTCTTAAGTATTATTGGGATTAATCTGAGTGAACGCCTTATTTTGGTAAGTAAAAGTTATAATTACATGGGTAAATGGTATTTGAGTGTAATTGTACTGGCGGGGTTAGTATTTAATTTAAGAGCGCAGTCCAGGGACAAAATTGATAGTTTGAAGCTTCAATTGGAGGCGGCTTCTGATGAAGGCGCCAGATTGAAGTTGTATCATGGTCTCAACCAGGCTTGGGCTGAATCTAATTTTGATTCTGCCCTTTGGTATGGACAACTGTTGTATAAAAAGGCACTGATTGCGAATGATACTTTAAATATTATATATGGCCTGAGGGGTATAGCCTATGCCCATGACTATGCATATCACATCGATTCTGCTAGACAATATTATTTAGCCGGATTAAACCTATCTATTCTGTCCAAGGATACCCTGCAAATTGCTGATTCATATTTTAGCCTAGGGACATTAAAATTGCTAGATGGTGATTATGTAGCTGCCTTACTTTATTATGAAGATGCAATTGCTGTGTATAACAATCATAGCCGTGGGGCAATAGGGTTGTCTAAGGTTTACAATAACCTTGGAATAATATATAGACGCTCTCGTCAGTATGAAAAAGCAATTGATGTATATCAACGTGCATTGAAGCTGTCAGGAGGAAACCAAGAGAATGAACAAACAGCCAATCTTTTTATTAATCTAGCAAACGCATTTAGCTCGTTTAATCAGTATGATAGCGCAAAGAAATATTTTAAAAAGGTATATGATTTTTCATTGGACACAGATGATAATCTATTTCAATATTATGCATCCAATGGATTGGGAATAATTTACTTTGACAATAAGGATTACAATCAGGCGAGGAACTATTTTACCCCAGCTGCTAACGACTCAAAGCTTACTGATCTTAATCTGAAGATTACCGCTTATGGGTATCTTGGGGCGATTGAATCACTTATTGGTAATTATACTGCGGCCAATCAATACTTTACAAAGGGGCAACAATTTGTGTCAGAGAAAGAACTGGTAGATCAAACTATGGGTTTCTATTTGCAATTGGCAGAGCACCATGAAAGGCAAGGAGACTATAGACAATCTTTGTTTTATCAAAAAGCATATGCCCGACTAAACGCCCAAGTGCTTACCAATGAAGTAATTGATCGCACTACAGAATGGGAACAACGCTATCAGAATCAAGAAAAGGCGAGAGAAATTGCAGAATTAAAATTGGCTAATCAACAGGCGGAACTATTCGCAATTGAAAAAAGTAAGGAGCGAAATGCTTTCATTTTTAGTTCTGCCGTTTTATTCATTTTTCTTATTTCAATTATTATTTTTTACCGGAGTTGGAAACGCACAGCTACAATATTGAAAGAAAAGAATACTCTTATCCAGACTTCGTTGACTGAAAAGGAGCTTCTGATGAAGGAGGTCCACCATCGTGTGAAGAACAATCTTCAGATGATTACAAGCTTATTAAACCTTCAATCTCATAATATAACTGAACGCACGGCTTCAGAGACTGTGCTAGAGAGTAAGAACAGGGTTCACGCCATGTCGCTTATTCATCATAATTTGTACAGCCAGGATTCTGTAACGGAAATCAATATTCGGCAGTATCTACTAAATTTGTTAGATAATTTGGAGAGCAGCTACCAGACTGATGATAAAGATATTGAAGTAAAATTTAAAGCGATTGATGTAGTAATGGATGTAGACGTGGCAATACCCATGGGTTTGATAGTAAATGAATTGGTGAGCAATTGTTTTAAGCATGCATTTAATGATTTATCCAAAGGCATTATAACGGTACGCTTCCAAAAGAACAATGACAAATACCTGCTTTCGGTTTGTGATAACGGAAGAGGAAATGGAGGAATTGATTTAATGAGGGAAGGAAGTTTAGGGATGGTCTTGATTAGGGATTTAAGTAAAAAATTGAAAGCTGAATTGAGAATTGAAACAACCAACGGAGTGAGTACAGAGTTGATCTTCCTTGTTAAAGCCCCGGTGTTATGACTCGAATTGTAATCGTAGAGGACGAGTCTGTTATTGCTCTTGACCTTGCCATGATGCTGAAACGCATGGGTCACAAGGTTTTAGGTTCATTTGATTCTGGTGAGGAGGCATTGCCTTTTATTCTGAAAGAAACTCCAGACCTCGTGTTGTTGGATGTAGGACTAGCAGGTGCAATGAGTGGGATTGCACTGGCAGAGCGTATGAAAATTCGTTCGTCCATACCATTTATTTTTATAACGGCTTTCTCTGACAACAAGACGATTGATTCCTTAAGGAAATTAAAGCCTGACGCCTATCTGGTTAAACCTTTTCAGGAGAATAACCTGATTGCCAATATCGAATTGGCCTTGTTTAAGCAACGACCTAAAAATAGTTCTGATTCCTTTGAAAAAGTATTTGTTAAGAAAGACCAGCAATTGATAGGCCTGAATCCAAAAGATATTTTTTGGGTGGAAGCATACGATAATTATGCTTACGTACAGTTAGAGAATGATCGGTACTTACTTACCCATACATTAAAGGCGGTGGAGGATAAATTGGTGAATCAGCAATTTTTCAGAATTCATAAATCCTATCTTATCAACTTGTCGTTGATTACAACAATTCAAGAAGGATATGCTTTTATCGACCATCTCAGGGTGCCCATTGGTAAATCATACAGAAAAGACTTGTTAAATGCGTTAACAGTTTTGTAATTAAACAAACTGACAATTTTTAACCCCACTTAGGTTACAGCACTAATGTTCTTCTTTTTATTAAGGGCATTAATGTTTTAAGGTGAGGTATCCTGTTATTGATTCTCTTGCACTAGCAAATTCAATTTTATAAAAGTAAATTCCTGAAGGAAGTCTGTCGCCACTTGAATTTAGGCCTTTAAACACATTTTTTGTGTTATCATAATTGACGGTTTCGAAAACCAAATCGCCCCAGCGATTGTATATCGTTACATTGTTATTTTGCGTATCGGGAGATAAGTCAATGTTGAGAATTTTGAATGAATCATTTTTGGAATCGTTGTTTGGGGAAATTCCATTGTAAACTTCAATATCTGGAACAACGGTTGTTTCCAAAACTACATTATCCAAACCTCCACCATCATCAGCAACTGTACTGTACTCGCCATTAATTCCAATGGCAGTTAATGAGCCCAACACAGTTTTGATATCTTCTGCATCGGCAATATTTCCGTAGGTGTTAATGATTTTCCAATCTTCCGATTCGTCCAGTTTAAATGTATAGGATGTCCAGGCAGGCGCGACAGCCGGTAAGTCAGGTAGCAATTTTACCAATGTAATACCACCCCCTATAAGTCGCACTCCAGCCGTACTGCTGTTGGGTGTTATCGAAACCTGTAGGTCAAATCGAAGTGTGGCTCCATAAGAAGAGGATCTGTTGCCTAAGAATTTGGCTGGTGCATTGAAATAAGTGGCTGTGCCCTGCACCCCATCTACTACTTCAATGTATCCACCCGGATTTCCTCCGTTGGATTGATAAGTTGGGTTAGATCCTGTTAGATTGTCGATGCCTGTCCATCCGTCAGCATCACTATCAAAAGTGCTGATTATTTGCCCCTTGGCACTTACAATAAATAGAACAAAACACAGGCTGATTCCGATATTCCGCATAATAAACTTTATGTGTATTTAAATATCGGTCTTTAAAGCAATATTTCATTGTTGTGATCTGCATTATTTTTCTGGCTATAAATTGAAAGCATTTTGTGTGAGGAGTAATGACCAAAAAGGAGTGGCAGTAAAAGTTGGTTATTGCTTTACAGACAGAAACCCAGTTATTTTTTCCCGACCACTTTTAAACTCAATTTTGTAAAAGTAAGTACCTGAAGTCACGTCATTCCCATTTTTATTAATGCCTTTGAAAACATTGACATCATTGTCATAATTAGTTGTTTCGAAAATCAAGTCACCCCAACGATTATAAATAGAAACTTTATTTTCTCTGGTTTCTGGAAGTAAATTGATGTACCGGATGTAGAAAATATCGTTGAGGCCATCATTGTTTGGAGAAACGGCATTGTAAACAATAACATCACTTCTCACTTCAATACTTAGTTCCTGTTGATCACACTCACCTAATAAATCGCATACAGATAGAAGTACTCGATCCGTACCTGCAAAAGCTACACCTCCATAATTTAATACTAACTCGAATGCTGAGGTAATGCTTGCCGCTGCGCCCTGTTCTGAAATATTACTGGTAAGACTGAGTGTTGAAAGATCAACGTTGTCATCGGGATCGCTTATTAATCGTAAGAGATCAATCGTAATAATTCCATTGATGGGTGCAGCGCTTGTGCTCGGTGCAATAACGGGTGGTTGATTGTTGGGATTTGTGGTTACTGTAAAGTTACTTGCACTGGTGGCTGTATTTCCGCCAACCGTTACGGTAATTTTTCCTGTGGTTGCCCCTGCTAGAACAATAACAGTAATACTTGTAGTTGTACTTGCTGTTACCATTGCAGTTGCTCCATTAAACATAGCAAGATTATCAGTTGGTGTTGTGCTGAAGTTTGTTCCAGTAATTGTAACGATGTTGCCGACTGCTCCACTTGTTGGAGTGAATGAAATAATAGTTGGAATGGCTGGAATGGTTGGTGCCAATTTTACAACAAAAGCATCTACGAATGAGCCATTGCTTATAAGATTAAACGTTCCACTTCCCGGATCGAAATCGGCTGTGTTAAAGAATCCTCCTGTCACATAGATATTTCCAGCGCTTACAGTAATGGAATTGCCTATTTCAAAATCGCTGGTGCCGCCCATGCTTCCTGCCCAAATAAGATTGCCGGAAGGATCATATTTAGATAT
This sequence comes from Cyclobacteriaceae bacterium, assembly GCA_019638285.1. Taxonomy (GTDB): domain Bacteria; phylum Bacteroidota; class Bacteroidia; order Cytophagales; family Cyclobacteriaceae; genus ELB16-189. The sequence continues at coordinate 80,353 of JAHBUB010000009.1, read as the reverse complement.
GAAAATGTCAGAGGCAGTGCTAGGGGTAGAACTTAAATTGAAAACACCTACTGCTGGATCAAAATCCACCGTACCTCTAAAGTAGCCAGTAAAATAACTGTTTCCCAATCCATCAACAGCCGTGCCTCTAACCCGATCTATCTGATTATCGCCAAAACCTGCGCCCCATATAAAGTTACCATTGACATCCAGTTTTAGGATGAAAATATCTCCACTTCCTGGCCCGGTTCCTGCATCTAATTGAATAAAAGTTCCGACCCCAGGATCTAGGTCAATACTGCCTTGAAAATCACCAGTAGCAAAGATATTTCCATTTGTATCAGTTGTCACCGCCCAAATTTGCTCGCTAGCTCCTCCTCCAATAGATTTAGCCCAAACAAAATTTCCATCACCATCTAATTTCAAAATAAATGGATCCAGAAAACCGATTGGTGTAAGATTGGCTATGCTCGCACCTGGATCAAAATCAACAGTTCCAATAAAATCTCCGCCCACAATCACGTTGCCCAAGGGATCGATTGAAATACCATAAGCATGGTCTTGTGCTGTGCCTCCAATCGATTTAGCCCAAACAAAATTGCCAGCAGCGCTTAATTTTAAAATAAATACTTCAGGGAAACCAGCAGGCCCTAAGGCGGTTAAAGGAAATGTACCTACACCAGGATCAAAGTCGGCAGTGCCACTATAAATTCCAGTTACATAAACATTTCCTGTTACATCAGTATCGATCGCATAACCGATATCTGAATTGGAGGCCGGATCTCCAAAGGAAACCGCCCAAACAAAATTTCCGTTTCCATCTAACTTCAAAACATAAATATCATATAATCCTGATGGTGCAGTTAAGTTGAATATGCCAGCTCCTGGATCAAAGTCAATCGTGTTTCGAAATTCACCAGTGACTAAAATATTTCCGAATGGATCAATAGCGATGGATCTTCCTTGATCATAACTAGTGCTTCCGAAGCCAACGGCCCAAACAAAATTTCCAGTAGCGTCAAGCTTAGAAATGAAGATGTCATCGTTCCCAGCGGAAGTAAGGTTAAAGGTGCCAGCTCCGGGGTCGAAATCAGCAGTGCCATTGAATCTACCCGTTGTAAACACGTTTCCTGCTAAATCAGTAGCAACAGAGCGACCCTCATCATTACCTGTTCCCCCTAATGCCTTTGCCCAATCAAGTGATGGCGTTTGAGCCCTTAACTGTTTGAATGAGCCTGATGATATAATGATAATGACACTAAGTATTTTTAAGAGTCTTGGCCTATTCCATTTCATATTCAAATCTTCTTAGAATTGGAATGAAATGAAATCACATGATGATGTGATGCCTCAATGTTTGAGATTAATGTCTTTTGATTGACAAAACAGAGTTGAGAATTTTGCCATTCAATTTGGAGTACAAGCAAGAACAGTGGCGTAATTCGCTTCGCTTGGGATAAGATGATTGTTGAACTTCCGTTTACGTTTTAGCACTTAGGACACATATTGAATTTTAGCCTTACAAGGTCTCATTCATAATCATGTTAACAAGTCTGGCAAGCCATATGTCAGGAGATAGTTTAGCGCACTTTATTGTTTATGATAGGAGCAGTCTGAATAGAAGGTATCCAAATAATTGCTATTTCGACAATGATTAAGGGTAAGATTGAAAACATCCACTCGATCACCACCCGTTTAACCGTAGGATCGTCAATGATACCAAAAATAAATTCCATCGGTATAACTTGATATAATCGGGCAAAAACAAAAGCCAACGCGCACGTATAACTTCTTACCATAAATTGTTTGTGTGCCGTAATGTTTTTTTGCGTGATAGCGTACCAGGCCAGTGAGGTAGTGAGAATAAATAAGATCGATAATGGGAATAAGGAGAACCGACAACCTACGCAACCAAAAATTAGCGAAAGCCGGAGTGCGGCAACACCAGCAATCAACGAACCGATAATGTAAATCTTTCCAGCCAGTCTGTGATAGCGGATATATTTTGTGCGAATGGATTTCCAAAATTGAATGGGCCCTAGAAACAATGAGCATGTGGCTCCCAAAATGTGTGCAACAAACCAAAACTCGTTGCCCGCAAAACGCGCATTTCTGTATCCAAATAAATAAACTACTGCGTTTTCGAAATAAAATGCTGCCGATAATAGGATGAGTATTGCCCAGAATATAGATTTTCCAATAGAGATGGATCTTATCATACTAGTCTTTCGTTGATGGCTTTAGACACAGCCTCGGTCTGAGAATGCACATGCAACTTTTCATATATTTTTTTAATGTGGGTGCGTACCGTGTCAATGCTTATCTCAAACTGCGCGGCTATCAGTTTGTAGCTGTTGCCCTTGCTCAACGAAGTAAGAATTTCCTTTTCGCGGGAAGTGAGTTGGTATGTATTTTCTAATTGTGGTTTTTGATGCATCGAGGCAATGACCATCCGCGCCACACTAGGGCTCATGGGCGCTCCGCCTGCTAGTACTTCTTCAATGGAATCGTAAAGTTTGGTTGAAAGATGCTTTTTTAATAAATAACCAGAAGCCCCAGCTCTAATCGCATCCAGCACATGCGTGTTGTCATCAAACACGGTGAGCATGATGATGGGAGTTTGAATATTTGATTGCCTGATTTCTTTCACGGCTTCAATGCCACTCCTACCAGGCATATCGATATCCATTAAAATAAGATCCGGGTTGTACTTGCTTACCTGATCTTTGACAGTGTGCACATTTTCGAAGGCTCCTAATAATTTCATCTCAGGCTTAGCTAAAATTAAACTACCAATGCTTTCGCGGAGCAGTGCATTATCTTCAAAGATAAAAACAGACAGGGGCTTCATTGTATGAGACAAAGCAGAAAATAATTTAAGTTTTCTAAAATACCCTAATCATGTGATGGGAACGGTGAGTAAAATTCGAGTGCCTTTCCCAAGCTCACTGTTGTGTTGAAGCGCCCCTGCTATGGCAGCAGCCCGATCTTTCATGTTAGATAGTCCGTTACCACGTTTACCTTCTTCAATATTAAATCCTTTTCCGTTGTCAATTACCTCAAGATGTAAGTGATTTTTTTGAAGTAATAAATTGATGGTAACATTTGTTCCCTCACTATATTTAGCCGCATTGTTTATGGCTTCTTTAAAAATCAAGAATAAATTTTTTCTTTTCTCTGAATCTAATTTCAGCATGTCAACGGAACCTTCTACATGGAAAGAATAATCTATACCGGTTGGCTCTAAAATTTCAGCAACAAACTCTTTCATCTTAAAGACCATTTGCTCAGCCAAATCATTTTTAGGATTGATGGACCAGACAATGTCACTCATGTTTTCCATCATCTGTGCAGAGTGTGTGGCTATTTTTTTAATTGTTGATTGGTGTTACCATTTTCGTTCATGGCCAACTGACTCATAATGTTAATGCTGGAGAGGGTAGAGCCGATGTCATCGTGAAGATCCCTTGCAATGGTATTTCGCATGCGTTCCATCTCCATCATGCGATTGGCTCTGTTCTTTAGGCGATATCTATTGACCAAAAGAACGCTTATGATAAGAACGGAAAATAGGGCAAAGGCAAATAGAATCACGTTGGTTCGCTCTCGACTTAATGCCAATGCTTGTAATTCCTGATCCTTTTTTAAGAGGATGATTTCTTTTTCCTTTTTTTCAGTCTCGTACTTTTGCTCCAAATCTTTAATTTGAATTAATACCTCTTTTCCTTCCACACTATCTTTTAATTGTTCATATTTTTTAAGGTTGTTGTAGGCCTTTTCAAATTGATTGTTGCTTTGATAATATTCACTAAGTCTATAATAGCTTAAGGCTTCATTAATTCGATCGCCCGAATTAATGAAAGTGTTTAAGTTGTTGAATAAAGTGTTTTCTATTTCGTACTCTTTTTTTTCTAATAGGACTAAATCAACCAAATTGGAATTGATGGCAGCGCTCAATGTACTGTCGCCCCCTTTTTTGGCCAGAGCCAAACCAGCTGATAGGGTTGCATGGGCGCGTGGAATATCGCCCATCTTTTTGTAAAGCAGGCCCAATTGGTTTTGTGTTTTGGACTCACCTAAGATTAAATTCATTTCGCGTAAGCTGCGTAGTGACTTTAAGTAATAGTTTTCCGCCAATCGAAACTGATTTTGTTCTTTATACACATCACCCAGCCCAGACCAGGTATTTATAAGGCCGCGCCTATCACCGAGCTCCTCTTTTAATTTGACTGATCGTTCGAAATAATTTTTGGCCTGTTCAAATTGTTTTAGTCCCAAGAAGTCGTTTCCCAAACTTTGCAGACAGAAAGACTGTCCTCTTATGTTATTTATTTTCTCAAAGAGATCTAAGCCTTGTAGGTGGTAGTGTACCGCATTAGCGAAATCACCCATGTTATTGTAAGTATTACCAAGGTTGAGAAGTTGTCCCGCTCGGCTTTCATTTTCAGCCTTTAATAGATTTAGATTGTCCAGCATAAATGGCAAGGACCTGCTGTATTGCCCCTGATTTTTATAGAACAGACCAGCAGTTTGATTGTAATTTATTTTTATTTTTCTATTATCAGGATTTTCGTTGGAAAGCTGTTCTAATTTATTGACATAATAACCAGCGCTGTCAAGACTGCCACCATTCTGGTGAAAGATCATCAGGTATTGATAACCGTTTCCTAATTTGAGGCTATAATTTAATTTCTCGGCAAGGACTATTGCCTGATGGGCTAAAACCTTAGCGGGACCCATGTCTTTTCTTGACACTTCATCGGTTAGATTAAGCAAGGCATTTAGACCTATCGTGTCACCCGGGTGTACTGCAACTATATTTTTGAGGCTGTCAATTAAGGTGGTTTGGGAAAATGCGATTTCCACATTTATCAGTAGGAATAGAATCAAGACTACCTTTTTCAAAACTTTGCGTTTTGAAATCAAGGTAGTGAATAAAAAGCTCAATTTATTTATCGCTTCAGGGAAAGGTAGCCAGTTTTGGTTTCTCCACTTTTTTCGAACTCTATCTTATAGTAATAGATTCCTGATGGAAGTTCATTGCCGTTTTTATTGAGGCCAATAAACACCCTACTGTTGTTATCGTAATCAGTTATTGTAAAAACCTCGTCTCCCCATCGATTGTAAATGGAAACTTTATTCTCTCTAGTCTTTGGCAAGGATTCAATATTTTTAATGATCCATTTGTTATTATATGAATCACCATTGGGAGAGATGCCATTATATATCTCAAGTTCTCCAATTACATCTACTTCAATTTGTTGCTGTACACATTCCCCAAACACATCGCACACCTGTATGGTCAGTTGATCGGTACCCGTAAAATTTGTTCCAGAGTAGTCAATGAGTAAAATACCATTGGTGAGGGTTGTTGTTGCGCCACTGGTTGGCTGAACTATAACGATGAGGGAAGAAGGCACGAGATTGTCGTCCGCGTCTGAAATGAGATCTAAGAGATTAATAGAAGTTTGTCCACCAATAATTGTAGTCACAGAAGTAGTATTGATAACGGGAGCCGAGTTGTTGCACGGAGCCGCTACTATGGTAACTGTTAGTCCATCGGAAGCAGGACTCGAACATCCATGTGCATCTTTAACTACGACCGAATACGTGCCTGCAGTTGTAACGGAAATCTGTGGAGTAATCGATCCATCCGACCACAGGTAATCGGTGAACCCCGTAGGTGCCGATAAAGTTAATGTGGTGCTGGAGCAAATAGTTATCGCATTGCCCACCGCGGTAACACTTGAGGTAATGACAGGCATAGCAGGTAGCGGATTGATGAATGCGGTTACATTGGCCGGAAGGCTTTTGCAAAAAGTACCGCTAACACTAACGGCATATTGTGTTGAAGCAGATAACACTGGGGTTGTGTACGTTTCATTGGTTTCTCCACTAATTAAAGTGAGCGGAGACGTAGTGTACCATTGATAGTCTCCAGGACTTCCACCGGAAGCGGTAAGCGTTACCGAGCCAGGTCCACAACTCGTGCTACTCACTGCATCAGGGGGCGAGGGCAGATTGTTGAAAACAACATTCGAAATATTGGTGGTTACATCAGCCACAAGATCACCTTTAATGAGACATCGGTAATCACCCCCTTCGGCACTGGTTACGTTGGCTATAGAAAGAGTCTTTGTGGTAACTCCGGAAAGTGTTGTGTTGTTGACCAGATTTTCAAAGAGGGAAGTTCCAGAATTAAACTTTTGCCATTGGTACGTGATGTTGGTTGTGCCAGTTGCATCGGTGCTAAGAGTAGTGGTTGAACCTTCGCACGCATAGAAAGGACTTGCCGGTTGTTGCGTAATGGTAATTGAAGTGGTAGAAATAAGGTTTTCAAAAACCAATAATGAATTGGGTTGTGAAGTGATAATGATCTCAGGCTTACCATCCGCATTTAAATCTCCGCTTGATAACCCACGAGGATTATTGACTGCTGTAGCAAATGGAGTTGTAAAAGATGAGGCATTCATCGTTCCGGGCGTAGATGTATTTTTTAAAATAAAAAACTGATCAGTTGATTCACTAGTCACAATAATTTCAGGTTTCCCATCGCCATCCAAATCACTAATGTGAGCAACCGTAGCGGCACCGGGTATGGTGTAATCAACACGATTGAATACAATATTTCCTGGTGTACTTTGATTGTGTAAAACAGTAATCATAGTTGATGATGTTCCTGTACCGTAATAGAGCATTAAATCCATTTTCCCATCCACATCCAGATCACCCTCATAAATCCTTCCCGGATTATCACCCACTGCAATCACAGGTTGTGCAGTAAAATCGGTTGTAGAAATTCTAAACTCACTATTATTTCTCCACACAGTGACATTATCTGTTCCGGGGTTTGTTGCGGTAACATCTTTCCAGCCATCATTGTCAAAATCAGCGGAAGCGGTGCCACCACCGGTTGCCGATTTGGAAAAATTAAAAATAGGGCTAAGTGTTGGATAACTCCCTATTAAAAAAGGACCGGGTTGTATGGATCGATTTTCTGCAATAGAAATACTGGTTCCATTTGCTCCGAGTACATCGGTTTTTCCATCCCGATTGAAATCCCCAAACGAATGATTGCTTCCACTGCCGAAATTTGTCAATGCTGCAAAATCTATTTTACTTATGGTGCTAATGTTTCTATAGGCTCCGCTTGTACTAATGATATCCAAAAGACCATCTTCATCAAAATCGATTAAGACAGGATTTTGTGTTGAATTTACAGTCGTATCATTGGCTGTTAAAGAAGTAGTGGTGATCGACCCTCCAGAGTGCGTATTTAGGAATGAGTATGCTCTTGCGGTCTGTCCTTCAGCAAGAACATCTGGTTTACCATCGTTATTCAGATCAGCAATGGCAATATCATAATCAGCTGTTGTTAAGGTAAAACTTACCGGTGGAGAGAAATGGGTATTGTCAAATACAACTCCTGGCCCAAAGGTAGGAACAAAGGGAAGGTGATAACGGGCAGTAAGATTATCGCGGGTAACACTGACCATGCCAAGCGTGGCACCTGGAGGAACGGTTACGGTAAGTTGTGTTTCAGTAGCCGTTAACACAGTTGCTTTTGTTGCCCCGAAGCGAACACTATTTTTGGTAGGTATTGTTGAGAAATTGCTACCCGTTATGGTGACTGTACTTCCAACGGCTCCTTTTAATGGATAGATAGTATTCAATGAGATTACCGGAGCATGAATATTTTTATTCTCGTAAAGAAGAATGCGAACTGGATTTGTGTTGGTAATTCCCACTACCATTTCTGGTTTTTGATCGCCATTTAAATCAGCAGCAATAATACCGGTAGGATATGTAGAGTTACCCGAGGCTTCAAATGCATACGACTCTATAAATGATGAGGCTGTAAATGCACCACCATCAAAGATGTTTTCAAATACACCAACCTGCCCATTGTCAGAAATAAGAATGTCAGGTTTTCCATCACCATTAATATCCCCCATGGAAATCGCTCCATAGGTAGTTAATTCTGACTGAAGAATTATTTCTGTAGCGAAATCAGAAGCTGTGAGTGCACCACCATTGTTGGTATTCAACCGAATATGAACATCATCATTATAATACCCTTGTTTCCATGCGAGATCATTTTTGCCATCCAGATTAAAATCGGCAATGACAATACCACCATTGATTGATTGCACTATTGGAAAGGGAGTGCCAAATGAAATGGTGCCTGGTGTGGAATTGTTTTTTATGATTTGAAATTGACCTCCAAAATTATGCGTAACAATAATTTCGGGAATACCATCATTGTCCAAGTCGCCTGTGGTTACACCCGCACCAGCATCTAATGTGGCGCCACCAAAATAGCTTACCGAAGCGCCAAATTCTATATTACCCGGGCTACTGATATTTTGAGCGATCCAAAGGTCTGCACCTGCGCTTCCATTTCCATGTTGTCCAATTAAATCAAAGAATCCATCACCATCCACATCCTCGATAGCAGCGAGGGAGCCCGAGTACATTATACCAGGCCATAACTCCACGGCTTCAAAACTTACGCTGCCAGGTGAACTGGTGTTTCGAAATGTTGCAAACTCTGTAGGTGAGGTAGTAGTTTTTTCAGTGACAATATCCTGTTTCCCATCTCCATCTAAATCTACTATACGTAAGCCGCTACCATTACCAGCTCCTGCTAAAGTAACTTTGGGGGCAAACGTAGAGGCAGACAGCGTTCCACCCGTGCCCAGATTTAGAAAAATTAAAACGCTATTGGTGGCAGCCTCCGCAACCAACAAATCATTCCATCCATCACCATCAATATCAGCAACCGCAATACCACGTATAGTATTTCCTGCATCCAATGGAAAATCAATTTTGGGTTTGAAGGATGCGGGAATAATTCTACCACCGCCATCAAAGGTTGGGTTGAAAGGTTTTAAGGATTGTTTGGATACCCCTGTTGTTGTATTGACCACTGTTATTTTTTCATAAACTGCGCCAGCAGGAACAGTTACTGTTATGGAGGTGGCGGATGCGGATGAAATTTGCGCCTCGATGGATCCAAAGTAGACTTTGTTATCACTGATACTTGCCCCAAAGTTTGAACCGGTTATTGTTATCGTTGATCCTGGTTTCCCTGAAAGCACGGAGATGTTTGAAATTGTTAGTGGAGTAGCGTGAGGTCGTTGGCCAAGCGAAACCTGATCAAGACTCACCGTGTTGGCGGTGTTATTATAATTCCCTCGGATGCGCAACTCGGTAACATTTTGGAGCACGGCTTTTATTTGTGCACGTGTAGCGAGTGCGCTGGATATATATTCACCGGTTCGCCACGCACTGGATTCGTCTAACGTTACTGAATAATTTGACCAGGCTGGCTTAAGTGTGGGCTTGGGACTGGTGTGATAATAGATACTGGTGCCTCCGCTGGATATGACTAGGTCAGCCGAATAAATTTCATAATAGTTTCCGTTATACTCACTGTTGTCTCCTGTAATCAGTTGTTGTTGACTGTAGCTTAAGGTTTGCCCAAAGGAATTGTAAGTAAGATTCCCCAAAAATTTGGCAGGGGCATACCAGAAGAAAGCTGGATAGTTATCGAAGGGAACATCACCTGAAATGTAACCATCCGGATTTCCACCTGTGGAAGTCTGAACAATAGTTGCAGTAAGGTTATCGCCATTATTTCTAAGAATCCAGCCGTCCGCATCGGCATCGAAGGTGCTGGTGATTTGGGCATGAGAATACTCAATCGACACAAAAAATAGAATTGCGGCAATGGATAATTTAAAATAACAGGGCGCTTCCCTTTTCATGACTAAATTGATTTGAATCAAAAATCAATAGTTTTTCTATACTATAGTATTACATGATGATGTGATAATCTCCACCACTCACTTCTTACCGAACACTCCTTATTTGTTTAAACCAACCGCTCCTTAATGGCTTTGCTAACTGCTTCCGTTTGCGAATGTACCTGAAGTTTTTCGTAAACTTTTTTGATGTGTGCACGCACAGTATCCACGGTAACGGAAAACTCCGAAGCCATCATTTTGTAGCTATTCCCTTTGGAAAGGGAAGTAAGGATTTCGCTTTCGCGAATAGTGAGCTTATAGGGATTGGCCATTGGCTTTTGCAAGGCGGTAATTACCATAAAGGCAATGGGGGGTGACATAGGTGCACCCCCGTGTAATACTTCGTCAATAGATTCAAAAAGTTTGACTGAAAGATTTTTTTTGAGCAGATATCCGGACGCTCCTGCACAGAGTGCGTCAAACACATGCTGGGTATCGTCAAAAACCGTAAGCATCAAAATAGGAATTTTAACCCCCTTAGCGCGAATTCGTTTTACCGCCTCAATACCATTACGACCCGGCATATCGATGTCCATTAAAATAATGTCTGGGTTAATTTCCAACACCTGACTTTCAGCATGCAACACGTTTTCAAAAGCACCTGAAACCTGAAATCGTTCATCCAGGCGTATCATGCTGCTGATACTTTCGCGCAGCATGGTGTTGTCTTCATATAAAAGTACTGATATCGCCATCTATCCAACAAAGTAAAAATAAATCAAAATCATAGCCTATACCCCAATCATGTAATAGGCATTTCCAAAACGAGGGTGGTTCCCTTTCCGGGTTCCGAATTCAATAAGAACTTTGCCCCCAGATCATCGGACCTTGTTTTCATATTGATAAGTCCATTTCCATGGATAACATCATGAGCATCAAACCCAATTCCGTCATCGGTAACTATCAGGGTAAGGTTTTTATTTTGCTGTTTGAAAGTAATGGTGATCTCCTTCGCGTGGCTGTATTTAGCTGCGTTGTTGAGTGTTTCCTTAAAGATGAGAAAGAGATTTTTTCTTTGCTTGACGTTAAGAACAAGATTACTTGCTAATCCCACTTCTGAAAATCGAAATTGAATATTTTGAGGTTCCAGAATTTCGGCAGCAAACACTTTCATTTTTATCAACACTTTTTCGAATGTATCATTAATGGGATTGATCGACCATACAATATCACTCATGCTTTCCATTGTTTTTGACGATTGCTCGGCTATGCGATTAAGTTGCATGTTATTGCCCAAAGGATTTTCATGTATGGCTAATTTGCTGATGATGTTAATGGTAGATAAAGTAGAACCAATGTCGTCATGCAAATCACGGGCAATGTCGTTGCGCACGGCTTCTATTTCGGTCATTCGTTTTGCGCGATTGGTGATTCGATATCGGTTGATTAACAGAGCACCGATCACAAGGGCCAAAGTCAATGCACTAAGAGATCCAATTTGAATAGCGCGCTGTCTGCGTACGTCTAGTGTTCTTAAATCATTATCTTTTTTGAGTAGATCAATTTGCGTTTGCTTTTTTTCAAGCTCGTAGCGTGCCTGGGTTTCTTCCATCATGGCGCGGTTTTCAGATTGTGTTAAACTGTCTTTCAGTAGCCCAAACTGCTGATGCATGCTTAATGCTTTCCTGTAGTTGCCTTTGGCTTCATACGAGGAACTAATTGCTTCGTAGGTATCCATTAATAAATACGAATTGTTTACGGCTTTTGCAGCAACTCGTGCCGAATCTAAGTAAAGCAGAGCAACATCATTTTTGTTCAGTATAGAATAAGCCTGGCCGATAGCTGAATAGGCATAAGCAATTAAGGACTTATTCGAAATTTTTTTGGCAAGATTTAGTGAGGCTATATAGTTTGATAATGCAGCCGAATATTGCTCTTTATCAAAATAGATGTTACCAATGTTTTGAAGAAGCTCGGCAGCACTGCGCATGTCACCTGATTTCAAAGACTGTTTTTGGGCTTGCTCATACTCGGCCAAAGCACTGTCGTATTTTTTTTGCTTTCTGTAAATCCGCCCAAGAAGTTTATGAGCGTAGCTGATATGAGATATATAGGATCCTCGCTTTGCCAGGTTCATACTCTGCCATGCATAATCAAACGCCTTGTTATAATTACCAAGTTGATATTCAATATTGCCAATATTGGATAATGCAAGGCATTGACCGTAGGCATCTTCTAAAGGATGCTCGTATAATTTCACCGCGCGGATAAAATAATCTAACGCTTGCTGGTAGTTGCTTTCTTCCAAACACACATTTCCGTAATTGTTATAGATGCCGGCCTCCACGCGATAGTTTTTAATTTCTATGGCCAGCGTAAGAGCTTTATCTAAATAATAACGGGCGGAATCCATTTGTGATTTCCGCATGAAGCTGTGGCCGAGGGCCGAGTATATTTTGGCTTGCCCGGACTTGTCACGTCTCAAATCTGCAATAGATTGTGCGCTATGAAAATAGACAATAGCAGAATCGAACTGAGCCTGCCCTTGGTATGAACTGGCTAAGGAGAAGTAATTTTCAAAGGCACCTCTTGCAAAATCAATCCGGTTGGCCAGCGCGAGACCTTCTTTGGCAACTGCGATAGATTTCTGTGGATTGGATTGAGTAAGCTCATCAGCCAACTGACTTAATAGAATAATTTTAGAAGTATCGGATTTTGTTTGTTTAAGAAGTGTTTGCAGACTGTCGGCTTTTTGGGCAAAAATGCAGTAGCAAGTGCAGATTAGTAGTAAACCTACTATTGAAGATTTCATTAAAAATAAATTTACCAGCGGGGAACTACACTTGCAATGGGCTGGTGGAAGGTTGCTGAACTAAAAATTATTAAAAAAACGGGAATATCTTAAATCAGGATTCGAGCGAAGAGTATTTAATAAAAAATTATTTGTTGTTTTTGAACTCCTCCTCTTTGCAAGCTTTGTTTTAAAAGTATTTTTCGTCAGATTTCCTTAGTTTTGAGTACTTTTTAAACTAATGGCCCAAAACTCATACAAGTCCAATACTTTCAAGAAAGCAGAGAAAAAGAAAAAGGATGGGAAATCCGGTTTTTCATTCTCCTTTTTTAACGATCCGCGCCTCAAGCTTGCATTGGGCTTTTTTCTTCTCATCGCTTCCCTTTATCTAGTAACGGCCTTTATTTCGTATTTATTTACCGGGAAAGCGGATCAGAGTGTAGTAGATGCAGTCAGGGAGACAGGTCTTGCTGACTCGGGACGTGAAGTAGAAAATTGGCTCGGCTTATACGGAGCTATTATCTCCCATTATTTTATTTTTAAATGGTTCGGGATATCTGCATTTTTTATCCCTCCTATATTATTCCTTCTTGGCTTTAAAATGGTTTTTAAACGGGCCTTGTTACCACTTTTCTCCGTTTTTATTTTCTCTTTATTCTCCGGGCTATGGTTGTGCCTGTTGTTGGGATACATTACTAATAGTGTAGTCGGTGTACACGAAATAAATTTTTTGAGTGGGGGGCTGGGCTTTGAACTGGCGAAAATTTCTAATGGGCTTTTGGGTTGGGGAACATTTCTTGTTCTGGTGTTTTCATTATTTGTGTTTATTATTTATTTCTTCAATGTTACTACCATCAATGCCTTTCAGGTAAAGGATCCAAAGCCGATGGGAAATGCTGCACTCTTAAAAGATGAAGCCAACAGTGGATATACGGAAGAAGGCGATAACTGGACAGCTAATCAGATTGATAAGAAGCTGGAGGAAGTAGAAACACCAATGGATGATGAAGAGATTGAGGAGAAGCCTGCAGAAATTGCATTGGCTGTTGAGCCACGAAAGCCAGAGAAATCTGCTGAAAAGAAAGCCGAACCAACTTTTGTGGTGGAGGAATCAAAATCTGATACCGATCAGATGGCAGACAAATTAGTGGCGGAGCATGGTGTGTATGACCCTACGATGGATCTGAGCAGTTATAAATTCCCAACACTTGATCTTTTGGATGAGTATGACTCAGGAAAAGTGCAAGTGACGCAAGAAGAGCTTACTCACAACAAAGACAAAATTCTTGAAACCCTTACCAATTTTAAAATTGGCATCACAAGTATAAAGGCTACCATTGGACCTACGGTAACATTATATGAGATTGTACCCGAAGCGGGTATCAAGATTTCCAGAATTAAAAATTTGGAAGACGATATAGCCCTAAGTTTGGCGGCACTGGGAATACGTATTATTGCTCCCATTCCGGGAAAAGGTACCATTGGTATTGAGGTGCCGAATAAGAACCGTGAGATGGTGGGTATTCGTCAGGTACTAAGTACTGAGAAGTTCATGAAGTCGGACAAAGAGTTGCCGATTGCGTTGGGTAAGACCATCTCTAATGAAGTGTTTGTTATTGATCTGGCCAAGATGCCTCACTTGTTAGTGGCGGGAGCCACGGGTCAGGGAAAATCAGTTGGGTTGAATGTGATACTTACCTCACTTATATATAAACGTCACCCCAGCCAGCTTAAGTTTGTATTGGTCGACCCCAAAAAGGTGGAGATGTCGCTCTTTAGTAAATTGGAAAGGCACTTCTTGGCCAAACTTCCAGGCACTGAAGACGCTATTATTACCGATACGCGCAAAGTAGTACATACCCTCAATTCACTTTGTATTGAAATGGAAAATCGATACGAAATGATGAAGGATGCAGGAGCCAGAAACCTAAAAGAATACAACGCCAAGTTTGTTTCGCGCAAGCTTAACCCAAAAGAAGGCCATCGCTTTCTTCCTTACATCGTGTTGGTGATTGATGAGTTGGCTGATTTAATGATGACCGCAGGCAAGGAAGTAGAAACTCCGATTGCCAGACTTGCTCAATTAGCGCGTGCTATAGGGATACACTTGGTGGTAGCCACTCAGCGCCCTTCCGTCAATGTGATTACCGGTGTGATAAAGGCGAACTTCCCGGCACGTTTATCTTTTAGGGTGACTTCTAAAATTGATTCACGGACTATCTTGGATGCTGGTGGAGCGGATCAGCTCATCGGCCAAGGAGATATGCTTTTGTCGGAGGGATCAGATGTCATCAGGCTTCAGTGTCCATTTGTAGACACCCATGAGGTCGAAAAAATTTGTGAATATATTGGCTCCCAACGCGGTTATGAGTCAGCATATATGCTTCCCGAGTTTGAAGGAGATGATGACAAAGGAGTATCTGCTATTGATTTATCAGAAAGAGATGCTTTGTTTGAAGAAGCAGCTCGCCTTATTGTTGGGCATCAGCAAGGAAGTACCTCTCTCATTCAGCGTAAGCTAAAACTGGGTTACAACCGTGCTGGGAGGCTTATCGACCAATTAGAAGCGGCTGGTATAGTTGGGTCTTTTGAAGGTTCTAAAGCCAGGGAGGTTTTAATCTCAGATGAGGTAAGTTTGGAACAATTATTGAATGAATTAAAAGAAAAACATAGCCCGTCATAACCGTATTGAAACATAATTGATGAAAAAGAGCCTATTTACCCTAATATTTATACTTACTGGAACACTCGTATTTGCCCAATATGATCCAAAGGCACTGGAGATTCTGGAGGCGATGAGTGCAAAATACAAAAGCCTGACCTCTTTTGAGGCAAATCTTACTTCTTCACTTTCCAACGAAACAGATGGAATTAATGAGGAGTTCAAAGGAAAAATTACCGTGAAAGGGAATAAGTTCAAGTTGATTGTTGACGATCAGGAGATTATTAATAATGGTACTACTGTCTGGACTTATTTACCTTCGGCCTCGGAAGTAAATATTGATAATGTAGATCCGGATACTGAAGAGATGAACCCTTCAAAGTTCTACACCATATATCAGAAGGGATATAAATACCTTTACCTAGAGGATCAGACCGATGGGGGTGTATTGTGTGAAGTAGTAGATTTAGTGCCTGAGAAAAAGGACGCGCAGTATTTTAAGATAAGAATGAATATTGCGAAGAAGGATAAGAGCATTCAAAGTTGGATTATGTTTGATAAATCAGGCAACCGGTATAAGTATACCATCAGTAAATTTGTACCCAATGTAAAAGTGGATGATTCTTTTTTCACTTTTGATCCTAAAAAATACCCGGGAGTAGAGGTGATTGATTTGAGATGATTAATTGATTTTTCTATAAATCAAAAGACCTACGGTATCGTGGGTCTTTTTGTTTGCCGCCTTTCAATACTTAATGCAGCCGGGAGGATAATCAGGTCTTTTGACTTGGCCTATGGTGAGCATATATGAATTTAGAGTCCGTCAGGATCACTTTAGGGATAAAACCCTTCAGACCTTAGCAAAGTTTGTCAACCTGCTTATTTTTGCTTTTATGACCCGAAGTGAGCTTTTCGAACAAATCAAGAAGAAGCAGTCTTATTTATGCGTTGGCCTGGATACCGATCTGGCCAAAATTCCAAAACATCTTTTGGATAGGGATGATCCGATTTTTGAATTCAATAAACAGATCATTGATGCTACAAAAGAATTTGCTGTTGCCTACAAACCGAACTTAGCTTTTTATGAAGCCTTGGGGTCAAAGGGTTGGGAAAGTTTGGAGAAGACAGTTGATTATTTCCCTTCAGAAATATTCTCAATAGCCGATGCAAAACGTGGTGATATCGGCAATACATCAGCACTGTATGCAAAAGCATTTTTTGATCAAATGTCGTTTGATTCAATAACTGTGGCTCCTTACATGGGGCAGGACTCAGTAACTCCTTTTTTGCGAGAGGGAAAATGGATTATTCTCTTGGTTCATACCTCGAACCCTGGTAGTGCAGACTTTCAGCTAACGGTAGCCAAAGGCACAGAGAGAAAACTTTTTGAAGAGGTGATAGAAAAATCAAAATGCTGGGCAACGGCCGACACCATGATGTATGTGGTGGGGGCTACCAGAGCGGATAAGCTTTCTGAAATTCGTGTGCTTGTACCTGATCACTTTTTTCTAGTGCCGGGGGTTGGAGCTCAGGGCGGAAACCTTGAGGAGGTAAGCAAATATGGCATGAATAAGAGTTGTGGTTTGCTTGTGAATTCCTCCAGGGCAATCATTTATGCATCTCAAAACGAAGATTTTGCTGAAAGGGCACATAAAGAAGCGAAAAAACTACAAGAAGAAATGAAAATGCTGCTTGATACTTATCTTTAGGTAAAGAGTCAGCTATGCAGGAGTCCTTTCTCCATTACATATGGCAGTTCCAGTATTTTGATAAAAAGGAGCTAACAGTTTCTTCAGGAGAGAAACTGGAAGTGTTTTTCCCAGGAACCCTTAATAATGATGCAGGGCCAGACTTTGTCCAAGCTAAGGTCAGGTTGGCCAATATGGATTGGATTGGCAGTGTTGAAATTCATGTTAAATCTTCCGGTTGGTATGATCATCATCACGATGTTGATGGGGCTTATGAGAATGTAGTGCTGCATGTCGTCTGGATCGAGGATAAGGAAGTGCTTAGAATTGACGGAACAGCTATACCCACACTTGTTCTAAAAGACAGGGTGGATGAATCATTGATTACCAGGTATCAGAATCTTGTTCAAAACCCATCCGCTATTCCCTGTGAAAAACTATTTCCACAAGTCAGCGATTTGGTGAAGCATGGAATGCTTGACAAAGCCTTGATGCAACGATTGGAAAACAAGGCGGAGCAGATTGTGCAGTTACTGAAGGCGACAAATAATGACTGGGAAGAGGTGACCTATCAGTTGATGGCCAGAAATTTTGGTTTTAAGATTAATTACGACCCTTTTTTTCAATTGGCGAATGCTGTTCGAAGGAAAATTTTATTGAAGCATGGGGATAGCTTAATGCAAATAGAGGCGCTGTTATTTGGGCAGGCAGGATTTTTGGAGTACGGAATCAAGGATGAGTATTTTAAGGAATTGCAAAGCGAATACAAAGTGCTTGCTGTTAAGTACGGTCTGAATAATCAAAAACTGAATAAGGAAAACTGGAAATTTCTGAGGCTACGCCCTGCTAATTTTCCAACCATTCGGATTGCTCAGTTTAGCGCTCTTTTCCATAAAAACAGAAATTTTTTTTCGAAACTGATAGAAATGGATATAGATATTGTCAAGCTATTTGAAATTAGCACCTCATCCTATTGGCACAGTCACTATCGGTTTGGCCGTAAAACAGCTCGCTCCATTTCTAATCTGGGAATGGAGAGCATAAATAATCTCATCATTAATACTGTAGTTCCGCTTTTAGTGGCTTATGGAAAATCACAGGATGACCAACCAATGATTGATAGAGCTGTAGAAATGCTTCATGGTATAAAAGCTGAAAATAACAGAATTACAAAGTCATGGAACGATATAGGACTAGCCGTTAAGGATTCATTTGATTCACAAGCATTAATTGAACTTAATAACAACTTCTGTTTGAAAAGAAGATGCCTTGCCTGCAACATTGGCATTGAGATTCTCAAACCAATCAAATCATGACATTGGTTATATCTTCTTTATTCTGGTGTAGTGTTGTCTATTTTTTAGCAAAACTATTTCTTCGCCAAGCCAGAGAGTTCAGGCCTATTTTTTTAGTCGGACTTATAGTCAAAATTGCAGCGGGTATTTGTGTGGGCCTGATATACACTTATTACTACACTGCTGGTGATACTTTTGGCTTCTTTAAAGATGGACAAACACTAGCCGCTCTTTTCCATAAAGCACGCGGTGAATATTTTAATTTCCTTTTATGGGGAGATGGATCATCTGAAATGGTGGATGCTTTGGTCAATGTACAGAGGAGATCACTTTTTCTTGTTAAGAATCTGAGTGTAGTTTCAATGGTATCCTTTAACAATTATTGGATGTCATCTATTGTCTTCTCTATCGTTTCATTTCTAGGCTGTTGGTATGCTCTCAATAAATTTACTATTCACTTTCCTGAAGGAAAATGGGCTGCGATTATCTCGTTGCTTTTTATACCCTCATTTGTTTTTTGGAGTGCGGGCATTACCAAAGAAAGCCTCTCCATTGCTGCATTAATGTTTTTAACTGGATTTACGATTGTTATTGTAAGTCATGGAAAGAGTAAGTCTTGGGAATGGATTATTGCCATTGTCGCAGTATTGTACCTTTGGAATTTAAAATACTATTGGGCAGCGCTTTTTATTCCTGCAGCCATTGTCACTATATTACTAATTAAGGTAGTAATCCCTTATACGCAGATACGCAACAAAACTTTAGAGATAATATTGTGGATAATTTTATTCTGTTTTATCATTTTAGGAGTGAGCAATATTCACCCAAATTTTTACTTGAGCCGGTTTTTGAATGTTGTGGTTGATAATTACAATGCGTACGCAATTGCCTCTGAAAACGGACCCGTAGTTCATTTTGTTAATCTTCAAGCAAACTGGATTAGTATTTTATTGAATAGTCCGTGGGCATTATTTTCCGGATTGTTCAGGCCTTTTATTTTTGAGGTTTTTTCTGTTTTTCAGGCAGCAATAGCAATCGAAAATCTAGTATTATTGACGCTCTGCTTGTACAATGTGAAACACATTTCAAATGCGTGGAACTCCTCAAATCGCTTGTTGGTAATCAGTGCACTTGTATACATTGGACTCTTGGCAGTTTTTCTTACGCTGTCGACACCGAATTTTGGAACCTTGTCACGATATAGGATTGGGTTTCTTCCATTACTATTTTTTCTACTACTTTATTACCCTTCTCAGGTTATTTTTAATAAGGATCGTAAATAAAAATAACCTAAGCTCGGATAGGGAGGAACCTTATTCTATTTTTGTGGTATGCAAAACCCTGTAATAATTTTTGGGGCCAATTCTCTGGGCCGAATCGTCAAAGAAATTTTTGAACAGAATAAGGTCATTGTCTATGGATTTTTGGATGATGACAAGAAGCTACACGATACGGAAGTGGATGATGTGGTGGTTCTGGGAGGTACTGATGATGAATCGTTTATTAAACTTATTGGTAAAAAGTGTGAATCCTTTGTGGCTACAGATGATAACCGTTTAAGGAAAAACCTTGTGAAGATGCTAAATGACACATACAAGGTGCAGCCTGTCAATGCAATCCATGAAGGAGCTACGATTTCGTTACGAAGTGAAATCGGCTATGGTAATTTGATTGATAACAAAGTAATATTAACTGTTGGCAGCCAACTCGGCAGTCATAATGTTCTTAATGCAGCAGTTACTGTAGGGGTTGGCACAAGGATTGGAGATTTTGTTCAGATTGGAGTTGGGTCATCTATTGGCACTGATGCGGTGCTGGAAGACGAAGTATTTTTGGGCGCTGGTGTAACTATTGTTTCAGGAGTGGTCATTGGTAAAGGTGCAAGAGTGGGGGCAGGTTCTGTTGTGGTGGCATCAATTGGTGCAGGTGAGACCGTATTTGGAAATCCAGCACAAAAAATTAAAAATTAAAATGGTGGATAGGATTTCTGAAACAGATCTTATTCTTAACAAGGATGGTAGTGTCTATCATCTCAATCTATTACCAAAGCACATTTCTGATACCATCATTGCTGTGGGCGACCCAAATCGTGTCTATGCAGTGAGTCAATATTTTGATAAGATAGAGTTCGAAATGAACAAAAGAGAATTCATTACGCACGTTGGCAAGTATAAAAACAAACGCATTACTGTGATAAGCACTGGTATTGGCACCGATAATGTTGAGATTTTCTTCAATGAGTTGGATGCGCTCGTCAATGTAGACTTGAAAACACGAACGCCCAAAGTGAAGAAGAAAAAACTCAATGTAATTCGGATAGGCACTTCAGGGGCCATTCAAGAGGACATTCCTCTGGGATCGCATTTGATAACTGATTTTGCTGTTGGTTTTGATAACCTAATGAATTTTTACAATCTGGATTTGAGTGAATTTGAGTTATCTGCTGCTGAGGATATCATGAATAAGTTGGAGCTTAATTTTAAACCCTATGTGGTGGAGGGCTCTAAAGCACTAAAGGAGAAACTTGGCACGGACATGTTGATTGGCAATACAGTGACATGCCCCGGTTTTTATGCTCCACAAGGAAGGAAAATTCGTCTGCCATTACAGTTTCCTAAACTTTTTGGAAACATCAATTACTATCACAAAGGTGACTTTTGGTTAACGAATTTTGAAATGGAAACCTCTGCCTACTATGCATTCGCTCGAATGTTAGGTCACGAGACAATAAGTATTAACGCGATCATAGTTAACAGAATTAAAAATAAGTTTTCAAAAGACCCGACAAAAGTGGTTGATGCTCTTATTAGAAAAGTGCTTGATAGAATATAACAGTGGCTTATCCCTTAGGCGGCTGTTATGCTCTCCATTCGTAAAATGTGTCTACTGGCGTTAAATGGATCGTCATTGTAAAAGCCAGAAAGAATTCGGTGTGCGATTTGCTCCATCACCAGAGCGCCATCTGTTTTTCCCTGTTTACCAATCCAGAATACCCTTTTGGGGTGCCGCTTCATGTCCTCAATGTAAGCTTGCGCATGAATGTATTGTTCCTGGGTGAATGTAATTGTAAAGCAAGTTTGAACTTTTTGGGTTTCCATATCGTAAGAATTACAATTGTTATGCCATTTTGCTACTACGATTTTACAAAAACTATATGGAGTAGCGCAATACCCCTGCCCGCTATCGGGCAAGATTGTTCGCGTTTGGGACGCTAATTTGTTCCAAGTACTCTATAGGTTGATTAATTTGCGAACACTATGAGAGATATTGAGCATTATACACTTTCCAATGGAATTCGGGTTGTTCACAATAGAATCACAACGACCAAGATTGTCCATTGCGGAATTATGCTGAATATCGGTAGCCGTGATGAGAACCCCACCAATCAGGGAATAGCTCATTTTTGGGAGCATATGGCCTTTAAGGGTACCCAAAAAAGAAAAGCGTATCATATTCTTAACAAGCTCGACTCTTTGGGAGGGGAACTGAATGCCTTCACGGATAAAGAGAAGATTCTATTTTATGCTACCCTACGAGATGTGTATTTTGAAAAGGCGGTAGACCTGCTTACAGATATTACATTTGATTCTGTTTTTCCTGAGAAACAAATAGAGCGGGAGCGCAATGTGATTTTGGAGGAAATGGCCATGTACCTGGATGATCCTGAAGATACACTTTATGATGAATTCGATAATGTGATTTTTACAGACCATCCATTAGGCATGAATATTTTAGGTACCCAGAAAACTGTAAAATCATTTCGGAGGAAGGATTTTAGGAGTTTTATAAAGGAACACCTAGATACTAGAAAAATTGTTTTTTCGTGTGTTGGGAACATTCCAATGGAAGAGGTGATAAGGTTGACGGAGAAATACATGGGTCACTTGCCGCGGATAACTTCATCAAGCAGGAGAAAAAAATTCACGAGGTATAAACCGAAAGAAATAATAATGCATCGCAATGTGAGCCAGTCGAGATGTGCAATGGGCAGGCCTGCATACAGTATAAAAGATGAGAGAAGAAGTGCTTTTTTCATGTTAGTTAATATCCTGGGTGGTTCTGGTATGAACTCACGGCTCAACTGGGCCTTGCGTGAAAGGCATGGTTATGTGTATTCCATTGGATCGAATTATTTCCCCTTTTCTGACACAGGATTATTTATGATCTCTTTTGGTACAGAGCCCACACAAATGGGGAAGAGCCTTTATTTGATTAAAGAAGAGCTAAGGAAATTGAGGGAAGAGCCGCTGGGAGTCAAACAGATGAACGCTGCTCGTGAGCAACTGTTTGGTCAACTTGCAATGACTGAAGAAAACAATGGAAGCTTTATGATTATGATGGCCAGAAGTATACTAGACAGAGGAGAGGTATTGCCTATCGAAGAAACTTATTCAAGGATCAGAGAAACTACTCCTCAAACATTGTTAACACTTGCTAACGATATCTTTGATGAATCGCAATTCAGTATGCTAATGATGGAACCAAATTGACATGGAATTTCTGGATGAAAATATTATCCGATATGCAGAAGCACATTCAGCGAGGGAAAATGAACTGCTTCACCGAATAAATCGCGAGACACACCTATCAGTGCTTAAACCCCGAATGCTTTCAGGTCACCTGCAAGGGCGTATACTTTCAATGATAAGTAAAATGATAAAGCCAAAATTAATTCTGGAGATAGGTACCTATACAGGGTATTCAGCGCTCTGTTTGGCTGAGGGACTTTCTAAAAACGGAAAGTTGATCACGATTGACATTAATGAAGAATTAGAAGATCGCGTGCGTAGCTATTTTAAAGACTCCGAATTCGTTGATAGGATCGACTACAGAATTGGTGATGCTAAAAAGATAATTCCGACACTAAAGGAAACTATTGATTTAGTGTTTATTGATGCAGATAAGGAAGGTTACCCTTTATATTATGACCTTGTGATTGATTTGGTGATAGAGGGTGGTTTTATATTGGCCGACAATGTGCTTTGGAGTGGAAAGGTGCTTGATGTGAGGCCCGATAAGGACACTATGACTATCATGGAATTTAACCGCAAAGTCAGTGAAGATCCGAGAGTAGAACACGTTTTGATGCCGATAAGAGATGGAATTATGCTTCTACGCAAGATTTGAAGGCCTTTATCGTTAATTAAGGCATTCAATAATTGATATTTATTTCTACATTTGTTCAGAGATGAGATTTTTTGCAGCCGCACTATTTTTTTTGGGAGCCGCTGTCTCTTACAGCCAGTCCCCCCAAGTGCCCCACAAAATGCAATTTGCAGGCATGACCCTTGTTATAAAGGATGGTGCCAGACGCGAAATTCAAAAGGATGTGGATGCACTTACCCAGCATCCCTACTATTTTAATATGAAAGTAGAAAGGGCAAAGACTTACTTTCCAATTATTGAAAAAATATTCCGCGAGGAAAGATTGCCTGATGATTTTAAGTACCTCGCTCTGCAAGAAAGTGCTTTGATTTCTGACGCGGTTTCTAGTTCAGATGCAGTTGGTTTTTGGCAATTCAAAGACTTTACTGCTGAGGAAATGGGAATGCGTGTTGATAAAGATGTGGATGAGCGAATGAATTTGATTTCAGCCACACGTGCGGCTGCACGTTATTTGAAACAGAATAATTTTTACTTCAATAATTGGGTTTATGCCTTACAGGCTTATCAAATGGGAGCGGGTGGCACAAGACGAGAAGTGGGTGATAAGCACAATGGTGTCAAGCATATGGAGATTGACGAAAAGACATATTGGTATGTAAAAAAATACATCGCACATAAGGTGGCTTTTGAAAATGCGCTGGAAGGTGAGCCACAGTTGAAATTAGTGGCCTATGAAACAGCCAGCAAGACTTCACTCGAAGATATTGCTAAAGAATACAAGTTGGATTTGCAGGCCGTAGAAGAATATAACAAGTGGGCAAAGCGTGGAACAATACCTAACGACAAGCAATACACCGTGCTTATCCCGCAGGGAACCTACGATAAGAATTTTACCAAACTTGCAATTAGTGCCTCACCCAGTCCTGTGTTGATTGATACAAAGGATGTCACAGCAGTGGTGTCACCTGCTTTGCTTGTCAATGGTGTTTCTGTAATAATGGCTAAGCCTGGGGATAGAATAACAACATTGGCCGACAGGGCCGGTATTAGCCTTTCTACATTTCTTAGATACAATGATGTTTCAATCGACCACATTGTAATTCCTGGTAGTAAATATTTTGTGGATAAAAAGAAACGAAGAGCATCAGAAGCCTATCATAAAGTGACTGAGGGGGAAGACTTGTGGGCAATAAGTCAGAATTATGGTGTGCAACTAAAAAAATTGCGCAAATACAATCGATTGGGACAAAATGATAAGGTGAATCCAAGTAGTATGCTGTGGCTAAGCAGCACCAAGCCCCCGAAAGAAGATGTGCCGTCTCAAGGTGAGATTGTAGAGTTAGATACGGGCAATGAATTTAATTGGGGACAAACCTCCTTGCAGGAAATCACCCTTGTACCCAACTCAGCGGAGGACAAGCATGCGGAGTTGACCCAGATCCAAAATATGGAGGATTCAATCAATAAACAGCTAGAAGTAGTAGGTGATTCTAATATTTCGACAGCTTCAGTTAGAATTAACGATAAGCAAAACGCATCGATTATTCATGAAGTAAAACCTTCAGATACCTTATACAGTGTAGCAAGACAATATGGCGTTACAATAAAGGAGTTAATGGAGTGGAATGAGAAGAGGGATTTTAATTTATCACTCGGGGAGAAATTGAGGATATTACAACCCTGATACCATATTTTTTGTTATTTCTTTTAAAATCCTTACGTGATCGACTTATTGGGCATAGAAGTACCTATATTTTTATCGAAAACGAGATTTTTAAAAATTAATCGATTACTTTAATAAGTGAAGTCGAGTACTTTGGTAATATGCAAGGTGAAATTAAGCTACAGGAGCACGAAGATTCGATCTTATTTGATGAGGTAGATGGATACGGAGTAGCACAAATAAATTTCATTTTATGCTTAACCCCAGTTAATGAATAGTGAGAAGTGTTTTGGACTGATTTGATTTTAGATGGAAGCTTTGAATAGGGCAATTGATATTGTAATGCTGGTTGATGATAATGACACTGATAACTTTATCAGTAAACGTATCATAGAAATAACTGGATTTTCAAAAAGGGTAGAAGTGAAGAATTCCGGTAAAAGTGCCCTTGATTACATCAAAGAAAATCAAAATAATTCAGAAGAACTTCCAAATATAATTTTTCTCGATATTAATATGCCCATCGTAGATGGCTTTGTGTTTCTTTATGAATTCGAAAAATTTAATGAATTGGTAAAGAATAAATGCAAAGTGATTATCCTCTCCAGTTCGGACAACAAACGGGATATCGATAAAATCGTAAACAACAATCACGTTATAAAATTCATTACCAAGCCACTTACAGAAGTGGCGCTGGAAGAAATCAAACTCAATAACATTTAAGTTAGTATGTTTTTAATTTTGACTTTACTTTTGAGCAAATGTTCAAAATTAAGTCGGTATGTTCTCTTTTAAGTTTTTTAATTCTGTACTTTTCTTAGTTGTCTTCTTATCGATAAAGACCTCCGCCCAAATTGTTCGTATAGATTCAACCACCTTTTGGAAGAAAAGTTATAGAGCAGGTTTAAATCTTAATCAATCTTCATTTTCTTCAAACTGGAAAGCGGGAGGCTTGAATTCTTTTGGGTTTAATGCATACCTAAATACCAAGGCCAATTACAAGAAGGAGAGAAGATCATGGACCAATGAAATGGATCTGGTATTTGGAATGGTAAATAATAATGGCCAGGGTTTTAGAAAAACATTGGATAGAATTTATCTGGACACCAAATATGGATATGATTTCGATGGAAATTGGGGATTGTTTACCGCACTCAACTTTTCATCACAATTTGCTGAAGGGCTTAAATATGTAGAAGACGCAAATGGTGTAGAGCAGGGCCGCATAATTTCTAATTTTTTGGCTCCGGCTTTTGTTACCGCATCTTTTGGTTTTGAATATTCTACGGATGAAACTTTCAAGTTGAGGTTGGCTCCTATTGCTTCCAGAATAACCATAGTTCAAAACAGTGAGCGGTACCTGGCAGTTGACTCAATAGCACCCTATGGTGTTAACGCAGGCGAAACTGTGCGCATTGAAGCCTTAGCATTTCAAATGTTGGCAGAATACAACAAGGATATTGCGGAGAACTTAAATCTGAAATTGAGATACCTCTTATTTGCCAATTATGAGACTCTCCAATTGAAGACAATTGATCATCGTCTGGACATGAATTTGACTGCGAAGGTGAATAAATTTATTAATGTAAGTCTGGGAGGTATTTTACTTTATGACTTTGATCAGGATACCGGGGTGCAGCTGAGTCAGGCATTTTCACTTGGATTTCAATATACCTTTCAGAACTATATGGACAAGAAGAAATAAAAGGGCATCGTTTTTCCTGGTAGGAAAAGGAGAAAAGAGGGTTTCGGGGAAAGAGCAATTAGTTCTTTTTGGCATATACGCACGCAACTTTAGTAGGCTAGTAAATGAGATTAAATGATTGAAGTAAAAGGCAGGTTATATTCTTAAATTCCACAATTTTGTAAGCAACTGAACTCCTATGAAGAATAAATTCGTTGAAGCAATCCGAAAGTCTTATGCCCCTAAAGGTTCGTTCATTTATCTGGGAGCTGGAATTCTGAATAACGAAATACTGGCTGATGCGAAAGTGACGATCTCTATGAAGATGATGAATAGGCATGGGCTTGTTACAGGGGCTACGGGCTCAGGAAAGACAAGAACATTGCAATTACTTGCAGAACAATTGTCAGCCGAGGGGGTTCCGGTTTTTATGCCAGACATGAAAGGCGATTTGTCAGGGATGGCAAAAGAAGGGGTTACGAACGCGAGGTTGGAAGAGCGTGCTGCTGCATTAGGAATTGAATTTATGCCCTCCAGCTTCCCATTAGAGTTATATTCATTAAGCGGAAAATTAGGTGGCCAGATGCGTGCTACGGTCACTGAATTTGGTCCTGTCTTACTTAGTAAGATTATGGATTTGAATGAAGTGCAAAGTGGTGTACTATCAGTGATTTTTAAATATGCTGATGATAAAAAACTTCCTATAGTGGATCTTAATGATCTTAAAAAAGTACTTAGTTATTTATCGGAAGGGGAGGGAGCAAATGAGATAAAGGATGACTATGGGAAGATATCATCAGTAACCGCAGGTACTATTCTTAGAAAGATTGTAGTGCTGGAGCAAAAAGGTGTGAGCCAGTTGTTTGGAGAAAAATCCTTTGACATAGATGATTTATTCCAGAAAGTAGACGGACGTGGAGTGATAAGTTTACTCAATGTATCAGATGTGCAGCATCAGCCTGTCATATTTTCAACCTTCATGTTGGCTTTACTGGCGGAGTTATATCAAAAACTTCCTGAGGCGGGCGATCTTGATAAACCAAAGCTTATTTTCTTTTTGGATGAGGCTCATTTGCTTTTTAAAGATGCACCAAAAGCCTTTCTCAGTCAGATAGACCAGGTGATTCGGTTGATTCGTTCTAAAGGGGTGGGTATATTTTTTTGTACACAACTTTCACAGGATGTACCCGCCAATGTGTTGTCGCAATTGGGAAACAGGATTCATCACGTTGTTAGAGCATTTACTCCTAATGATGTAAAGGCACTGCGCGAAACAGTTAATTCCTTTCCAAAGTCGGAGTTTTACGATATTGAGAAACAGTTTACCCAACTAGGAACAGGACAGGCATTTATTACAGTACTTGATGAAAAGGGAATTCCAACGGAGACAGTAGCTACGCATCTTGCTCCTCCCGTTTCCGTTATGGGTCCACTCAATGAAGATGAGTATCAAAAGCTTTTAGATCAATCTGATTTATATAAAAAATATAAAGAAGCCATTGACCCAGAAAGCGCCTTTGAATTGCTTTCAAGAAAAATGGAATTGGAACAGGTAGAGGAAAGGGAGACAAGGTCAACCACTAAAAAACAGTCTTCCAGGAGAGAAGAAAAAAGTGCGATAGAGGAAATGATGACTTCATCAGTAGGGAAACAGGTAGGTCGTTCGCTGGTACGTGGAATATTTGGAATGTTGTTTGGAACAACTCCTAAGAGAACCTATCGTAGAAGGTAAATTTTATTTGTTCATCAAATATTTTTTTGGAGTTACCCCAAATTTCTTTTTAAAGGCTGCTATAAAATGACTCGGATTGGTATAACCAATTTGGTAGGCCACTTCATTTACTTTGTATTTGGCGGTATCCAACAATAGTTGCGCATTGTCCAATTTATGGTCGAGTAAAAATCCAAAGACAGTGTTTCCGTAAATTTGTTTAAACCCCACTTTGAGTTGATACTCGTTCAGTCCGGCTATTTTTGCCAACTCTTTTAAGCTTGGTGGTGACTCACTATTTTTAAGCAAAAATTCCTTCGAATGCTTGATCTTTCGGACTGTCTCTTCATCATTTAAAAATGGACAACTTTCAGTATCCGCCTTTCTTTCGGAGAAGTACAAGCTTAACAATTCCAGCACTTTACCTTGATAATAGAGCTTTTCTGCCGCCTCACTTAGATTCACTGTAGAAAGTTGATTAAGAACCACCATGAGTGAGGCCGGAATTTCCCTTTCGTCATAAAATTTTCTGTTGATAGTTTCCGGTTTCAAAAATGGTAGGGTGTCTTGTAAAAAAAGTTTATGGAGATTTTTGAGTGAAATGGTCAAAAATACCATGCGGGTATAAGGCGCGATATTAATTTGGAATGGAAGGTCGCTTTCAGGGTTATAAAAGAAGTAATTTCTTTTTTTATGTATTTCTCTGGAATAATGGGGCCCAAATTCGAACAAAGCACTGCCCTCTACACAGAAGTAAAAGTGAACGAGGTTCTTTTTTAGTTCCGCAGGGCAGGTAAATGCATCATCCCCCTTATTTTCAGCCACCGATAGGGAGATTTCATCGCGATCGTATAGCTCCCGAATTATCCCTCCATGGGTATTTTTTTCTAACAAAGTTGTTCTCATTGCCTTGTGTTGATATAAAAATGACAAACGTCAGTGCTGTTATTAACTTATTTCATCACATAATAATTCAAAAATACCAAAATTTGTGCAGAGCACGGTAAATTTTTATACTTGGCACTTATTATCCTTATACGGGTATTTATTACTTAGAATCATTCTAACATTTGCAGCTATGAAAAAATTGCTTTGCCTGACATTATTAATTTTTGCTGTAACGGCAACTCAAGCGCAAAGACAATTGGGTGATAGCCTCGCTACTCGTTTTCTGGAGGAGCTAGTAATAACAGGCCAATTTGAGCCTCAGTCCGCAAAAAAGTCTGTCTATACGGTGCGCACCATTCCCATGGAGATAATTCAGGCGAGAGGAGCAACTAAGCTTGAGGATGTGCTGAATACCGAGCTCAACGTAAGGTTTTCTCAGGATCAGGCCCTTGGCGGCTCCAACCTTTCGCTGCAAGGGCTTTCAGGCCAAAATGTGAAGGTGCTTATAGATGGGGTGCCCATGGTTGGGCGACAAGGCACCTCCAATGAAGTCAATATTAACCAAATCAATCCCCAGTCTGTAGAGCGGATTGAGATCGTAGAGGGGCCTATGTCAGTGGTGTATGGAGCAGATGCCCTAGCAGGTGTTATCAATATTATCACCAAAAAAGAGGTCGATGGCACCTGGAGTTTAAATGCAAAAGCGCAGGAAGAAACGGCAGGGAAAGAGTATGGTGCCAAAGAGGGGACTCACAATCAAAGTTTGGGAGGAGGCTATTCTTGGAAAAAAATATATACCCATTTTGATTTTAGTAGAAATAATTTTGGTGGATGGCAGGGTAATGCCATTGGAAGAGATAAGCAATGGCAACCAAAAAAGCAGTGGTTAGCAAGCGGATTGGTGGGATGGAAGACAAGCAAAAGCGATGTCTACTATCGATTGGATTATCTCAATGAAAATATTTACAACCCTGGTAACTTTGAGGGAAATGAAGCGCTTGACCAAGATTACATTACCAATAGGTTTATGCACCAGGTTCAGGGATCCTATAATTTTTCGGATCGATTTAACTTCAATGGAGCTATGGCCTACACCAATTATGAACGAAAGACACAAACCAGTACAGTAAACAAAGTAACTGGTGATAAACGTTTGGCGCTGGGTGCAGGTTCACAAGACATGACACGGTTCAATGGCACAACGGCTAGGGGCACTTTTCAATATAAATTCAATGATAAGGTAGCCTTTCAACCAGGCTTCGAAGTTAATCTCGAACAAGGTGAAGGCGGAAGGATTGAGTCTGGAACTCAAAGTGTAAACGACTATGCCTTTTTTGGATCTTTGGAATGGGAAATTGTAAAGGGACTACAAGTAAGGCCTGGCATCCGGGTTGTACACAATACAGTGTATAAAGCCCCTCCTGTAATTCCATCCATCAATTCCAAATTAGTATTATCAAAACACCATGACTTACGCATTTCTTATGGACGTGGGTTTCGCGCACCGTCTTTGAGAGAGCTCTATTTTGATTTCTTCGATGCAAGCCACTCGATAGAAGGGAATCAGACTTTGAAAGCAGAGCTATCGCATAGTTATAATGCATCCTGGAATTGGCAGGTAGTTGACAAGAATCAAATTCGTTTCAATACCAGCCTTGGAACATTCTATAATACGGTGAACAATATGATCGGATATGGCCAGAAGCCTGGTAATACTTTGATTACTACCTACCTAAATATTGATAGGTATAAAACCAAAGGTATAACACTAAGAAACAACCTAAAGATGGGTAAGGTTACAGCCTCCTTGGGATTTTCTTACATTGGGCGGTTTAATCAATATCTGGACAGCACGAATGACCTGGACGAGTTTACATGGTCTCCTGAAATTATTTCTACAGTAAGCTATAAAGTACCAAATGCTGGTCTTATTTTTTCGCTTTACCATAAATACACTGGAGTAACACCATATTATGAAATTGCAGATGTAAATGGTGAACAAAAAGTCACGTTAGCAAAAATAAACGGATACAACTGGGCCGATTTCAGTATCCAAAAAGATTTATTTAAGGACTTTATAGTCACCGGAGGGATTCGTAACCTCTTTGATGTAGTCAATGTTAATAATACTTCTTTTGATGGGGGTGTTCATACATCAGGAGGTAACAGAGCTATAGGATATGGCCGATCCTATTTTCTAGGCATTTCCTACTCAATAAATAATTACAATTAAATTATATCAACTAACAAATCTATACTTATCATGTCAAATTTTTTCAAATATATTTTTATTGCAGTATTTATTCTTAGTGTTTCGTCTTGTGAAGATGAATTGGCACTTCCTGACATCACCGCACAATTTGAATCAGGTCAATTAGGGTTTGGATCGGATGAAACCGAGCTGGCGATAAACATTAATTTTTCAAGAGAAATTTCGGATGAAGGTGTAATTGAAATAAATGCAGTACCTACAGGTGTTGAGTACGGGACTCATTTTACTACTGAACCCGCGATGATTAATAATAAATTGAGCATTCCTGTCGCAGCAGGCGCTACTGGTATTTCATTTAAAGTGATTAAACCTGAGGGTGTTGCATTTAGTGGGGATGAACAAATAAAATTTTCACTTGCCTCCAATATTGAAAGTTTGATTATTGCAGACAATTCGGAGCTGTTGTTGTCTTTTGCTGAGATCATTGCGACCTCTGGAACGATTGACATTAATGGTGGGGGTGCCACCTATCCGAACAAAGTATTTATTGACTTTAGTGCCAACAGGCAGACAGCGGTGGCCCGCACCAAATGGGATTTTGGGTTTAGTTCAGGGGACGATTTTAGGGTAATTCTCAATTCATCCAATGGCATGATGGCCATGGCTCTTGATAAGAATGATCTTAATTCAGTCACTGCAGCAGATACTGTTGGCTTTGGAATGAAGCTCTCCCTTGATGCAGTGTTTGCAGCAATTAATTTGGATACACCTCCATCCTGGGTTCCGGATGCCATCACTTGGATTGATGATCCTTCAGGTGATTTAATGAAGACTGCCGTTGCTTCTATATCAGCTACTGCCAGTGAAAATAAAGTTTATATAATAAATAGAGGAAATGGACCAGGCACAACACCTACAGTTTTGGGTTGGGAAAAAATTAGAATTATTCGTAATGGAGCAGGCTATACCTTACAGCATGCTAATATTGCAGCCTCCTCATTTTCAGAAATTCAGATCACCAAGAATCCCAGTTTTTCATTTCAGTATGTAAGCTTGGCTTCCGGAGTTGTGGACGTAGAGCCGACCAAAGAAAGATGGGACATTGCCTGGACTGCCTTTACAAACTCAACCAACTTTGGAACAGGCCCTGTACCCTATTATTTCCAAGATGTTATTTTGCAGAATAGAGAAGGTGTTGAAACGGTGCAAGTATTAACAAGCGCCATATCTTATGAGGCATTTGCAGAGGGCGACATTGCCACTTTGGATTTCAGCAATCAAAGTCAGGTGAAGATAGGCTCTTCATGGCGCTCTGGCGGTGGCCCGGGTTCATCACCTGCAATTCGAAGCGATCGGTTTTATGTAGTAAAAGATGCAGATGGCAATTATTACAAGGTGAAATTTACAGCATTGACAACCAGTGGCGAAAGGGGTAAACCAAAACTGGAATATGCTTTAGTGAAAAGAGGTAATTGAAATTAGAGGTAGGGTTAAAATGAAGATGGCAATCCAATTTAATTATTGGAACGGCCATCTTCTTTTTAGTTTATATTTTGGCTTTAACAACATTGATTTCATAATTACAAAGGTAGGTCAAAGGAAGATGACATCGGAGGTTTTTCACCTCGCTCACGAGCAATCCTAATATCTTCAAAGCCCCTCTTATGTCCTTCAAGAAATTCTGGTGATTTGGTCCATGCCTTGAAATCTTCCTCTGAATCCCAATGGCTTACGATTAAATATTCATCTTTCTGATCGGATGGACGTAATACCTGCATATCAATAAAACCAGGGAGCCTATCAATGGCGCGGGCACGCGTTGCGAATAGCTCTTCAAATCTTTTGGCATAACCCTCATCACATTGGATGTAATTAATAGCAACAAATTTTTTCATTTATTATTTATAATGGTTCTAAACAGCGCAAATATGATTGCTGTGGGACCGTAATCCAAACTTATTTATAATTATTCTAAATAGAACATCTTCAAATTCTCTCTATTTTCAACAAATGGGGGATAATAGTCGAAATACTGCTATTGATGTTTTTAGAGGGCTGACCATTGCGATTATGATTGTGGTCAATACACCCGGTGACTTTACCACTACTTACTCCCCTTTTCTGCATGCTGAATGGAATGGTTTTACGTTGACGGATTGGGTGTTTCCTGCTTTTTTATTCATCATGGGTACTTCAATGAGTTTTAGCTTTGCCGGGCTTACCTCATCTGATCAAGGTGTTTTGCTTCGCAAGGTATTCACTCGAGCATTGCTCATCTTTTTGATTGGTTACTTTATGTTTTGGTTTCCTTTTGTGAAATACGATGTATCAGGAGTATTGGTAGCAAAATCTTTTGAATCTACTCGCATTTTTGGTGTGTTACAAAGAATTGCTTTGGCCTATCTGATTGCCTCTCTCATTATTCATTATGGAAAATTAAAAGGTGCTTTAATAGCAAGTCTTTTTATACTGACAGGCTATTGGTTAGTTCTTTTTCTATTTGGCGATTTATCATTAGAGGGAAATGCCGTCCTAAAACTTGATCGTTTAATTTTAGGGGAATCTCACATGTTTCATGGCGATGGAATTGCTTTTGATCCAGAAGGAATACTAAGTACGCTGCCAGCAGTAGTCAATGTAATTGCTGGTTATGCTG
Organism: Cyclobacteriaceae bacterium; assembly: GCA_019638285.1. Taxonomy (GTDB): domain Bacteria; phylum Bacteroidota; class Bacteroidia; order Cytophagales; family Cyclobacteriaceae; genus ELB16-189. Next base: position 46,269 of record JAHBUB010000009.1, on the reverse strand, counting down.
CGGGTGTGTTTATTTTAAGAAAGGGGAATTCGTTCGAATCTGTAGCTCGTCTCATGGCAGTGGGTATGGTTCTGGTTTTTATGGGTTTGTGGTGGGATCTCTTTTTCCCAATAAATAAAAAAATTTGGACAAGTAGTTATGTGATATACACTGTTGGTATTGATTTGATGGTGCTATCCTTATTGATTTATCTCATCGACCTTCAGAATATTTCCGGCTGGACTTACTTCTTTGAAGTGCTGGGCAAGAACTCACTTTTTATTTATGTGTTATCAATGGTAGGAGTTGTCCTTCTTTTCTTTTTTAGAATGGGAGACCAACGACTTTATCACTGGATTTATCAACAATGGTATTACCCATTGTTCGGTGATTATTTTGGGTCGTTAATGTTTGCCTTAACAGCACTGGCGATCTGCTGGGGTGTCGGATATTATTTTGATAAAAGAAAAATCTATATCAAAATCTAGTAACCATCTCAAGTATTTCCTTTGGGAGCAGCGGTTGTTATAGGCTAAGTGTAAATATTGATGATGTGATGAAGGCGCTTAAAAGACATCCGAAAAAGAAATAAGCAAATAGATAGGGATGAAAGGAGACCTGCTTTTTTAGAAGTCAGTATCCAAATCCAACCGCTGCTTTAATTCCTTGAGTATAGGATTCTTTTCGGTCAGCTTATCGAATTTTTCCTTACTCGTATAGGCAAATTTTTGTAGCTGTATCTCCCGAACCTGACTGGTTATATTTAAACTACGATTACCAAGGCGCTCTCTAAGAAATTCGGTGAGTGGATTGCGGATACTCTGCAGAAGAGGTTCTTCTACCGAATTGGACAAGTGAATAGTGATCTGATTGTCATGGAAATCAAATTCCTGTTTTAATAGGTGATACTCTCCCACTTGCGTTTTTCTTTGTTCAGCAAATTCATCCCATGCAATTTTCAAGGCCTCCAAGTGCACTGGTTTATTACTAATGGTAGGAGGGCTTTTTACTTTGGTCTCTTCCTGAAGAGGTTCTGATACTTTAGTGTTACCATTGGCAAGATCGGTAAGACTCAGTGTTAATTTTTGTCTACCGGTTGTATTTTGTTTTGCTGGAGTGGGTTGAACCTTACTGGTAGGTAGGACTACTTCTTGTATCGGAGTGGAGGGGGGGGATACAATAGGCTTTTCAGCTTTAGGCTCCTCAATAACTTCACTAGTTACTTCACTTTTTTTTTTACTCCCTCTTCCACGAGGGCTGAGCTGGGCTTTACCACAGCATTCACATACGCCATCTTCATGAGTGCTAACTCTACGAGAAGACGTTGGTTTTTGCTGCTCTTGTAGTTAAGATCACATTGATTGGCAATGCTGAGCCATGATAATAACAGGGAGGGGGATGCTGATCCTGACTGTTCTAGATATTTTTTCTTGGTAGCTTCAGGGACCTCCATCAGGTCAATGGTTCTGGCATCCTGCGAAACCAATAGGTTTCTTATATGTTCACTAAAACCAACTATAAAATTATGACCGTCAAATCCCTTGCGTAATATTTCATCCAATAGTAATAACGGTTGACTCATATTTTCCGCCAATAGGCAGTCTACTACCTGAAAATAGTAATCGTAGTCGAGGATATGGAGGTTACTTAGTACATCTTTAAACGTCACTTCTTTTCCCGAAGAAAAGGTCACCATCAGGTCGAAAATCGAGAGTGCGTCTCGCAAGGCGCCATCTGCTTTTTGAGCGATAAGATGGAGAGCTTCTTCCTCTACAGCAATTTTTTCACGATCAGCAATCTTTTTTAGTTGTCTGCTAATATCTGATACTTGTATTCTGTTAAAATCAAATATCTGACACCTGGAGAGAATCGTAGGGATCACTTTATGCTTTTCTGTCGTTGCCAGAATAAAAATGGCGTAAGACGGTGGTTCTTCTAATGTTTTCAAAAAAGCATTAAATGCTGAATTGGACAGCATGTGCACCTCGTCTATGATATAGACTTTGTATTTTCCAAATTGAGGGGGATATCGTACCTGATCAATTAGATTCCGGATGTCTTCAACTGAATTGTTTGAAGCTGCATCTAATTCAAAAATATTGAGGGAGTTTGCCTCTGCTTTTTCTTCAAACCCGTTGATCATGCGTGCTACAATACGGGCACAGGTAGTTTTACCAATTCCTCTTGGTCCACAAAAAAGAAGGGCTTGAGCGAGTTTATTACTATCTATTGCATTTTTAAGTGTGGTGGTAATATGCTCTTGGCCCACCACCTCATCAAAGCCCAGGGGTCGATACTTTCTAGCCGATACAACAAAATTATCCATCAGTTGGCAAATTAATACCTTCTTCGGGATAAGAAAATGTTGGAGGGACTTACGTCAAAATTTAATCGGAAACGTAAGCTCTTTATCACCTCGCTTCACTATTACTGTGGTCTCAGCGCCTTTTTTGAATTTGGACAAGGCCTCCATGTATTCGTTCATGCCATCTACTGTAAAATCTCCAAGTTGAACAACGATGTCACCTTTTTGCAATCCGGCAACTGAGGCTGGCTTATCGTCAGTTATACCGTCAATACGCATACCTTTTCCGCCATATAGGTAATCGGGAACGACACCAAGCGTAACGGTAAACCGTGGTGTGTCACTGGATTCATCTTTGGTTTTGGTAAAAGTAAGTTTGTCTGCTGTATTTAATTCATCTACAATTCTATCTATCATGAGTGCTATCTTGGCCATTCCCTCATAATTCAATTTTTCTGAATCATCAGAAGGCCTGTGGTAATCTTCATGCTGACCTGTGAAAAAGTGTAACACTGGAATATCCTGAAGGTAAAATGAGGTATGGTCAGAGGGGCCAACTCCTGATGGTCTTAAAAGAAGAGGAATTGAATCCAAGTTTGCCTTGTTTACCATAGCATCCCAGGACGGAGAGGTGCCCGTGCCATGAATAGCCAGTGCTTTTTTCTCGTCCAGTCTACCCACCATGTCCATGTTGATCATTGCGCTTACCTTACTCAAGTCAATGGTAGGGTTTTTATTGAAATAATTAGATCCCCATAACCCTTCCTCTTCGCCTGAAAAGGCCATGAACAAAATATCTTTTTGCAACTTTTCATCCTTTAGCAACTCTGCCAGTTGAATCATCACAGCCACGCCACTGGCATTGTCGTCAGCACCGTTGTGCACCAATGAATCTCCGCGATATAAGGAATTTACGCCTCCGTATCCCAAGTGATCATAGTGTGCTCCTATGATGATAATTTCATCTCCAGGGTTATCAATCATCCCGATTACGTTTGTGCCTATAATGCTTAGTGAATCTCTACCTGCACCAATTTTGGCTTGCTCGTGTGGATTTTGAGCGGGTGTAACTTCAAACTTTTGAAGATAATTGTCAGTGCCGGCTGGCGTTAAACCAATTGCTTTGAAACGATTGACAATGTATGCTGCGGCTTTTTTTTCTCCATCGGTTCCAATTTCCCTTCCCTCTAATTCATCACTTGCTAAAAAAGTAACGTCATCCTTTAAAGAAATACCCAATTCAGGAATGCTTTTCTTTTGCTTACTACATGAAACCAGAATTAAGATCAAAAAAACTGATAAAAGTATTCTTAGGATGGTAAATGGTGAGTGTTTCAATGCTTTACTTGTTAAATTTGCGACTTGAATATTAAAGCACGAATTTACCATTTAGCACGAACCTCATGAAGTTTTATTATCTATTTCTCGTTATCATTTTAGCTGCCTGCGGCCAGAAGTCTGAAAACCAAAATAATGAGCAAACAGTTGCTGGCGATACACTTCGATACGATGATGAAAAGCATCTGAAAAACATCAAACAAATAACCTTTGGTGGCGATAATGCAGAGGCCTATTGGAATTCTGATAATACAATGCTTACGTTTCAGGCTACCAGTGAAAAATTTGGGACTAAATGTGATCAGATTTTTTATACGAACCCATTTACTGATGATCTGGCGAATACCGTACCTAAAATGGTGAGCACAGGATTAGGAAGAACAACGTGTTCCTTCTTTATGCCTGGTGATACTACAATCGTTTATGCCTCTACTCATTTGGGCAATAAAGCATGCCCACCTGTACCAGCACATAGAGAGGATGGTAAGTACGTATGGCCAATCTACCCTGACTTTGATGTTTTTGTAACAGATTTAAATGGTAACATTCTGAAGCAACTTACCGATGAGCCTGGCTATGATGCCGAAGCCACGGTATCTCCTAAAGGTGATAAAATTGTGTTTACTTCTTTGCGCACTGGAGATCTTGAATTATTCACTATGAATATCGATGGTACCGATGTAAAACAGATAACCAATGAATTGGGCTATGACGGAGGTGCATTCTTTTCTCCTGATGGCAGCAAATTAATTTTTAGGTCTTCACGTCCAAAGACACCAGAAGATGTAAAAATATATAAAGACTTACTTGCGGAAGGATTGGTGATGCCGACCAACATGGAATTGTACATTTGTAATGCAGATGGAAGTGATTTACGTCAACTGACTCACCTGGGACAAGCTAACTGGGCTCCGTTCTTCCACCCATCTGGCGAGAAAGTAATTTTTGCTTCAAATTATGAAACAAAAAGAGGATTCCCATTTAACCTTTACACGATCAACATTGATGGCTCAGGCCTGGAGCGCATCACGCACGATGATACTTTCGATGCATTCCCAATGTTTTCTCCAGATGGAAAATACCTCGTGTTCAGCTCCAATAGAAATAATGGAGGAACGCGAGACACGAATTTGTTCGTTGCAGAGTGGGTTGATTAAATCAACCTATAATTTTTCAGTAAGAATATAATAGAAAGCTTTTACCGCCTCCATATAATTGCCCACGCGAATGTTTTCGTTGGGCGCATGTTGATTGTTGTCTGCATTCACCGTAGGAACAGCAACGGCAGGAATGCCCAAGGTGATCACAAATGGTGAGATAGGAATGGATCCACCAGCAGTCCTGATTTTGATGGGCTCCTTGCCAAATGCCTTGGTCATTGCGCGGCTTAACCACAAGCCTACTTCAGAATCAAAAGGGGTTTGAAATGCCAGATAAGAAATGCTGGAATTGAAGAAGGCAATGCGCGGGTATTTCATTCTCTCTTCCTCAGTGGGTTCTCCTTTAGTTAAATGATATCCTTTACTTTCGATATGTTTTTTCACAAGTTCAATCAGTCTTTCAGGGTCGCTGGTAGGCACTAATCTGATGTCAATTTCTGCTGTGGCTTGAGCGGGTATAAGGGTTCTGGCGTTTTCCCCCACGTACAATGCGTCTAACCCTCGGATGTTCAGGGTCGGATATTGCAATGACTCCTGAAAATTTTCTCCGATTTTATCAGCCTCCGCAATTCCTAAGAATTTGTTGATCTCCTCTTCACTATCTGGCACCAGTTTTAGGGTTTCCTTTTCATCATTGGTAAGGGTTGTTCCATCATAATACCCAGGGATAATTACTCTCCCCTCTTCGTCTTTCATAGAAGCGAGCAACTGTGAAAGTCGCATGGCAGGGTTAGGAGTGTAATTTCCATAATTTCCACTGTGCACAGGTTGGCGAGGGCCATAGGTGGTAATGGTTATTTCACATATTCCTCGTGCCCCAAAACTTAGTGTGGGCGCGTTGCTCACGTGTCTGGGACCATCAAAAATGATGAACATATCCGATGCCAGTTCCTTTTTATACTTGGTAACAGCTGCTGGAAGTCTCGGAGAGCCTAACTCTTCCTCAAAATCCATGATAACCTTGATGTTGTAATTGGGTTCAGCTTTTGTCTCAATCATGGCATCCAGAGAGGCGAGGAATGCCACTGCCGGCCCTTTTGCATCGGAGGCAGATCTTGCAAAAATTCTCCAATCAGGATTATAGTTCTCGTATAAGCGTTCGTAGTTGATCGCTTTCCAATCACCGCTTGTATTCTTTTCTTTTAATGTCGGCCTCCAGGGGCTCTCCTGAAACCATTTGCTAGTGTCTACCGGTTGTCCATCTATTTGTAAATACACAAGCACTGTTTTAGTAGCTTTTTTTGCTTTGCGTTCTGCCAGAAGTAAAGGAACTGTAGCGGTCTCTAAACGAGTAGTTACAAACCCTCTTTTTGCAAAGGCATCTTCACACCACTGGATATTTTTTTCGATGTCTTTTGGGTGGTGCGCATCATTGGGAATACTCAGGAGCGCGTACAGGTCTTTAAATGATTCGATCGCATGTTTTTGAATAAGATCATCTTGATTCTTTTTCTTTTGAGCGATGCTTGTAAGAGCACTACATATAATCGCTAGAGTGAGGAATGATTTTATTCTGATTGATAATTTCATATAAGTATTTTGTTATTTGAGATACTTTGATGGTAGGGCGAAACCCATGCTTTCGGCACACCAAATGATATTAACGATATAATAACGATTTCCGTTATTGTACAATTGAATGCTGTTAATACCTCTGTTACGGACTGGTCCATTTATACTTTCACGTGTTTCATAAGTGCTGAAAATATGGGCTATTGTTCCGTACTCTTCTACTTCGCAATGTAACTCCTTTTCAAAGAAGCCACTTTTAATATTATTGGCAAACATTTGAACGTATTCATCTGGAGAGATGGACCTGATGGTGAATTCACCTTGCATGTTTTTTCCAGTTGGGATTAGTTTTGATTGGGGTAAAAATAAATTTTGAAAGCGCTCCCAATCTCTTTTTTGCTCAGGCGTTCCAGAGATAACTTCATAAAGGGCACTCACAATCGATTCTTTTGTTTTTACATCTTTACTGTAGTCGGCTACCTGCCCGAACAAAGAAGAACAAAATAGAGAGAGTAGAAATATTTGAAATCCTCGCTTTATCATTGTGGAATATTAATTGGATTACTTATGGTGTTTACAACACTAGCTGAAGTTAAATTTTTCATGGGAGAGACGAATGTAATCATTTGATTACTTTTGTATTGCATGAGTGCCGACCCAAAATATTCAATAATTATCCCGGTTTACAACAGACCTGAGGAAGTTCGGGAACTCTTGGAAAGCCTCACCCATCAGACTTTTACTAATTTTGAGGTATTGATTGTAGAGGATGGCTCTATCAATACATGCGTGGAAGTTTACGAAGAATATACTTCACTTCTCCGTATTCGGTATTTCTTTAAACCAAACACTGGTCCCGGCCCAAGCCGTAATTTTGGCTTTGCGCAAGCAAAAGGGAGTTATTTTGTGATGTTCGATTCTGATTGTATTCTTCCACCCAATTACTTTACGGCCATAGATGATTCTCTCCGCCACACTCCATTAGATGCCTGGGGTGGTCCTGACAAAGGCCATAAGGATTTCACACCAGTACAGCAGGCGATGGCGTTCACCATGTCTTCAGTTTTCACTACGGGAGGTATTCGTGGCGGAGACAAAAGGGTGGGCGCATTTCAACCACGCAGTTTCAATATGGGTATTAGCAAAGAGGTGTTTTTAAATACTGGTGGATTTAAATTCGATCGATTTGCGGAAGACATTGAGTTTAGTTTGCGGATGAAAAAATTAGGTTTTAGGGTTGGATATATTAATGATGCCTTTGTTTATCATAAAAGACGCACCAACTTCAAACAATTTTTTTGGCAGGTATTCAATTTTGGCCGAGGAAGAGTATTGGTCAATAGGGTCCATCCGGGAGCCGTAAAAACAACCCACTGGCTTCCTGCCTTTTTTATAATAGGCTTGGTCTCAATGGTCGTTTTTTTACCCTTGGATAGACGAATTAGTGCATTTATAGGAATACTCTATTTTATTTATATCCTTATTTTATCGGTTTTTGCTTATAGGAAAACAGAATCCATGAGAGTAGCCTTGCTTGCTGGGCCTGCCGCGATAGTCCAATTAATAGGCTATGGAGCTGGTTTTTTACGAGAGATGTTCAGAATCCTACATGTGTAACTGTAGGGGTCTCATTTATCATTAAAAACCTTGAAAAAGTGCGACTTTTGCCTCAAATTTAGATTAACTAAAAAGGATCTATCATGCATCTATACGCCAGAGGAATTTTTACCCTACTATTCCTATCCCAATTCTTCTGTATAGAGAGCAGGGCCCAGTCTTCGACCCCCTCCTTGACTCCTGGTTACTATGTGGTAGTGGCCGTCTATCGGTTGGGTCAGGAAGCCTATGCAGAGAGCTATATCAATAGCATCGATAAAGAAGGCATTGATGCCCAATATGGTGCAGATATAAGGCGCAAGTATTTGTATGTCTACTTGGACTATTATAAGGATTTTGACGAATCAATTAAAGAAATGCTTACTGCTCGTAAAAAGACTGGGTTTGAACAAGCTTGGGTGCGGGTAATGAAAGATGACCTAGATACTAATATCAATTTACTTACTAAGGCAGAGTCTGAGAAGGAGCAGTCAGTTGTTATTGCATCAAAAGAAAAGACCGTTATAATTCCAGATGAGATTGAAAAGAAGGCAGAAGCTGAAATAGATGAAAATGTATCTAATGTAGAAAGTAAGCCTATAATTAATGAAATTGAGAAGGAACAGATTATTGAGGAGTTAGCCTCTAAAGAAAATGCACCTACTTTGGAAGAAGCTGTAACGGCAACGCCAAAATCAGTGGCAGCGGCCTCCGTATATTTGAGTCTCTACAATTCAACTAACAACCATCAAATAGAAGGCGAAGTAGAAGTGATAGATGTCGATAGGGCGAGGCTTGTTGATAAAGTAAAGGGGAATGAGAATATAAACCTTCCAGACCCTAAGAGTAAGTCTGGTAAGATTTCTTTAATCGCCAATGTATTTGGGTACAGACCGATTCAGCATGAGATCTATTATAATCGGATTCCAGATGACAGTACAAATCATTTTATAGAATGGTCCGATAATCATTATGTTATCAAGTTTGGTATGTCACGTTATCACAAGGGTGACATCCACACGCTTTACAATGTTTTTTTTTATAATGATGCTGCAATTATGCTTCCTGAATCAAAATACCAACTCAATAGTCTGTTGACCATGATGAATGAGAACCCCAATTACAGAATCAAGTTGCATGGTCATACCAATGGAAATGCCAGAGGGAGGATAATTACTATGGGACCCAGTAAGTCTTTTTTCTCTCTTGCCAATGATGTAAAAGATGGAACGGGGTCTGCCAAAGAATTATCAAAACAGCGGGCAGAGGTAATTAAGTATTGGTTAGTGTCTCAGGGTGTAGCAGCGGATCGTATTGAGATTAAAGCTTGGGGAGGAGGGAGAATGATTTACGACAAGAACAGCGTAAATGCCAAGAAAAATGTTCGGGTGGATGTTGAGATACTTGAGGAGTAATGCCTAGCAAGAATGATATTTTGGGTATAAAAAAACCCCGAAAGTCCGGGGTTTTTTTTATGTATACTTTTAACTATTTGGCCAGAAGGTCTTTGCTTGCCTTGAACTTTGCAACTTTTTTTGCTTTGATTTTTATTTCCTCTCCAGTGAAAGGGTTGCGACCTTTCCTTGCTGCTCTTTTGCTTACAGAGAATGTGCCAAAACCAACCAACGTTAATTTGTCTCCACTCTTCAAAGCTTTTGTAACTCCTTCAATAAAAGAATTAAGTGCGGCAGTAGCTGCTACTTTCGTAATTTCTGCATCTTCTGCAATTTTGGTAATAAGTTCTGCTTTAGTCATAAAAAGTAAGGTATGTGTTTAATGAATCACTTATGGGTCGCAAATATATATCCTTTTTATTCATAGCAAACCTATTTTGCTGAAAGTAGCTTAAAATAAGGGCTAGCACTTATTTCCGAGGTTTTTTGGCAATACTTTTTATGAGATTCCAGTACTCCTTTCCGTAGCCAGCCAGTATTTCTTCGCCAGGCTCAATGTTCTTTTTTGCAAAGAGAAAGCAGCGTTTTCCCTCCAGCAGATACTCTGCATTATTAGATAGTGTCGCATTGCGATTTAATCCCATCGCATCATTGGCAAATCTTCCTAAAGCACGTTTGTAGGGTAAAGCATTTATGGCCCATCTGGTATTCACTCGTAATAAGTATCCATTGTAGCCGTCTATGTGTTTGACGTCACTCCATTTTTCAAGACGCCCTTTGTATTCTACAATACACGCCCCTTTTAAAATCCTTTCACGCGTAAACAACCTATTTTGGAACTTGGTATTCCGGACTTTTTTTATTCTTAAAAACTTTTCTAAAAATGCCATAAAATGAATATAGGCTTTGGTCACGCAAATTAAGGTATTAAAGAGTTATATTTTATAGGCTACTTTACCTGGCCGGAACGATCGGTTACCAAATGATGTTTTACGATATGTTGAATGAGAGGTGGTTGCTAAAAAGATAAATCATGAAAACCGTTGTCCGTTTAATATTAATAACTGTAACCATTTTATTTATTGCATGTGAAAATAAAGACGAGGTTAGCTTTACTTCACTTATTGGAGCGTGGACCTATACCACACCAGATAAAAAAATAAAAGTGGAGTTTGATATTGTGGGTGGGGACACAGAATTACTCGCAATAAAGAACCAGAAAATATTTGTTGAAGGAAAAGAAGGAAAGGCTGAGGTGCAAACGGATGCCATCGCAGAGACTACCTTTGGTTTTATCAGAATAAATGCAAACGATGTCGATCTCGTTCGCCCCTATGATATCAAGTTTACCAACCTTAAGGCAAGTGAAGATTTCAGTGTAATAGAAGTTGAAGAGGCCACCTACACATTTCCCTGGTCAAAGAGCAATGCACTCACTGATATAGAGATTGTAAGAAGGTAATCTTGTATCTTTACAGGGATATTTTAAAGGTGCAAAGTCAATTATTAATCATTTTATTTACTTTATGGAGTCTCCCCTCGGGCTGGCATGTATACTCTTTTTCCGATCATGCCCTTTATCTGTCGTTAGTAGAAGTTGAACATAAAGACTTTGGAAACACTGCATCGGTTAAGATAAAGGTTTTTGCGAATGACATGGAAGATGCAATAATGAATGCATCGAATAAGCGGATTGATTTTTTAAATCTGTCTAACTGTGAAAGGGGTGCGCCTGAGGTTGAAGCCTACTTTTCGAGACATTTCAATTATGTGATTGATGGAGTATTAACCACATTGGTGTTAACCAAGTGTGAACCAAATGGAGACGCAATCTGGTTTCACTTTACTATCAATTGCCCGGATAAGTGGAGCCAAGTTGATGTGAAAGCCGATTTTTTAATGGAGTTGTTTCCGACTCAGTCAAACGTAATTACCATCCGCCATGGTGAACAAAAGCGTTTTTTGAGAATCACACATTCGAATCCTCAAGAGATTGTTAAATTTTAGTATTAAATAGATCAAGCAGTGCCTGTGAGGTAACACCAACACCCGTTTCGATAGATATCTCTGGTTGTGGATAGTAATAAGGCGAGTGAAGCCCGGGAAGATTTCCACTTTTCATTCGGCTGTCTGGTACTGTTCCAAGCCAATAAAATACAGTAGGTACTTTGTGAACTGTTTGTCCATAGTATGAAAAGTCTTCAGATAGCATAACGGGAGGTTCTTCATCAATCACATTTTCTTTACCAATCACTGAAGTGGCTGATTCAATAACACGGGCAGCTATGGCCGGATTATTATAGTTGGCAGGGCCTGCTTCCCTTATAATTACTTCTGGCATTTTGTCCTCGGGCAATCCGGCTGCTATGCCTACCCCTCTTGCGATTTCTTTTATCCTCTTGTTGACCAAATCAAGTACTTCATCCTTGAATGATCTGACGGTAAGTTTTAGTGTTACCATGTCGGGAATAATATTACCTACCGTACCGCCTTTGATTGTCCCTACTGTTACGACTGCTGACTCAGTAGGGTTTACATTTCTACTCACAATCGTTTGTAGTTCCATGATTAGCATACTACTTAACACTATTGGATCAATTGACATATGAGGAGAGGCACCATGTGATCCAACTCCATACACATTAATGTCAATACTTTGAGAGCTTGCCATGACATACCCTTTACCAATTCCTACTTTTCCGGCCGGTAGAGTGGGGCTTGAGTGTAAGCCTATACCATAATTGGGAACACCAAATTTTTCGTAAAGTCCTGCTTCCAACATCATTTGTGCGCCTGCACCTATTTCTTCTGCTGGCTGTCCGATTAACAAGAGTGTTCCTTTCCACTTGTCTTTCATGGTGACTATGGCACGGGCAGTACCCAGCCATGTGGTCATGTGAATGTCGTGCCCGCAAGAATGCATAGTGCCTACTTCTTCACCATTAAGTGATGCTTTGAGCTGGCTTTGGTAGGGGAGTTCTGTTTTTTCGTACATAGGAAGTGCATCCATGTCTGTACGGTATAAAATGGTCGGTCCGTTTCCGTTTTTGTAAACACCCACTATACCATATCCTCCGAAATTTTCTGTTACAGAGAAACCAACTTTCCTCAACTCGGCAGCGAGTGCTTTTGAAGTTTCTTTTTCTTGAAGAGAAATCTCTGGATTTTTATGCCGGGTTTTATAAAAATCTACCAGAAAAGGCATATCATTCTTGATGACCTTCTTGTCAATAGCAGGAGGCCCAGCTACGAAAGCAGAAGAAAGAATAAGAATCAGGAGAATGGAAAGTGTTCGCACGGTATGTATATTTTGATTTTCAATAACGAATGTAATAAAATCAATACAAAGGTTATTACTCCTATAGCACACAAAATAAAAAAGACCACCTATTTGGTGGTCTTTTCAAGTATCTGACGTATGTGGATTAGTACTTCAAAGGTACTTTCACCATGGTATTTTCCCAGGCAAGTATCATATCCCCGCTACCGCCTTTGCCATCGAAGACAATGGTAAATGCCTCAACCTCCTTATCGGTGTTTCCTGCAGGAACTTCTACTCGGGCTACATCTTTACTTTGATCATAGGCAAATGCACCCCAGGTGTCTAACTTGGAATTGAAAATAATTATCCATTTATCTTTATTAGGGATGGAGTACAATGAATAGGTGCCTGCTTTTAGCTTTTTGTCGCCCACTGTTACGTCTTTATAAAATTTAATTTCTGTGGTCTCATTTGCGCCTGTACGCCACACCTGGCCATACTTTTCCAGTCCACCTAAAATTGTTCTACCATTTTTCTGTGGACGACTGTAAACAACTTTAGCAATAGGAGTTGAGGAGTCTCCATCTGGACGGAATATTGCGATATCGGCAGGACTTGCGTCCAGTCCGGGTAGCTTTTGCGCAATCGACCAATCAGTGGTAAGGGCCACCAGCCCAATAGCAATGACAAATAATCTTAGGTTTTTCATTTTTTAGCTTGTTATGAGTTGATGAGTATATTAACGGTGATTTATAGTGAGTAAGTTTCAAATCATTCAATTTTCTTCAAAAATCGTTCCGGATGTTGCTCATCAAACCCTGTTGATTGCTGCAAAAGATAGGCAGCCTCTAAAATTGGCCCTTCATCGTATAAATTCCCCAAAAGGGTAATGGAGGTAGGATGTCCTAATTTATCAAATCCATTGGGAACTGATATGGCTGGGTGCCCCGTTAAATTGGTTGTGAGGGATTGATAACGTCCATTTGATGGTGAAACGATAATATCAAGGTCTTTGATTGTCTTATTAAATTTTTCGATAAGAATTTTCCTATAACGATTGGCTTGTAAGTACTCTACTGCTGGAATAAATCGAGACTGTCGAAGGGAGTTGGCACGCGAACTTTTGTCTTGTTCTACCATCTCACGGTCTCTATGAGAAAGTACCAATTCATCAAAAAATGCACCGGCCTCCGCTCGGAGAATAACATCAAATACATCGTATGGAATACTATCGGGTAATTCAACCTCTACCAGTTGAGCGCCCAATTTCTTTAATGTCGCCAATGTTTCGCTATTGTTGGATCCTGTCTTAGAAGTGTCTTTATCAAATAGTTTTTTAAAGTATCCTATCTTATATCCGCTAAGGTCTGATGGGGGGTTGAATGTAAATGGATAATTTACTACCGTATGGTCTTTTTCAGTGGTATTGGAGTTTCCTTTTATTATAGCATAAACTATCGCGCAATCTTGCGCTGATCGACATATGGGTCCTGCTTTATCCATCGACCAGGACAAGCTCATACACCCTGCCCGGCTTACGCTACCATAAGTGGGGCGTAACCCCGTGACACCGCACCGGGTAGAGGGCGATAAGATGGAGCCAAGTGTTTCTGTGCCTATAGAAAATGCAACCAATCCTGCCGCAGTGGCAGATGCTGACCCAGCGGAGGAGCCGCTTGCGCCTTGCTTGAGATCCCATGGGTTTTTAGTTTTGCCGCCAAACCACACATCCCCTCTGGCCAATGCACCAGAGGTGAGTTTAGCTACCAACACTGCACCTGCATCTTCCAGCTTTTGAACTACCTCAGCCTTTTCATCAAATTCCTGATCTTTATAAGGCATGGCGCCCCAGGTTGTCTTGTACCCTGGTACGGAGAATAAATCCTTGATCCCATAAGGAATGCCATGCAGCGGGCCTTTATAAATCCCTTTACTTATTTCCTCATCCGCCTTTTTTGCCTGTTGAAGCGCAAGATCTTTTGTAATAGTGACGCTTGCCTGAAGTGTGTCTTTGTAATACTCCAGCCGCATAAGGTATATGTTAGTAAGTGCTGTAGACGTTATCTTTCGATTCCTGATCAGATCGGCCAATTGCGCAACAGTCATGAAAGCAATTTTTTCTTCCATTTCGGGGTCGACTACATTATTAGGTAATTTGTAATCAGAATTACCCTGCCGTTCTTTTCTTTGAAATCCATCGGGTCTTGGGTCAAAGTAGATGGCGGGAGCAATGCCGTAATCCAATTTGAAAAGTCGCATGGTATCATACCCGTTTTTGTTTTCCTCCAGGTAACTAACCAAGGTGTCAATTTCCTGATTGGAAAATTGAATGCCTATTAAGTTTTGTGCCCCCTTTACATCGTTAGGGGTTATTTTCTCTTGTTTGGATGTGCATTGAGAAAATAGGATAGAAAGGGCAATTACCCCGATGGTAAAAGGAAGGGATTTTTTTGCTGAGAAGATTTGGGTCATTTTGCAGTTGATTAACTTATAAATGTACATCGAACGATAATTTAATATAATCCTAATTACTGATTTTTACCCTTGGTGTAATAATTGTTAATCATAGGTAGTGAGAATGAATTTTATGGATTAATTATGTTATTAAATTTCTTAAGCGCTGAGCGAAAAATAGTCAATTCTTAAATTGAATGAGGGTAGACAAGGACTCAGAATGATTACTAGATGAAATCCTTATACATATTATTTACTCAAGTGATTTATAGATGGGATATCATTCTACCTGGATTACTTTTTCTATTTTTTGTTTCTCTGGGATCCTATGGATTGGGTATGAACATTCGCGATAGGCGTAAAAAAACCCTTAAGAAACTAGTAAAAAAAAGAACGGAGGAATTGGAAAAAACAAATAAAGAACTCAAGTTGAGAAATGATGAATTAGATCGTTTTGTCTACAGTGCTTCTCATGATTTAAGTTCTCCACTAAAATCGATTTTGGGATTAATCAAAGTGGCAAAAATGGAGAACCCGGAAGCCCAGCAGCTACAGTATCTGATCATGATGAAAAAAAGCGTGGATAAATTGGAATCTTTTATTGAGGAGGTGATCCAATATTCCCGTAATGCAAGGCTTCCAATTAAGCACGAGTGTTTTCAATTCAAACAATTTGCTCTAGATATTCTATTAAATTATCAATACATTAATGATTATAATAAGATCACTTTTGAAATTGAAGATACCACAGGTGAACCCATTACCACTGATGGTATGCGGCTGAGAATTATTTTGAACAACCTAATTTCTAATGCTATTAAATTTCACCGCACCGATCTCAATGAAAAGCCGAAAGTTAAAATTACCAGATTGATTGAGTCAAATAATGACGTGATTTCAGTGGAGGACAACGGCAGGGGGATAGAGTCAGAGTATTTAGACAAGGTTTTTGAGATGTTTTTTAGAGGCACTGAAACTATGCCTGGCTCAGGACTTGGACTTTATATTCTAAAGGAAATAGTAAATAAGCTCAATGGGGAAATTCGAGTAAAGTCTGAAGTGGGGAAGGGGACTGCTTTTGTGATTGCCTTACCTAGGGCTGAATGAGTTCAAATGCACTTTGATAGTAATTTTTGTACTGAACATATTCTACTAATTCATTGTAAAATTGATTTACGCATAAGGTACTACTGTCTCCGATTATAATTACCTTTTTTCTTGCTCTCGTGATAGCCACATTCGTCCTTCTAATGTCATTAAGAAAGCCGATCTCTCCTTTATCGTTCGATCTCACTAAACTAATGGCAATAACATCTCTTTCTTGCCCTTGGAATGCATCAACAGTATTGATAGAGATAAGTGAAGCGATATCAGATAGGATTTCTGAATCTTCTGCATGATCAAGTAAAGTAGAAACTTGCGCGCTGTAAGGAGTTATAATTCCAATTGTGTAACCTCCACTGATCCATTCTTGTGCACCCATTTGATCGACAAGTTGCTCAAGTAAATGAATGAGAATTTTAGCTTCTTCTTCGTTGTACTTGCTGAGTGTTTCCGGATCTATTGTTTCTTGATATCCGCAACCCGCGGTATCAATAAAGCTCATTGGATTTTGATGAGGTAATGAATGATTTTTTACGCTGGGATCAGCGATTAGTTTATCATTGTAAAAATATTTTGATGGGAAATGCATGATGTCCTCATGCATGCGGTATTGCACCTCAAGCATGCTGGCTGTTTCCGGATGTCGTTTAATACATTTCTCAAATAGAGTTTCTGCAAGGCCATTATTTGCTGCTTCTCTTGATTTAATGGTAGGCGGTAGTTGAAAGTGATCCCCAGCAAAGATAACTCGTTCTGCCCTGCAAATAGGAATCCAGCAGGCAGGCTCTAAAGCTTGGGCGGCTTCGTCAATAAATACGGTTTTGTATTTTTTTCCGCGTAGGGTTGGATGAGAGGCACCTACCAGCGTACAGGTAATCACATCACTTTTTTGAAGAATGTCGTTGATGATGTAAAACTCTAACACATCAGCATCAGCTTTAAGTGCATTTGCTTCTTGTCGTAGAAATCTTCTTTCTTCTTTTTCTTTGTATCCAAAATTACGTTTGTATTTGGAGGATTGTTGACGGAGCTGTTCCATTTTTTTGCGCGTTATCCTTAGTTCTTTGAAATTAGGATGTGCAGCAATCTGTGCGTCCAAGGTTTTGCTCAATGTTTGTTCTGTAACGCGAGCTGGATGCCCAATTCGAACTACCCTAAGCCCGAAGTCAGATAGCTTCTCTACCAACAAATCTATTGATGCATTGCTTGGAGTGCATACCAATACCTGTTTTTCTGTTTTAACAGTTTGTGCTATTGCTTGTACCAGTGTTGTGGTTTTTCCTGTTCCCGGAGGGCCATGAATAATCCCTACATCACTGCATGAAATAATGTGCTGAAGCGCTTTTTTTTGACTTTCGTTTAAATGAATTGAATAATCAATGGCTATTTCCTTGTGGCTGGAAGTGGCATCCTTGCCGAGAAGAATATCTCTCAACTCAGCGAGCCTTGAACTCTCGGCCTTGATCACTTTCTTCATGGTCAGCTCCATTTCCCGATAACTCATCTCGTCAAACATCACATCCACACCCAGAAGTCCATGGTCAATCCAATCTGGCAAGTCATCTGAATTAAGTGTGATGATCATTTGATTGTCGCGAACGTAATTGATTACTCCGCCTACATGATCTCGTTCTGGTTTTTGATTGCTATTACTAAAGACGCTTACCATCTTTCCGCTTTGGAAGACATGTTTTTGCTCCAATTCCGTGGTTCTCTCTACTTCAATAATAATCCGTTCACCAGTGCCAATGTAATCTTTTCTCAACTTTACCGGATACCAACAAATCCCCTCTTTTGTTTTTCTATGTAAAGGAGTGAGGAGTACTTTTTGCCTGTATTGCTCCAAGTCTGCTTCTCGCTCCATTTGGATGAGACTCAGTGTATAAGAAAGTTCTTCTTGAATAGTCATGAGCCGTCAAAGATAGGAGATCGGGTTCACTCAAGGCTTGAAATTTTGTAAAACTTAAGCTATTGGCTTTCTTAAGTAAGTTGTTTTGCAGGCCGTAGCCATTATATATTATCACTATCCTTTTAAAATAATTATCCGGATTTAGTGAAATGATCCGGGGTCATTTAATTTTTTCAAGTAATCATCCATGAATAGATTCATCGATTTTCTTTTGTATTGCATAATGAACCTTGGGTGAGAGAGCGGAATTATTTTTTTGAAGAATTTATGCTCATGATTTAATTGAGAGAGAAATTTAAAATTCTTCCCCTCGCCCAAACAGTAGGCTATATCCGTATCGATCCCAAATTGGATTTGTGCTTTTATTGTATTGAGAATGAAAGGAAGCACTGCTTTTTGCAGTTTCGGGTCATCATAGTAGTTGAGGTTTTTTCCATCCTTGGTAAACCCCAGTGGACTTACAGATCCAAAATAGAATTGATTGTAAAAAATCTCCTTTCCGCCAAATGTATTTATCATCTGATATATGAAGTCAGCTGACAATTCTTTTCTTTTCGGTAAATCGTTTTTGATATTGCACTCCTCTTCCAGTTTAACGGGATCGGTAAAAGGGATGCCGGTTATCCCTGCACCGAATCTTCCAGGGTTAATGCCAAGCAGTATCTTCCTTGGTTTATTGTTGTTATAATATTTTCCATAGAATTTTTCGCAAAGGGAGAAGGCAACCTTATTTTGGTAGGGGTTCATCACCTCTACACGATTGGGCAGTTTATTCGTTATGTGAAGGTTTTTGAAGAAAGAAAGGATGAGCTTAGAATAAGTCATGAGCTGATGCTTGAAGTATAATAATACCCATTATCTTTTAAGTTTGTGAACATTAAAATAAATTTGAAACTGCATTTATTTTAGACGAATCTGGAAACTCGCTAACTGATAACTATTAATGATCATCGACTTCAAGCAAAATCCGTAACTTCTCCATCTCTGCTCTGTTTTTGCTCGAATGAATGTTATTCATCACGCTTTGTTTCTCACGCATAGTAAGGTGCCAGCTGAGGGAAGCGCGTGCATTGTTTTGCCGAATGCTGTCCATTTTTTGTAGGATAGGAACATACTTTTCTTCTGACTCATATTGTAACTCAATGCGTTCCAGTGGTATTGAAAGCCAGGATGTGGCATTGCCAATTAGTTCATCGTTTTTGATGTCCTGAAAATTCTCAAGATTGTTATAAACATTACTGATCGGTTGTGTGATATTATCAATAATTGTCTGATTCAATTGCGGGGGAATTTCACTGAGTTTAGGGGAGTCTCTGATGGATAATAAAATTACACCAGAAGTGTTTTCATTAATCCATTCTCTAAAGGCATACATAAATTGTACAGTGGTAGATAATCCGAAATTGTCTGACACCCCTGCATCCATAATTTCAATGGAAGGAGTAGTTGGTAAGGTTGTATTTGGAGTAATGTAAGGAAAAGTAGCACTCATCCGTAAGGCTGAGAGAAACCGAAGGCTATCACCCATGTGATCTTCAAAGAGCCTGCGGAAATCTATACCACTAATTTTGTTCTCGGTATAATTAGGAATGTTTAATACTTCTGAGTTAAGATAGCTTACAGGTTGAGGAGAGATGTACAATTTCCTCCCATCATTGGTAATGATGGGAGTTAGGATCATCATAGGGATGATTGATTCTGTTTCTGGTTTTCTATAGTCGCTTATACTTTTATCCATCATTTGACTGGTGATCTCATCCAATTCATTTTCAAAGGTAAAAGCACGATCCTTTACATAATTTTGGCCCGCATACTCAAACTTAGTGAGACCAACAAAGAGGCCATTTGCTAAAAAACTAAAAATCAAAGGATTGAGGTTATCAGTAGAAATACTCACTCGATGATCCACTGAGTTGGGATCAACGTGTTCTCCTAGTTTTTGTCTGAGCTTAAGCTCTCGATAAAAACTGGCGCCAATTAAACCACCAGAAGCTCCGGTAATTAATGTAGCGTTTTTCATTGCGGTGCCATGCGTAAGACTGTCCACAGCTTGTAATGCAGTCATGCTCCAAAGGGCAGCACGCTTGCCCCCACCGCTCACAGCTATAAAAACCATTTTTGGTTTTTTGTTTTCTGGAAACTTTTTACGCCAATTGTTAAGTATGTTTAAGGTAATGGCCTTGTCTTTTTTGATTGTATCCGGTGAGGCCAATGTTTGTAGTTTTTTAACAGAGTATTCAGTAGGAGGTATTGTATAACTTAAGCCAAAAGCTTTCTCTGATTTGGCGAAAAAATCCTGACTTGCCAGATAATTGAAAAACAAAAACACAATCAGGCTGGCCGTTCCTGCCCAGGATCCAAACCAATACGAGAACGCACCTGCCAGCATCACAAGGATGGTTAATAGGATAATAAAACTTGCAGCCGCTGGCAATTGAAATGCAGGGCTGTCTTTAAAAATCCCTAGCACTAAAACCAGCGCCAGTATTAAAGCCTGGATAACGACCAAGTTGAAATGATTTTGATCAAATACTTGTAGAATGGTTTGCCTGTCGTAAAAATCCTTATGGTCGTCTACTTTTTTAAATTTAAAGTTGTAATCAAAGTAATTATCTACCCGTGCCTGTTTCTTGCGGGCAACATCCAGCTTATTCATGGCACTGGCTCTTGTTACGCGTACGTTTTGTTTGATTTTGTCATCAATCCTACAAATCACATATTTAAAAATATCCTTGTTGGTAAACCAGAAATAAACAAAGTAAAATGAAGTGAACGTGACGAAACCAAGGAGGAGGCCTAGCAAGTACATGAACAGGTCTTGAGGCGTGCAATATTGATTTTTGATTTGAAAACTGATGATTTGTTGCACATAAACAACAAGAAAGGCTATTGGTAGAATGCTGTTGTTGAGGGCGAATTTGGTAAATGGTTTACGCAAAGTACCCACAAACGAAAAACGATAACCATCCGTAATGTAACAAGTGATTTGGAAGGCTACCGTAAATCCGGAAAGCACGGCTCCTATTATAAAAAAGCTTGTGAAATTCACTTCATGAAGATATTCGGGATCCAAAAAGAGATAAGGGATACCAAGGTACTTACCAAAATTGCCTGTAATCATAGCAATCAACAGGATCCAACAGAGTAGAAGCACGTGATTTCTCTTGAAGTTGTTTAACAACAACTGCATAGGAAAGGAGTAGAAGAATTGATTCCAGATAGTTGTTAGCTTCACCATAATCGAAATCTCAATTTATACATTTCATAGGATATACTGCAATCCTAACAATTTCAGATAAGATTTTGTCGCCTATCTCTTTTCTGATTCTTATCTTTCAGGAATTCTGATTGCCAAAAGATAGCTCTTTGGAAAAACCATTTCACATTTACCGTTCTTCAGCCGGATCCGGCAAAACCAGGACCTTAGCGAAGGCGTACCTAAAGCTGGCACTAAAGTCCAGAACGGATTACTTCAAGCACATACTGGCAGTAACTTTTACCAACAAGGCCACCCAGGAGATGAAAGGCCGCATCCTACACTACCTCAATGACTTCGCCAATGGTTTGGAAAACAACTTGACCATTGAGATGGAGAAGGAGCTAGGCTTTACTTCAGAGGAGTTGCGCAAAAGGAGTAAAGTAGTGCAATCTGCGATACTTCATCAATACTCTCAGTTTGCCATCAGCACCATCGATGCCTTTTTTCAAAAGGTAATACGATCGTTTACGCGGGAAGCAGGCCTGCTTGGCAATTTCAGGCTGGAAGTGGAGAACGATTTGGTGATCAAGGAGGTAGTGAGCGAACTGATGGACGAGCTGGGAACCAACCAACAACTGACCGACTGGGTGGTGGAGTATTCAAAGGAAAGGTTGCTCGGGGGCGACAACTGGAACATTGTTGCGTCATTGAATGGTTTTGCTAAAGAAATATTCAGGGAGGAGTTTCAGGCCATCGAAGATAAACTGGAGAAGCCAGTGAGTGATGAGAATCCCTATGTGGAAACCATGAAGGTGTTGCAAAAGGAGTTGGAGTTGTTTGAAAGTGATATGAGGAAGCATTCAGTGGAGGCTTTGAGTATCATTGATAATAATGGGATTACAGTTGATGATTTTAGTTATAAAGATTCGGGCACTGCACTAAAATATTTTTTAGAGTTTTCTAAGGGCCGATACTTTCCATCGAATGGAGTAAGGATACAATCTGCATTGGTGGCAGGTTCCAACTGGGGAACTAAGAAGGGGATAAACTACCAGGCCTTAACGGATCTGGCCGATAGTAAACTGGTTCCTATTCTTAGAACCATGGTTGACTATGATGATGAAAATGGGTTTAAGTACAATTCTGTAATACAAGTACTAAAGAATTTCTACGCCTTCGGTCTGATTGCAGACATCACACGAAAGCTTAAAAACTATAAACAAGAGAATAACATCATGCTGCTGGCGGATGCGCCTAAGTTTTTGAATGGAGTGATCAACGACAGTGATACGCCCTTCATTTATGAGAAGGTAGGCTCCTACTTTAGAAATTATCTTATTGACGAGTTTCAAGATACCTCTAGGTTTCAGTGGAAGAATTTCTTCCCTCTATTGAAAGATGCCATCGACCAAAACCAATCGAGCATGGTGGTGGGCGATGTGAAGCAATCAATTTACCGATGGCGCGGAGGAGATCAGCAACTGCTACAAACAGAAGTAGCGCACGCCATGGGAGAAATGGCCACCGATGTAAAAGGACTCTACACCAACTACCGAAGTGCAGAAATAGTGGTTGATTTTAACAACTCAATCTTTGAGAAGGCTTCGAATATCATCAGTGATATGACAGGGCAGCCTATGGCATCGGAGGCCTTTGAAGATGTAAATCAGAAAATAGTTAAGCACCTAGGTAAGGGATTTGTGGAAATCAATTTTGTGGAAAAGCCAGAGGATGATGAAAACTGGACTGCGGAAGTGATGAAACGGCTTCCGAAGTTGGTGGAAGAACTACAAGACAAAAAAATTAAACTCAAGGACATTGCCATATTGGTGCGCAAGAATGGAGAAGGACAGCGCATTGCCACAGAGCTATTACAATACAAAAACACGCAGGCGAAGCCTGGCTATAGATATGATGTGGTTTCCAATGAATCTTTGCGATTGGATACTGCTGCTTCGGTGAACCTGCTTCTCAGTGCCTTGCGTTATTTACACAATCCCAACGATGCCATCGTGCGTGGGCAATTGGCTTTTGAGGTGAACAAAAATAAAGCCCTGGACAAAGTATTTCTGGAAGCGGGTAAATTCCATATGGATGGATTGTTGCCTGAAGAATTTCTGAAACAAGCCGGATGGTTGAATAAACTTTCCGTGTTTGAACTGACAGAAGAACTCATTCGCATGTTTGAATTAGGGAAGGAGGAAAGTGAACTGGCGTATCTACAGGCTTTTCAGGATTTGGTACTGGAGTTTTCTGCTAAAGAAAAGAATGACCTTGCTTCCTTTTTGGAATGGTGGGAGAGTGTGAAAGGGAAGAAGTCCATACAAGTGGCGGGCAACGTGGATGCTATCAATATCCTTACCATACATAAATCAAAAGGATTACAATTTAAGTACGTCATCATTCCATTTTTGAACTGGAAGTTGAACCATGATAAACCGCCATTATTATGGGTGCAGTCGGATCGGCCCCCATTCGATACAATGGGATACTTGGCAGTAACTTATGGTAGTAGTCTGGAGAAGACCTATTTTGAGGAGGCATACAAAACAGAATACAGTAAAGCATTTATTGACAACCTCAATTTGTTGTACGTGTCCTTCACACGTGCTGAAGAGGGATTGATTGCATTCGCAGCCAAACCGAAGACAAAAAAAGAAATGCCATCAACTTCAGGGGATCTTGTGTATGAGTGCATTCAGAGAAATGAAAAGTTGTCAACCCACTTACAGGAGGATCAACTGCGGATGGGCACTTTAGAATTGTTGGACACCACGCAGCCCAAGAACGACTATCTGCCTGAGTCATTAAAACATTATGCTTCTTACGACTGGCGGCAGAAGCTGGTGATCAAAAAGGAAGGCGCAGAGTTTTTTGAAGAAGGCATCAGTGAGAAGAGGGCCAGCATCAACTATGGTATTTTGCTGCATCGATTGTTGGCACACATTAAATATAAATCGGAAGCGGAGCGTGTGCTAACTGACCTGCACATTAAAAATGAATTTACTGAAGAGGAACGGGTAGTCTTATCAGAGGCTTTGAAGAAGATGCTCGACCATGAGGTAGTGAGCAGTTGGTTTGGCAAAGAGTGGGAAGTACGCACCGAAGTACCGGTGCTGATACCTGGTGGCCGACAAAGCCGTATCGATAGGGTAATGATAGGTAAGAAGAACACAGTAATCATAGACTATAAAACAGGAGCAAAGAAAGACCAGGATAGAAAACAGGTAGAGGGCTATGCCAGCTTGCTTACACAAATGGGGTATCCCAATGTGCAGGGCTACTTGTTGTATTTAGAGGAGTTGGAGGTGGTGGAGGTGCTTGCTGGCTCGACTTTGAGTCTGGAGTTCTAGGGGTTGAGTTCTAAGTTCTAAGTTCTAAGTTTTGAGTTTTAAGTGATGTAGTTATGAAGGAGCGTATAGTTGCTGAGAAGAGCTTTGCATTTGCACTCAAAGTGATCGGCCTTTATAAGGAATTGGTCAAAGAGAATGAATATGTGATGTCAAAGCAGATATTGAGAAGTGCCACCAGTATCGGAGCTAATGTTCAAGAAGCGTTGGCGGGTGTTTCCAAGAGGGATTTTTCGTCTAAGATGTCAATTGCTTCGAAAGAAGCCAGAGAGACACGCTACTGGTTAATGCTATTGGATAAATCTCAGTATATAGAGAAGGACTATACAGTGTATTTAAATGATATTGACGAACTCATTAAAATACTCACATCCATAGTAAAAACGACAAATGAAAAATTTTATAAATAATAATTTAGGGTTGATTTTAAATTGGACGCAACTCACAACTCAAGACTAATAACTCATAACTAAAAATTGGTGCAACCATTTTTAAAAGATATAGCCCAGAAACTAACTGCTCATCCCAACCTGAGCAGCCTCACCATCATCTTCCCCAACAGAAGAGCGACATTATTTTTTCAAAAGTATTTATCGGAAGGGCTGACCAAGCCGGCATGGTCACCTAAGCTGATTAGTATAGAATCTTTCTTTTCATCCTTGTCGGATTTAAGGGAGCCTGACCGCCTGTCATTGATCTACAGATTATATAAGGTGTACAATGAAGTGATGAAGAGCGAAGAACCCTTCGATCGCTTTTACTTCTGGGGAGATATGTTATTGCGCGACTTCGATGAAGTAGACAAGTACATGGTCAACGCACCACTCATGTTTAGAGACCTTAGCCAACTGAAAGAACTGGATGAGTCTTTTGATTTTCTTACCGAAGAACAGCGTGAGTTTCTGAAAGGATTTTGGATCACCTTTGAAGAGAAACCTACAGGCAGCAAGGAAGAGTTTTTGAAAGTGTGGAGAAAGCTTCCTAAAGTATATGCGGAATTTGTGAAGTCGTTGAAAAAAGAGAAGCTCGGCTACGAGGGCATGATTCACAAGGAGGTAGCAGAGAAAGCCATGAGCAAGGGCATACTGGGTAAGAACGAAAAAGGAGAGCAGTATATTTTTGCTGGATTCAATGCGCTGACCAAAGCAGAAGAAAACATCATCAGTTACTTTGTGGGGGAAGGTGCCAATTGCTACTGGGACATCGATGCCTACTACATGGAAGACAAATGGCAGGAGGCAGGGCAGTTCTTCAGACAGTACAGAAACCACCCTGTGCTTTCGAGAACATTTGAAGTGCCGCCAGAGAACTTCAAAAGTGAGGGCAAAGAAATAAAACTAACAGGGGTATCCCAACGCATAGGGCAGGCCAAGCTGGTAGGACAGGCGTTGAGTGAAAACCTACCATCCGCCAATGAAATAGAAAAGACAGTGATCGTGTTGCCGGACGAAAGCATGTTGTTGCCAGTACTACATTCATTGCCACCGGAGCTGTCTGCTGTGAATGTAACGATGGGCTACCCCTTGCGCAACACGCCATTGTACAACCTGCTCGACCTGCTCATCGATATGCAGCTGCAGCGAAAAGGAAATTATTTTAATCACCGACAGGTGACGGCTATTTTGGCGCATGCCTATATTCTTGCTTTTGAAAGGGAGGAGGCGCAGAAAATCAAGTACAGTATTATTGAGGCCAATCGAATTTATATTTCTCAGGAAGAGCTGATTCGGGAGAACACCATCTTACAGGAAGTGTTTCAGGTAGTGGAGCCTGAGCAGGCTTCTCAGTATTTGTTGCAGATGATAAAAACATTAGGTGCCTCATTTACCGATGCCCAGGATTTCGACCGGGAGTATGCTTTTCATTTTCATAGGCACTTGTCACGATTGCATGAGGTGCTACACGACTCAGGCAAACATCCCGACTGGAGGGGATTTCAAAAGTTATTCCGCCAGGTGGTCATGTCGCAGAAGATTCCCTTTACGGGAGAGCCGTTAAAGGGCCTGCAGGTGATGGGGGTATTGGAAACACGTAATCTGGATTTTGAAAATGTATTTGTGTTGTCGCTCAACGAAGGAATGTTGCCTTCTGCCGCAAGGCAAGGCTCCTATATTCCGCACAGCATCCGCAGGGCCTATCAATTGCCTACCCACGACCATCAGGATGCTATGTATGCGTATCTGTTTTACCGACTTCAACAGAGGGCAAAAAAGATCAATCTCTATTATAATACAGAGCCAGATCGTATTGGCAATGGGGAGATGAGCCGTTTTGTACAGCAGTTGGTATATGAGTCGGGAATGAAGATGACCCATCATGTGCTCCACAATTCTGTGCAGATCAATGCGATTGAACCCGTTACTGTGAATAAGAGTGCTGAGACCATGGAGTTACTCAGGAAGTACGTGAAAGATGGCAGCGACCCCGAGCAGAAGCGCGAACTGTCTCCCTCCGCTCTTAACGACTTTATAGAATGTAAGCTGAGGTTTTACCTAAAACATCTCGCCCGCCTGTACGAAGCCGATAAGGTAGAGGAAGATCTCGATGCCCGCCTTTTTGGCAACTTGCTGCACGAGGTGGTATACTGGTTTTATGATGAACTGGCCAAAGAGAACAACGGCATGATTGAGAAGACCGCATATAAAGACTGGGCCAAACGCGTAGATCGCCTCATCGACAAAGCTTTTATAGAATTGTATAAGCTTGATCCTGACAAAACGGTAACTTATAAAGGGCAGCGCATTGTGGTGCGCACCATCGTAAAAGAATTTATAGCCAAGATCATTGAACGAGACAGAAGTTATGCGCCTTTTGTCATTGAATCATTAGAACAGAAGTTCGCCACCTCTATAAATATAGGTGAGCAGGAGATTATGCTAGGAGGAAAAATCGACCGGGTGGACAGCAAGAGTGGAACGGTACGCATCATCGACTACAAAACCGGCAATGATGAACCAGGGGTGGTGAGCATAGCCAGCCTGTTCGATCGGGAAGGCAAGCGTAACAAGGCGGCTTTCCAGACGATGTTGTACGCCTACCTCTATTATAAGGAGCGTAAAGTGGAGGCGCGGCTTACTCCGGGGCTGATGAACCGTAAGAACTTGTTCCACAGCAACTTTTCTTTTGGCCATACGCTGGGTAAGGGCAAAGACAAAAGGACGATAGACGATGCTCGCCAATATTTTGATGAGTTTGAAACGTTACTGAACGATACCCTCTCGGATTTATACAATCCTGAAAGTCCGTTTGACCAGACCACGAACCTGAAGACCTGTGAGTGGTGCCCGTATAGGGAGATTTGCAGACGGTGATCCTGTTCTAGTCGTCTGACCACTCATTGCATCAGCATTAAAATGGAATAGCTAGTGCGCGTTTGCAACGCGTGCTAGCGGTTATTTAAATTACGTGCTAGCGGTATATTTAGGTTAGTTATTTAAATTACCTACATGTCAGAAAAATACAAATTCGTTGACCCAGAGGGAATCTATTTTGTAACACAGACGATAGTGGGATGGGTTGATCTATTTACCCGATCGGAACTAAAACATGTTATCATAGATTCTCTCCGCTATTGTCAGCAAGAAAAGGGACTGATTATCCATGCCTGGTGTATTATGCCTAGTCATCTTCATCTTATTGTCAGTACTAAAGGCGAGCCGTTGTCTGCAATTTTTCGTGACTTTAAGAAGTTCACTGCAAAGGAATTGGTTAAAGTAATCAATAGAATCCATGAAAGCAGAAGAGATTGGCTATTGGAAATGTTTATGGATGTTGCCAATGGATTGAAAAGAGTGACTGACTATAAAGTCTGGCAGGATGGAAACCATCCACTCTTGTTGTCAACCAATACGATGTTACAACAGAAATTGGATTACCTACACGATAATCCTGTTGTAGTTGAAATTGTGGATGAACCTGAAGAGTATCGATATAGTTCTGCGCGAGACTACTATACGAAGAAGAAGGGGCCGTTGGAGATTGAATTTATAGAGTAGGAGATGGGGCAGGGGAGAGAGAGCACGGTGTTAGAAGGGAGCCAGCGCACGCGTTGCAAACGCGCGCTAATAATTTTTGAAATCTGCTTTCAAAATCCTTACCTTGATCGGATACCCCGAAAAAGAATATGAGAAGTGTATTGATGATAGTAAGTATTGCACTGATTGGGTTCAGTTGTAAACCCCTTGCGGAAAATAAGTTGTCGGCAGAAACAAAAATGCGTCATGCACGTGGCTATGCCCAGCACGATTGGCAGATGGACTCGGTCTATAATAGACTGGGCCTAAAAGACTCTGTAAATAATTTACAATGGAAGGTGGCCATCAGTCCACATGACAACTACCGGTTTGCAGGTAGGTTGTATTACGAATCCCTAAGAGGAATCAATGCTCCTAACATTATATTAATAGGCGTAGCTCACAGTGCCCGCAATTTTCAGCTTCAGGACAAAATCATTTTCGGCTCATTTACTGAATGGGAATCTCCCTATGGAGGAATAAAAGTATCTTCTCTTAATGAGGAGATTATGGGCAAGCTGCCTAAAGAAGATTTTATTGTTCATGATAGTATGCAAATCATCGAACACTCGTTGGAGGCGATCATTCCATTCCTACATAAGAAGAACAGATCGGTAGAGATTGTGCCTATACTGGTGCCTTACATCAGTTATATCGGAATTGATTCTATTAGTACGCACCTGGCAGAGGTAGTTCAAGAGATATTGAAAGAAAAGAATTGGGAGTATGGCAAAGATGTGGCTATTGTGATTTCCAACGATGCGGTTCATTATGGCGATCTGGAATGGGGCGGCTCTACCACTATGGCTATGGCGCCTATGGGCACCGATGAAGCGGGAACAGAAGCGGCACGCCAAATGGACTTGGAGATTATCGACACTTGCCTTACTAACGAGCTTACTGCTGATAAGATCAAACTGTTTACTGAGTATACCGTGCAGCAAGCAGACTACAAAGAATACAAATGGGTATGGTGTGGAAGATATTCCGTTCCGTTCGGTTTGTCCTTTGGCAACAAGCTAAATGAGTTGGAATACAACGAGGAACTGATGGGTATCTTCTTAGGGTATCAAACCAGTATCGACCATCCGTTGATAGAGGTGGAGGACATTGGCATGACGGTGTCGGCAATGTCCACCAATCGACATTGGGTGGCGTACGTGAGTGTGGTGTATCAATAAAAAAGCATAATAATTTGCGATAGGCGTCACAATTTTCATAGTAGGGATATCGTTAAATGACAATAATTGTATAGGGTTGGCGCCAGTAAATGCAATTCAATAAGACTGAGCTTGTCTGTCGTAACCAAAGTTGGAGGTGTGCGCCTACCAACGGCTTCTTTTTTAATAAAAGCTATTTACTTGTTTTTGTCCTTACCGCGTTGTTATCCTCCTGTGCAGAACGTCCCTTTGTTCCGGTCAATACAGGTAGGGAATATGGTAGCCCGAAGACGCCCCTTGTAGTATCTCACTTGCCGGAAAAAAACCAATGGGCGCTGGCCAGATCGGGTCATCACAATGTATTTCAGAAGATATTATGCTTTAGTTATCCATGTAGAAAAATGATTGGGCGTAGAGCGGTATTGCATTCCATAAGTCTTGAGAAACTAAAGAAGAAAATTAATAAAAACGCAAAGAAAGGAGCGTATAAAAAATATAAAAGTGCAATGCCTTCTCATCATAACATCAAATTTGATGTTATTCAAAAGCCTATCAAGGTGTCAGGCGATAGTATTGTTGTACCAGTGACGTTGCCATCGGGGCCTGTTTTGAAACAAGATAGCCTGATTATATTGAATGAATTTTTATTTGAAACAAATAGCTATCGACTTAAGGAATCACAACTCAATAAACTGGATTCTATTGGGCGGTTCTTGTCTCTAAATCCCACGTTGGAAGCTAGGGTGTCGGGGCATACTGATAATGTGGGTAGGGAAAGGTATAATGTAGAACTGTCAAGCCTACGGGCAGAGGAAGTGGCTGAATACCTGGTTAGCCATGGAGCAGCAGAGCACCAGGTATCTTTTGAGGGGTTTGGTAGTTCAAAACCAATCAAAGGAAACGATACAGAAGAGGGAAGGAGTAAGAATAGACGCGTAGAAATATTAATTTCTAATAGAAAAGAAGAATAGGGAAAAATTGCTTGGAACCGATGTTCTCACCAACCCCTGATAGGAGAGAAGAGATGAAGACAAATATTTAAAACTCATTTTTGGAATGGAAAACGTGATTAAATCGTAGTGCAATCAATCACGAATCGATACCGCACATCTCCTTTCAGCATTCTTTCGTAAGCACTGTTGATGTCTTTGATATCAATCATCTCAATATCAGAAACGATATTATGTGCAGCGCAATAGTCCAACATCTCCTGTGTTTCAGGTATACCGCCAATGCCAGAGCCCGCCACACTGCGTCTTTGATTAGTCAAGCTAAAGGGAGGAATCTCTATGGGTTTGGGTGGTAGTCCCACGAGTATGTGAGTGCCATTGGTTTTCAGTAGGGCCATGTACATTTTAAAATCATGAGGAGCGGAGACCGTATCCAAAATAAAATCAAAAGCATTTCTGCGACTTCGCAATTGTTCTTTGTCTGTTGTTAATACAAAATGATGAGCGCCCAGTTTTTTAGCATCTGCTTCTTTTGAGGCAGAGGTGCTGAGTACGGTTACCTCTGCACCAAAGGATACACCAAACTTAATAGCCATGTGGCCCAGTCCACCAAGTCCGACTACGCCCAACTTGTGGCCTTTCCCTATCTTCCAGTGTCGAAGGGGTGAGTAGGTGGTGATGCCCGCGCAAAGCAGAGGTGCCACAGCAGGTAGTGAGAGTTGATCAGAGATATGCAACACAAAATCTTCGTGGGTCACAATGTTGTTGGAGTAACCACCGTAAGTGGGAAGGCCGTCTTTACCTTTGGCATTGTAGGTGCCTACTGCACCGGTAAGGCAATATTGTTCCAAACCTTGCTGGCAATTTTCGCAGGTTCGGCAAGAATCTACCAGGCATCCAACACCAGCCAGGTCACCTACTTTAAATTTTCTCACCTCACTTCCCACTTTAGAAACTTTTCCAACAATTTCATGCCCCGGAACCATAGGAAAAATACCCTGTCCCCAGTCGTTTCGGATCTGGTGCAAATCAGAATGACAAACACCACAATAATGAATGTCAAATTGCACATCATGGGGTCCTACTTCACGTCTTTCGAATGACCATGGTGCGAGAGGTGTGGTGTGGTTTTGGGCGGCATACCCTTTGGCTGCTATCATTATTCAAACTTTGTTTTAAAGGTAATGGTAAAACAATGGTGTGACAATAAAGTTCTAAGCTGTTAGAGACAATCGCTAAAAGACGATTGTGCTGTATTAGTTATCCTGTTTATAGTTACCGCCAATTAATGATTTTGCGACAAAAGATTGGACAAAGTGTTAAGCAACACCCTTTGTTGATTTGAAATCAAATTCTTCGGTGGTTAACTATATAAGTGAAGATTGTATTTGCTTTGCGTTATAGAGACATTGATAAACTGGTTTCTAGGCCCATTCTTATATTCAATCTGTAGGTCTGATTAGTCTAGAGATTTGGGTTGTGATGCCAAATTATTTTTATGAAAAAAGCAGGAAGAGTGATTTGATCAATCGTGTTACTCTCTATCTTTAACCACATGAATAAACTATCCATTGGATGCCTGGTCATTGTGCTATTTGCCTCATGTCGCAATGCCAGTATAGAAAATACGAAATCGGTAAATACTGAGGCCGACTCCCTAGCCCAGAATGTTGTTGATGAGACCCTGCGTTCCTGGAAAGCGTATAAACAATATGCCTGGGGTCATGATGGACTCATGCCACTCTCAAAATCTTTTGAGGATTGGTACGAAGAGCCGTTATATATTTCTCCTATTGATGCGTTCAGTACACTTTATCTTATGGGACTAAAAGAAGAGGCCAAAGAAATTGAAAATTATGTGGTTGATTCATTGGATTTTAATAAGGACATCGATGCAAAAATCTTTGAAGTGAACATAAGAATTTTAGGAGGCTTGCTGACCATGTATGAACACACTGGAAATCCAAAGGTATTGGAGAAGACGAAGGATTTTGCAGATCGAATGCTTCCAGCTTTCAATACCAAAACAGGAATACCGACCTATTGGGTCAACTTGAAATCTGGTGTTGTCAGAGGGGATACTGTAAATGTGGCAGAAGCAGCCACTTATACTTTTGAGATGGGGATATTAAGTTGCTACACGAAGGATCCTAAATATTACCAAGCCGGGAAAAGAGCTACCCTTGCCATCTATGAGAGACGATCTGACATTGGATTGATTGGAGAAGTAATCAATGTACAAACTGGAGAGTGGATATCTGAAGTGAGCCATCTTGGAGCGGGTATAGACTCTTATTACGAATATTTGTATAAAAGCTATTTGCTTTTTGGGGATGAGGAGTTGGGAAAAATATGGAAGGAGAGCATTGGTAACATCAACAAATACCTAGCGGAGAACTACGACAACAAATTATGGTATGGCAGAGCGGACATGAGATCGGGTGAATTAGTAAGCGCGAAGATTACGTTGTACGATGCATTCTTTCCAGCTATTCTGGCCTTATCAGGAGATTTGGAGAGGGCTGGCAAATTGCAGAAAACATGGGAATGGCTTTGGGATAAGTATGGGTTAGAGCCTATGGAGTATGATTATAAAAGTGAGAAAGCCACATATCCGGTGTATGATCTCAATCCTGAAATAATTGAATCGGCCTATTATCTATATCATCTTACAGGCGACACCACCTATTTTAATATGAACAAGAAATTCTGGAGTGATATTAAAAAATATTGTCGCACCGATGTGGCATTTACTTCAGTAGAAAACGTGGAAACGATGGAGAAAAAAGATTATATGCCTACTTTTTTCTTTGCGGAAACGCTAAAATATTTTTACCTCACTTTTTCTCATCATCAGGGTAATTTTAACTTCAATGATTATGTGTTTAATACAGAGGCACATCCATTCAGGAAAAGCAACTTCAATAAAGAGGAAATTAGAACCAGTTTAGGTCTTAAGTGACTTTCAATTTAATAGTGTAGCCATGCAAAAGATATTTACAAAGTCATTGTTCGCTTTGAATTTGATGGGATTGGTATTGTCTTGTCAGCCAGAACAAAAGGATGAAATATCAGCTAATGATTCCATCAACCTTATTCAGTATGTAAATCCGCTTGTTGGATCTAAAAATATGGGGCATACTTTTCCTGGTGCTACTGCACCGTTTGGTATGGTTCAGTTGAGCCCTGAAACGGATCAACAGCCTTATTTTAATGATGAGGGTACTTATAATAAGGAAACGTATCGCTATTGTTCGGGCTATCAATTTGAAGATGAGACCCTATTTGGATTTAGTCATACGCACTTTAGTGGTACGGGCCATTCTGACTTAGGAGATTTTTTGGTTATGCCAACCGTTGGACAACTAAAACTTGAGCCAGGTGAGAAGGGCAAACCAGGAAGTGGCTATCATTCACAGTTCTCACATGATAATGAAGTGGCAGAGCCGGGTTATTATAAAGTGCAGCTTGATGACTATGCGGTAAAAGCTGAGCTCACTGCATCCAATAGAGTAGGATATCATCGATACACCTTTCCCAAAACAGATAGCGCTCATATCATTTTGGATTTGATGTCGAATATTTATAATTACGATGAGAAGAATGTATGGACTTTTGTTAGGGTAGAAAATGATACACTGGTAACAGGTTATCGACAGACATCTGGCTGGGCACGCACAAGAAAGGTTTACTTTGCAATGGTATTTTCTAAGCCATTCCAAAACTATGGTCAAAAAAAATATGACCCATCTACCTACAAAGGCTTTTATGGAAGATTTGACGAAACACGTAATTTCCCTGAGATGGCGGGAAGGAATATTAGAGCATACTTTGATTTTAAAACAAATGATGGTGAAGCAGTAGAAATCAAGTTTGCACTTTCATCTGTAAGTACAATCGGAGCATTGAATAATCTTAAAACTGAAATACCCAATTGGAATTTTGAAGCAGTAAAGGAAAGAACTCAGCAAGCCTGGAATTCAGAGCTTTCTAAGATTATTGTAGAAACAGAAACGCTGCAGCAGAAAGAAACTTTTTATACGGCACTTTATCATACCATGCTCAGCCCAATATTGTATGAGGACGTGGATGGTTCTTATCTTGGGTTAGATCAGAACATCCACCAATCTGATGGATTTACAAATTACAGTGTTTTCTCCTTGTGGGATACGTACAGGGCATTACATCCTTTATTTAATATCATTCAACCAGAACGAAACAATGATATGATTAAATCTATGTTGGCGCATCATGATCAAAGTGTTCATCATGCCTTGCCGGTGTGGAGCCATTATGCCAACGAGAACTGGTGCATGATCGGATACCATGCTGTATCTGTCATCGCTGATGCGGTAGCGAAAGGGACTACAGATGTAGATCTTAATCGGGCTTTACAAGCCAGCCGAAATTCTGCCACGC
Organism: Cyclobacteriaceae bacterium; assembly: GCA_019638285.1. GTDB lineage: Bacteria > Bacteroidota > Bacteroidia > Cytophagales > Cyclobacteriaceae > ELB16-189. The sequence goes on along the minus strand of JAHBUB010000009.1, from coordinate 11,165 downwards.
TGGGTTATTTTGATGGTATTGAAAATTACATCGCTCAAGGTTACGTGCCAGAAGACATAAGCTCATCATCGGTATCAAAAACCCTCGAGTTTGCCTATGATGATTGGTGCATTGCTCAAATAGCAAAAAAGGCTGGGGAAAATTCGGTGTATGACGAGTACATGAATCGATCTAAAAATTATGTAAATGTGTATGACTCGGAAATAGGTTATATGAGGCCAAAGTTAGCCATTGGAGAATGGCGGAAAGATTTCGATCCAATCGATACACATGGTCAGGGTTTTATTGAGGGCAGCGCATGGAACTATGGATTGTACGTGCCGCATGACATCGACAAAATGATAACAATGATGAAAGGCAAGGATGAATTCTCTACACATCTCGATCGAATTTTCACCACAGAAATCGATGACAAAGACATTGAAAAGAATGAGGATATCACCCGTGATGGCCTCATCGGAAATTATGTACATGGTAATGAGCCAGGACATCACATTCCCTACTTGTATAATTGGACCAATGACCCCTGGAAAACTCAGTCGCGCGTAAGAATGATTATGGATACCATGTACTCCAATGTGGTAGATGGCTTGTGTGGAAATGACGATGCGGGACAGATGAGCGCGTGGTATATCTTTAGTGCACTTGGCTTCTACCCCGTTCTTCCGGGATCGGATGAATATGCAACAGGAAGTCCCATGGTGATCAATGCAAAGATTCAGGTAGAAAAAAGTAAAACGTTAACGATTAAAACTGTTAACCAAAGCGCTAAGAATGTGTATGTGGAGAGAATTGAAATTAATGGTAAGCAATTGATGGGAAGTACTTTAAAGCACAGCGATATCACAAGCGGAGGAGAGATTACATTCTATATGAGCGCTACACACAACTAGAATGAGCAACTCAACTAACATGTCTACCCAAAATGCTACACCTAATTATAACCGTGCTTTTTCGGTGGTTACTTCCTTGTTCTTCATGTGGGGTTTTATTACTGTATTGGTTGATTCACTCATTCCCAGGTTGCGCGAAATTTTTGAGTTAACTTATTTTGAAGCAGGGCTTGTTCAGTTTGCCTTTTTTATTGCTTATGGAATTATCTCCATCCCTGCCGGAGCGTTGCTTTCACGCATTGGATATAAGAAGGGAATGCTAGTGGGATTAGCAACCATGGGGATGGGTTGCCTTTTATTTTGGCCCGCAGCCTCATTGCGCATTTGGCCACTGTTTTTATTTGGTTATTTTGTACTGGCAGGTGGAATGGCAATACTTCAAGTAGCAGCCAATCCCTATGTGTCTGTTCTTGGCCCCGAGAACAGAGCAGCCAGCAGGCTTAATCTGTCACAGGCTTTCAATTCATTAGGCACTACCATTGCGCCATTGATAGGGGCAATGTTTATTCTCAGTGACAATATTAAAACTTCGGCTGAGATACAGGTACTAGAAGAACCTGATAAACTGAAATACTTTGTAAGTGAAGCTGCTGCCGTAGAAGGCCCCTTTATAGTGCTAGCCATTTGCTTGCTGGCACTGGCTGCTTTTATTGCCTTTGCTAGACTTCCGTCTGTATTGAGTGAAAAGAATGTGGGGTCTTATAGAGAGGTATTGAAAAACAATAGACTGTTAATGGGTGCGGTTGGGATATTTTTATACGTTGGGGTTGAAGTGGCTATAGGTTCTTATCTCGTGAATTATTTTTTAGATATGGATTTGGCGGAAGCCATTAAAAATAGTGATGTCATGCGAGGGATAGGTTCGGGTTTATTAGGAAACGACCTAAATGGCGTTGATCAAAAGGGGATTGTTGCAGCGTTTGTTATGTTTTATTGGATGGGTGCGATGGTGGGCCGATTCATTGGAGCTTTCCTTACTAAAATATTTGTTCCGGGAAGCGTGTTGGCTCTATTTGGTATAGGTGCTATTGCAATGATTGTTATCTCCATGATGACGTTAGGATTCATTTCTATGGGAAGTATTCTATTGGTTGGATTATTTAACTCCATTATGTTCCCCACCATTTTTACTTTGGCCATTGAGCAGTTAGGAGACATGAAGCCCAAAGGATCCGGAATACTCTGTACTGCTATTTGCGGGGGTGCTTTTATTCCACCACTTTATGGATGGCTCACTGACTTAGCGGGGTTCAAGGTGGCATTTTTGTTGTTGATCGGCTGTTATGGATACGTCATGTACTTTGGTTGGAGTTCTACGAGATCCAGAATTGTAAAAATGAGTAACATTTAATTTTTACCTACCATAACTTGTTGTGTTAGTTATTTTACAATTACTTAAAAATTTGTACTTAAATATTTATCATTGTGTTATAGTCACTTAGGATAGATATGCGTTTTTTATATTACTTGGTACTCAGACCTATCAGCCTATTGCCCAGTTGGATCCTGTATGGGATATCCAATGGATTATTTTTAGTAATCTATCACTTGGTTGGTTATCGCAAAAAGGTGGTACGTGCCAATCTTCAAAATTCATTTCCTGATTTTTCAAAGGAGAGACTCAAAGAGACAGAGCGTAAGTTTTATGTTCATTTTTGTGATTTGATTGTAGAGTCGATAAAGGCATTTTCGATCTCTAAATCCGAATTGAATAGCTGTTTTGTTCAACGCAATCCAGAAATATTTCAAAAATATTTTGACAGAGGACAACATGTAACTTTAGTAGGTGGGCATAATGGCAACTGGGAGTTGTTTGCTGTGAGCGTGGCGCTGCACATACCACATCAGCCATTAGCACTTTATACCCCGCTCAACAACAAATTCATGAATGAGAAAATGACCCAAAGTCGCTCGAAGTTTGGGTTGTGGATGAAAAGTTATCAGGAAGCAAAGCAAATAGTTAGGGGTAAGGTGGCGAAGCCCGTTATGTTTATTTTTGCTTCAGATCAATGCCCCAGAACTGCGCAAAAGCCATATTGGACCGAATTTTTAAACCAGGAAACGGGTGTTCAATTTGGAGCCGAGAAATTTGCAAGAGACAACAATACCCCAGTTATCTACGGTTTTATTCATAAGAAAAGACGTGGATATTATGAGATGGAATATAAATTAGTCTGTGAAGGTCCAGATGAATTGAAAATGGGAATGATAAGTGAGATCCACACACGGATGCTGGAGAAGGATATCCGAAATGAACCTGCTTACTGGTTATGGACCCACAAGCGTTGGAAAAGAAAGAAAAAGGATTTTGTAGTTAATAATGAGGCAAGACTAGAGGCCGTAACACAAATCTAGGCTTTATAGATTTAGCCAATAGGTCATTTTAAACACAAGTGCCCTCGTGCGGGGTATCCAGTTGGTATTGGGATCTTCAAAATTGAAGAAATAATTATCGGTATAAACAAGAAATAGATCACTCGCAGGTCTGAATCTCCACTGCAATCGCGCATTGATATTCACATTTTCATTTTGTGTATTAAACTGCATGAAATTAGTCAGGAATACTTTTTTAGAAATGGTGAAATCAACCCTTGGTCCGATCAGATGAATATCCTTTGATGGAAAGGGAGGTGGAAGTTTGATTCTGTTGTAGCTATAATCCAATGTTAAGCTTCCATAGGGTTGAAATCTGTAGGTAATAGAAGGACTGTACTCGTATTTGGTGCCATTAAAATATTCCCCACCTGAATGTTTTAGTTCGTATGAAAATAATTTTCTTGTATCGGATGTGAAACGCATCCAGTAACTTTGATAGTGATAGTCAGAACCAGCGACTAGTAGCTGCGGATTGTCTTTATCTGGTGAACGGGTGGGGTCAAAATCATTTATTAATTTAGTGTGTTCATTGCTATAAGAGATGCGGACACTCGCATTGTTTTGAAATCTTATATCATAAGAAAAACGCATAAGCTGATCTGTCCGACCTTCATTATTCCAGAAATATCTGATGGTTGACTCAGGGCCATGGTTGTTTATTATCCCTTTTTTCGGATAAAACCTATAACTTATTTGAGGTGTGATACTATTGATATTGGTTCTTTTTACAAATCCCACTTCGGCATTATAATTCTCACCAATTAAAGTATGATTCCATTCTACTTCCCATTTTTGTGTGCTGTAACGCAAGGAGGCTCCATGTGCATATTGTTTACCGGGCTTTTGTTCTTGAAAGCTATGATGATAGAAAATTTTACCTGTCCATTTATTGGTAATTGAAGCAAGGTTGTAGTCCAGGCCTACTACCCGGTTGTATTTCACGGGTTCTTCAAATAATTTGTCTGTAAAGGTGTCAGTAAAGGATTGCTTGTTAACAACAAATGCGGAGACATTTGATCTGCTAAATACCTGTTGTTGCACAGCGGCCACTGTATAGTTAATACTGGGTAATTGTATTTCTTTATCTTCAGCAGCCTGCATGTTGAGTAAGCCTACGCGTAATCTCCTGTTTAGTTTACCATTCAATCTAAATCCACCATAGATTTTATTTTGCACATTAGACCCGGTTGAAGTGTCAATGGCTACACCAATTCTTCTTGAGAAAAATGGGCGAGCATCTTCTGTTCCAAATGCGGCAAATAGATCTGCATTTTCAAGAAAGAACTGTCTTTTTTCAGGAAAGAAAATCTCGAAACGATCCACGTTGGTTACCTGCTTATCAACTTCAACTTGGGAAAAATCGGGATTGAGTGTTAAATCCAGATTAAGAGAGGTTGTCAGTGCAATCTTTACGTCACCCCCAATGGCGCTTTGAAAAGAGGATTCAGTACCTTCTTCAAAATCTTTATTAATGCCGGAAGAAATAAAAGGGATGAAGGAAACATTGGCTCCGGGTTTCGGCAAGGGTTTATCCCAAATCAATTCTCCGGTATAAGATAAAGAATAAGGCCTGAAGTTTCGTGGCACTCTGTTCCAGGTGGCGCGCTCGTTAGTTTTACTGTCCACGCGATAGGAATTGAAATACCATTTGGTAGAACCTTCAGGAAATCGAATTGTTTTGAAGGGGATAGCCATCTCTGAAGTCCAGAATCCATCTCCAATGAAAGATTCACCCTTCCATTTATTGTCCCAGTCTAAAGAAAAGTCCTCCGATTGATTTCCACCATTGACCACCAGTCCTTCCTTTTGTACGCCAAGGGGATTAATACCAAATGAATAAGCATTTGTCTGATCCATAAATGGATCCAACAGGATATTTACACTTTCAATACCTGACCCCCTAAAATCCCTGCGCTTTGAAAGGATAACGAATTTTTTAATTGGCTCGAGATCATTGCATTTAGTGCCTATATAAATATTGATTTTATCATACGTGAGATAAATTTCACATTGTGTATTGGATAAGGAAGAGTCGTAAGGGTAGGTTTGATAAAAGTCCTTAGCTGGAATAATGTTTTTCCAGACGGGCTCATCAAGTATCCCATCAATCTTGATGAGCGCATCGGTCTCATTAATATTTATGGTCTTCCTGGAGATTTCCTGTGCAATGACTGAGGTAGCCAATAACAAGATTAAAGCTATTCCAATAGATGATCTCAATTCACGCCTAATTTCGCGTAAATTTATTTGATTACCTCTTTGTTGAGAACCACACTTGATAAATGGTCTTATGACTTTATAAGTGCAATCACAAACCGTTTAGAGGCAATGCATAAGCCCGGTGTAGGACAATCACGCAAATTTTAGCGATTTTCGAGTAAGTAAGAAGAGAAACTTTGTCCATCTACTTTAGTGTATTTGAAATCCTCCTCCCCTCTAAATTGAATATTTTTGATGTTAAGTGGAGTACGAAATTTTGTGTATTTGAAGTTGGCCAACTGCATAAATGTAGTTGATTGAAAGGACGCGCCTTGAGGAAATTCTGCATATTTGAAATTGGCGTCATCTCTGAAGCGGGCATCTGAGAAATTTGGTGCATCTGAGAATTCTGCATATTTAAAGTTGGCTTCTCTGTTAAATACTGAACCATTGAAGTCAGCATTTTCTCTAAACTCTGAATACTTGAATTCACTTTTTCTTTTGAACGTACAGTTTTGAAAAACTACATCTCCTTCGAAGTGAGCGACAAAAGTATCATTGTTCCGCTCTTCGTGGTAATAGGCAATCACATCATCAGTAAAAGTGCAGTTAATGAAGGTAAGTGATCCTTCTACCGAACTCTCATAGGTATCATTCCCTTTCCCAAAGAAATCAAATGAAGATTCGGTGCGCCTTCTATTACTCAAATCGGTTAAATCAAGGTATCCTTCAATTGCTATATTTTTATAGGCTACATCTTCACCCGAGTTAATCTTTTTAATAATATCCTTTGCGTTGACTGTTTGTTGGGCAAATGTGGTAATGGCAAGAAGGGTGAGCGCGATTGTAAAGAAAGTCCGCATATTTGGATTGGTTTGTGCACTGTTATTTTATCAAGGAACATGCCAGTTGAGAAATTGGGCAAGAACGCACTCTATTCAATGTTTTGATTTCTGCGAACATTCAAAAGTGTACATATGTGTGCGATACCGTACATTTAAACGAAATACTTTATCTTAGTCTTTGAAAGATTGTTCAACGAGACACTAACCACACTTATGGTAGAAAAAATTAATTGGGATGCTGTCCCTCAGGAAGAAGTGAATCCATCTATGAAAAGAAGAATCATCACTGGAGAGAAAATGATGATTGCTAAAATGAATTTTAAAGACGGGTTTATAGTGCCGTTGCATCATCACATTCACGAACAGATTACACAAGTTGTTTCTGGGAAAATGAGATTTTGGTTTGGGGCCAACAAAGAGCAGCAAATGGATTTAGAAGCTGGAGATGTGGTGGTCATCCCATCCAATGTGCCACACGAAGCGTTGATGATTGGCGATGTGGTGGAGATAGACTCATGGTCGCCACCAAGGGAGGATTGGTTGAATGGTACTGATGATTATCTTAGAAAATAGAAAGTAATGGACTTAGGATTAAAGAATAAAGTGGCTTTTGTAGCTGCTTCAAGTCAGGGTTTGGGAAGGGCGGTCGCAAAATTGTTGGCTGAGGAAGGAGCTTCCGTAATTATCTGCGGAAGAAATATAGAAACACTTGAGGAAACCGCGAAAGAGATTAAGTCTATTGGAGCCCGCGTGCTAGCAGTGACTGGTGATTTGTCTGATGCAAAGGATCGCGACCATATTATAGCTGCTGCATTAAAGGAATTTGAAAAGGTTGATATATTAGTAACCAATACAGGAGGCCCTCCCGCTGGCCAGTTTGAATCGTTTAGTCAGAAGGATTGGGAAAAGGCCACGCAGCAATTGTTGGGGAGTGCTGTTGGCTTGGTCAATGGTTTCTTACCGGGTATGAAAAAACAAAAGTGGGGACGCATTATCGCCATTACTTCTCAGGCAGTGAAGCAACCCGTAAATAATCTTGTATTATCCAATGCGGTGAGGGCCTCTGTAGCAGGTTTAATGAAATCACTCTCCAACGAGTTGGGGCAATATAATATTACTGTTAACAATGTAATGCCAGGCTATACACAAACGGCCAGGTTGGTTAAATTAATAGAAAATAATCCTGCGGTTGCGAATGTCACCTCTGAAATTCCTTTGGGACGATTTGGACAGCCAGAAGAATTTGCGGCAGCGGTGGCCTTCCTGGCGAGCGAGCGGGCAAGTTATATCACTGGAGTGTCCCTTGCTGTAGATGGTGGATGGATAAAAAGTATTTTATGAAACTTCGAATTGTTGTAGAGATTGTATCATTTGTTTTTTTGGGAATCATATCTTTTTCCTGTAGCCAACCTGATTCCCCAGAGGGAAGTTTTGATATATTAATAACCAATGCCACTATCATTGATGGAACTGGACGAGAGAAATTCTCAGGAGATATTTTGATTAGTAGCGATAGCATTGCTTACATCGGTAAAGTCGATAGAGAAAAAGTAGATATTGATCAATTGATTGATGCAAAGGGAAAAGTAGTGACTCCGGGATTTATAGATGCCCATGCCCATGGGGATCCTGTGGCGGAGGCTGACTTCAAGAACTTTATGAATATGGGTGTGACCACTATTTGTTTAGGACAAGATGGTTTTAGTTATGCATCTGAAAACCTTTCCCCATGGATGAGCCAAATTGATTCAACAGGCTTAGGTGTTAATGTACTCACATTTGTGGGTCATAGTACGCTAAGGGAATTATCGGGTACCAATTATGCGCCTCAACCTACGGAGAAACAACTTTCATCCATGCAGGAGATATTAAGACAAAGTATGATGCGGGGTGCTTTTGGGTTGAGTACAGGCTTGGAATATACACCCGGTTATTATGCCCAGTCGCCCGAAATGGAAGCCCTTGCTAAAGTGGTGGGAGAGAACGAAGGTATTATCATGAGTCATATGCGCAATGAGGATGATGATCAGATTGAAAAATCTATTCATGAATTATTACTTCAGGGAGCATTTGCCCCTGTTCATATTTCTCATCTTAAAGTGGTGTATGGAAAAGGTGAAGAAAGAGCGAAACATCTACTTTCGATTTTGGATTCTGCAAGGCGCACAGGAATAACAGTAACTGCTGACGCATATCCTTATACCGCAAGTTATACTGATATTGGAATTGTATTCCCCGATTGGGCGAAGGCTCCAAATAATTTTGAAAAGGTGAGGGCTTCTCGAAGAAGTGAGTTAGAGGATTTTTTAAGAAGTAAAATTATTAGGCGCAATGGTCCGGAGGCTACCCTATTTGGTGATGGAAAGTGGCAGGGAATGACTTTGGCACAAGTAGCGGACTCATTGAAGATGTCTTTTGAAAAAGTATTAATTGATGTAGTAGGGCCTGAAGGAGGATCGGGTGCCTATTTTGTAATGGATGAAGAATTGGAGACCGTAATCATCAAGGATTCACTTGTGTGCATTTCTTCTGATGGCTCACCTACCATGCACCACCCTAGGGGCTATGGCTCATTTGCTAAAATGATAAGCCATTACGTAAATGAAACGCACAGCCTTGAGTTGACTGATGCCATTCGAAAAATGACTTCATTGCCCGCCTCTATCATAGGATTGAAAAAACGTGGTGAATTGAAAGTTGGATATAAGGCTGACCTCCTGGTATTTGATCCCTTAGAAGTAAAAGACAATGCAACTTATGAAGCGCCACATCTATATGCTGATGGTTTCGAATATGTGATTATCAATGGCCACATCGCAAAGTCTCCAGATGTGGAAGTGACTGAACGATATGGCTTGTTTATCCGCAAGGAATAATAATTTGAACATTACAAAGTCAGGTAACTCCACTCCTTACTAAAAGGAACTCGGCTCATCAACACTGCGCCATTTTTGGTAATCAATAAATTATCACTTGGGTTAATACCAATTCCCTTTTCCGAATCATATAAACCAGGTTCTACACTAAACATCATCCCCTCTTGCATGGGAGTATAATCACCTAGTGAAAGGAAAGGTGCCTGATGCCCTTGAAGATTTTGTCCGGTACCGTGACCTGGCCGATGGTAGATATATTGTTGCATTCCATTTTTTACCTGATGCTGATGTACTTTATATGCAACATCAGAACAGATAGCCCCGGGTTTACTTTCTTCTACCATAATCTGAACGGTGTCAGAAACAATTTCCCACATCTTGCTTTGATGATCAGTCCATGGGGCGATCAGATAATTTCTATAACACTCTCCACCCATGCCCCCGAGGTATAGATCTGTATTGACATATAACGATTCGCCTTTTTTTACTTTGTTATAGAAGAATTGATTGGGGTGAGGGTAGGCTGTAGAGACTCCCGTTCGCACATAATGTGAGGTGGAATCAATGCCTACAGCTGAATGTGGGCGCCCATCATATTTTATATCATTCATTATCATTTGTATCGCGTACAATTGCAATGCTTGCCCGATTTCAAAGTCCGTGACATGGGTACCATGTTCGAGAATAAAGTCTCTTGCAAAGGAATGCACCTTATCAAAATAGCGATAAGTGCGTTGAAAGAGTGCGATCTCTTCTTTGGTTTTAATAATTCTCATCTGCAAACATTCATCACTAATATTTACAAATACTGCCCCAGGCAATATTTTACTGGCAGTAGCTAACTGCGCTGGTGATGGTGTGAAATCGGTAGCGATGGTTTTACCTGCCATCCCTTTTTTCTCGAGTCCTTCTAGCAACCATTCAAACAGATCTTTTCGTTCACCTTGAACTACCTGTCCTTTGTTGGGAAATCCGCCAACAGCATGTGGATAACAAAAGTAGTACTCAAATTCGGTGGCCCACCATGAAGTAATAAGATCACGATCGATCGCAGGACCGTACCAATAAGCGGTATCCTTTTCATTCATTGGAAATAACACCCAGGTAGTTCGCTCGCCACTCCCTCTGAAGCAGCCAGTATAATATACCGCGTTGATATCATTTTGTATTAGAATGGCATCAACACCTTTATTAGCAATTCTATCTTTTAAGCGTTGTGTCGTTGCTTTATACCATTCAACAGGAAGTCTGTCGTATCCAAGGGGTGCTGGCTCTGGTTGTCCTTCACGGGTTGCGAGCAGGCTTTCTGAATCTCCATTGGAAGGCGTACTGGAATCTGAACATGCAAGGTGGCTTGCCGCCAAACTTGTAGCAGCAAGGCCGAGCCCCATTTGTTTTATAAATTTCCTGCGATCTGAACTCATGATTATTTCGGTTTAGGTTTTAATTAAAGATACAGTAGTAAGCTTTGGGATTAGGTCAATAATAAACAAAATTTCTATCTTGAGTAGAAGATAGGCTAAACTCAAAAATGAGATTTAAGGATGATCATAAGAAAGGCAGAATTAAGTGACCTTCGGTCTTTGGCTGAATTGTTCGATCAGTATAGAGTTTTTTACAAAAAAGATTCTGATATGGCTGGGGCCCAATCGTTTCTTAAAGAGCGGATTGAAAAGGAAGAATCTGAAATCTTTATTTCATTCACTGATAAAAACATAATGACCGGATTTGTCCAACTTTATCCACTGTTCTCCTCTACAAGGATGCAAAAGTTTTGACTGCTCAATGATCTATTTGTTCATATAAATTATAGAAAACAAGGCTTTTCTATAGGATTGATTGAAAAAGCGAAAGAGCTTTGTCGTGAGTCTGGAGCATGCGGAATGATGTTGGAGACCGCAAAATCGAATGTGGAAGGGAATAAACTTTATCCCAAAACCGGATTTGAGTGGGATGTTGATCATAACTACTATACT
>JAHBUB010000085.1 GCA_019638285.1 Cyclobacteriaceae bacterium | reverse complement strand
GGTTATTTAACCTCGTTGTAGTGGCAACATCTGCTCTGGCGCTAGCAAGTTGTGGCAAGTCAAAATCCTCCAAATCGCAGGATTTCAGAGGACAGTTACTAGGCGTAGCGCCCGGGGGGAAATATACCCTTCCCAAACCACCCGGAATGGTCTATATTCCTCAGGGAACCTTTCACATGGGACCCAGTGATGAGGATATCAACTTTGCTTTTACAGCACGTAACAAACAAATTACCATCAATGGTTTTTGGATGGACGAAACCGAAATCACAAATAACGAGTATCGCCAGTTTGTGAATTGGGTTCGTGATTCAATTGCTGGAGATAAATTGGGTTACAAGTCTAAAGATGGCAACAGTCTTGACTGGAAAAAAATCCAGGCCATTAAATGGAGCGACCCCAAAACGGTTGAACAGCTCGATGCGATGATCGTTTCTCCTGATAACCGCATTTTTGGTAAAAGAGAGCTGGACGCCAACAAATTAATATACCACTCAGAAACTTTTGACTATAAGGAAGCTGGCAGAAAGGAAAATGCTTCTCAAACCCGCTCAAAGTTCATTGTTAAGAAAGATGTGCCTATTTACCCGGACACCCTGGTGTGGATTCGCGACTTCTCGTATTCTTACAACGAGCCTATGTCAAAAAGATATTTTTCACATCCGGCTTTTGGAAATTACCCTGTAGTAGGCGTGAACTGGAAACAGGCGGTAGCATTCTGCGAATGGAGAACCCAGTTCCTGAACAGTTATCTTGAGTCGCAGAAAAGAACACAGGAATCTGATTTCAGGTTACCTACGGAAGCTGAATGGGAATATGCCGCCCGTGGTGGTCGCTCACAGGCACCTTACCCCTGGGGTGGTTACTATCTCAGGAATAAAAAAGGTTGCTTACTGGCCAATTTCAAACCTGGCCGCGGTAACTATGCTGAGGATGGAGGTTTATATCCTGTTAGAGCAGATGCCTATTGGCCCAATGATTTCGGGTTGTATAATATGGCTGGCAATGTTGCTGAATGGACTTCTTCTTTCTACTACGAAGGTGCTTATAATTTTCAACACGATATGAATCCTGATATTCGCTGGAATGCGAAAGACAGTGACCCTCCGCGCATGAAACGTAAGGTTTTACGCGGCGGTAGTTGGAAAGATGTAGGCTACTTCCTCCAAACCAGTACCCGTACATACGAATACCAGGATACTGCTAAGTCTTACATTGGCTTCCGTTGTGTAATTGATCTTCCCCCATCCTCCGGCAAACGGGGTAAATAAGATGGGCTTGAAAATTTGATTGAATTATATAACAGGCTTATAGAAACAATTATAACAAAACGAATTATGTGCTGTGACGTTGTTAATGCGGTGTCGCGTACATGATAATCGATACCTTTTGAAATCTTAAATCAGAAAAACCCTATTCAAAAAAACAAAAATTCTCTTCTTTATGGCAGGCACAAACAAATCCACCGAAAGACTCGTTAACGTATTAGTGTGCGTGGGCGCAGCAGT
>JAHBUB010000084.1 GCA_019638285.1 Cyclobacteriaceae bacterium | reverse complement strand
ACAAAGTATAACCGTGAATGGAATAGACGAGAATGCCCTGGATGATGGAGGTAGCGGATTGCTGAGTAATTATACCGAGGACATGAAAAAAATACTTCGCGCCTACACAGCAGCTCATGAAATGGCCAGTGATACCTATTATTTGTTTCTGGTAAAGAATGCTACCAGTCAATCCAAGCTGGGCTATATGCCACGCAAAAAGCAGGCAGGTTTCATTTTTGTGGACGCCCATAACAATGCAGATGTTGTAAAAACCATAGCTCACGAATTAGGTCATGGAGCCTTTCATTTGAAACACACCTTTAGTGAGTATCCTTCCTTGTCTCAGGGCGTAACCGAAAACCTGATGGACTACCCTGCTAAAACTCGCCTCGATAAATGGCAGTGGGATCATATTCACAATCCTGAGGGGGTGTTGGGACTATTTGAGGGGGATGATGAGGGGGCACTTGAGAGAGTATTGGGAGGGGAGATTGTGGTTGAATTTATCGATGTGACGTCAGACTTCACTCCAGGAGTTAATAAAATGATAATTAATTATCGAATAAGAAATCTCAAAGAAGCAATTGGAATACATCCAGATAAGAAATTTAGAGCCACTCTGCAGGTACGTGACAAGAACGACAACTTAGTCTATGAAAAAGAATTGGAATTGGAGGATATCGGAAGGGTTGAGTGGGATGGTTTTTTGGCGACTGATAAAAAGGACAGAATTTTATATGAGACAGGTCCATTTAAGATTCAAATTAAGGTTTTTGGAGGACTTGAGAGTACTTGGGATTCAGTGGTTTTATGCTTCACAAATTTAATCGACTGCTTATCAGGGGAGCTGAAAACCTCTGTTTCTGGTTATGCAGAAAAGGTGTTTAACGTGAATGAGGATAGGGAAAAATGGGAACAATTTGAATTTAAGAATGTAGATTCCAAAGCAAGTTTTTCAGACTATACAAGTCAAAAGAACTTGATTATTCAAAATCTAGGTCTTGATGAAGATATTAATCCATTGGATTATCTAAATGAAAACTTAATCTGGTTTGAGTTTTTGGGTGAGTCAATTGTTATGCACAAGCGGTTTGCATATGCCTTAAAACTTATTAAAGAGAGCCTTAGTCCAGGTGATTACGCTGAACTTTCTAAGGTCTTGACTATTTCAAATGGCTTTAGAGCGCATAAGTCAACAGATGACGGTGTTAGTAGGCATCAGTTAGGAATGGCTATTGACATCAACCCTTCTTCAAATCCAATGTTAAAATCTTCTTCACAAGCTGAGCTTTTTAAGTATATAAGGCTAGCAACGGGCCTTGACATGTACAACAAGCCCGTGACATTAAACCAAACGATTGAAGCACAGGAACTTTTTAGATCAACAGTTATAGATAGAGGTATAAATTCCTTGAAGGTAAAGAGCTCACTTCAAAGGATATCTGTTTATGAAAATGATCCAAAAAAGTTTTCGCTTGAAGAACTTTCCCAAAATGTAATAGAAAGCACCCTTGGTCAAATACTCGAAAAATTCAATAAGGTACTAAGTGAATCACCCACCGAGTCAGCTCTTTTAGAGAATGAAATTAAGCTTGCTTCTCCAGAGCTTAAGAAGTTAAAACTGCTGATAGATGATGCCTCTGAAGTATTAAATGATCTAAGTATTGTTTTGTTAATGGACTCGAAAAAAACCCTGGAGT
>JAHBUB010000083.1 GCA_019638285.1 Cyclobacteriaceae bacterium | reverse complement strand
CCGAATATTGGCTTGGGAGTTACAATTTATTCAATAATCCAGTGGACCAGTTCACATTTGTTCTACTGACAATGGAAGGAATGAAACAGGAAATCACCGCCAATGAAATGTTTGAAAAGATAAATGCTGGTGATGCACTCACCCTCTATATTAATTTTGAAACGGGGAAGTCGGCCATAAAAAGTGAGTCTCAAAGTATATTAGATGCGCTTTATCAGATGATGAAAGAAAATCCGTCACTCAAGATCACTGTAGAGGGGCACACAGACAATGTGGGTAATAAGACTTCCAACCAAATGCTGTCTGAACAGCGTGCCGCAAGTTTAAAGACCGCTTTAGGAAAAAAGGGCATCACCAGTGACAGGATTAAAACCGTAGGTTTTGGGCAGGATAAACCCATTGCTGACAACAGCACTGAAGAGGGTAAATCAAAAAACAGGCGTGTTGAAATTAAAAAAATATAAGTAAAGTCTACGAGGAGATAAAATGAATCAAGTATAAAAAATCACCAGACATTTTGAGTCCATTACCTATTTGTAAAGTTCCGAGGATTGTATTCAACTTTTTGCTAAGAATCTATCACCACGCCAGCATCTATACGATTATTCAACTTTAATTAGGTAATAATTCTTTTTACCCTTCTGTGCGAGGAGATACTTGTTGAGCAAGAGATTAAAGGTGGGTTTTTGATTTGGGTCAGTCACTTTAGCCTTGTTGATACTGACTCCTCCTGCCTGAATCATTTTTCGGGCTTCCCCTTTAGAGGGAAATATGGTGCTTTTCGTTGTCTCTGAAAGTAGTTCCGTTATCGATGTGCAGTTTTCAAGATCAATCTTCGTCAACTGTGCTTGTGGCACACCTTCAAACAAAGCGAGCAGCGTTATTTCATCCAGACTTTCAAGATCTTCCGTTACATTATTGCCAAAGAGGATGTTTGAAGCCTTCACAGCCATCTCATAGTCCTTGGTCGAGTGAACCCGAATGGTAATGTCTTCGGCCAGCGCTTTTTGTAATTTTCTTTCGTGAGGGGCAGACTGATGTTGGGCGACAAGTGTATCGATTTCGGCCTTTGACCAGGTAGTAAAAATCTTTATGAAATTCACCGCGTCTTCGTCTGACGAATTGAGCCAATATTGATAAAACTTATAGGGGGAGGTGCGTGCAGAATCTAACCAAATGTTTCCACCTTCACTTTTCCCAAACTTTGTTCCATCGGCCTTTGTGATAAGAGGTGTAGTGAGTGCATACGCCTCTCCATTCGCTTTTCTCCGGATGAGTTCTGTTCCTGTTACAATGTTTCCCCATTGGTCCGATCCACCCATCTGAATCTTGCAATTCTTATTTTTGTAAAGCCAATAGTAATCGTAGCCTTGCACGAGTTGGTAACTGAATTCTGTGAAAGAGAGGCCTGTCTCCATTCTTGACTTTACAGAGTCTTTGGCCATCATATAGTTGACTGTAATGTGCTTTCCCACATCCCTGATAAAGTCGAGGAAGGTGAAGTCTTTGAACCAGTCATAGTTGTTCACCATTTCAGCCTTATTAGACCCGCTAAAATCCAAGAATTTCTCCAATTGCTTTTTTACGGCATTTTGGTTGTGTCGGAGCACATCTTCAGAAAGTAAGTTCCGTTCACTGGATTTTCCGGAAGGATCGCCTACCATACCCGTAGCGCCTCCCACCAAAGCGAATGGTTTGTGTCCACACCTTTGAAAGTGAACCAACATCATAATTTGAACCAGGTTGCCAATATGGAGTGAGTCAGCTGTGGGGTCAAAACCAATGTACCCAGCCGTAGATCCTTTCTTCAACATGTCCTCAGTACCTGGCATGACATCGTGTATCATACCCCTCCATTGCAATTCTTCAACAAAATTCATTTGTGCATAGAAAATAAGTTTCAAATATAAGCAGCATCAATAGGATTGCAGACACCAATATTCATTAATCTTCCTATTCATTAGATTGTAATAAATCATTAATTATCAGTGATATGGATTGGAT
>JAHBUB010000082.1 GCA_019638285.1 Cyclobacteriaceae bacterium | reverse complement strand
ATGTGGCAATAGTGGTCAGTTTCAAAAAATGAAATGTGCTCATGGCTCAATTTCTTTATAGGATAGAGCAAAAACTGTAAAAGTGCCGCTGCCCCCACATAAAAGAAATTTCTTCGAAATAGTCCTTTTTAGCATTGTCTGAATCATATAAAATTGTTTCTTTAGACAAATTTCTAAATATCACCTTTTAATTCCTATTTGTAAGAAAGACTTCATTTTCAAAAGAGTTATTGCAACCTGATGAGTGTCTTAATGGCCGTTCTAACTTTTTCAATAATACATTTAGTAAGTCCCTGCCTGCTTCCCGCACAGTCAATTTGGATTTGTAATTCGACGATAATTCAACGTGATTCTGCTGATCGAAACGGACTGGTAGTGTTTCTATTCTAATATCCTTTTGCCCTTGTTAAAACAGTTGGTTCGTTCTTGCTGCCATTAATCATCTCATATAAAATCCAGATCCCCGTTTTTTTTCCGGGTTCAAGTCTCCAGCTTCTCGAAGGATCCGATAGTTGTTTTCGGATGTATGAGGGAAATGCATTGGCGGCTCGGGCATCTTCCCAGGTCCTTATGACATGGAAAATAGCTTCTTTCTGTTTGCAACTTTCCACATCTTTTTGATTCAACTGCATACTGTACGTACTTCCTACACCGATCGCTATTGCCTCGATATGTTCGTATTGTTCCACTGTCGATTGTGCATTGATCGGAAAGTTCATCCCCATGCCTACAGGGAAAAAGTTCGATAGGGTCACATCTTTGAGATCCTTTCCCTGGCTGGTGGTGCTACCCCAAATCCTCTTTTCTGCATCGTAGAGATTTTTTCCACCACCCACATTCCAAACACTTTGGTAATGCCAGGAGCCTTCAGACAAAGTTGCCCCGGTAAAACGGATATAAGGTACTTTTAATTGAGCCGCTTTTTCAAACATGGTTCGGAAAAAGCGCTTGGCAGAGTAATATCCGTGCCCGTTGTTGAATAAAAATTCCTGGCCGTCAAAATCGTAGTACCCTAATTGGTTGAGATGACAGACGTCCGCAAAATATTTTGCAATCTCATCCTGCAGTGCCATATTAGGGATCAATCCATCGTAACCATAGTTAATTGTTACCTGGACTTTGTCAATGGGGGCACCTTTTTGGTGTGTGCTGGCTATAGTATTCCAATAGCCGCGTTTTACATTTAACAATCGATAGGGTGCCTGTTCTGATACGCCGAGGAAATGGATCAGTTCCTTTCCGATTTTTATGATGTTGAGGTTTTCGCAATGGCCTTCCCAACTGGCAATTTCATTCATGTAGGTGGTGTCGTCTATAAAAATTAAAGTGTCCAGAGGAGTCAATTCTTTTTGAAGCACCCGCCGTTGTTGGTAACAGAGGCTGTCACTTGGAACAGGGCTTGCATCTTTGGTTCCTGGCGCCAGTGAAGTGGTGATAGGCGTTCTGCCCACCAGTATTCCCCGTTGTGCTGCGAGCTGTGCGAATTCTTTATGAGATAGATTTCCAGAACTAAGCCGGATAGGTTTTTTCTCAAAGTTCTTGCCATCCAGGTAACCTTCGTTTCCACGGTTGGCCCGGAGGAAGCCCTGGTCGTACAAACTAATGGCTTTAAAACCCAGCCTGGAAGTATAGGCAATGATGCTGTCGTACTGATTGCCGCTGGTGAGTGCATCCGGTACAAATGCTGCGGGATCTTTAATCCATTTTCCATTGATAGTAGGATAAGGGAGTTTTTCGGAAAGGACAATATTCCGTATCACATCCATCAGGGCAATGTTATCCGGACTGCCCCACAAAGCAACGGATGATCCAATGAAGCCGATGTCTTTCAAAGGCTCCACATCAATATGATTGGGAATGTTCACGGCCATATTGGGAATCAGGGAAAAGTGCACCTGTCTTTTGCGCGAACGATCCCTGGAGTGATAGGATATTGAAATTCTTCCTTTCAAATCCACCCGGGCAGCATTTCCATACATGATGCGGTAATAAGGCTCTTTATGAGAATAGAAATCAACATCTGTGATCCCGTTGCCCCCTAATGTGAACACCTGCCCCTCATGTAAATTTGCTGGCAGCGGCGCACGAACGGTATCGGCACTGTGAATGATGTATTGAAAGGGGGCGGCATCACCCACAGTTTCAGAAGTGCCACCGAGCGTATTGTCATCAAGAGCCAGCATGCCAATGGCATAGTTCACTGCCTCGCTGGTGTCACGGGCTACACCAATAATTTCACCTAAAAGGTTGGTGATGCTGGTGTGATAAGGGCCCCATTGAACCCCCTCGATCTCGCTGCTTTCTGATAATGAAACGAGGGAGAGCTTCAGGTATTTTTTGTTTGAGACTATCCTAACCACGGCGACGGAACCATTCTCATAGGACAGTGTCAGTGTCTGGTCTTTTTT
>JAHBUB010000081.1 GCA_019638285.1 Cyclobacteriaceae bacterium | reverse complement strand
CCGATTTACTCCCCAATATTCCTCCAGATGATTCGGCAGTGCCAAGGGCAATGTCTTTAATACTTATATAATATTCCTTGGCAAAGTTGATATCCAATTTGGTCAGCAATTGGCTGAGCGCTGTGAGTTCCTCCGTAATCATTGCATTTCTTTTGAGTGCATCTAAAGGATAACTCTGTAATACCATTTTAAGCTTATCTTCAAAATCTTCAACTACCATCAGATAAAACTTATCGAGATGACTACCTATTGCATTTTTGTGTTTATCCTTAGCTAACTCAATACTCCCCTTAATCTCTTTATTGTCAATATTACCATCCGCTCCTGCAATCAAAATACAGGCTAAAATTGGGCCCTTGAGAATGAGTTCTATTTCAGAGGAAGTAAGATTATCAAATTCTGGTATCATTAATTGAACAAATTATAATGTGTAAAAACTTGAATTAAGCGTAAATTATGAAAGTTTTGAATAAAAGTATTGGAGTCATTAATTTACATTGCCGAAAAACATACATATGTACGAGAAAGATCCCGTAAAAATATTTGTAGTAGAAGATGATCAAACTTATACCAAATTTATAAAATATGTATTAGGCCTCAATCCTGACCTTGAGGTGGAATATTTTACCACAGGAAAACAATTCCTTGGTGCGCTCAATAAACGCCCCTCTATTGTAACATTGGACTATTCTCTTCCTGATATATCTGGAGAAGAAGTTTTGAAGGAAATAAAAGCCTTTGATCCGGATATTAGTGTCATCATTGTCTCCGCTCAGGAAAAAATAGGCACTGCAGTGGGGTTGTTAAAAGCAGGAGCATTTGATTACATCACAAAGGATGAAGAAGCAAAGGATCGAATTCTCAATTCCATTAATAATGCCAGGAATAAGTCTTCACTTATCAAAGAAATTGATAGACTGAAGGAAGAAATAAACACCAAATACGAATTTGAGAAAAGTATCATTGGAAATAGTGAGCCCATTAAGAAGGTATTCAGCCTGATAGAAAAAGCGCTTAAAACTAATATTACAGTTTCTATCACAGGCGAAACCGGTACAGGAAAAGAGCTCGTCGCTAAAGCAATTCACTATAATTCGACTCGAAAAAAGAAATCTCTCGTTGCCGTAAACATTGCGGCCGTTCCAAAGGAACTTATTGAAAGTGAGTTATTTGGTCATGAGAAAGGAGCATTTACCGGAGCTACAAGCAGAAGGATTGGAAAATTTGAAGAAGCAGAAGGAGGCACATTATTTTTAGATGAAATTGGTGAAATGGATCTTAACCTCCAATCGAAGCTATTGAGGGTACTCCAAGAGCGAGAATTATCAAGAGTGGGTGGCAATGAGGTAATTAAGATCGATGTCAGGATCATAGTAGCCACTCATCGAAACCTACAGGATGAAGTAAAAGCAGGGCGTTTTAGAGAAGATCTTTTTTACAGATTGTTAGGGCTTCCAATACAACTTCCCCCGCTTCGCGAACGAGGCAATGACGTGGTGCTGTTGGCCAAGTTTTTCTTAGATCAATTTACTGATGAAAATAAATTCAAAAAGATTAAAATCACATCAGAAGCGCAAGAGAAGTTACTCCAATATCCTTTCCCAGGTAATATAAGAGAACTAAAATCAGTAATTGAACTTGCCGCAGTAATGGCCGAGAATGGTCAAATCAATGTTGAGGATATTACCTTCTCCAACGCTCCTCGAGATTCGTTTATGCTAAAGGAAATGAAACTACAGGATTACGTCTACCATATTATTCGAAATTATTTAAATAAATATGACAATAATGTAATGGAAGTAGCAAAGCGGTTGGAGATTGGAAAATCATCAATATACCGTTACATAAAAGAGATGGATCAAGCCGGAATCAAATGACAGATATAAAGGAGTTTGTTAGGAAGGGTCTGTTTTATAAGTCCGTTGTAGAGGATGGATCGGACATTGTTTTTATCGTGGATTATAACGGTGAGATCTTATACCACAATGATTCCGTTGAAGACACGCTAGGTTATAAATCCAAGAGTCTTGTAGGTAAAAAATTCTTTGACCTCATCCTTCCGGGAACATTGAGTCAATTTAGACGCGACTATAAAACCAGCACAACTAAACGGTTTAACGAGTCTGTTGAGTTCCAGTTTTTATGTAAGGATAAATCATATAAATACCTGGAATTCAATTCAATAAATCTTAAACATAAAGAAAAAATTAATGCACTGATATTGGACTGTCGGGACATTACGCAACGTAAAGAAGATGCCGCAGAACTTCTTCGGGCGCAAAAGGCAAAAGAACAATTCTTGGCCAATGTCAGTCACGAAATTCGTACACCCATTAATGGGATCGCTGGAATGGCCACTTTATTGAGCCAGAATCCTACGATTAAGGAACAAGCCACTTACCTCAATGCAATAAAAAGTGCAGCGGACAATTTAAAAGTCATTATTAACGACATATTGGATTTGGCATCCATTGAATCGGGCAAGCTTAATTTTGAAAAAATAGGATTCAATTTAAATGATCTCCTGCACTCAGTGGTAGATTCCTTTTCTGTGCAATCAGCACAAAAGGGTATTGCACTCAATTATCTACTGGATGAAAACATAAGTAAGGTGTTAATCGGTGATCCTTTTCGGCTTAACCAGATACTAATTAATCTGATCGGTAATGCGCTCAAGTTTACATATGGTGGTCATATCGGTATTAAATGCCAACTTGAAAAAGAAAATAACAAAACACAACACATCCGAATTGATGTAGCCGACACGGGTGTGGGAATTCCTGCAGACAAACTCAACAGAATATTTGAAAGCTTTAGTCAAGCGGATGCAAGTATCACCAGAAAATATGGAGGAACGGGGTTGGGTCTCACCATTGTAAAACAAC
>JAHBUB010000080.1 GCA_019638285.1 Cyclobacteriaceae bacterium | reverse complement strand
CTTTCGATACCTGCGCTCATGCTGGGCGCACATCGAGTAGGTAGCCTCACCGCTTGTAAGCGATGAGGTGTACCTCTCACACCACTGTACGTACGGGTCTCGTATACAGCGGTTCATTAAGTTGTGGAGAAACCGTTAGGTAGTACTTGAGCATCGATTCATACCCTCTTTTGATAAGCCTTTTTAATGTGATGGTCGTAACCATGATCGGACTCTGGGCAACTGCCCAGCCACCCATTCGTGTTCTGCTCCATGCGTAGGCCTGATTGTTGTTTATACCGAGACGAATGAGATTCTTTCTCTTCCGTTCCGGTTTCTTCCAATCTTCCCAGATGCAATACCGAAGTCGGTTGCGCAGCCAGCTGTCGAGTTCTTTGAGTTTGCTCTGCATATTTCCCATGCGGAAATAGTTGATCCACCCTCTGTAAATCTCTTTCAGTTTGGCAATACGCTCATCAAAGGTACTTGGTGCTGTCTTCTTCGTGATGGCTTTTAAACTTCGCTTCAGGTTCTTCCAGCTTTTGTCGCTTGCCACCAGTTGATACGTTCCTTTGTCTCCCTTCTGATACGTGGGCACAAATTGGTAACCCAGTATTTTGAATTGAACAGGTTTGCGTATGCCGCTCTTCTCCCGATTGATCGATAGCTTGAGCTTCTTCTTTAAGAACAAGAAGATGCTATTGCCAATCGCGCGTGCCATGCTTTTGCTTTTGGTGTACACACTAAAGTCATCGGCATAGCGCACGTAGCGGTGCCCTTGCTTCTCCAGTTCCTTGTCCAACTCGTGGAGCAGAATGTTAGAAAGCAACGGACTCAACGGACTGCCCTGTGGTACGCCTTTTCTTCGTTTCACCAATCGCCCGTTAATTTTAATCGGGGCGCGTAGCCATTTGCGAATAAGGCGTAGGGTCAAAGGGCATTTCACCTTGTGGTAAACCAATTGCAATAGCAACACATGATCGACTTCATCGAAGAAGTTCTTTAAGTCTATGTCCACGATGTGGTCATAGCCTTCATGAATGTTCTGCTGCGCTTGTTGTACGGCTTGGTGCGCATTGCGGTTCGGGCGGAATCCATAGCTGTGTTCTGTAAAGTCCGTTTCAAACTTTGGACTTATCACTTGGCTTACTGCTTGTTGTAACAGACGGTCTGTTACGGTGGGTATACCTAAGAGGCGGGTCTTCCCGTTGCTCTTCGGTATCGATACTCCTAAGATGGCTTGTGGTAAGTAACGTCCGGTACATGCTGCTGTGGCTATTGCATTCCTGTTACGATTCAGGTGATTCAATAGTTCGCTTACGGGCATACCATCCACGCCTGCCGAGCCTTGGTTCGACACGACTTGGCGGTAGGCCTTGTACATGTTCTTTCTGCTGATTACTTTTTCAATCATCTCATTTACTGTTTCTCTGTTCCGCTTATCGCAAGGCTTCCACCGGTTGGCGGATCCTTACAGCATTTGGAACAACTCAATGTTAAGCCCTTCGTTGATGTGTGAGACCTCCGGATATTTTCCAGCTCGTTCCTATCAACTACTATGGCCTCTGCTGACTTCTCCTTAATGTGCACGACATCAGGAGACCTCCCCAGGTAAGAGCCTATTCCTTCGTCCGATTCCTGCGGTATCTACTGGCTGAAGTTTATTGGTCAAGGACGTTGTGAAGATGTGCTCACTTATCCACTTCAACCAGCCTCTGTATACCGTTTCTGTTCGTCAGTACCGGACTTTGTAGTCTCGCTTCCTTCAATGCATGCTTCACAGCAAACCACCTTGCGACTTACTAACAGGCTTCACCAACTCGCCTGTGAGAGACTTTCACTCTCTGGAATATTTGGTATCTTTTCGATACCTGCGCTCATGCTGGGCGCACACATTGTATAAAAGCAATAGCGGGCATCTGAGAGTGTAATAAGTTCTTCGCTATGTTTTTCCGATCTTGGAGGGAAACATAAAAGGCGCTATTTTAGTAGTGACTTATGGAAGGTGGCACACGACCACATACATAGGCGTTGTAGCTCATGCTGACCCGTCCTGAAAAAAGGCTACACAACACGTAGCAAAATGTACAATAACGATGGAATTAACAGAAGGTATTCTGAAGGCTTTAAACTCAAGATTTTAGCCGAACTTAGTAGTGGCAAGTACAACAAATCTGAACTGGGTAAGATCTATGGGATCAACCGTACTACCATTAACAAATGGATTGACAAGTATGATCGAAAGGACTTAAAAAACACTCGAGTTTACGTGGAAAACAGCGATGAAATAGGGCGTATCAAAGCCCTGCAAAAAGAAGTAGAACAACTTAGATCCTTATTAGTTAAGAAGGACTTAGATACGCTTATACTAGATTCTTATCTGGAGGTAGCCGCTGAAAATCTGGGCTATAAAAATGTTGATGAGTTAAAAAAAAATCTAAGCATCAAACCCTGATGAAGGCAGTACGTAAATTCAGTCGGACTGGACAAGCAACTGTTGAGCAGGTATGCAATAGTATGCACTGGCCGGAGAAACAGGAATAAGATATGGAGAACTAAATAACATTGCTTGGTACCCTTTTCTAAACACAATGAACTGCTGAAAGATTATCCCAAAACGAGTAAAAATCTCATTGACCAGTTTAAAAAATTTTGTGGTCTGACACCAAAAGTCTTTCATAGAATTTTTCGTTTCAACACTTTATTAGCGAACATCAACCAAAAGAAAGAAATTGTTTGGACAGACATTGTTTATGAAACGGGATATTCCGATCAATCACATTTTATAAAGGAATTCCAGGAATTTAGTGGTTTTAATCCAACTCAATTTATTAAAAACGGGTACAATGATTCAGTACCGAATTTTTTACCCCTTGACAAATAGGTTAATTTTTTACAATACATTGAATAAAAGACAAAGTAAATTTGTTCCAAATTTAAAACGATTTTTATTATGGACATTTCAACACTTAATTGGTTTGCAGTAATTGTAGCTGCACTTTCAAATTTTTTAATTGGTGGTCTTTGGTATTCACCGATACTTTTTGGCAAGGTATGGATGAAAGAGAACAACTTCTCTGATGACGACCTAAAAAAAGGAAATATGCCCAAAATTTTTGGACTAACATTTCTTTTTTCAATTGTAATGGCTTTTAACTTGGCAATGTATTTAAATGATGCAAGTACCACTGCAAGTTGGGGAGCAATTGCAGGTTTTTTAGCAGGATTTGGATGGGTAGCAATGTCAATTTTTACAATTGGGCAGTTTGAACGGAAATCTGCAAAATATATGCTCATACACGGTGGTTATGTCACCGTCAGTTTTATTGTAATGGGCTTAATAATTGGACTTTGGAGATAAAAACATACTATGGATAAAGCAACAGAAACAATGATAGACAACCTGCACAAAAACACAGGTAAAACGTTGGAACATTGGATTAAAATTGTGAAATCTTAAAACTTTGTGTAGCACGGAGAAATAATAAAATTTCTCAAAGAGCAACACGAGTTTACTCACGGATTTGCAAATCTCGTAGTACACAAAGCAAACGAATCGGATGCAGGTTCAGCAGGTAACCAAAATAATTTGATAACAAAACAATATCAAGAGAAAGAACATTTTAAACCCATTTACGATAAACTCATTTCTGAAATTCAGACTTTCGGAAAAGACATTGAGATTGCACCAAAAAATACTTACGTGAGTTTAAGACGTAAAAAACAATTTGCGACTTTAAACCCTGCAACAAAAACACGGTTTGAGGTTGGCATTAACTTAAAAGGACAAGAACCAAAAGGGAAATTGGAACCCGAAAAACCAAACCCAATGTGTTCGCATAAAATAAATCTTGCTGACATAAAAGACATTGACAAAGAAGTAATTGAGTGGATTAAGACGGCTTATGAAAATGCAGGATGAAAGAAC
>JAHBUB010000008.1 GCA_019638285.1 Cyclobacteriaceae bacterium | reverse complement strand
TACCGCAGTCAATGCATTCTTTTCTAACATTAATGCACCTAAGACAGCTTCCTCAAGATCAAGTGCTTGAGGCGGAAGTTTGCCAAGACTTCCAGTGAGATCTCTCACCAAAGTCTTACCTGACTTACTTCCTGCTCCATAAGCGGAACTTGGCCTCAATGACTTTGATCTTTGCTCCATACAGTGGTTGTTGGGCTAGTAGTTTCTTTAATGGGCAACAAACCTAATCAATGTATCAATGCTCATTGCCCTATTCTAAAAGTTTCGATAAACAAGTTTCCCACATTAAAACATGTGTAATTGTGAATAAATTGCGTCTGTGAATTTTTTATTCTTTATTGACATGGATAACTTGATAATATTCAAATAACCATAAGGTGATGCCAAACTTGACACCCAATATCCATCGTACTAATTCCCATTGTTTTTCAATCCATTTTTTTAACTTGGCCATTAACTATTAATTTAGGACTTGATGTCTCATCCACAAAAAATTCATTTCATAACAATTGAAGAAGGTGTAACCTGTGATTTGGCCATTGTGCTTGGCCAACAAGGGCACCTTATCTCCGTTTCTGATGAAGATATTCAGAATCCGTCCAAAAGCAAACTCAGCAAGCACAATTTGCTACCACCAACTTTAGGGTGGGTTCCCGATAGAATTGACAATTCTGTTACTGCCGTTATCCTTGGTAGGCATGCCAAAAAAGATAATCCGGAATTGCTCAAGGCCCAATCGCTTGGTTTGCCCATACTTTCTTTTTCTGAATTTATATACAAACAATCGATTAACAAGCAGCGCATTGTGATCTGTGGCAGTCATGAGAAAACTACAATCACCGCCTTATTGATCCATGTCTTGTCGCTTTTTCAACAAAAATTCGATTACGTAATTGGAACACTACAGGAAGGAATGGAAAACAGGATCAGACTTACTGATGCTCCAGTTATTATAATTGATGGTGATGAATACCCCAGCTCACCACTGAACGCGACACCAAACTTTATTAACTACCATCATCATATTGCAGTGATCAGTGGAGTCGTATGGGATCCCGCCAACTTTTACACCACTAAAGAAGAATATGAACGACAATTTGAGTTATTGGCCGATTCTTCGTCCAAAAGTGGTGGACTCATATACAATAGTGATGATAAAGTAGCTGAGAAAATCGCGAAGAAGGAAAGAGCGGATGTATTGGCCATTGGATACAGTACGCATGATCATGTGATAAAAAATGGAGTAGTCTACCTCATAGTACCTGGCAAGGACAAGGTTCCCATTCAACTTTCCGGAAAACATAACCTTCAAAATATATCAGCAGCTAAGGAATTGTTAAAGAAAATTGGAATAACCAATGACCAGTTTTATGAAGCATTACCTAGTTTCAAAGAAGCAGAAGGGAGACCCTAAAAATGAGCGTTGAAAATTTTAATAGCCTTGATATTTGTCAACAGCCTAAAACTTTAATTTACTAAACCCTTCCACTCTTCTGCATGAAGTTAAATCTTAAAGTGCCCATTTGCTTTTTTGACCTAGAAAGCACAGGCATAAACGTTACTCACGATCGCATCATAGAAATCGCTGTGATAAAAATGATGCCAAATGGAGAATTACTAAAAAAGACCAATCGCATCAACCCCGGAATTCCTATTCCGGCTGAGTCTTCAGTGTTTCATGGCATTTATGATAAAGATGTAGCTGGCAAGCCATCCTTTAAAGAAGTAGCAAAAGAGTATGCGCGTTTTTTTGAAGGCGCTGATCTTTCTGGCTTTAATATTCTAAAATTCGATGTACCTATGTTGGTAGAGGAGTTTCTGCGTGCCGGGATAGAATTTGATTATGATCGCAAGAAAATCATCGATGCACAAAGGATTTATCATATGATGGAGAAAAGAAACCTAAGTGCTGCTTACCGTTTTTACTGCAATCAAGAGCTTGTCAATTCTCATTCTGCTGAAGCCGACACTGAAGCCACGATGAATGTATTGATCGCTCAAATTTCTAAATATGAAAATCAGCCAGTAGTTGACACCCTCGGAAATAAAGTCGGTGTAATTAAAAATGACATGGAGGTCTTGCATCAACTCTCCACTTCAAGTATGGTCGATTTGGCTGGAAGAATGATTAAAAATGAGAAGGGAGAGATAGTTATCAATTTCGGAAAACATAAAGACAAATCCGTTCAGCAAGTATTAAAGGACGAACCCTCCTATTATGATTGGGTAATGAAGAGTGATTTCCCATTGGACACAAAGCGAAAACTCACAGAAATAAAACTGAGTAACTTCAATAAATAAATATTAAGTACTTAGCTCTGGTATCCTTAAATTACTTCTTATAGTATTGCATAGCCTCAGGAATCCAACCTTCCAAATCCTGAACACGCGTTTCATGGGAAGGGTGGGTGGAGAGAAATTCAGGAGGTTGCTGTCCCCCACTTAAGGCGGACATTCGCTCCCAAAACTTCGGAGCTTCATGAGGGTCGTACCCTGCCATGGCCATAAAGATTAGCCCGATATGGTCTGCTTCAGATTCATGATTGCGAGAAAACTTTAACATGCCCACATTGGTGCCCATGCCCACAGCCTGCATAAATATACTCTGCGTGGCGGTGGGGTTTTGCCCCATAGCCGCGCCTAACGTACCTAAGCCAAATTGGGCAATTAATCCCTGACTCATTCTTTCGCGACCATGGTTGGCAATGGCATGAGCCACTTCATGCCCCATTACCACTGCTACTCCTGCCTCATCTTTACAAATGGGCATAATGGCGGTATAAAAAGCTACTTTACCTCCAGGCATACACCAAGCGTTAACGGTTTCATCATCTTGAATCAAATTAAACTCCCACTTAAAACCTGCTAACTCAGAAGATGCACCCTTACTTGCCATGTATTGCTCTACAGCAGTTTCAATATTTTTCCCTACCCGCTTTACCATAGCCACCTGCTCCTGATTGGTAGACAGTTTGCTTTCCTTCAAAACTTGTTGGTACTGATCAGTAGACATTTGAATGATCTCGGCATTAGAAACTAAACTCACCTGACGCCTCCCTGTTACGGGAACTGTGGCACAGGCATATAAAAAAAGAAGGCCGAATAAAAGTGTTATTGATCTGATCATATATCGTTTAATGTTAGAGCAAAGTTACTGCCACAAATCAAAAAAGTGATAAAAAAGCCAAAAAAAACGTTTTCGACTATATATTGTTCATAGCTTTGTAGAAGACCGTACCTAACCTAAAGATGAGAATTTTTGCTGTAGGGCGTAATTATGCCGAACATATCTCTGAATTAAATAATGAACGTCCTGACGAGCCGGTAATTTTTACAAAGCCGGATACAGCAATTATCAGAAAGAATGCGCCTTTTTATTACCCTACTTTTTCTAAAGATATTCATTATGAGGTAGAGTTAGTTTTAAAGATTTCGAAAGAAGGGAAAGCCATTGAGGAAAAATTTGCCCATAAATATTACGATTGCATTGGAATAGGAATTGATTTTACGGCAAGGGATTTGCAACAGAAAGCAAAGGAGAAAGGATTGCCGTGGGATATAGCCAAAGGGTTTAATGGATCTGCTCCATTGTCCGATACATTTTTTCCAGTGAGTAAATTCAAAGATTTAAACAATATTAATTTCAAGTTAGAAGTAGATGGCAAGGTGAAACAACAGGGAAACACAAGCCATATGCTTTTTAACTTCGACTATATAGTATCTTATTTATCTAAATTTTTTACACTAAAAACCGGAGACTTGATTTTCACAGGCACACCAAAGGGTGTGGGGCCTGTAGTCTTAGGAAATCGATTATCTGCCTATATTGAAAATGAAAAGTTGTTGGAATTTGAGGTTAAGTAGATTTGTTGTTTTTGTTTTCTTATTATTTGTAAAATCTTCTTTGGCGCAGTTAAGTGCGCCTGAAGATCACCTGGATAAAAAAGGCACAAAAGAAAACACCTATCTCTTTCCGGTGGAACCAGGATCACCCAATCTTTTGGCGGGCACTATGGGCGAGCTGCGCAGTAATCATTTCCATTCCGGTATTGATATACGCACCAACGGCCGCATCGGGGTGCCGGTACTTTCTGCTCAACAGGGTTACGTTTCACGAATAAGTATCAGCACCGGAGGTTATGGAAACGCACTTTACATTACCCATCCAAATGGTCAAACAACAGTGTACGGTCACCTTGATCGTTTTGAGGAAAGAATAGCTGACTATGTGAGAAAGGAACAGTACCGAAAAAAATCTTTCGATATAAATCTGTTCTTTAGCCCAAGTACTTTTAAAGTGCAAAGAGGAGATCTGGTAGCTTACTCGGGCAACTCCGGTGGCTCAAGTGGGCCTCACCTTCACTTTGATATCAGGGATAAAAATAATGAAGCCCTAAACCCTCTCCTCTTTAACTTCGGAGAGGTAATAGACAATACGCCCCCTGTGGTTCAAAAGATTGCACTTAAAACAATGGACATTAACGCTAGAATAAACGACCAATTTGGGAGGTTTGAGTTCTATGTGGTAAAAGAGGGTGACAACTATAAATTACCATTCCCAATTTTAGCTTCTGGTACCATAGGAATTGAATTATTAGGGTACGATAAACTTGATAATTCGAGATCAAAATGTGGTATTAACTTTATCGAAATGTTTGCCGGGGAACAGCGGGTGTTTAAACAGGTGATTGATAAGGTGAATTTTGGGGAGACGAGAAACATCTTGACATTGATGGACTACACTACCTTAAAAAACAGTGGTGACCGATACAACAAACTCTACATTGATGATGGCAATGACCTGAGTTATTATTCTGGAACACTCAATAAGGGGTTTATTAATGTAAAGGCAGAAGATGTGCCTATAAATATTCACTTAAAAGATAGCTATGGAAATGAAAGCGAAGTGAGCCTCTCTTTAAAATCAAGTGCCCCTGTTACTGAGGTCAACATAATGTCTCCTTCCTCTCGAGCCTTCTCGCATAGATATATTGAAAACATACTGGAGGTAAATAGTTCAAAGGAATTGGGGGACAAAGCCATCATTTATTATAAGAATCGCACTGACAGTGTGGTTCCCAGTTATTCTGGAAAAATTCATCATGTTTTTCTATTCGATCTCAGAAAAAAACTTCCAGATTCAATCAATGTAGGGGGTGAAGTGTTGCGTACTGATTTTAAAGACATGATTCCATCTGGAGTACCCTATAAGTATTATAGCGATATTGTGGACATCAGCTTTTCAAAAAGTTCCCTCTATGACACGGTCTTTTTAAGAGTGAAGCATTCAAATACAGGTAGGGAAACTTTTTCCATTGGTGATTCCATCTACCCTATCAATAGAAACATAAGCATCACCTTAAAACCAAAAGGCAGCTACACAGAAAGGTTTTCAGTTTATCGTATGGCAGGCAAATACTTTCAGTACATGGGTGGAAGTTGGGCCAATGGAAAGATTACTTTTTCGTCAAAAGATTTTGGTGATTTCGTTCTGCTAGAAGATACAAATGCACCTTCCATCAGTAAAATAGCGGTGAATGGCGGTGCGGCAAGATTTAAAATTCGTGACGACTTATCTGGTATTGCCTATTTCGAAGCAACTATTAATGGAGAATGGTTGCTTATGAACTACGACTACAAAACGAATATGATTTGGGCAGAGCGACCGGATAGTAAAGTGCCACTTCGTGGAGACCTATCCATAAAAGTGGTTGATAATGCAGGCAACGAAAATATTTATCAGGAAAAAATCCTTTAATAAATGGCATTAAAAGTTGGACAAAAGGCACCTGACTTTAAGGTGAACGATCAAAACAGTAACGAAATCTCCTTGTCGCAGTTTAAAGGAAAGAAGATAGTACTTTATTTTTACCCAAAAGACCAAACCCCGGGGTGTACTGCTGAGGCATGCAATTTGAGAGATAATTATCAATTACTTCAAAAAAAAGGATATGAGGTACTTGGGGTAAGTACAGATACAGAAAAGTCGCATCAAAAATTTATCGAGAAACAAAATCTCCCCTTTCGCTTGCTCGCAGATGTGGATAAGGTGATTCATACCAAATACGGAACATGGATTGAAAAATCAATGTATGGCCGCAAATATATGGGTACTGCAAGGGTCACTTTCATTATTGATGAGCATGGATCCATTGAAGAAATAATAGAAAAAGTGGATACGAAAAACCACACGGAGCAAATTCTAAAACCAGGTAGCCCAACAAAATCGATAATACCACAAAGCAAGACTAAGAAATCGCCCACCAAAAAGGCTCCTTCTAAAAAGAAGACAGTTGAAAAACTATCTAAAAAGGCCGTAAAGAAGAAAGCGAAGTAAGTGTCTTCATTTAATTTGCGCCAATCGCAGCATTGCTTATTAATTACTTTGCAGGGTTTATAAAATTCGCACATCTTCGCGGCTTAACCACTTTTACATGGCCGATCTTGCTACCCTAAAGAAGCTCACCTCCCAAATCAGAAGGGACATTGTTCGTATGGTTCACGCCTGCCAATCGGGGCACCCTGGGGGCTCCTTGGGGTGTACGGAGTTCTTTGTCGCACTTTATTTTGAGATCATGAAGCACGACAAAGACTTCAATATGGATGGAAAAGGTGAGGATTTGTTCTTTTTATCTAACGGACATATATCTCCCGTGTGGTATTCCACGTTGGCGCGGGCGGGCTATTTTGACACGAAAGAACTAGCTACCTTCAGAAAACTAAACACAAGACTCCAGGGACATCCCGCTACCCACGAACACCTTCCCGGTATTAGAGTGGCCTCAGGATCACTTGGTCAAGGACTTTCTGTGGCCATCGGAGCCGCACGAACAAAGAAATTAAACAGTGATAATCGGCTTGTCTTTGTCCTCATGGGTGATGGAGAACAACAAGAAGGTCAGGTGTGGGAAGCAGCTATGTACGCAGCACACAATAAAATAGATAATCTAATTGCCACCATTGATTACAATGGTCAGCAAATTGATGGCCCTGTAGATGAAGTCCTTTCATTGCTGGATCTTAAAGCAAAATGGAAAGCATTTGGTTGGGAAGTGATTGAATGTAATGGGAATGATTTGGAGGAAGTAACTAAGGCATTGAAGCACGCGAAGTCACTCACAGGAAAAGGCAAGCCGGTGATGAATCTCATGCGGACAGAAATGGGCTGCGGTGTTGACTTCATGGTAGGCACACACAAATGGCATGGTATCGCCCCTAACGATGAACAACTCGCAGACGCGCTGGGCCAACTGGAGGAAACGGTTGGTGATTATTGAAAAAAAACCTCCACTGTAAAGCATTGCCACACACTATCTAAATAACAATAGAAGAACCTCAAAGTACTGAAATGACCAAATATACTTTTACAGATAAGAAAGATACCCGCTCAGGCTTCGGAGACGGACTACTTGAATTAGGTAGAAAAAACAGCAATGTCGTAGGTCTCTGTGCCGACCTTACAGGCTCTCTTAAAATGGGAGACTTTCAGAAAGAGTTTCCCAGTCGCTTTTTCCAAATGGGTATCGCAGAAGCAAATATGATGGGAGTAGCAGCAGGGATGACCATTGGAGGCATGATTCCTTTCACTGGTACCTTTGCCAACTTCTCTACAGGCAGGGTGTATGATCAGATCAGGCAATCGATCGCTTATTCCGGAAAAAATGTAAAGATTTGTGCCTCCCACGCTGGCCTTACATTGGGTGAAGACGGAGCAACTCACCAAATTTTAGAGGATGTGGGTATGATGAAAATGCTCCCAGGGATGACAGTAATCGTGCCCTGTGACTATAATCAAACCAAGGCTGCAACCATTGCTTTAGGAGATCACATTGGCCCTGCATACCTCCGGTTCGGAAGACCAGGATGGCCGGTATTCATAGCACCCAATCGGCCTTTTGAGATCGGTAAAGCCGATAAAATGATTGAAGGGAAAGATGTCACTATTTTTGCCAACGGACATATGGTATGGCAAGCCATTGAAGCTGAAGCTATTCTTGCGGAAAAAGGAATCAGTGTAGAATTGATCAACCTCCACACCATAAAACCTTTGGATGTAGACGCTATCATAAAATCCGTATCTAAAACGGGTTGTGCCGTAACCTGCGAAGAACATCAAATGAATGGCGGTCTTGGTGATAGTGTTGCTCAAACACTCTCCAGGTTCCATCCGGCTCCGGTAGAAATGGTGGCTGTCAATGATTCTTTTGGAGAAAGTGGCAAACCAACAGACTTGCTCAAAAAATATGGACTGGCACCAGAAAATATAGTGAGTGCAGTGGAAAGGGTGATCTCAAGAAAATAATCTTAAAGTTCGGCTAGAAAGCCTTCCAACATCCATCAACCCGAAACCTTTTGATATGGGACGGTTCTACTATTCAATCTGCTCATTGATCCATCAAAAAGCCGATTGTAAAACATATTTACTATTATCCCCAAGTTGGATTATATTGAAGATTGAAATCAAAAACCTAATTCTTTTATGAAACATATTCTACTCCTTGTTTTCATTCTATCTATTTCTACTTACACTTTTGCACAAAAAACCATTCAGGGTTTTGCAGGAGAATCAGCCAAAGCCGAGTTGGCACTGGAAGATAAATTTGACAGTTATTTAAAAGCCTCCAACCTCGTCAGTGGATGAAACACCTCACCGCCCGCCCCCATCACCTGGGGTCACCCATGGGAAAGGAATATGCGGAATGGATGCGGGATCAGTTTAGAAGTTGGGGCTATGAGACAGAAATTGAAACCTATAAAGTGTTGTTTCCAACACCAAAGGTAAGGGTATTGGAAATGGTAGCGCCAACGAAATACAAAGCAAAATTGGTAGAACCAGCATTGAAAGAAGATGCTACCAGTGGCCAGGTGAAAGAACAACTCCCCACCTACCATGGATTCTCGGCCGATGGGGATGTAACTGGCGAATTAGTTTTTGTAGGCTATGGTGTACCCAGTGATTATGATGAACTAGATAAATTAGGCATTGACGTAAAGGGTAAAATTGTAATTGCCAAGTACGGTGGCTCCTGGAGAGGCATTAAGCCCAAAATGGCGCAAGAAAAAGGAGCCATTGGTTGTATTATCTACTCCGATCCTGAAGATGACGGATATTTTCAAGGAGATGTCTATCCTAAAGGGCCTTTCAGGCCAGGACTTGGTGCACAGCGCGGGTCTGTTTTAGATTTACCTGTAAGACCTGGTGATCCTCTAACCCCCAATATTGGAGCAACAGAAGAAGCCAAAAGAATAGAAAGAGCACAAGCAGACAATCTTATCAGCATTCCGGTAATTCCTATTGGCTACGAAGACGCACTGCCTTTGTTGCGTGCCCTTGGTGGCCCAGTAGCACCTGAATATATGCGAGGTGCATTGCCCATCACCTACCACGTAGGTCCTGGTCCGGTTAAAGTTCACCTGAATTTACAGTTTGATTGGAAATTGGTGGATTGCCACAATGTAATTGCAAAAATGAAAGGCTCAGAGTTGCCCGATGAGTGGGTAATGCGTGGCAATCACCACGATGCTTGGGTAAACGGTGCCGCGGATCCAGTGAGTGGAATGGTCGCACTTATGGAGGAAGCAAGAGCCATTGCAGAATTAACCAAGACAGGGTGGAAACCAAAACGCACCATCGTTTTTGCGGGATGGGATGGAGAAGAACCCGGTTTGCTGGGCTCCACAGAATGGGCTGAAGATCATGCGCAGGAATTACAACAAAAGCTGGTGGCCTATATCAATTCTGATGGAAATGGTAGAGGCTTTTTATATGCAGAAGGCTCCCACACACTGCAGCAAATGGTAAGCGATGTGGCAAGAGATGTGAAAGATCCTCAAACAGGAGTCAGTGTATTGGAAAGAAGAAAATCTGCTATGGCGGCCAACGCCACTTCTGCAAAAGCAAAAAAGGAAATTATCAATTCTCCTTCAATGACTATTGGTGCGCTGGGTTCTGGTTCAGACTACAGTCCCTTCATTCAGCATTTGGGAATACCCGCACTTAATATTGGATTTGGTGGGGAAGATAATGGTGGTGAATACCATTCGATATATGATTCTTATGATTTATTCAAAAGATTTAAAGACCCCACATTTGAATATGGCATCGCATTGGCCAAAACCGCTGGCCGCATTACGTTGCGACTAGCCAACTCAAACGTATTGCCTTTTGATTTTAAAGGTTTTTATCAAACGGTGAATGGATACGTCAACGAAGTAACATCTCTTGTCGACAACATGCGGGAATCTACCGAGGTGGAAAATCAAATGATTCGCGAAGACAGGTACAAGCAGGCAAGTGATCCTAAAACGACTTTCATCCAGCCCACTGCAAAAGATCCTGTTCCGCATTTAAACTTCAGCAACTTATTAAATGCAGAAGCAAACCTCGAAAAAAGCGCCAGCACCTATGCCGAATTAATAAAGCTGAATCCTAATCCAAATACGAACATGGATAGGCTTAATAAATTGCTCTACACTGCGGAACAAAAGCTAACAATCGCTGAAGGACTTCCGCGCAGGCCATGGTTTCAGCACAGCATCTATGCACCCGGTTATTACACAGGATATGGCGTGAAGACCCTCCCCGGTGTACGTGAAGCCATCGAGCAAAGAAATTGGAAAGAAGCGCAAGAACAAATAGAAATCCTTGCAAGCAATTTGATGAAGTACTCGAAACAAATCGATGAAGCCTCGGCAATATTGAAAATGAGATAAACAGAATGCTGAAACCTTGAATTTAAAATCCAAAAAAGATCATATACCAACCATGAGAATAATCACAACCCTCCTCTTATTCATTGCTTCGTACACATACGCACAACAAAAAGATTATGTACTCATCAATGCCAATTTGTTCAATGGGGTGGATAATAAGATTTATCCAGATGTAGTGGTATTTGTTAAAAATGGAAAGATTGAAAAAATAGGTAAAAAGGGAGATGCCATCTCATCCAATTACTCGGTGGTGGATTGTGAAGGAAATTATTTATTGCCAGGCATGATGGATGTCCATACCCATCTTGATAATCTTGAATCTGCCAACCGAGCATTGTATTCCGGAGTTACCACCGTGCGAAGTGCCAGTGTATCTGCATTTCAGGATGTAGCTATTCGTGAAATGGTAAAATCTGGAATAATACCCGGGCCTGATATGGTGGCATGTGGTGTTTACATAACCCCTCATCTTGGCGAAACCATCCTTGCTGATCCAAGACTTGGAAGTCTCTACAATGGCGTAAATACAGATGAAGAATTAAGGAAAATTGTAAACGTAAATATTGACAGAGGAGCCAACGTACTTAAAACCCGTGGCACGGAGCGGGCAGGTAGGCCTGACACAGACCCCAGAGAACAAACTTATACCGAACATCAATTGAAAGTGATCGTAGATGAGGCCGCCAAAAGAGGTGTGCCCATCATGATACATGGCCACGGTGATGAAGGTGCAAGAGCGGCTGTTAAAGCGGGAGCCAGAAGCATTGAACATGGTACCTTTCTAAAGGATGAGACATTGAAGCTAATGAAAGAGAAAGGAACTTTCCTTGTACCTACTTTCATTACGCTGGAAGACTTGGTGGAGCCTGGAGGAGATTACGATGATCCGGTGACGCACCTGCGCGGAAAATTTATGATGCCACTGTCTGAAAAAGTATTCAAAAAAGCACATGCAATGGGTATTAAGATTGCGACCGGAGCCGACAACGGCTATACTGCAAAAACAACTAGCCGCATCTCATTGGAGGTTGCTCATTTTGCACGAATGGGCATGACCAATTTTGAAGCCATTCAAGCTTCCACAGTCGTTTCCGCAGAACTATTGGGGTTGGAAAAACAAACAGGCCGCCTTGTAATTGGCTATGACGCTGATATGATTCTGGTTCCTAGCAATCCCCTGGAAGACATTAATGCTTTACAGGATGTTCTTCTTGTAATGAGCAATGGTCAAATGGCATTAAAAAGATTACCCTTTGGAAAAAACTAAGTAAAGACCTTACTTTAAATTACTAAAGAGCAAAAGTGATTTCGCATAGGATGAGATGTATTGTTTCTATATTATTGATATTAGTGCTTGCCTCATGTAATCAACAAAAGGAAACAACTCCTGTTCATACTGTCAATTGGGAAAAGCGAAGAATAGCCCCCAATACTTTAGATAACCTTTTTACAGGCAGCACCTATTTGTCTGTTTATTCAGAAGTATATCAGGTTACTGAAAATCGAACCTATCATCTTACGGTGACCGTCAGTATGCGTAATATCAGCTCCAAAGATTCCGTATACATCTCAAGCGCAAAGTATTACAATACCGAAGGGCATTTAATTCGCACCTATTTGGATAACCCCATCTTTATCGCCCCGCTGGAAACTGTGGAGATTGTAATCAATGAAGGGGATAAAGAAGGAGGCACTGGCGGCAACTTCATTTTTGAGTGGGGGTCTCCCGTTGCTCAGAATGAGCCTCATTTCGAAGCCATAATGATATCTACCACCGGGCAACAGGGGCTGTCTTTTACCACCCAGGGCATCAAACGATAGCCTATTCTTAATTTTTTAAGGTATTTTAACTCCAGATGAAACTTAAATCGTAATTTTACGATTAAGCATTCAATGGGAATTACCAAGGTTAAAAAAGAATACACAAAAGCTCAGAATGAATTGGCAGCTTTGGCCAAGGCACTGGGACACCCTGCCAGGGTTGCCATCCTGCAATTTCTTATCTCCAGACAATCCTGCATTTGTGGCGATATCGTAGATGAGCTGCCTTTGTCACAATCCACAGTATCTCAACATTTGAAAGAACTTAAAAACGCAGGCTTAATAAAAGGAAGTATTGACGGTCCGACTGTATGCTATTGCATCGACATTGAAGTTTGGGAAAAAGCCAAGACTAAACTTGCAGCACTGTTTGACTCCTACAAGAATCCTCTTTGTTGCTAAAAGAATTTACTTAAAAACACATTGATAATACGATTTACATACCACTTCAAAAACAACTAATCACATGAAAACAGACGAACAATTAAAACAAATGGTCAAAGAGACCTACGGCAGCATAGCTGATCAAAGCAAGGCACAAAACGAAACCAGTTGTTGCGGAGCTACAGGTTGCGGAACCATCGATGAGGCGATCATGGCCGAAGATTATGAAAAACTATCGGGCTACGTAAAGGATGCCGATCTGGGTCTTGGCTGTGGTTTACCTACAGAATATGCACAAATCAAAGAGGGGGATACTGTCGTAGATCTGGGCTCCGGAGCGGGTAATGATGCCTTTGTAGCAAGAGCGGTTACTGGCGACAAAGGCAAGGTGATCGGTGTAGACTTTACTGAGAAAATGATTGACAAAGCCCGAACCAATGCTGAAAAATTGGGACTCAACAATGTGGAATTCCGCTTTGGAGATATTGAAAACATTCCTATCACCTCAAACGTAGCTGATGTGGTGGTGAGCAACTGTGTGATGAACTTGGTTCCAAATAAAAAAAGAGCTTTTGAAGAAACTTTTCGCATTCTGAAAAAAGGAGGGCACTTTAGTATTTCAGATATTGTGTTGGTGGGAGACCTTCCAAAAGTACTACAAGAAAGTGCTGAGATGTATGCCGGCTGCGTGTCGGGTGCCATTCAAAAAGATGCTTATTTAAATACCATTAAAGAAGCTGGCTTCTCCAACATCAAACTTCAGAAAGAAAAGAAAATCGAATTACCCAAGGAGATTGTGTCCAACTACTTGAGCAAAGAGGAGCTGGAAAATTACCACAAGGGCAATCTCGGCATCTATAGCATTACTGTGTATGCAGAAAAACAAGAAAAGGAGGCATGTTGCGAACCAGGGTGCTGTAACTAAACCTCTCCACTCATTATGATACCTATTGAAGTAAATACACCTGCATCTTTAGAAACTTTCACAAAACAATTAAGAGCTTCAGGTCTTCCATATGAAGATCTTAGTAAAGACCAGCATGTGTTAATTGGGTATTATGAAAATGAAAAGCTGATTGGAACGGGGGGAATTGAAATCTATGAAGATTATGGTTTGATTCGTTCCGTTTCAATTACAGCTGCTAACCGGGGAAAAAAACTGGGAAGCCAAATAGCATATCACCTCATCGATAAAGCAAAAGAAAAAAATCTCACAGGCCTTTATCTACTCACAGAAACAGCCAAAGATTTCTTTTTGAAAATTGGATTTGAAACAATCGACAGACACGCTGTTGCAAAGCCTGTCCTGTCGTCTTCCGAGTTTTCGCATGTCTGTCCTGTAACAGCAACGTGCATGTATCTTCATTTAAAAAAATCATGTTAACAGTTCTTGTACTTTGCACTGGCAATTCCTGTCGTAGCCAAATAGCGGAAGGATACCTACGACATCTTTCCAATGGGCAGGTAACCGTTTACAGCGCGGGTATTGAAACACATGGCGTAAATCCAAGGGCAACTGAAGTGATGAAAGAAGATGGTATTGATATTTCCAATCAAACTTCCAATCGCATCGATGAATACAAATCAATTGCATTTGATCTCATTTTGACGGTGTGTGACCACGCAAAAGAGAATTGCCCCTATTTTCCATCAAAGGCAACAAGAGTTCATCAAAATTTTCCTGACCCGGCCAGCACCACTGGAACTGAAACGAAAATTATGGATGCCTTCAGAGCCACCCGAGATCAGATCAAAGCATATACAGCAAGCCTCCTACAATCGCCAGAGCTTAATAAAGGGTAAATTCTCATTTGCAACTGTTCAGGTGGACAAATCACTATGACTTGTTACCTTTGCGGCTTACTTTTTTCATCGAATGAAGCCCAATAAGTATTTCGTCATTGATTTTGACAGCACCTTTACCAAAGTTGAAGCATTTGACGCCCTGGCCGACATCTCATTAAAAGGTCATCCAGAAAAAGAAGCCATCAAAAAAAAGATAGCAGACCTTACCAACCAAGGCATGGAGGGTACACTGTCTTTTCGGGAATCGCTAAAGCAAAGATTGGAATTGCTTTCCCCCAACAAGAGTCATCTGGATCAACTGGTAGTAATTCTTAGAGGAATGGTTTCTGATTCATTCAAACGAAACAGAAGATTCTTTGAGGAAAGTAACGGGCACATTTATATTGTCTCCAATGGTTTTCACGCATTCATAGATCCTATTGTAACTGAGTACGGTGTGAAAAAGGAAAATATTTTCGCTAATAAATTTCAATTTAACGATAAGGGGGAAGTGATAGGGTTTGATGAGGACAACCCACTTTCTTCCAATAATGGTAAAGTAGAAATATTAAAACGATTGAATTTACCTGGAGATGTATATGTAATTGGAGATGGATATACTGACTATGAAATAAAGCACTCCGGGCTTGCCAATAAATTTTATGCTTTCACTGAAAACGTAGAGCGAGATAATATCCTCAGCAAGGCCGATCACATCACCCCTAGCCTGGATGAATTTCTCTACCTTAATAATTTAAACACAGCAGTCTCTTATCCCAAAAATAGAATTAATGTACTACTGCTCGAAGGAGTACATCCCGCGGCTACCCAACTCATGAAGGAGGAAGGGTTTAATGTAGAAGTATATCCTGCCGGGCTTACAGAAGATGAGTTATGTGAAAAAATTGTGAATGTTTCCATTTTAGGCATTCGTTCTAAAACACAAGTCACAGCCAAAGTACTTGAAAGTGCCAACCGACTTATGGCCATTGGTGCCTTTTGTATTGGTACCAATCAAATTGACCTTGACGCAGCAGCAAAAAAAGGAATAGCCGTTTTCAATGCGCCCTTTAGTAATACGCGATCTGTAGTGGAGTTGGCCATTGCAGAGATCATCATGCTGATGCGCAACCTTCCAGATAAGTTTGCAAAAATGCACGAAGGCAAATGGAACAAATCGGCAAGTAACAGCTTTGAAATCAGGGGTAAAAATTTGGGGATTGTTGGATATGGTAGCATTGGCTCTCAGCTTTCTGTTTTAGCTGAAAGTCTGGGCATGAAAGTATTCTATTACGATATCGAAGAAAAACTGGCGCTCGGAAATGCTATCAGATGCAAAAGTTTAAAAGAATTACTTCAGGTCGCTGATGTAGTTTCATTGCATGTAGATGGTCGATCTTCCAACAAGCACATGATCTGCGCACAAGAACTGGATCAGATGAAAAAAGGAGTTATCCTTCTTAATCTCAGTCGAGGGCACATAGTGGATGTAAAAGCGTTGAAAGAAAGAATCCTGGACGGACACATCCGTGGCT
This sequence comes from Cyclobacteriaceae bacterium, assembly GCA_019638285.1. Lineage (GTDB taxonomy): Bacteria > Bacteroidota > Bacteroidia > Cytophagales > Cyclobacteriaceae > ELB16-189. The sequence goes on along the minus strand of JAHBUB010000008.1, from coordinate 121,829 downwards.
GCGGAATGGATGTCTTTGAGGAGGAGCCTATCAGTAACGATGAGGAATTTGTCTCCGATCTTCGCAGACTTCCCAATGTCATCCTCACACCCCATATTGGTGGCAGCACCTTAGAGGCCCAGGAAAATATTGCCCATTTTGTACCTGGTAAATTGACCGACTATATCAATACTGGAGCCACCAGCCAGAGCGTTAATTTTCCAAATCTGGTTTTACCCATCTTGGAAAATGCACACCGTCTTATTCATATCCACAACAACGTCCCGGGGGTACTTGCTCAAATTAACTCTACCCTCGCCCGCCACGAAATCAACATTGCAGGGCAATACCTGAAGACGACCGAACATATCGGTTATGTGATTACAGATATCAACAAGGGTTATGACAAAAAATTGATCAAAGAAATGAGATCAATCGAACAGACCATCAAGTTTCGAGTACTATATTAGTAGCTGATGGAACCCGATAGCACCAATAAGCTAAAAAGAGAAATTTATAATATCATTTTTGAGGCGGAGACGCCAAAGGGCAGAGCGTTTGATGTCGCTCTGATCATCTGCATCCTGCTAAGCATTGGTGTGATCATGCTGGAAAGTGTAACTCCCATTAAGGAAAAAATTGGGATTTTACTTCTGGTATTAGAATGGGTTTTTACGATCCTATTCACCATCGAATATTTTTTGCGACTTTGGGTGGTCCGAAACAAGAAAAAATATGCTTATAGTTTCTATGGAATTATAGATTTGGTATCTGTACTGCCCATGTACTTAAGTTTGATTTTTTCCAGTGCAAGTGCCTTGTTAATCATAAGAAGTGTGCGATTGCTCAGAATATTCAGGGTACTTAAACTTGCGCGATTCGTTGGCGAAGGGAAGGTACTGGCCGATGCACTGAAGGCAAGCAGGTATAAAATAATAGTCTTTCTCGTCACTGTTCTTACGGTAGTTATTCTTGCAGGCACATTAATGTTTATGATTGAAGGCAAGGAAAATGGCTTCATCAATATACCAATCAGTGTCTACTGGGCCATTGTCACTTTAACGACAGTAGGTTATGGGGACATATCACCTGTCACTCCTTTAGGGCAAGCGGTAGCATCCTTTATTATGATACTTGGTTATGGTATAATTGCTATTCCTACTGGAATAGTTAGCGCAGAGATAGCTTTTTTTAAAAACAAAGAGGTAACCACCGAAGTATGCCCCCATTGCCTAAAAGAAGGGCACGATAAGGATGCAGTATTTTGCAAATACTGCAGCAGCAAACTGAATTGAGAAAAATAAAAACCCACTGGACTCGGAGAGGTGTTTAGGAACCCCAGATACGACAAGTTTTGAGCTATTCTAAAAGATCGCAACCTTCCACTGTTATCCTACGCTTCGATAAATCGCAGCATGAGGTCCCGACTAGTCGGGATGAGGCCTGATTTTGATAAAGAACGTACTCGGTATTGTTTATTAATGTTAGGTTCCAGAAACGTGTCCCAAATCCGAGTGGGTATTTATTAAACGTAAAGTTAACTGAAAGAAGTATGCTCGACAGCCTTGAAATAAAAGTATTTTTTTTGTAGGCTGCACATCATCGTTTAAAGATTTAAATTTGAGTTTGTAAAATGATGATTAATTTTTCCCCCGGTCCTTCTCAACTTTATTTTACGGTTGAAGATCATACCAAGAGTGCCTTTAGGCTGGGTGTGCCTTCCATGTCGCACCGCAGTCCTGCTTTTGAAGCCATCTACCAACATACACAGGAGCAGCTTCGTGCACTCCTTTCTATACCCCACACACACCATATATTCTTTACTTCTTCTGCTACCGAGATCTGGGAGCGATTAATTCAAAATCTGGTGGTGGAGAAATCGGCTCATTTTGTGAATGGTGCCTTTTCTGAAAAGTTTTATAAGGCTGCCAAACAATTACACAAAAAGGCCTTGGAAATACGCGTTCAGGATGGAGATGGTTTTAGTAATCCCCTAAAACTGGACGCTGAATTAATCGGTGTAACGCACAACGAAACCAGCACCGGAGTGTCATTGCCCAAATCGTTCATCTATGGACTAAAAGATCAAAACCCGGATGCGCTTTTGTGTGTAGATGCCGTATCTTCTTTACCCAATGTTGATTTTGATTATTCAAAAATAGACTCGGTATATTTCTCTGTTCAAAAGGGATTTGGAATGCCTCCAGGTCTAGGTGTATGGATCGCAAATGATGCCTGCATTGCACGGGCAGAATCTCTTCTTGCTAAAGGATTGTCCATTGGCACGCACCATTCCCTCCCCTTTTACCTAAAAAACGGCCTCAAAAATCAAACACCGGAAACACCCAATAGTGTAGCCATTTATGTATTGGGAAAAGTGGCGGAAGATATGATGAGGCGAGGGATCGGCACCATCCGCAATGAAACAGAATATAAGGCGGTGATCCTTTACAACGAATTGAAGCAGCACAAAAGTCTATCTGCCTTTGTAACTGAGAAAACCTACCAGTCCCCCACTGTCATTATTGTTGAATCGGGTGATCTAACCGAGAGGCTGTCCAAATATTTACAAGAAAAGGGGATCGTTGCTGGTGAAGGCTATGGAGTTCATCAAGGCTCTCAGCTTCGTTTCGCCAATTTCCCCGCTCATTCAAAGGAACAATTTGAGCTTTTGACCGATTACCTGACGGCATTTTCATAATTTAGATGGAGCCAAGTTGAGTTTTATTCTTTGACCATCAGGCACACAGCATACCTTGATTTTCAATACGCTGTGTATTTGGTGGTTAAAAACTCATCTCCAGGCAAAGATTATGTTACCCATTAAACCTTGACACCTTTTGCAAGTCTAACTTCTAACCTAGGCCATCAATTACTTCTTTGGAAGACCAAGAGCTATTAGCCAAAATCAGAAATCCCGAAACCAGAAGTTACGGGTTCAATTTATTGGTAAGAGAATACCAAAAAAGGGTGTATTGGATGGTGCGCAAAATGCTCATCGACCATGACGATTCAAATGACGTAACACAAGAAGTTTTTATCAAGATCCACAAAGCCATAGACCGGTTTCGCGAAGATGCACAACTCTACACCTGGATTTACAGAATTGCCACCAACGAATGCCTTTCCTTTCTTAGCAAGAAAAAGAGAAGGTTCTTTCTACCATTGGAAGATGTAAATAAAGAATTGAGTAATAAAATTGATGCTGCTCCAGACATGGATGGGGACGAGATTCAAAAAAAGCTACAAAAGGCGATACTTACACTGCCCGATAAGCAAAGGCTGGTATTCAACATGAAGTATTTTGAGGAAATGACTTATGAACAAATGTCGGAGATTACAGATACCAGCGTTGGGGCATTAAAAGCCAGTTTTCACCATGCTACCAAGAAAATTGAAGATTTTTTGACTACCTATTAAACCATTTTGAAATTCAGCAATCCAAGATAAAATGAAACTCGAAGACATACCAAAGAAAAACGTATTTAATATCCCCGAAGGGTATTTTGATGAGTTGCCGCAAATCATTCAATCACGTATTGCAAAGAAAGAAGCTAAGCCATCAGGCATTCCGTCATTCGGATGGATATTGCGTTATGCGCTCCCCCTTTTGGCCATCGGTGTCGCATTGTTTCTGGTATTTCGTCAAAATGACACAATGTCTAACCCTGAGAAGTTGCTGGCAAGCATAAACGCAGATGCACTCACCAACTATCTTATAGAAAGCGATTTGACCACCGATGAATTATTAGATCTGGCCAATTTGGATGAAGCCGACATCAATGCATTGAATGACCATCTTCTTTACCCAGAATTGGATATTGACATATTAGAAGAGTATACCACTGAAATTGAATTGTAAAAACCACAAGAATGAAAAATATTATTAAAATTTTGTTCCTGCTGTTGATGGCATCCCCGCTTTATAGCAGGGCACAAGAAGAGGAGATAAAAGATCCCAAAGCCAGAGAGAAAATTGAAGCCGCACGCATAGGTTTAATCTCTGAAAGGCTTGGACTAACGCCAGAGCAGGCAGAACGTTTCTGGCCGATCTACCGCGAATTCACACAGAAAAGAGGGGAGATGGTACATGAGTTTAGACAGGCGCAACGGGATATAGGTCGTGATAATCCAGATCCAGAAAAGCAAAAAGAACTGGTAGAGCTTGGGCTTAAGATAAAGCAACGTCAGCTCGATCTGGAAAAGGATTACTCAACTAGAATGATGAATGTGATCTCTGCGCAGCAAATAATGAACCTGCGCAATGCGGAAAAAGAATTCCAACGTATGATCATCAATCAGTTGCAGCAAAGAAGAAATTCACAACAAAGGAGGGAAAATTTGAGGGATAGAAATCAACAACTAAGGGATAATAAAGGATAAAAAAAATAATAACTGACTTTGAAGCAAAGCGCATTCTTACTGATCAGCCTCTTGTCTCTATGCGCGTTCTCCTCCAAAGGACAGCAGGCTGATTCCCTGTTGCGTAATTTCGAAGATTCAGATTCACTGCTTTCACTGGAAGACTCACTTTCTATATTTAATCTGATCGATAGTCTTCTTCAATTGAAGGACATAGAAAACAAATCCATGGTGGCTGTGCGTATGGGGTACAATAGCAACGCAAATTCTTCAGCAAGAACACTGGGTATCAGTCAGTTTGGTCTCTCCCCTGGGGTCTCCTACTATCACAAAAGTGGTGCATACATCGATGCCTCAGGCTACTGGAGCAGCGAGTTTGATCCCAGCTACTACCTGACCCTATTGTCTGCAGGCTATATTGGAGTCATCTCGCCAAAATGGTCATTCCTTGGTGAGTATAGCCGTTACCTATACTCCAACCTGGGAGAGGGTGTAACGGTAAGTTATACCAACAGTGCCAGCCTGTCCAATTTTATTGATGTTAAGCCCCTCACCTTTCGACTGGATTATACTTTCTTGTTTGGCGACAAAACCGGGCATCGGGTGATGCCGGGTGTTATGCTCAATCTGGAAAAGAAGAACTGGAGAAAAATAAATAGAATCCTGTTCTATCCTTCGTTCAATTTACTTTTGGGCAGCGAACAGTATGATGAACTTGTTCCTTATGCAAAAACATTGGCCGGAGCAGTTTTAAGAATAAGAAAAGGGCTGCCCCTCTATTATACAAATCAGGGGGCCGACTTCGGAATAATGAATTATTCATTCACGGCCCCATTAAGTACAACGATCAAGGATTGGAACTTCCTACTCTCCTACACCTACAACATTCCCAAACTCCTCACCCATGAAGAAGACGCTTCCCTTACCAATAGTGGGTTTATTTCTGCTAGTATTTCACGGTACATTCGTTTTCAGACAAAACCTACCCAACGCTGACAAGACTTATTTCAATGCGTTGGCAACGGACTGATTAATAAAGTCAGAAATCCTTGGATCCGGTAGCAGCGTATGTCCATTCCACAAATAAGTTAGTCCCTCCAATCGAGTTATTATTTTCTGTTCTGCTCCTCCACGAGAAAGAAACAACGGCACCACAATCACATCCCCTTGCTTACCACCTTGAACTACTAGGTTCCTTAAATTTTCCTTTGCCTGATTATAAATATCCGGATCAGCATCATCACGTACTGTAACCGCCAAAATCATCTTGGATACTTTCTTCGATTTCTTTTGAAGTGTCCTAACCTGATCCGAAACACTTTCCATATCTGCAACCCATTTTTTATTATCCTCCTCCGGATTGGGTCCATGCCCCACCAGTATCACCATTTCGTTGGATGGATTTTTACTCAATTCATTAATTCTCTGAAAAATAATATTGGCTACGATGGGATGATCGTCCAGCGGCTTGGTAAAAATAATTTTTGATTTAGTGTGGAGGCGCTCCAACGTCATTTTCTGGTCGTGCATACTATGATCGGATGCAGGTTGTGCAGCCTGGGTATGCCCCATCATGGCATGACTATCGCTCCCATGACTTTGAGTGTTGGCGCTGGCCGTTGGTTCCATGGAGTGATCCATCACCATCGGAGGATCAGCAAGTTCTTCCCTTAAGCCCAACAAGTATTCTGATTGCCTTATAATAAAACTGTGCGATGAGATAAAAAGAGGAATTACGACAATTTTATTAACTCCCATGCCTTCCAATTTATCAATGGATGCCTGCATTGTACGCGGGAGGGCCATACCGAAGGCTACCTCTGTGGGATACCTGGCCGATATGCCTTTTGTGGCATCTATAATCATTTGGTTCCACTCCTGGGCACCTCCATGTGCCAACACCATCACACCTATCTTGGAGTGTTGAGCATAAACAGAAACTGTGAAAAGCAGCAGAATCAAGCTGAAATAGACTTTTTGTCTCATAGTAAGATTTATTATTCTTATTTAGATTAAATATAAACTACAAAGTTAACGTGAAGAATCAATTAGACAAGTGATTAGCTAAGAATCACTAGAAAATGAAAAGTATGGAAGATTGCTTTATTGATGAGTAACCTAACCAGAGTGCGCCTAACCAAAGGAGAAAAAAACATAAATAATGAGGCGAAGGCCACCTACCAAAAGCCTCGAGGCTAAAACCATGAGTAAGACCGGACGGATCAAAAGCCACAACCCCTCAACCAGAAGTGAGAAGCAATAAATCACGAGCTACAACCAATTAATCAAAAAAGAGAAAGCACAAAGCGCGAGAAACCATGTTCCCATCATATTCCTACCCATAGTAGCAAAAAAAATGGGCTATGATTTCTTTCTATCCGAACAAAGAATTAAGAGATCATTACCAATGAAATGCTTGTGCGTGCCACTATATAAAACAAGGTTGTTTTTACAAACCCAATTATATACCTTAATTCGACTAAACCGTAATTATGGACAAGCGATCATTTCTTAAACAACTCACTCTGCTAGGTCTGAGTGCCTCCCCTTCTATCCATGCTATGGATAATTTGTTACGCAGTGTTGAGCACCTGCCATCCAGCACAGTCGCCAAAGACGAAGACTTCTGGGCAAAGATCAGAGGAGGGTACAAATTAAAACCTGATTACATCAACCTGGAAAACGGATACTACTGCTTCCTCCCGCAGGAGACATTAGAGAACTATATCAATCATGTGCGCGAAGTGAACTATCAAGGTTCCTATTATATGCGCACCGTTCAGTGGCAAAATAAGCAAGCCATGGCCGCTAAGTTGGCTGATCTGGCGGGTTGTGATAAAGAAGAAATGATCATCACACGCAATACTACCGAATCGCTTGATATAGTGGTCAGCGGTATGCACTGGAAAGAAGGCGATGAAGCAGTAATGGCAGAACAAGATTATTTCTCCATGCGTCTTCAGTTCAAACTGGCTGCCAAACGTTATGGTATAGTTAACAAAACAGTTTCCGTGCCCGTTCACCCAAAATCAGATCAGGAAATTGTTGACTTATATGCGAGTGCCATTACAGATAAAACCAAACTGCTGATGGTTTGTCATATGGTAAACATCACCGGTCATATTCTTCCTATAAGAAAAATTTGTGACATGGCGCACAAAAGAGGCGTGCTGGTAATGGTGGATGGCGCTCATGCTTTTGCTCACATTAATTTCTCAATGAAAGACCTGGATTGCGACTACTACGGAACAAGTCTGCACAAGTGGTTAAGCGTACCACTGGGCGCTGGATTTTTATATGTTAAAAAGGGAAAGGTAGATCAAGTATGGCCCCTACTAGCTGGTAGTGACAAAGAACCCAATGACATTGCCAGCCTCAATCACATAGGCACCCATCCTGCTCATACAGACCTTGCCATCGGCAATGCCATTGATTACTATCTGAAAATTGGCAGGGACAGAAAAGAAGAAAGACTAAGATATCTTCAACGTTATTGGTCAGATCAGGTAAGAGGACAAGGAAACATCATAATCAATACACCGGAAGATCCGAAGCTATCGTGCGGCATTGCCAATGTAGGCATCAACGGGATGAAACCGAAAGATCTTGCCGACACGTTGATGAAAAAGTATAAGATTTTTACTGTGGCCATTGATGAATCGAATGTGCATGGTTGCCGGATTTCGCCTAATGTATACACCACCACAAAAGAACTGGATGTATTTGTTAAGGCGCTGAAAGAAATGGGTAACGCTTAGACATCTTATGATTAAAAAAGTGCGGACCGTCCTCGTTGGGTTAGGCAATGTAAATCAGGGATTGCTTAAAATATTAATCGACAAGGAAAAAGAGATTGCCACGAAACATGATTTACAATTCATAATAGTGGGGGTCATTGATTCATCCGGAATGGCGGTGAACGAAAAAGGCTTTGGTTATGAAGAGTTGGTTAATCTCAAATTTAATAAAGGAAAAGTAAATGAAATCACCGGATTCATCCCTAAACCTACAGAAGAGATAGCTCATTGTGTAGAAGCTGATCTGCTCATTGATGCATCCCCTGTAAACCTGACCCCAAAGAATCCAGGAACACAGCTAATAAAAAACGCACTGGCAAAAGGCTGGGCCATTGTGTTTGCCAATAAAGCACCACTGGTTTTGGCTTTTAATGATTTGTGCAAACTCGCCAAAGAACATAAAACAAAAATTTTATACAGCGCTACCGTATGCGGAGGCCTGCCTGTGATCAATGTATTAAAGCGCGACTTAAAGTTAATATCATCAATAAGCTTACAAGGAATTTTTAATGCTACCAGTAATTTTGTACTAGAAGAATTGGAAAAGGGGGGCAACATGGACGAGGCCATCAGAGAAGCTCAACGCATTGGGGCAGCCGAATCAGACCCCACCCTGGACATAAGTGGACAGGACACTGCCAACAAACTTTACCTCATCATGAAAAGCTTTGCTGATTTCGATGGCTTGATTAAAGATATAGAAATGGAAGGCATTGAGAAGGTAACCCCAGAAGCAATAAAGGAGGCTGAACAAAATAATAGTAAAATAAAATTAGTAGCATCGGCTTATCACAAAGGAAGCTGGCATCTTTCCGTAAAGCCCACCGTAATAGCTAAAGATTCATTCCTGGGATCGTGCAATGGGTGGGAAATGGGATTGGAAGTAAAAACAGATTTATACGAATCCATATCCATGAAAAACTACGAAGCGGATCCCAAAGGAACTTCTGCAGCAGTACTGCGAGATATGATTGATATGTGCTCGCAGCTTGGAAAGCAAGCGACCTTAGTTAAAGCATAGCCCTAATATTTCTTTAACTTCCACTCAGTGGTGTCCCAAAGATACCTACTGCAAGGTCTGCCCAAATAAGAAGGAGGGCCATCAGAAGCCCTAGAACAATCACTACTCTGTACCTTATATTCTTTACTTTCCTTATCACTAGCTCTGCTAATAGTCCAGTGCCGAGTAGTAAAACACCTGCGACAACAAAATCCATCAATTTCCAATTTACTTCATTGGTGAATTGCATCGCCACTAGGGGTATAAGCAACATTGTTCCAATAACAAGAACAATAATGATAAGTCTAGTGTTTTTCATAATCATGATTTCTTATAAAGATAAACTATAATTATAATGTATTCTAAGGTTTATTAGACTTGAGCCAAAGTACAAAACCCGTGTTAGTGATTCGTTGTTCTCAACAATTGATCTACGAGTTAAGAATGGCGTATCTATTTCAAAATTCTAAAATTTAACAACAATTTCTTTGTTTGAATTAAAGTACGCCAGTCTATGAACAAAAGACAAAAGATCAGTAATAAGCCCAATAAAAGACTTGAAATAGACTGCCAGGATAATGCATTGTCGATAATACTTTGGACATTTTCTGAGGCATATTTCCCAGCATGCAATGCGATAGTGTCACTCATAAATTTGCCAATGATAAATACAGGTATGATATATACGGGCTTTAGTTTGGAAATGCCTGCTCCTAAAAAAAGAGGCGTAGTGGGAAGTGGTAATAATGAATAACTAAGTATGACCAATTGGCCTTTCCACAAGTTCTCTTTCATTTTTTCTCCAAGAAATTGAATGTCTTTATTCTTCGAGACTTTTAAATACTTTTCTGCGATTAGCGGAGCATACAGAAGAAGAATGTATCTGCCCAAAACTGAACCTGCCACCCCTACTGCAATTACTAACCATACATCTAAGCGAAAAATTATCTGAAGAAATACCATTACCGTAAACGCAGGCGGGAAAGGAAAGGGCACTATGTCAAATATCAAAGCACCTGCAAAAACCAACAAATATTGCCACCACATTTTCCGGGGATTTCTTTTAATAAGAAAATTATTTTGCAATGATCGCTAATGTTTCGCGATTATCCGAAAGACGCGGCTTTTGCCACATAACTCTCTTGGGTAGTGATCGGGTTGAAAACCAAACAACTATCGACCGCAAAGCTGTTTGTGGAACGAGAACCCTTTCCTTTTGAGTGGCTGCTGTTAGGTGCAGGCTATTTCTTCTCGGCCACTATGGCTACTGCATTCAGATACTTATCATACTTGCGAAATGTATTTCGCATGGCTACTATCCGCTTGCGCGCATTGGAGTGTGTCAAAATATTAAATACAATTTTAAGCGTCCTGAAAAATCCTTCATCATCTATCATGCGTTTTGGCTCTAGCAAAGCCATCGCGTTAGTCTCTACCTTCACAATCTTGAATCCCTCATTTTCTAATAAAGTAGTCCATTCACTTTGGGTCAAGGGTCTCGCGTTTACCTTAATTGTCTGGGCCAGCTGTTTCTGTATGTCTCCTTTTATCTCTTCGTTGAGGTCATTGGGATACAAACCAAGTTCATGTATACCATACAATCCCCCTTTCTTTAATATACGATGTGCTTCACGTATAATTTCAGATTTTCTATGATCTGCATGCATGGTAAGCATTGCTTCCCCATACACTTTATCTGCAGCATCTTCTTTGAGCGTAGAATCGGAAGCGTTACCAACAATAATCTTTCTGTCATTGCCTTTAATCGTCTTCCTTAAAATTCCCGCAACTTCTTCATTGAGTTCAATGCCCGTATAGGTCTTTGGTTGCTTTTGCAAAGTAACCGATGCAGTGTACCCCAATCCAGGGGCAAACTCTACGATATCATCTGTGTGCTCGATTTTTAGATTATTGATAAGTTTAAGTGTGAGTTCCTTCCCTCCCGGGCGTAAAACCCTTTTGCCCATTTTCGCCAATATCCAATGGCCCTGTTCTGTATTTATTGCTTTATTTGACATGCTTGATCGCTTATTTTGTTACTCTCTTCATCTCATTAAGAGCATCAGCCCTCAATGCCTTCGTCCATGCGATATTGCATTTTTATTTAGACTAATTCAAAATAAACAACTTAAAAGCACCTGTTTCAGGTCATAAACGATATTCTTAGGGGTATTCCAGGTTAATTATATGATGTCCAACAGTTTTCAGCTACCCAAGATGGCTGTTTGGAACAATAAACTGACGGTACACGTCAAAATTTATATTCGCATTGTCCCGCCAATATTGGGTAGCTGCTGTTATGGGGAGTCTGTTATTACAACTTCAGGTCACTCATCTTTATTCCCAAGGCCTTGGCAACACCCTTTCCATATTCCGGGTCTGCTTTATAGCAATTAGAAATATGCCTTTCTTGAATGAATTTTTCAGCTCCTCCAACTTCACCAGCTGTATTCTCAAACAACACTTGCTTTTGCTCGGGTGTCATAAGTCTAAACAGATTGCCGGGTTGGGTAAAGTAGTCTTCATCTTCTCGGTGGTCATAATGAAATGCCGCCCCTTCCAATTCTAAAGCAGGTTCAGCAAATTCCTTTTGCTCCTGCCACTGTCCGTAGCTATTTGGTTCATAATGCAGGGTAGAGCCCTCATTGCCATCTACCCGCATGGCACCATCACGGTGAAAATTGTGATAAGGACATTTTGGTTGGTTTACAGGGATTTGATAATGATTCACGCCCAATCTATAGCGCTGTGCGTCACCATAAGAAAACAATCTTCCTTGTAACATCCTATCCGGAGAGAAACCTATTCCAGGGACCACATTTGCGGGATTGAAAGCTGCTTGTTCCACATCTGCAAAATAATTCTCCGGATTTCTATTGAGTTCCATAACGCCCACATCTATCAATGGATAATCACCATGCGGCCATACTTTGGTCAAGTCGAAGGGGTCAAAACGATAGGTCTTGGCATCTGCTTCTGGCATAATCTGAACTTTTAGTTCCCATTTAGGAAAATCGCCTTTTTCAATAGCAGTAAATAAATCCCTTTGATTACTTTCTCTGTCACTGCCAATGATTTCTTTGGCCTCTGCATTGGTAAGGTTTTTAATCCCTTGCATGCATCTAAAATGAAATTTCACCCAATGTCTTTCATTTTTAGCATTGATAAAACTAAAGGTATGGCTCCCAAAACCGTGCATATTTCTATAGGATTTCGGAATACCCCTATCGCTCATTACAATAGTAACTTGGTGAAGCGCCTCAGGCAGCAGTGTCCAAAAATCCCAATTATGATTAGCACTTCGAAGGTTTGTTTTTGGATCGCGTTTTACAGCCTTGTTGAGGTCCGTGAATTTATAAGGATCTTTCATAAAGAATACAGGCGTATTGTTTCCTGCCAAATCCCAATTACCCTCTTCTGTATAAAACTTCAATGCAAATCCCCGAATATCCCTTTCTGCATCGGCAGCACCACGTTCTCCGGCCACGGTTGAAAACCTGGCAAACATCTCGGTCTTTTTACCAATTTTAGAAAATATCTTGGCCTTTGTGTATTTGGTAATGTCGTGTGTAACTGTAAACGTACCAAATGCTCCAGATCCCTTTGCATGCATTCTTCTTTCAGGAATTACTTCTCTGTCGAAGTGAGCTAGTTTTTCAAGGAACCAAAAGTCTTCTAATAGCATGGGGCCTTTCCTTCCTGCCGTTTTTACATTTTGATTTTCAGCGATTGGTCTGCCCGAAACCGATGTGAGCTTTTTCTTTTCTTCCTTCATTTTATAATTGTTTTAGATAATTCGATTTAATGATTTAAATATACTCCTTATCGACCGTGCACGAGAGTAGGTGTGCCTCCTCACATAAGTCACTCCAAATTAGCACTTTTTGTGCATTCCTTCAAGTCTTGTAAAATGTAACAAAGAACTTATTACCCCAACGGATATCCAGCAAGCGCGCGTCACCATGAAATACCCACGAACTTCAAAACAATTGCAAAACACAAAAAGTGCGTGAGCAGTACCCTTATTCTGATAAGCAGTGAAGCACTTGATATATCTTTAACCGTTCGTTATTTTTCTTCTCTCACCTGAGTCGCAATCGCCCAAAAATTTCCAGCAAAATCTTTGAAGGTTCCTCTTCGGTCTGAATCACCTTCCTTTTCAATTGGTCTTTCTATTATTTCGCAACCATAACTGATGGCTTTCTCAAAAATCATATCCACATTGGGTACATATATATGCATCCAAAATTGATAGGCCGGATATTTGTCATTGGCCTCCGCTAACATAAGCACAGAATCATCTATTTGAATTTCAGCGTGCATTATGGAACCATCAGAACGAGTATATCTTCTCTTTTCTTTAGCATCAAATATTTGAACAAGCATATCAATAAGTTTCTGAGCACCACCAACCATAATATACGGGGATACTGAATTATATCCATTTGGTTTAAATTTGTCCTGCATAACCACTTCTGTCTTTTGTTTTATTAATCAATAACGACAATGTAATGTGCGTAGGGTGTGCCACCTTACCTCCATACTAAATTAGCGTTTTTTTAGTCTCCGTGGAAGATCAAAAACTTTAGTAAGCTCTTTAAAGTAGGTAAGTTAGTTGCGGAATAAATTCCCCACAATTGTTTATGATCCCTGAGCAAAACATTCAACGGGCTATAATTTCAACACTCTAATTTGTGGCATTATTTTATAGCAGTATTATATATACCTAATGCCTAATATTCTGATTGACAATTCTTTAACATAACTACTTTTCATCTATCTGTTTTATGAATCTAACCACCACCACTCCAGAAGAAACCAAAATCGAAAGAGGGTTTATTTTGTCAACCTTGATCCATGGTTTAATCTTTCTGTTGCCTTTGATGATTATTCTTATTTTGTTATCAGTGCTTTTTAATTTTATTTTTAAAGTAGTATCACCACTTGGTGAACTGCTCAATAATGGAGGCGGAGCCCCGGATTGGTTTCGGAATCTATTATCAGTCGGAATAGTCATTTTTTTTGTTTTTATCTTTGGGGTGGTGGTTAAAAGCATAAGAGGAAAAAATTATTTCGTGGAGATAGAGAAAAAGTATTTAATGAAAATCCCACTCTACACATTGGTACATCAAACAGTGCATCAATTTTCTGGGTTAGAAAAATTTCCATTCAGCCAAGTAGTACTCATTGATCCCTATAAATCAGGCACACTCATGACAGGTTTCGTTACTGCTCATGTAAATGAAAATTTATATACAATTTTTGTTCCCACCGCCCCTAACCCCATGAATGGGAATATTTACCATGTCCCCAAAGAATCCATTCAGTTTTTAACAGTTACACCTCAGGATGCCATGCGCACCATTATGGGTATGGGGACCGGATCTTCTTGTTTGCTGGAAAGTGTTGATTGAAATTGACTAGTATAAACTTGCTATTTTAGCAACTGATGAAACAATCATTATAAAATGTAATAGGTAAAAAAATTGCTCATACACTTTTTAAAATAAAATACCATGGAAACAGAAGCCAAAGGATACAACTTATCTATTCCTGTAAATAACTTTCATTTATCTTATGATGATGTTGGCGAAGGAAGTATACCGATTATCTTCTTACACGGTTATCCGTTCGACAAAACCATGTGGAAAGCTCAAGTAGAATTCTTAAAATCTTCCTATCGGTTAATCGTCTGTGACCTTAGAGGATTTGGAAAATCAAAAGATGAAGAAACTCACCTAAGCATTGAATCGTTTAGTAAAGATTTAATAGCGTTTATGGACAAACTAAACATTGAGAAAGCAATTATTTGCGGATTGTCTATGGGAGGATATATTGTGTTGGATGCCCTTAAAAGATTTCCTAATCGGTTTGAAGCATTGATTTTATGTGACACACAATGTATTGCCGATAGTACGGAGGCAAAGGAAAAGCGCTATAAGGCTATTTATGAAATACAAAATGAAGGACCAACTGCTTTTAACGAAGGATTTATTAAAAATGTATTCCATAAAGATTCAATAAGCAACAAAAAAGAGTTGGTTGAACAGTTGCGAGGTGTTGTATTTTCCAATTCTCAACATATCATCACTATGGGACTAACCGCTCTGGCTGAACGTTCAGAAACCTGCTCCACCCTAAATGAGATAACCAAGCCAACATTGATTATTTGTGGCAGAGAAGATACAGTAACACCGCTTGTTCAATCTGAATTGATGAATACAAATATTAAAGGGTCAATACTTCGTATTATTGATAATGCAGGTCATGTATCCAATCTTGAACAACCCCATGAATTCAACAAACATCTTCTCAGTTTCTTAACTGGGTTAAAGGCCCTAAATGGATAACGATTAAGGTTTTGTGGGAACAAGAGCCACGAAATTAGACTAGGTAAAATTATAAGTAGGTGTCAAAAAACTTCCTGTACCATCTTTTTCGGATGCAAAGTGGAGCTAATGATCACTTCAAAATCAATCACCCCCAATACCAAACCTTCCTCTGTAATTACCTCCACTTTCCATGTACCTGGCGTTACATTGCTCTTGTAGCTATAACCCCGATATCCACCATCTCTGCCACCCGTGATATCGTAACCGATGTCCTCCACGATCTCCCAGTCATGGGTATTGTCATTGTACCATTCCCATCTATGAAAAATCGATTTCTTTATATCCGTGGGCGCAAAAATAGTTGAGAAGGCATATACATTTTCATCAGGCTTGCGAATGTAGGCTAACCTGTGTTTTCTCCAGAAAATATACCATTCATCTGTTTCGTAGGAAACGATGTATTTATTGTCTTTCAATTCGATGTTGTGTGCCACAATGCCGCTATCCAGCGCCAGCGGTACGGGTGGAATAAGTCGTAAAAAATAGAACAGATTAATGAGGGCATAGATGGACACTACCATGCCAATCATTTTACCGATGTGTATTTCCCTTCTTGTAGTAGGGCTCCTGCTATAAATAATGCTAATGAGTGCGAGGGTACTTGTTAAACTGACCACGCCCGAAAAGATAAAAGTAAGCGTATTCATTTGCTTAAATAATACCGGTATCATAAAAGTGAAGAAGGTGAAGCTCAGAAAAAAGTATACACTAAACTGCAAATACTTGTTGGATATCCGCCTTTTGAGCAACTCATTGGCAAAGAGGAGTGCCACCAGAATTACAAAAAAAGAGGCCGTTTTTGTTAGGGAAACACTTCGGGAAAAATAGATAACGTAGGCACTCGAAAGCCCTCCAAAAAAAAATTGAATGGCCAAAGGAAAGTACTCCTCATATCTTTTTAAGATTGAGTTTTTCCGCTTCGTATCATGAATTACGTTAAAGAGATAAAGGGTAATAGTGAGCGTGGTCATGTGCAAGCACAAGACCACGGTGTCATATGTCCGATCGATGCGCCCGAGTGTGAGGGAGTCAAAAATAAATCCACCGATAAAGAAAAGAATAGGCAGGTACTTTTCATGCCTTCTGATAAAGCTTCTCAACTTACTATTCCTAAACCTCACCAACACTCTGCTCATAGGGCGATTATAGGAGCTAAATTATATAAGAATGAAAGAAATTGTATTTCCATGGCTATTTATTCTGCCTGCTTACCTTATGGCATAGGGTTACCAACCATCTGACCAGATGTGGAAAGCAAGTAACGTACCACAGACTTAAGTCTGGATTTCCAATTCAATAGGGGACCCCTCAGGTCGTGGCCTGCGAAAATAAGTGATAAGCAACCCCTATAAAATCAAAAGGCGCTCACCCAAAGTAGGTCAAGCTTTTTCGGAATGGTTACACCTCCAATTTATTGGCGCTCACCTCAAACTGAATGATGCTCACTCCAAACCTATAGGTCACTTTCACAAATGGTTTGGTGCTCACTTCAAACCTGTAGGTGGTAACTTCAAAAGTTTCAGTACTCTCCTCAAACCTGTAGGTCATTCACTTCAAACCGGGCCTATTCTATAAACTGTGTCATTATCCATAGAATATAATTGTTGATTAAATCTAAGCGCTGGATTCATCACTTGCGCTCAGAGTAACGGTTGTCTTGAGGGGCCGCACCTCCTACACGCTGAGTAAAGGGCGCCATGCTTAAATCAAATCCTCGCCTGATACGTATACAAGTCAAAATACCTCCCCTTCTTCTCAATCAGCTCATCATGTTTGCCACGCTCTGCAATCTGTCCTTGCTCTATCACCAGTATCTGATCTGCCTGTCGGATCGTACTCAGCCGGTGAGCGATCACAAAAGTGGTTCTCCCCTTGAGGAGTTGTTTTAAACTATCCTGTATCAATGCCTCGCTCTCGGTGTCCAAACTAGAGGTAGCTTCATCCAAAAGCAATACACGTGGGTTGGCAAGAATGGCTCGCGCAATGGTAACCCGCTGGCGTTGGCCGCCAGAAAGCTTGATGCCTCGCTCTCCTATCACTGTATCCAGTCCTTTCTCAAACTTATGGCTAAACTCTGACACATAGGCTCCTTCTATGGCAGCCTGCAGTTCTTGTTCGGTAGCATCAGGCTTGGCAAATAAAATGTTTTCTCGAATGGTGCCATCAAAAAGGAAATCATCTTGCAACACTACACCCAGCTGACTGCGGTAGCTATCCAGCGATACCTTCGATAGGTCATGGCCATCCACGGTAATGACGCCCGATTGCGGCACCAAAAATGAAGCCGCCAACCCTGCGATGGTAGACTTTCCTGAACCGGAAGTTCCTACCAATGCTGTGACAGATCCTGCGGGCGCTACGAAGCTCACATGTTTCAACACTTGTTTGTCCTCTTCATAGGCAAATGACACATCGTTGAATTCAATATCACCCTTTATCTCTTCTATCTGAATGGTGCGCACCGTAGGGTCATCTTCCACCTCGGTATTCATCAACTCCTCTGTGCGATCGAGCCCTGCAAAAGCTTCCGTTAACTGGCTGCCGATATTGCTCATTTGAAAAATAGGGGCAATCAAAAATCCCAGGAAGAATGCGAACTGCGTCAACTCACCAGCAGTCAATGTTTTTTCTGTAAGCATATATCCACCAATTCCAATGATTCCTACCAGGGCTATTCCAAACAAAAAGCTGCCTAAGCTGGTCACCATACTGGTAGTGGTGAGGCTGCTCTTTACATTTTTAAAAATCTTATCCACTCCTTTTTCAAACACGATGGCCTCTTGTTTGGCCGCATTGAAACCTTTAATTACCCGTATGCCGCCAAAGGTTTGCGTGAGTCGGCCAGTAACCTCAGCGGTGATGGCGCCCCGTTCGCGAAAAATAGGCCGGATCTTGCCAAAGGCTTTCATAGAAATCACACCAAAGAGCGATAACGGAATCAATGTAAACAAGGTGAGCTTCCAGCTGATGGTGATGAGGAAAAACAAACAAATGACTGCCATTAATATACCACCAATTAACTGTAGAAAACCGGTACCCACCAGGTTTCTCACTCCCTCTACATCCGTCATCACGCGGCTCACCAGTTTTCCGGTTTGTTGGTTGTCAAAAAAGCGCGTAGGCAACCGCAACAAATGTTTCTGCACATCGGCACGCAGTACAGAAATTAAATATTGCGCCTCTACACTTAACAACATTGTAAGGGCATAAGAGACAATGGCCGAGATCAAAATAGAAGCCGATACGCCCACCAAAATCAGTTTCAGGTTTGAAAAGTCACCCTTTCCGATTACATCATCAATGATGGGCTTTATCGAATACGGTAGCACCACCGAGGAAGCCCTGCTGATGATGATCAATACGAATCCCAACAATAGTAATTTTCGTCTTGGCCAGATGATGGTTTTGAATATCCTGGCCATGCTTATTTTAGGTTTCTTTTCTGACATAATGATGTGTATGGTTAGTTCTCCCCTCGGAAATCAGGTTTGTAATTAAACCGAGGTGCAATTAAGCAATAATGCTTAGCCCAATGGTCGAAAACGGTAAAGAAATATTGCAACAGGAGATATAAATAGTACCGATTGGTGACCCCATTGAAAGTTTAATACAATGGGATATGGATCCTTATTTCAATAATGGCGGTAACTCGTCAGGGCCTAAACCTAAAAAAATCAAAGTGAGAGTTCCCATTGATATAATACCAAACCGCGTTACTACCTGATGTAGTTATAAATTGTTAAACTGCAACATTAAGTCACTAAATGGATAACCCAATGGATTCAGCAGCCATCAGAAATCAATTTCCTTCGTTACAGCGAAAGTATAATAACTTACCCATGATATACCTCGATGGCCCCGGTGGCACACAGGTACCATCCAGCGTAATTGAGGCCATCTCTAACTACTACAAGACCTCCAATGCCAATTCTCACGGTGCATTTGTAAGTGCCCATGAAACTGACTCTGTCATTTGGTCAATGCGAGAAAATATGGCTGCTTTCCTTGGCGCAGAAGGCCCTGAAACCATTTCCATCGGGCAAAATATGACCACGCTGAATTTCTCCCTTGCGCGGGCATTATCGAAAGTTTTTAAACCCGGAGATGAAGTACTCATCACTCAACTCGATCACGAAGCCAACCGAGGACCATGGCTTACGCTGCGGGATGCCGGTATTAAAGTACGGGAGGTGGTATTGAAAAAAGATGGCACTTTGGACTACGATGACTTCAAAAATAAAATCAATGAGAACACCCGGCTGGTAGCCATGGGCATGTCGTCCAATGCATTGGGAACCGTAAATAATTTTAAGTTAGCGAGAGCGCTCACTTATCAATACAACGCCTGGCTGTTGTTGGATGCTGTTCACTACGCACCTCACTTTGCCATTGATGTGCAGGAGATTGGCTGCGACTTTCTTTTGTGTTCTGCCTACAAATTCTATGGGCCTCATGTGGGTTTGTTATACAGCAAACCTGGCATACTCGATCGGCTGCCTACAGATCGCTTAAGAACTGCAGGACAAATTGCCCCGGACTCAATAGAAACAGGCACCCTGAATCACGCAGCCATTGCCGGTGTAAAGGCTGCTGTCGATTTTATAGCAAGCCTTGGATCAGGTGACAACTTAAGAAGTCAAATCATCAGTGCCTTTGATCTCATTGCTACACACGAGCATGGACTTGCCAGCTATTTGCACAAAGAGCTTAAAGGAATTTCCGGGATTACTTTGGTAGGTCAGGATTTTTCCAGCAAACAACGAACCCCTACCCAATCTTTTACCTTAGATGGTAAAACCCCACTTCAGGTGTGCGAACATTTGGCAAAGAAAAATATCTGTGCCTGGGATGGACATTTTTATGCCATCCGAGCCATCGAAGCGCTGGGCCTTCTCGAAAAGGGGGGTGTTACACGCATCGGCATCTCTGCCTACAACACCAAAGAAGAGATAGCCCTTACCCTGGAAGAAATTAAAAAAGTAGCAGGTTAGTTATTTGGCAGGAGGCACAGCAGTGCCTTCCCAGTCGGGGTCTGCCGCACCATACCAGGTTTTGGTACTTACATCAAAGTAAATACCATGTACCCGGCCGAAACTCCCCTGCTTGTTTATTTCTTTTACAGGTAAACCCCAGGCTTTGAATTGTGCAATATCATCCCTTGTCCAAGAAGAACCCAGATGCGTCTCCACCAGCATAGAATCAGATGCGTGTACACGACCTGCTGCAATTGCATGAGTCAGATCCATTTTGCGATCGATAAACCGACTAACTGTTTCTACCACTGCGGTTACGATCATACCACCCCCTGCGGCACCCAGCACCAAATAAGGTTGCCCGTCTTTGGTAATGATAAAGGGAGAGATATGAGAAGATGCCCGTTGACCAGGCTGAGTATCACCCAGGTATCCACCCATGGTAGAAGCATATAAAAATCCAAGGCCGGGAGTAACCACCTTCGAGCCCATCGTTGGGCCGAGTGATTGAGTCAATGCAATTACATTGCCTTCTCTATCCGCCACTGAAAGATGGGTGGTGTGCCCTTGCAACGCCATCCACGATTCCGGAATATTTGTATCCGTTTTCAGATAGGCTGCTTTAGGCAATGCTTCTTCCACAATCATATCCGCCAGTTTTTTTGCATAGGCTTTGTCTGTTAAGTGTCTCACATCTTCTTCACTGTTCTGTGTATCTCTATCCTCATACGCCAATTCGTTGGCCCTGTACACGATGCGGCCCCACTCCGCTTCCGTCACTTTATCCAACGGAAAGTTTTCCATGATCTGAAGCATCTCAATTACAATGGCCCCATAGGATGGCATCCAAAGTCCATTTAACTCGTAGCCGCGATAATTCCCCTTTACGATTATGGATTTGTTGACAGTATAAGATGCCAGTGAGATGCTGTCCAGATACCCACCGTTGGCCTTCATATCAGCTATTATCTTTTTCGCCAGCTCACCTTTGTAAAATACATCGGCCCCGCCATCGCGAATAATTCGTAAAGTATTGGCCAGGTCTTTTTGAATGAATCTCTCCCCTGCCAGGCTTGTCGTATCCCCATTAAGAAAATATTGAGAAGTGCCCTTGAATTTTCTTATTGTTTCGATCACGCCAGCCCTTCGCTGTGCCTCACCTGGCAACACCTTGTAACCCTCTTCTGCCAGCTTGATGGCGGGCTCCATCACATCTGCGAGAGAAAGCGTGCCCTGTTCATTTAGTAAAGTGATCAGTCCTTTCACCACCCCCGGAACACCGATGGAAGGATAGCCGTATGATGCTTTTGTTGCTGTGGCCTGATCATACGTGATTGGAGCCTGTGTGGTGGCATCATAGCCACTTACCACACCATCTGCAGTTCTTACGATCGCTTGCAGCCTTCCTCCAAGTCCGCTCATTGTTGGCTCTACTACAGACAATGCAAAGCCTGCAGCTACAGCCGCATCAATGGCGTTACCTCCTTTTTCAAGCATGGCAACGCCTGCCGCAGTGGCCAGTGGATGGGCTGTGACCACCATTCCATTGACTGAGGCTGCACTTTGATGGTTTTCGGACGATGGTTGCTGAGAAGGCTGGCAGGCACTTACAAGAAGTATGACTAACAACAGAGATGATTTGGTAAGGTATTCTTTCATGAACGGAAGTTAACATTTCATTCAGAAGTTTCCCATTTTCATTTTCAGATCGAAAAAATTACCACGGAAGATTGGATGAATTGGTGTGGCTGAGCACGCACCAGCAAGTGCCCATACTTATGTTATTGAAAAATTAATGGTCAAATAATTTCTAGTTTAAAACTCTTAATTAACTTCGTAACAAATTTGGAATTATTTTCCACGTTAAAACAAAACACAACAGAAAAACAAATGGCAAAAAAAGCAAAAAAAGCCGCTAAAAAATCTTCAGCAAAAGCTAAGAAAGCGGTTAAGAAATCTTCAAAGAAGGTAGCTAAGAAGGCTACTAAAAAAGCAGCTAAGAAGCCTGCAAAAAAAGCAGCTAAGAAAGCTACTAAAAAGGCGGCTAAGAAGGCCACTAAAAAAGTGGTGAAAAAGGCGGCTACTAAATCTTCTCCCAAGAAGAAAAGCACTTCAAGGAAAAAGAAGCCAGCTCCTAAAGCAGCCACTCCAGCACCTGTAGCCACTCCAAGCCCTGATACAAACCCAGGAAGCGGAATGGGAATGATGTAATTCTTGTATTCTTGTAAAAAAAAAAGCGGAAAGAAGCCCTTTCCGCTTTTTTTATGACCGGACCACCTATACTTATTCTATTTGACCGCCAAGAATTAAACTAAAATGGCTAATTTGTGCGTCCTTAAGGATGAGACTCTGAGGATACAGATTTTTAAGTCTGAATCTTAGATTTTAAATCTGAATCATATTGTTTTCTCAAAAAGGCTTTCTCGAAATAATTACAAAATGCGAATAGCTGAAGGCTAATTTGCAGCATAACCCGACAGTTTTAATTATAATTTAAACCACAACTACATCTACATAAAATATGAACAATCGCAGATTACCTCTTATCATACTTGGCATTGTTGGATTCATCGTTTTCCTGGCCCTTTCCTCCAGTCTTTTTTACACTGTTGAGGCCGCTGAAAGAGCTGTCATCTTCTATCCTTTCGGACAGGGATTGGACAAAGACCATGTAAAGACCCCGGGCCTCCACTTTAAAGCGCCTTGGAATGACGCCTATATATACAGGGTAAATGAAACCAATGTAGAGGACAAGATGGATGTACTTGACAAAAGTGGTCTTTCCATTCACATTGATATGAGCGTCCGTTTCTATCCGCTCCCAGAAAAAATAGGATATGTGCATGAGAAGTTCACCAGGGACTACGTCAACATTCTTGTGTTCCCTGAAGTAAGATCTACCGTGCGTCAGGTGATGGGAAGATATGCGGCCGAGGAAATTTATTCCACCAAACGCGCAGAAGTAGAATTGGCGATTACAACAGAAACAGAAGAAGCTCTTGGTAAGAACTACGTGCACGCAACCGCGGTGCTTATACGGTCTATTGAGTTGCCTGAGCAGATAAAAGGAGCTATTGAAAACAAACTCCAACAGGAACAAGAGGCGCTTGCGTACCAATTCAGACTTGACAAAGAAAGAAGTGAGGCAGAACGCAAAAGAATTGCGGCTGAAGGAGAATCGCGTGCCAACCTTATTATAAACAACAGCTTAACCAATAGTTTATTGAAAATGAGGGGGATAGAAGCAACACTGGAGTTGGCCAAGTCGCCCAATACAAAGGTAGTGGTGATAGGTTCGAGCAAAGACGGATTGCCCATGATCCTTGGTAACAACTAACTAGCAATAAATACCCTAGAGTATTTTTATCTCACTAATGATAGCGTTATTTTAGGGGGTTGAGTTTTAAGTAGAAAAGTAAATTATAGAAAATCGTATGTCCAAAACTGCAGAACTGAGTATTGACGGAAAAACATATAGCCTTCCTGTTTTTACAGGAACTGAAAATGAGAGTGCCATTGATATTGGAAAACTTCGTGATCAATCCGGATTGGTCACGCTTGACCCTGGCTATAAAAATACAGGCGCTACCAAAAGTGCCATCACTTATCTGGATGGTGATAATGGAATTTTAAGATATCGTGGTTATTCCATCGAAGAGTTGGCTGAAAAGTCCACATTTATCGAGGTAGCCTACCTGCTCATTTTTGGTGAGTTGCCGGGCAAAGACCAACTGCAGCGGTTCCGCGATGACATCAAGATACACACCTTGGTACACGAGGATGTAAAGAAAATTTTAGATGGTTTTCCTTCCACGGCCCATCCAATGGGCGTGCTTGCTTCATTGTTCTGCTCACAGACAGCTTTTTATCCTGAGTCATTAGATCCCAACCGTGCATCGGAGAGTATCTACATCAGTATCATACGTTCACTGGCAAAAATGCCAACCTTCGCGGCTTGGGCTTATAAAAATACTTTGGGTCATCCGGTCAATTATCCTGACAATTCATTAGAGTATTGCTCCCGATTCATGAAGATGATGTTTGCACTTCCTGCAGAACAGTATCAACCAGACCCTGTAATTAGTTCTGCATTGGACAAATTACTGATCCTTCATGCCGATCACGAACAAAACTGCTCTACCTCAACAGTAAGGATGGTGGGATCCTCACAATCCAGTATTTATTCTTCCATTTCAGCAGGTATCAATGCCCTGTGGGGGCCTCTTCATGGAGGAGCCAACCAGGAGGTAATCCTTATGCTTGAAAGCATTGTAAAAGACGGTGGCAATATTGATAAATGGATTGCGAAGGCAAAAGACAAGAACGACCCCTTCCGCTTGATGGGGTTTGGGCACCGGGTTTACAAAAACTTTGATCCTCGTGCCAAAATCATAAAGAAAGCTGCTGATGATGTGTTAGCGAAGTTAGGAGTAAAAGATCCAATTTTAGATGTAGCCAGAAACCTGGAAGACATTGCCTTGCGTGATCCCTATTTCATCGAGCGCAAGCTTTATCCTAATGTGGACTTCTATTCAGGAATTATATACAGAGCGCTGGGCATCCCTGTAGAGATGTTTACAGTCATGTTTGCCATCGGTAGACTTCCTGGTTGGATCGCCCAATGGAAAGAAATGAGAGAGAACAAAGAACCTATCGGCAGGCCAAGACAAATCTATACTGGTCAAAAAGAACGCGCTTACATACCAATTACCAAACGATAGTTATTCAGTACATAGTCTTTAGTCCTTAGTCAATAGTATTAAGTGTTGTGTATGACGGTATTATTTGATGAATAGAGTCGAGGACTTTGGCTTAGAAGAAATTAGAGACTAAAGACTATGTACTAAAGACTATAGACTGATATGAGTTTAACAGAAGATTTTAATAAGGCTGCGAGTCAATCAAAAGAATTGACAAAGAGGCCCTCCAATGAAGAATTGCTTGAATTATACGCTTTGTTTAAGCAAGGAAGTGAGGGCGATGTTTCCGGTGAGCGTCCCGGAGGTTTCGATTTTAAAGCCATTGCAAAATATGATGCATGGACATCCAAGAAAGGGATTTCAAAGGAAGATGCCATGCAGCAATATGTTGACCTTATGGCAAAGTTAAAAGAGCAATACCAGTAGACTTTGCCACTCTTTTACCAACCGCTAATTCCAGAGGGCATTCGTTCCCTCGAACATGAGGAGTCACGACATGCAGTGAAGGTACTCAGGCTAAAAAGTGGTGACCCCCTCCAACTCACAGATGGCAAGGGAAGTTTATACAAAGCAGTAGTTACTGAGATATCAAAGTCTTCCTGTCACTTTTCTATCAGTGAAACCATTCGGATACCGGAGCGAAACTTTTCAATTCATGTTGCCATTGCCCCAACAAAAAATACGGATCGTATGGAGTGGTTTGTTGAAAAGGTAACAGAAATTGGCATCGAGGAGATCAGCTTTATACAATGTGAAAACTCGGAAAGAATGGTGATCAATATGGAGCGGATTACCAAAAAGGCCATCAGCGCTGTGAAGCAGGCTGGCCAGGTGAGGCTCCCCACGATACATCCAATCAGTAACATAGAAACTATTATCGCTCAGCCAGCGGATCAGAAATTTATCGCACACGTAGATCACAACAATCCAAAGCACCTAAAGGAAGCAGCCCTCCAATCAAATTACCTGGTACTGATCGGCCCTGAGGGGGACTTCACGCAGCAAGAAATAGACAAAGCTACTGAGAAAGGATTTGAGAAAGTAAGTCTGGGCCCCTCTATCCTGCGCACAGAAACTGCAGGATTGGTTGCCTGTCATATTTTGAACTTGATCAACACGTGAAAATTTCTGAAAGGGCATTATCTTAGCACACCTCAATTATTGCATGACCACTACAGAAGCAAAAAAAGAAATCGCACGTTTGTCGGAGTTGATTGATCATCACAACAACCTCTACTATCAACGACATACCTCAGAGATTTCAGATTACGAGTTTGATCAACTATTGAAGCAACTCCTACAACTGGAGGATCAATTTCCAACCCTGCGGCAACCTGACTCCCCTACCCAGCGTGTGGGAGGAGCTATTACCAAAAACTTTGAAACCGTTGTTCA
This sequence comes from Cyclobacteriaceae bacterium, assembly GCA_019638285.1. GTDB lineage: Bacteria > Bacteroidota > Bacteroidia > Cytophagales > Cyclobacteriaceae > ELB16-189. The sequence goes on along the minus strand of JAHBUB010000008.1, from coordinate 95,231 downwards.
TCAATATCCCATGCTTAGCCTGGGCAATACTTATTCTTTGGAAGAATTGACAGAGTTTGACAAACGCGTAAGCAAAGGACTTGGCAATGAATCTTACGAATATTTTTGCGAGCTAAAATTCGATGGCGTTTCTATTTCCTTGATTTATGAAGAGGGCATCTTAGTGAAGGGCGTGACCCGCGGTGATGGCGTACGCGGTGATGATGTAACTGCTAACGTAAAAACGATCAGGAACATACCGCTAAAAATAAAAAGAAAGAATATACCGAAACAATTTGAAGTTCGGGGTGAAGTCTTTTTGTCTCGCTCGAACTTCAGACAACTTAACAAAGAGAGAGAAGATATTGGTGAAGAAGTTTATGCCAATGCCAGAAACACAGCTTCGGGTACCCTTAAAATGCAAAACTCAGCAGAAGTAGCACGCAGAAAGCTGGATTGTAATGTCTACTATCTATTGGGCGAAAATCTTGAAATCGAAACACACGCTGACGCGATATCCAAATTAGAACAATGGGGATTCAATGTATCTCCAACCTATAGCAAAGTCGGAGACATCAACGAAGTATTTGGCTATATCAACAGTTGGGAGAAAAAGAGACTGGACTTGCCGTTGGAAACAGATGGTGTGGTGATTAAAATTAATAGCCTACTTCAGCAAAGAAAGCTTGGCTTTACTGCCAAAAGTCCAAGATGGGCCATATCCTATAAATACAAAGCAGAAAGTTTAAGCACACAATTAAAAGATATTACTTATCAGGTGGGCCGAACTGGAGCCATAACACCTGTAGCAGAACTCCAACCTATATTACTTTCCGGAACTACCGTGAAGCGTGCTTCACTGCACAATGCCAATGAAATTGAACGTCTTGGCTTACGCATTGGTGATTATGTATTTGTAGAAAAGGGTGGTGAAATTATCCCGAAGGTGACATCGGTTGATATGAGCAAGAGGGACAACAGCAAAAGTAAACCAATAAAATATATTACTGCCTGCCCCGAGTGTAAAACACCCCTCATTCGCCACGAAGGAGAGGCATCTCACTATTGCCCGAATGAAAATGGTTGTCCACCACAGATCAAAGGGAGGATTGAGCATTTCATTCAGCGCAATGCCATGGACATTGACTCATTGGGAGAAAAAACCATTAACCAACTTTATCATCTGGGGTTGGTAAAGTCACCTGCCGATTTATATGATTTAACAAAAGAAGATCTGGCAAAATTAGATGGATTTAAAGAGCTTTCAATTAAAAATCTACTTACAGGGATCGTCAACTCCAAAGAAGCTCCGTTTGAGGCCGTACTTTTTGCGCTAGGCATTCGTTATGTCGGAAAGACGGTGGCCGAAAAACTAGCCAAACATTTCAAAACCATGGAAGCCTTATCTGAAGCATCATACGAAACGCTACTGGAGGCTCCCGAGGTGGGAGAGAAAATTGCAGAAAGCCTGATTCATTTCTTTAAAAACAAAGACAATCGAAAGGAAATTTCCAGATTACAAAAAGCAGGACTTCAATTTACACTGATTGAAAAAGAACAACATAAGCTAAGCAACTCGTTGGATAATAAGTCGTTTGTTATTTCAGGCGTATTTGAAAATTATGGACGTGATGAATTAAAGGCACTGATTCTTGCGCACGGAGGACGGGTACTCTCGGGGGTTTCCGGACAACTGGATTATTTGCTTGCCGGAGACAACATGGGGCCTGCCAAAAGACAAAAGGCAGAAAAGCTCGGTGTCCAAATCATCAGTGAGAAAGAATTCGAGCAAATGCTGTGAGATTTTGACAATTTCTCAGAAATGGTGAATTTGCAGTCTAGTCTATAACGGTCATAACTTGTTTAGAAATCGCTTTTTGCAACTGAGAACAAATGCTGCGCTGAAGAGCAATCAAAGCCTGCGCACAAGCATACCTTATCACGAGGCCATATCTGTGGGACTCATTTTTAGCGTAGAGGACAAGCAAAAGCACGAGGAAATAAAAGACTTCATCAAAAAGCTTCAACAGGACGGCAAAAAAGTAACCGTCCTTGAATACCTCCCTAACAAAAAAGAAAATTACGAGTTCTTGTTTGATTTCTTTACTCAAAAAGATCTCTCCTTCTGGGGCAAGCTTGCCTCCCCTGGTGCTGACAAGTTTATGGAAATACCCTTCGACTACCTCTATTGTGTAGATAATACTTCAAATCCATTGATCAAACACCTATTGGCTAAAAGTAAAGCAAGGTGTAGGATTGGCAGGTTTTCTAAACAAGACCATTCTTTCTTTGAGCTGATGATAGAACAAAATGGTTCTGTCAAAAACCTCATTGATAGCATGTATAAATATTCAAAGCAACTGAAGTAATTTACCGCGCTGTAAGCGGTGAGAACAAAAACCAACTACTATGAAAAAACTAGAGGGAACGGGCGTAGCATTAGTAACACCATTCAATAAAAAAAAGGAAATAGATTTCCAAGGGCTTGAAAACCTCCTCATTCATACTGCCAAAGGTGTAGACTACTATGTAGTAATGGGTACCACCGGTGAATCGACCACACTCAGTCAAAACGAAAAGCTAGCGGTGCTGGATTTTGTCAAAAAGCATAACCCTAAGAAATTACCCATTGTTTACGGCATTGGAGGAAATAACACCCAGCAAGTTGTTGAATTGATAAAACAAGCTCCGTTGAAGGGTGTTGATGCAGTCCTTTCTGTAAGTCCTTATTATAATAAACCATCGCAAGAGGGGATATTTCAACATTTTAAAGCAATAGCAGCAGCTTCTCCCCTTCCTGTGATATTGTATAATGTACCCGGCAGAACGGCCTCCAATATTACTGCATCCACTACTTTACGACTTGCTGCCGTGCCAAAAATCGTTGCCGTAAAAGAGGCGTCTGGCAATCTGGAACAGTGTATGAATATTGCAAGTAAGAAGCCAAAGGACTTTATGCTGATCTCCGGTGACGATCTGCTCACTCATTCATTCTATGCAATGGGCGGAGCCGGAGTAATCTCTGTACTGGCCAATGCATTTCCTCAGGTCTTTCAATCAATAAAAGACTACAATACAAAAGGTGATTTTAAAAAAGGTGCATTGGAGCAATTCAAACTACTTGATATCAATGGCCCAATGTATGAAGAAGGCAATCCGGTAGGAGTAAAGATTGTTTTAAGAGAGTTGGGTATCTGCGAAGAACATACAAGGCTTCCTTTGGCCTCAGCATCGAAATCGCTTCAAAAGAGAATCATTGAGTTAATGAAAACACTCAATATAAAGAAAGGATAGCCCAAGAATAGGCTATCCTTTCTCAATCAGTCGCACAAAAGATATGCGTTTACTGGGGCTTATTTTTTAATTCCTGAACTTCAGCCCTGATAGCCTGAGCCAGGTTTTTGAGATCCTGCATCCCTTTTCTTACTCGGGTACCAGCAGCGCTGTTTGCCTTATTGTAGAATTTGTCAGCATCTGGTTCAAGAGAAGCGATCAGTTCTTTAAGCTCTTCAAATTTTTTCATTTGTATAGGATTTTAGATTTAATAGTTTAATTCCCTTGGCCAATTTAAAGAAAAACGGCTAAAAACAAGCAATAAACCTATTTTTTAAGATATAACCCTTTTTTATTCCACTCCTTTGGTCACTGAAACGAGGGCTTCTGTCTTATAAAATCCTTCATCCAGCTTGTGTTTCAGGGCCGAAAATGCCTTTAAAGTTTCCTCTACATCTGCCAGCGTATGGGCCGCTGTGGGGATAATTCTAAACATGATAACATCCTTAGGCACAACGGGATAGATCACAACAGAGCAAAAAATACTGTAATTCTCTCTGAGGTCCATCGCCATGTTGGCGGCTTCTCCCACCCCACCCTTAAAAAGCACAGGGGTAACCGGGGATTGGGTGCTTCCCAAATAAAATCCTCTTTGCCGCAATCCATCTTGCATGGCATGAACAATCTTCCACAAATTCTCCTTCAGTTCAGGCTGAGTACGCAATAGTTCCAGCCTTTTTATACCCCCAAGCACCAATGGCATAGGAAGGCTTTTGGCAAAAATTTGAGACCTTACGCTATAACGCAGGTACTTTATTATTCGCTTCTCCCCTGCCACAAAAGCGCCAATACTTGCCATGGATTTGGCAAAGGTAGAGAAATACAAATCAATTTGATCCTGAACTCCTTGCTCCTCTCCAGCACCTGCACCCGTCTTTCCCATCGTGCCAAAGCCGTGAGCATCATCTACAAAAAGCCTGAAGTTAAATTTCTTTTTTAGTGCACAAATATCTTTAAGGTTACCCATGTCGCCCGACATGCCAAAAACACCTTCTGTAATTACTAAAATTCCTCCCCCCGTTTCATTGGCAATTTTTGTAGCCCTTACAAGCTGCTTTTCAAGGTTCTCCATGTTGTTATGAGGAAACACAAATCGTTTTCCCATATGCAACCTCACCCCATCTATAATGCAGGCATGAGATTCCGCATCATACACAATCACATCCTTTCGATCCACCATTGCATCAATAATAGATACCACCCCTTGATACCCATAGTTAAGCAGCATGGCATCCTCTTTCTTTACAAATTCTGCCAAAAGACGCTCGAACTCCAGATGATGTAATGAGTTGCCAGACATCATCCGTGCGCCCATGGGCGATCCCATTCCATACTGCACCGCAGCTTCACCATCTACCCTTCTTACTTCGGGGTGATTGGCCAGGCCCAAATAGTTATTCAAACTCCAGTTAAGAACATTTTTACCGTTAAATTGCATTCGAGGAGCTATTTCCCCCTCCAGTTTAGGAAAAAAGAAGTAATCTTCTGGAAGGTGAGAATATTTAGCCAGCGCACCGGCCTCCATTTTTAGCTTTTCGAATAAATCAACCATGTACGTATTATTATGTGGTTAAAAAGTGCCGCAAAAGTATAAAAAAAAATTCAGAGCTCACAGTGCCCCAATTTGCATTTAATATTCGTACGCTCCTCACTGCCAGATATTTCTCCGGCCTAAATTTCCTCACTTTCAATTGAGGGACCTATCGAATGGGCTTTTCGGAATTAATCCTTAGCATTGTATTTTGACCTACGAACTGATGCATAAAATACAAAAATTATTGGTAGCAAACAGAGGTGAGATTGCGTTACGGGTAATGCGAAGTGCACGAGAGATGGGGGTAGCTACCGTAGCTGTTTATAGTGAAGCCGACCGCAATGCACTGCATACACGATTTGCTGATGAGGCAGTCTGTATTGGACCACCCGCTTCCTCTGAATCTTACCTGAGAATTGATAAAATCATAGCCGCTGCAAAACAAACTAATGCCGATGCCATTCACCCTGGCTATGGCTTTCTTTCCGAAAACAAGGAGTTTGCCTCTAAGATCAGAGAAGCTGGACTTATTTTCATTGGACCTTCGCCCGAAGCCATTGAAATTATGGGTAGCAAACTCGCAGCCAAAGAAGCGGTCGCCAAATTTAATGTGCCTCTTGTACCCGGCACCAGTGAACCGATTAGCGATATTACAAAAGCAAAAAAGGTAGCCAAGGAAATAGGTTATCCAATATTGATCAAAGCCAGTGCGGGTGGCGGTGGTAAAGGAATGCGTGTAGTAGAGGAAGAAGCCTCTTTTGAAGAACAGATGGATCGCGCCATCAGTGAGGCAAAGTCAGCTTTTGGAGACGGCTCTGTTTTTATTGAGAAGTATGTAAGCTCTCCTCGTCATGTGGAGTTTCAAATTTTTGGAGATCAGGCTGGAAATATCGTTCATCTATTTGAAAGAGAGTGCTCAATACAACGTAGGCATCAAAAGGTGATTGAAGAGGCCCCTTCTGCTATCCTTACACCTGAACTGAGGGCCTCCATGGGGGAAGCAGCGATTAATGTAGCCAGATCATGTGGTTACTATGGAGCTGGTACAGTGGAGTTTATCATGGATGAGAAAATGAATTTCTACTTTTTGGAAATGAACACACGCCTTCAGGTAGAACACCCTGTGACCGAAGAAATTACCGGCTTGGATTTGGTGAAGCTACAAATTAAAATTGCCCAGGGAGAAGAAATACCCTTTAAGCAAGAAGATCTACACATCCATGGACATGCTATTGAAGTACGGGTATATGCAGAAGATCCTGCCAATAATTTCTTGCCAGACATCGGCACCCTTCAAACCTACATTCGTCCCCAAGGCCATGGAATTCGTGTAGACGATGGCTTTGAGCAAGGAATGGCAATTCCATTCTATTATGATCCTATGATAGCCAAATTAATATGCCATGCTGAATCAAGAGAAGATGCCATTGAAAAAATGATTAGGGCAATCGATGATTATGAAATTACCGGGATTGAAACTACCCTTGGTTTTTGTCGGTTTGTGATGGAGCATGAAGCCTTTCGTTCCGGCCATTTTGATACAAAATTTGCAGAAAAATATTTTACACCAGAAGTGTTACAAACGAAACCCAATGAGGTGGAGCAACAACTGGCTGGGGTCTTGGCTGTCACTTTGCTTGAGCAAGCTAAAACAAAGATGACCATCTCTGCATCATCAAATGGTCAAAATAAATGGAAGAAAAACAGACTTTAATCGATGGCTGAAATTAGACCCATCCGTGCCTGGCGTTATAATACCACCCTGGCCCAATCAATCGACAGCCTCACTTCTCCACTCTTCGATGTGGTGTCTGCGAAACAGCGCAAGGTGCTCTATCAAAATCGAAATAACAGCATTCATATATCCGTTCCATTGGGCGATCATCCATTTGAAGAAGCCGCTCAAAGACTTACTGCGTGGAAACAAAATGGAGTCATCGTTCAGGATCGACTGCCGGGAATCTATGTCTATTATCAGTATTTTAAGTTAGCTGGATCTGCCAAGGAGTTTTGTCGGAAAGGGTTTATAGCACATGTACGCGCCTATGACTGGAAAGAAAATGAGATTATGCGGCACGAGAACACGATGCCAAAAGCCGTAAATGACAGGGCAGAGTTACTGGATAAATTACAGATGCACGTCAGTCCTACACATGGCCTCTATACGGATGAAACACATCAATTAGAGGTATACATGGATGAAGCCATCAATAATCCAATTTATGAAACAGAAGACTACCAGGGGGTGCGTGATGTACTGGCTGTCATCCATGACGCAAAAGTCATCCGTCAATTCATGGAATTGATAGCCACTAAAAAGATTATTCTGGCAGACGGACATCATCGGTATGAAGGATCTTTGACTTATAGAAAGCAGCAAACATTGGCCAATCCTAACCATACAGGGAATGAAGGATACAACTTTCATCTCATGTACTTCACCAACACAGAAGCTGATGATTTGCGAATCCTCCCTACCCATCGACTCATCAGCGGGATTCAGGGATTTAATGAAGATGATATTTTGGAGAAATTCAATGAGGATTTCATCATTAAGCCCGTTGAGGGGGCAGATACGATCAACGAAGTTATCATGGGCAAGAAATGGGCATTTGGTTTGTTATTTAAAGACCATGCCGTAAAAGTGCGATTGAAGCCCGAGTCATTTCATAAAATGAAATGGGCTTTTCCTGATGTGGTGAAACAGCTTGACCTAACAGTGATGCACTATTTTATTATTGAAAAAATACTTGGGATTCCGGGTAAAAACCAAACCACATCTGATAAGGTAGAATTTGACAGGAGTTTTTCGGATTGTCTTACCAAGGTCATTAAATCGGAAGTACAAATGGCCATCATCACACAAGAAATTTCAATTGAGGAAGTGAAAGCAGTATGTGCAAGTGGTTATACAATGCCGCAAAAGTCCACCTACTTCTACCCAAAAGTCATTTGTGGATTTCTATTTAGTTCCATTAAAGAAGATGAATTTCAAACACCCGCTTATTCTGGCTTCCAGTAGTCCGCGAAGGCAATACCTGATGAAAGAGGCAGGATTTGAGTTTACCATTGAAAAACCGGAGGAGGATGAATCATTTCCTTTTTCAATGCCTGTCCACGAAGTGCCACGCTATCTGGCGGAGAAGAAGGCCAAATCAATTGAATACAAACTAAAAGGTAATGAAGTGATTTTGACCTCCGATACCGTAGTAATCATTGACGGCCAAATTCTTAACAAACCAAAAGACAGGGACGAAGCCATTACTATGCTCTCTCAATTGTCAGGAAAAACACATACCGTGATAACCGCTGTGTGCTTACTTAGCAAATCCAAGGTGGATTGTTTTGATGACAGCACCAAGGTAACCTTTAAGGAATTAAGTGAGAATGAGATCACCTATTATGTAGACCATTATAAACCTTTCGACAAGGCTGGTGCCTATGGCGCCCAAGATTGGATTGGCATGGTGGGAATCAATAAAATTGACGGATCCTACTTTACAGTAATGGGGCTACCCATGCATAAGGTCTATACCCACCTTCAGCAATTCTAAGCAAGCACCTCCTTATAAACCCCCATCAATCTATCCGCTATCTGTTTTGGTTCAAATTGTTTGATGTACTCTTTTGAGGCTTGCACCATTTTCTCACATGCCGCGGTGTCATTTAATAATCTATCAATTTCAGATGCCAACTCCTTGTCATCATCAGGATTGACATAAACGGAAGATGGACCTCCCGCCTCTTCCAGACAAGAGCCGCGTGTGGCAATCACCGGAGTTCCAGAAGCAATAGCCTCCACAATCGGAATTCCAAAACCTTCAAAACGAGAGGGATAAACAAAAACTTTCGCGGCTTGATAGATTTTAGGTAAGTCTTCGAAATCTACATGGTGAATAAAATGAACCCTGTCGTTTATATCTTCTTCATGGATCAATTGATCCAATTGCTTTTGGTAGGAAGTGGATTTTCCAATCAATACCACAGAGATTTTCTCTTTTGTTCGTGCAATGGCTTTTAATAACAACATCGCATTTTTGCGAGGCTCAAGCGTACCCACCGTTAAAACAAAATTTTCAGGAAGATTATACTTTTTCTTCACTTGATCCATTTGATCAGGAGTAGCCTTCTCGTTGAATATGGAATTACAGCCTTGATAAATAACGGTTATTCTTTCCTTCGGCACCTTTAGATAGTGCTGCAAATCACTGGCTGTTTGATTGCTAATCGCAACAATCTTATCTGCAGTTTTACAGGCGCTAATAATTTTCTTTTTATAAATATTTACATCGATTTTTTTATAGAGTTTCGGATATCTGATAAAAATCAAATCATGAATTGTAACCACCGTTTTCAATCCGTTGGGTTTTGAAACCGGAAGTTCGTTACTCAATCCATGAAAAACATCCATACCATCTCTAAAGGCGATATTGCCAAGGTTTACCGAACGCCAAAAGCTACCGAATCCAGAGCCTTTCACCCATTTTGGAGGCGTACGAACCAGCAGTTTCGGGTTCATACGAAATTCATGAGTTTCAGAATTGTCCTTCACTTTTGGACTATACAGCGTATAATGATGCTCAGGATAATGAGTTAACAACGCCTTCATCACAAATCGGCTGTAGTTACCCAATCCGGTAAAATTGTTGAATAAACGCTTGGCATCGTATCCGACTCTCATTTATCCCGATTTTAGCAGTATAAATATAAGATGAGAAATGGGAATAGAGAAGACTAACCCGAAGAAGCTGAAATATCTTTATTCACGCAAAGTGCTCGGAAGTTGCAGACTTTGGGTGAATACAACCCTTAGATAAAATCATCCGATACGCAATTAGATCACTCAAAGTGTGCAATGGATCAGGGATCCTTGTATGAAAGAAAATTTAAAGAAGCACAAGCACGATCACCTACTTCTTCGGCTTCGCATTATTCAACTCGGTATAATCAACACTTCGTTCTGAGTTATCGCCCATCAAGTGCTTGGAAAAATAATCTGCCTTTACCCAAAAGAAGTATTCATTCATATCCCCATAACCATGGCGCTGACCGGGAAATAAGAAAAAATCAAACCGTTTGTTTGCCTTGATCAACGCGTTGGCTAACAAAATAGTGTTTCCAGGGTGCACATTATTATCTATATCTCCTGTCGTTATCAAAAGTTTTCCTTTGAGATTTTTAGCCAGCTCAGGATTATCGGCAATACTATACTCAAAACTAACTTCTCCCTTATCGTTTGTAATCTCTTTCACGCCATGATGCTTTTCGCTCCACCATCTGTTATAAATGGCGTTCTCATGATTCCCCGAAGAGGAGACTGCCACTTTAAAGAAGTCGGGATAAACTAACATGGCCGCAGTACTCATAAAGCCACCTCCAGAATGCCCAAAAATTCCGACCTTATTGATATCGATGTAATCATGCCTGTATGCCAGTTGCTCAGCAGCAACTTTTTTATCTTCCAATCCATAGTCCCTTAAATTATTGTAACCATAGTTATGGTATCGCTTGCTTCGAGCAGGGTGCCCTCCCCGATTGCCCACCGTAATTACTACAAACCCCAGCTGAGCCAACCGATCGGTACGATCCATGTTGGTAGTAAATGATTTAAATACGGCTTCCGTTTGTGGTCCAGGGTAGACATACTCAATCAGAGGGTACAACTTCGTAGAGTCAAAATCATAAGGCTTGTACATAGTGCCATATAGGTCGGTAATTCCATCGGCCGCTTTTACCTGAAAGGGTTGTGGGAATTGATAGCCTGCCCGGAAAAGAATAGATAAGTCAGCAGTCTCTAGTGGCATGACCTTGTTTCCCTGGCTATCCAGCAAAGTAGAAACAGGCGTGGTATTTACCCTTGAGTAATTATTGACAAAGTAATTTTGATCATCATTCATGTCCACCTGGTTATCAAAATCTCCAGGGTTGAGTAACTTCATTCCACTTCCATTAAAATTAATTTTATACAAATGAAGGTAATAAGGATCTTCATTGCTTTCTCTTCCATTAGCACTGAAGTATAAAACCCTGTTTTTTTCATCAATACCTTCGATGCGTTCACTATGGAATGGCCCGGATGTAATTTGGTTCTTCAAAGTTCCATCTCCGTTATACAAATAAAAATGTCCCCAACCGTCTCTTTCAGACCATTGAATCAATTCTTGTCCGTTGTTAATAAGTCCAGGAGCTTCTATTTCTACATACGTATTCAGTCGCTCCTTCACCAGCACCTTTACTTCACCCGTTTTGGTGTCGGCCACGCACACATCAATTCTTTTCAAATCGCGACTGGTACGAGAAAAATAAAGTTTATCATTAGAATGCGCTAACCACAAAGAAGGCTTTCTTCTATCGTCTCCATTCCTTTTTAACACTGGAGCATTAAAAATATCCAACACTTGATCAGGAAAGGCCTCGGCTTTTATTTTTAACTGGTCTTTGGAATCAAAATCAAAAACTAGTAATTCTTCCACAGGAGACTCCTTCTCACCAGGCATTTGATACTTATAGGTTTCTAAGGTAGGTCTGGGGCTAGCCACTGAATTGATCACCCATAAATCTTTAACCAATCGTTCGTCCGTCCGCACCATTGCAAATCTCTTTGAATCCGGAGACCAGTCCACAGACACAGACTTTCTTTTATCCTTATTTTTAACTTTGTCTACGTTGGTCTCCCCTCTTGCTTCTGAGCCATAACTGTAATTCTCCACTCCATCCGTAGTTAATTGATGCTCCACTATGGTCGAGTCGTTCTCATTCTTCAATGCCTTATTGTAGTTCTCCATATCCATCCAATACAGGTTGTAATTTCTAGCGAAAAGTACATACTGTTCATTGGGAGCAATGGAAGCCCAGTCTTTATCCTTTTTGGGTCTCTCGTAGTCTTGTAAAATTTTTAATAGGCGTGAGGAGAAAGTATATTCAAAGAAATAGGACTTGGGAATCATTTTCTTCTTTGCATTCTTTCGCTTATCATTATCTTGCTGGCTTCCGTTTTCTTCATCCGTGTCCTTTTCTTTGTCTTCTACCTCGACCAACTTGCTCTTTACCTCAAATCGGATGGCCGTTTCATTGTTGATAAATTCTATCTTCTCGATGTCCAAATTCTTTCTATCAAATGGATCACCCGTCAGTCGGGTCATATCGGCAGCCAGTTTATCGTGATCAAACAATTGATTTTTTGATTTCAATTTTGGGTCTACGATGTAGTAATATTTCCCATCTGACGTTTCAAATTCATACCAAAATCTCGTGCTGTTCTTTAGCCAGTGTGGCTCTACCTTTGTAGAAAAAACCATTCTCTTTAAATTATCGGGAGCAAAACGGCTTGCCAGTTCATAATTGGCTTTTGTTACTGGTTGTTGCTGTGCTGCTACCATTGTCACCAGCATTGAAAACAAGAGTATGCTTAGGGTATTTTTCATATAACCAATTATTCGCTTTAAGAAAATGGTCACTTTGTGACCATAAAAATTATGGAAATGTATACCTCAAGGAGGATTAAAAAAAGTATTTATAGCCAGATTTTCTTAAATGCATGGCTGTTTTTGAAGTGAAACAGGGAGGAAATATTACAAAACAATATTTTACTTTAACGCACTCCCATGTTCGATATATGGCCATTCGGCCTACTTTGAAAGCGCTTATAATTTAGTTTCAAGGTGCTCAGGCGCTATTATATGATTATGGGCATAGCAATGCACACTAAGTATTTACATAGAATTTGAGGTAAAAAAGACATGATAATGCCTTCTTAAAAAGCTTTAAATCATGCAACTTCCTGCTGCTATATCAGGAATAAGTATTAGTCCTTCTTCTCTTCCTTTTTCTTCTCAGCCTTTTTTATCTTATCTCCGTCTTTTAAACGCTTCGAAACGACAAGGAATGGTCCAGTCACAACTTCAGAGGAGGTGGTAAGTCCTGAAGTGATCTCGATATTATCATAGTCACTGATTCCTGTTTTCACCTCTACCATCTTTGCTACCCCGTTCTCGTTGACAAAAACAACAATCTTATCTTCCTGTTTTTGCTGTTTTTTGCTTTCATCAACTACCTGGCGGTTGCCATTATTTCTATTGTCCTTATTGTCCTCTTTTTTGTCCTCATCAGGATTTCTGGTAGTAACAGCAGCAATAGGAATTGACAAGACATTGTTTTTTGTCTCGGTAAGAATTTCAACATTAGAAGTCATCCCCGGACGGAATGGATACCTATTGCCTTTTTTTACCAGATCCTCATAAGAAGACCGAAGAATAAGTATACGCACTTCAAATTCTGTAATCGCATCAGCAGATTGCTTCTCTTTAGCAGTATTGGCAATATTGGTTACAATACCCTTAAATTTCTTGCCTATGTTGGTATATGCGTCCACCTCAATCTGAACTGTATCGTTAAGGTGCACTCGTACGATATCATTTTCGTTTACGTTTACCCTCACCTCCATTATGTTCAAATTGGCAATGCGCAACATTTCAGTTCCCGCCATCTGTGCGGTTCCCACCACGCGCTCACCCTGCTTCACATTCAACTTTGAGATCACTCCTTTCATAGGTGAAGTAACGGTGGTCCTTCTCACATTCTCACGCGACTCTTGCACACTTGCTTCTGTACTTTTTACAATGTATTTGGCGGCCTCAAGCGATTGTTTGGCCGACTCAAGATCATTTTTTGCAATCTTAAAGTTTTGTTGTGCCAATTGCCACTCCGCCTCGGAGATCACCTTCTCATCCCAAAGTTTTTTCTGCCTGTTATACTCCTGTTCTGCACGAATATAGGTGGCCTCTGAACGAGAAAGTGAAGCTTTGGCGGACTCCACATTGGCCTTCTGTTGATTTAAAGTTGCTTCTGATCTTTCTAACTGACTCAGCCAAACGTCAGGTCTTATTTTTACCAACACCTCACCCAATCTCACGGAGTCCCCATCTTCTACATTGAGTTCTATAATTTCTCCCGATACTTCCGGAGCAAGTTTTACTTCTGTAACGGGCTGAACCGTTCCGGAAGCACTCACTTTCTCAGTAATTGAAGTCGTTTTGGCTTTGGCCAACTCCACCTCTATTTCTTTTCCCTTTCCAATCCAACCCTGCGATTTGCCCACAACAATAAAGAGTATAATTACAATTACAGCTCCTATAAGGATATATATAAGCTTATTTGATTTTCGCTTTTGCTTTGCCATTCGTTCGAATTATAAAATTTAATAGTCAATAGGTTTTCCCTGATAAAAATCAAGCACTTTCTTTCTGAAGATAAAATTGTATTTGGCCCGTGCCAGGTCTGACTTTGCCCTAAAAAGATCGTTTTCTGAAATTTGGTATTCAAAATAGTTGATGGCCCCGAACTCAAATCGTTGCTTTGACATTCGATAGGCTTCTTCTCTTGCATTCACTTGTTTCAGCGAAGAGGAGTAACTTTTAGAAGCGGCAAGCGCATCATTGTAGGCGGTCTCGATCGTTTGACGCAATCCATTTTTTGTTTCTCGGGCAGTAATATCCGCCATCTCTTTGTTGATCGCAGCCCGCTGCACATTCGCTCTGCTCTGCCATCCGTTAAAAATTGGAATGCTCAGAGATAAATTGACCTGTTTAAAAAGATTATCATTGAGTTGATCACGCTTGTTATAGCCTTCAGATATGACACTTGTAACGGGTTCGAAACCATATACATCATACGGAGTACCAAGGACATTCACTAATCCCACGGGAGTGCTTGAGGGGGCAAATCCTGTAACCATTGTACGTGGAATATCCGATGCGCTGGAATAATTAGAAGCCGCAGAACCATTTAAACTTAACCGAGGGTATAAACCACCCTTACTCGCTTTCAGGGCCAATTCAGCACTTTCTACCTTAAGCAACGCACTTTTTATTTCAGGCATATTTTTAAGGGCCAATTCATAAGCTTCCTCAGGGCTGCCCTCCAAGATTAAATCCTCTAATTGTAAATCAGGCACCTGAACCTTCATGGGAGTAGATCCGGGTAATTGCATTGCTTGTTTCAGTTGCAACAGTGAAAAGTTAAGTGCATTCTCCTGATTGATCAGATTGGCTTCATTGGTGGCAACTTGTGCCTCCTGATTAAGTTCATCTCCTTTAGGAAGTCCACCTGCAGCTACCTGCTTTTTTATTCGCTCTAGCTGTTGCTGACTGGAGTTAAGTTGGTAGTTCGCATTTCCATATAATTCCTGATTGAAAATAACATTGACATACAAAGTAACTACATTGATAGTCACATCGTTTTTAGTTTTTTCCAAGTCTTTTTCTGAGGCCTCGTAATCTCGTTGACTTTGACGAAAACTGTTTTGGAGTCTTAAGCCATTGAATAGGGTGATCGATGAATTGGCCTGTATATTTATTGCTGTGGAGTTCCTGTTAATGTAAAGGTTCGTCACCGGATTCAGGGCCCTGCCAAAATTCTGACCGTAGGACGATCCCGCATTTAGTGAAGGTAGAAATGCCATTTTGGACTGAGTTAACCCCACCTTAAAGTTTTCTACATTATAAAAACCTCTTCTCACATTAAGGTTATTATCAAGCGCTACCTTGACGCACTCCTGAAGCGTCCATTCTCTTTCGGAGTCCTCGCTTTGTGCCGAGACAGACAGAACTGTAATACAGGTGAAAAACCAAATTGTAAATAATCTCATCATACTCAATTATGCTATTTCAGGGATGTATACAACCTCTTTTACCCAATTAAGACTATTTAAATAGATAAATGTTACATCCTTTATTCCAGAATCCATTTCAATCACCAGGCATGCCAAGTCGTTTTTTCCTTTTCGTGAGACGGACATCGTAGCGATATTGCATTGATCGTTGGCTATTACGTTGGCAATGAAGGCAATACTGCCCTTTACATCGTCAGCATAAATGATTAGGGTGTGGTTTGAGGTGGTAAAACCCGCCTTAAAACCATTTACTTCAACAATGCTTATTATTCCCCCACCCCTGCTTTCTCCAAGAATTTCAATTTTTCGTTCGCCTTTCTTTAGCTTAAGCTTTATCGAATTGGGATGAAAAGTAGAGGCATTGCCAATCGATTTAAAATGATACTTAAGTCCTGCCTTTTTAGCCAAATCCAACGACTCTTTGATGCGCTTATCATCGGTTGCAAAGTCCTGAAGTCCGGCAATTATTGCCCTGTCGCTTCCATGCCCTTCATAAGTACTTGCAAAAGAATTATAAAAAATAATTTCAGCTTCTTCCGGTATACCTCCTAAAATAGCCACAGCAGCCCTGGCGATTCTCACCACTCCCGCGGTGTGTGAACTAGAAGGCCCAATCATAATGGGCCCAATCATATCAAAAATGCTGCTTTTCTCAGGCATAGTGTCTATACGGATTTAAGGTTGAGATGGACGACAGATTGGGGTATTTTTTACTATTGCGGCAAAAATAACAGTTGTGGGGCATTCGCCCATTTGGATGGGCAAGTTAATTTCTTTTTACCAACCTTACACTGCCTAGGAATGTACCATTCCAAACCTGTAAGATATAGATGCCTTGAGAAAGTGAGTTTAAATAAATGCTTATCGTATCCTCCTTCTTTATCAAAGGAAATACTACTTGTCCAAGACTATTCACCACCCTTATGCTTTCCACATCCAATTGAGAAGAATTTGCGATATAAAAAATTCCATCAGATGGGTTGGGAAACACCTGAATAGTGTTTTGTTCAATAAACTCTACTTTCTCTATAGGTGAAAACGAAATCTGGCCATCAAAGTCGGTTTGTTTAAGGCGGTAATAGGATGCGCCCGCATAAGGCTGGGAATCTAAAACGCTGTAGGTTTTCTTTTCCGAAACGGTGCCGGCCCCTTTTATTTTTGTTAGGTCAACCCATTCTTCCGCATTCAAAGAACGCTGTACCATAAAAAAGTCGTTATTCAGTTCGGAGGCGGTTTCCCAATGGAGTTGAACTCCATCATCCACAATGAATGCAATGAAATCAAGTAGCTCTATAGGTAATGGCGTATTCACGGCATCCGTAGAAGCCACATGAAAACTATTTGCCAACTGACCAAAAGTGAGCCCTGTACGGTTAACTCTCCAGTCTGTTGGGCCACCCGCTCCAGCAGCATTGGTACCAACAACTCCCGTAGAAGTGGCCATTCGAAGATCCCCAGCTGCTCCTACAGTTCCAAAATTGGTTCCGCCTGCACGCAAATCCCATGACCCTGCAGAAATTCCAGCAGTGGAAACTGTCCAAAACGAATCGTGTCTTCGCACTATAGTAGCTACCGGGTTTGTATCAGCAATAGAAACGATACTGGTTGTAGCTGCATCGGTATGGCTTACAGTCATGTTACCGCTACTGCTACCAGCATTGGACTTCCCTATAAAAAATGGCCTCCAGTCAGTAGACGATCCCAAAGGAAATAATCCGCCAGCTGCTCCTAAGGCTATTGCAAAGGCTGGAAGGGCTCTTTGAAATGCCCCACCATACATCCACCCTGCTGTTGAAACCAGATTATGAACCAAAGCACCTGCCGCATTGCTTGAAAGAATAAAAGTAGTTCCATTCAAATCCACATTTCCGTCTGTCATGGTAAGCACGGAGGAAACAGCTACGGCATCATTAAATGTAATGGGTGATACAGAAGAATTGTTGATGATAAGGTTGTTAAAGGTCTCTCCGAAAGGATTGGTAATAGATTGCGCGCCAGTTCCGTTTAGGGTAACAGTACTTGTGCCTTCCGCAAAGGTAGCCGTGCCACCAACCGTCCAGTTGCCAGCCACAGAAAAACTACTGGTTAGTCCATTCTTTGCACCAGAGTTGGAGAGGCTTAGATGATGATAACTTGCAGAAATAATATCTTGGTCCCCGGCTCCATTGTAATTGAAAGTATTCCCCAAAGCGGTGCAGTTCAATACCAAATTCAAATCAGGATCAAATGTAGCATTTGGGGTTAGGCTCCAGTTCCAAACACCTGTTCCAAGGTTATCAATATGGGTATCACTAGGATCTATGTTGATAAAATTGCCGGATTGATTTACGGTCCCTGAATTAAGAAAATCAAAATCCCTACTAGTAAAATCCAAGTTTACCACATTTAAAGTTGCTCCTGCAGAATTTACAAAAGCGTTGTCATCGGTATCGGTACCCACAAGAATGTCTGAATTTATTGTGAGTTTTTGATTATTAATAAATCGTGCATTAAAAAAAAAGATAGGTGAATCGAATAAGAGGTCGTCACCAATAATGAATGACCCAGTTAAGTCATTATTAACTATAATATCATCTTCCAGCAGGTTAAAGTCGCCAGTAAGAGATATTGAACCGTTACCCGAAATATTCACAATAGCATTGGGTACGGTTACCTCAATATCTTCTGAAGTAATGGTTCCATTATTTATAAATGAGGTGATTACACCCCTATCGAAATCAATCTGCACCCCTGTTTGCCCATTTCTGTTTATCAAGCCGCCCACATCGACCTGGAGAATCCCCCGGCCAATATTTAAGTCTACTCCGGAAACAGTCCACATCAAACTTCCTGTATTTCGAATTTCTATTCCACCAGCAGTAGCAGGCAGATTAATATTCACAGTGTTACTATTTCCAATGATCAAATAATCTGTGGGGAGTGGAGAGCAATCGCAAGACACTCCTCCTAATCCAACTGCCGACCAGGTGCCATTTCCTACGAACACATCATCCCAATTACCTGTCTTTCTAGAGTATAAGGTGTTAACTCCGGTCACCACGATATCATCAAAGGTGAACGTACCAAATGGACTGGTAACATTTGATCTTACAACAATATCTAAAGTACCTCCTGTAACAATGGCTGTACCTGTTTGTGTAAAATTTAAAAGACCGCCAATCTGCTCAAAAAACAATATTTCAGGGCCACCATCTAACCGATAATAGCATCTTATGTAATCTCCTGTGCCCACTAAAAGTCCAACCACGGTCATTTCTACAATGGCTCTTCCCGTACCGGAAATATCAATAGCCCCTACATTAGACCATTCACCTTCTGTGTCAGTGTCTGAAACTTGAAAATATTCGAGTCCTCCAAAAGTTTGTTTAGAAAAAGTACCCCCGCCCACATAAGTGCTAGTCCAAGTGCCTCCAATAGTACCTCCAGCTGTTCCACTTGTGGCACCATCTAACTCACCAGAAAAATCCTCAATCCATAATTGAGAAAAAGCCAACTGAGAGGTGAAAACAAATGATAAAGTCAAAAAAAAGCTGCGCATTATGGGGTTATTAACTAACTCAAATATAGAAAAGTAAAGCTTAATCCTTATACTCCAAAAATAAGGCTTTCTCATGTCCAAAGTATGTTTTTAGCAGATTTTGTCCAATATCAAGCATCAGGACGGGCCTAACTCCAGTATGTAACCCCAATGGTACTTTACACCAAATTCGGAATATCTTTCTTCGTGATCTCGTACAACCGATTGGACTCCTCTTCCTTAAATTGCATTACCAGGTTAAGTGCATCGGGCACTACATCACTGCTCAGGATAATCAGTGAACCCTTGGTCGCATTTTTGATGGCATAAGTAATGGCCTCTTTTTCAGAAGGTATTATGGTGACTTTCTTTTTGGGATCTACACTCTCAATTCCTGCACTTATCATACTTATCAATTCATCCGCAGTCTTTCCTCTTAAGTGTTTATCCTGACGAATAATGATCTCATCGAACATCTCAGCCGCTACCCTACCAATTTCATTATTATCTTCTACCCTCCTGTCGCCTATACCCGCAATAATTCCCACTTTAGGAGTGCCTTCCATTTTCTCCACCAGTTTTTGCAATGCCCTCAGCCCAGCTGCATTATGTGCATAATCCAGCATGATCTGAAAATCTTTGAATGTAAATAAGTTCAATCGGCCCGGAGTTTGCGATGGTGAAGGGATGAAGGATTCTATGGCTACCTTTATATCTTCAATAGCAAACCCGCGGACAAATCCGGTTAATACTGCTGGTAGTACATTTTGAATCATAAAGGCAGCACGACCGTCAAAAGTTAATGGCACATTTACAGCCTTGGTAATACGCATTTTCCATTCACCTTTGCAGACAGTAATAAATCCATTTTCGTAAAGTGCATACAACCCTCCGTTGCGGGCGTGCCTCTTAATGTTTGGATTCTTCTCATCCATAGAGAATAATGCCACATTACATTTTAGTGCTTTTCGCATGTTGTACACACGGTCATCATCTGCATTCAAAATGGCATACCCATCTGGCAAAACAGTTTCCGGCACCACCCCTTTTACCTGGGCCAATTGTTCGATGGTGTGAATTCCTTTTAAGCCGAGATGATCTGCGGCCACATTGGTAACAATGCCCACATCGCAATTTTTGAAACCAAGACCGGCTCGTAATAAACCTCCTCGTGCACATTCCAAAACCGCAAAATCAACCGTAGGATCTTTCAGCACAAACTCTGCACTGGAGGGGCCCGTACAATCTCCCGTCATTAATAATCTATTTTGAATATAAACACCATCGGATGTAGTATATCCCACCTTATAGCCTTTCATTTTCACCATGTGAGCAATGAGTCGGGTAGTCGTGGTCTTTCCATTAGTTCCTGTTACTGCTACAATTGGAATCCTGGATGTTAAACCCGGGGGGTACAACATGTCTATTACGTGACCTGCGACATTTCTTGGCAACCCTTCAGCCGGAGCCAGGTGCATTCTAAAGCCGGGTCCTGCGTTTACTTCCAGTACTGCGCCTCCTGTATCAGGCAACGGTTGCCCGATGTCGGTGGTCATAATATCTACCCCACAAATATCAAGACCAATTATTTTTGATATTCGTTCTACCATAAACACATTGTAAGGATGAACAATGTCAGTGACATCTTCTGCAGTTCCTCCCGTACTAAGGTTGGCCGTGTCTTTAAGCTTCACAAATTCACCCTTCTGAGGGACACTCTTAAGCGTCAGTCCCATTCCTTCCAGGATACCCAATGTCAAATCATTGACTTCAATTTGCGTGAGTACCTTTTCATGGCCATATCCCCTCCTGGGGTCAGCATTTACTGCATCTATCAATTGACTGATAGTAGATTTTCCATCCCCGATTACGTGGGCTGGAGTTCTTCTTGCTGCTGCCACTAACTTATAGTTGATCACCAACAATCTGAAGTCTTCACCTACAATATATTTTTCTACGATTACCGAACGGGACACCTTCTTCGCTGCTTCAAAAGCAATTAGGGCATCCTCCCAGTTGTTGATGTTAGCCGTTATCCCTCTTCCATGGTTACCGCTAATGGGTTTTATCACAAGTGGATACTTTACATACCTCACAGCTTCTTTCAACCCCTCTTCCGTCCTGATGATATCTCCCTTCGGAATAGGTACCTCTGCCTGCTCCAGCATAAATTTTGTATCTTCTTTGTCACAAGCCAATTCTACACCGATACTACTCGTCTGACTTGTTACTGTAGCTTGGATTCGTTTTTGATTGGCTCCATATCCCAATTGACACAATGATTGTCTATTTAACCTTATCCATGGAATCCCTCTATTTTCGGCTTCTTCAATGATTGATCCTGTGCTGGGGCCAAGCCGTTCGGCCTCCCTGATCTCCCGCATCTCCTGAATGTCCGATGCAAGATCATAATCGTGACAAGAGACGAGTGCCTCAGCAATTTTAACTGAAACCTTCGCGGCATACCTACCCACTCTTTCCTCCATGTAATCAAATACAACATTATACACCCCTTCTTCCCCATAACCCCTTGTTCGACCAAAACCAACATCCATTCCTGCCAAAGACTGAATTTCCAGCGCAATGTGCTCAATCACATGCCCCATCCAGGTACCCTCCTCCACTCGTTGGAAAAATCCTCCAGGCTCCCCTACCGAACACCGGTGTTCATACATGGTGGGGAACATGGCTTTAAGCCGATCAAGAAACCCATCTATCGTATTGGTGGGCCGTTGTTCCATCTCTTCCAGATCTAGCACCATCACTATTAATTTATGTCTTCGAATAGACCAATAATTTGGTCCTCGCATCGCATTGATCTCACGTATCTTCATAATATTGCAAGCTTGAAAGTGACTTGAATGGTGATTTTCTATAAATATATATTTTGTTTGGAAATTATCTTCAATTTACGGTTTCGAATAACACTGGTAAATGACTGAAAACAGAAGTATTAAAGGCGTGCTCATCCCTATTGGTGGAAATGAGGACAAAGGTGACAGAGAGAAACGAAAGCTCAATTTCATGGAGAAGGGAATACTCTCTCACATTCTGAAGGAGAGCAAGGGTAGGCATTCAAAAGTTGTTGTAATTCCAATTGCGTCCGATATTCCTGATGAAGTTGGGCAGAACTATATGGATGCCTTTGGAAAACTTGGTTGCAAAGAGATATCGATATTAAAAATCACCCGAAGAAATCAATCCGATGGTAAAGAGGTGCTGCGTTTAATTGAGCAGGCGGACTGCATTATGTTTTCCGGTGGTAACCAGTCCAGAATCAGTCATAAAATCAAGGACACAACCTTTCATCAAATTCTAATGCAAAGATTTCAGGAGGAGCCGATTGTCATTGCCGGCACCAGCGCAGGCGCTATGGCCATGGCTTCAGAAATGATCGCGGGTGGCAGTAGCTCTGAGGCTTTGCAAAAAGGAGCAGTGAAAATGAAAAAGGGACTTGGACTCATCCCGGAACTTATCATCGATACTCATTTTGTAAGAAGAGGAAGATTTGGGCGGTTGGCCGAGGCGTTAGCGATGTTTCCTGACAAAATTGGAGTAGGATTGGCTGAGGATACAGGGCTCATTATCAAAAATTGCAATGAATTTCGTGTGATTGGCTCAGGAATGGTAATTGTAATGGATCCATCCAGGCTCACGCACAACAGTTACCAACAATTAAAAGCAGGCACACCTATGTCTATGTCCAATCTGACCACCCATATCCTTGCCAATGGAGATCAGTTCAATCTGGATAACAAGCAGATTGAAATACTCCCAATAAAAGCTTCTTTTGTTTAATGTCATTTTCTCTCCAGAATTTGAAAAGAACTCTAATTGACCTCTGAATAGAGATGACTGGTTTGTCTGGGAATAAGTTCCACCAAGAATGACAACTCTCGGTACATCCCTGTCACCAACAGGATTCCTACTTGTATATCGCCACAATTTTATCTGATTCAGAGCCCCAGCAAGCACGATACATTCCCTCCGTATTGAATGAAAATGTAAGATTCCCCTGACTATCTACGGCTATTAGCCCTCCATCTCCCCCAATCTTTTTCAGTCGATGATGAATTACCTCATCACACGCCTGTTGTAAAATAAAATTCTTATACTCCATCAAACACGATACGTCATAAGCTACCACCCCACGAATAAAGAACTCACCACTTCCAGTACATGACACGGCACAAGTATTATTGTTTGCATAGTTGCCAGCGCCTATCATCGGGCTATCTCCTACCCTTCCAAAGCTCTTGTTGGTCATACCACCTGTTGAGGTGGCCGCAGCTACATTACCATGCACGTCCAATGCTACTGCGCCCACCGTACCAAACTTCTCATCTTTTGTTACTGAGTGATCCAATTGTGTCTTACCGGTATTTTTAATATCCTGCCATTGCTGGTAGCGAAATTCATCATAGAAATAAGCATCCTCTCTAAACTCACACTTCATTGATTTGGCAAAAATCGCTGCTCCTTCTCCAGCCAAAAAAACATGATCCGATTTCTCCATCACTAGCCTAGCCAGAGAAACTGGATTCTTTATATTTTTAACCATAGATATTGCACCTGCATTCAGTGTACGACCTTCCATTATAGATGCGTCCATTTCATGCTTTCCCTCAGCCGTAAATACCGATCCTTTGCCGGCATTAAATAAGGGTGAATCCTCCAACAACATTACTGTCTTTTCAACTGCATCAACGGCACTTCCCTTCTTTTCAAGAATAGTATATCCAGCTAGCAACGCTTTTTCTAGTGCTTCTTTGTAAGCCTTCTCCTTATCCGCAGTCATACTTTGTTTCAGTATGGTGCCTGCACCTCCATGTAATGCGATCGAAAACTTGCTCATTATTTCAGAGATTCTAATGCCTGCCTTAAATCATTTATTAAATCTTCTACATTTTCAATTCCTACAGAGTAGCGAATTAGGCTTTCAGGAATTCCCAATTCTGCACGCTGGGCTTCTGTCAACTCAACATGGCTGGTAGTGCGTGGAGGGCCCGCCAGAGAACTAACGGATCCCAAGCTGGCAGCCAAATGTACCAGTTTCAGTTGCGGTAAAAACTTTTTTACATTGTCATAACTTCCCTTCAGAGAAAAACTCACCATACCTCCAAAGCCTGACATCTGCTCTTTAGCAAACTCATGTCCTTTGTGCGTGGGGAGTCCCGGATAGAAGACATCCTCCACTTTTGGGTGTAACTTCAAAAACTTGGCAATGGTCATCGCACTCTCATTCTGCCTTTGTACACGCAGTTCCAAAGTCTTCATACCCCTGGCAATCATGTAGGCCGACATGGGGTGAAGGGATGCACCATTAATTTCTCTGTATTGATATATTTTTTTTATTAATTCTTTATTCCCACAGGCTACACCTCCCATCGCATCAGAGTGACCACATAAAAATTTAGTGGCACTGTGAACGACTATGTCGGCACCCAACAATATTGGATTCTGGTTGATGGGGGTAGCAAAAGTATTATCAACCACCACAATGGCATTCACTTTCTTTGCTACTTTTACCAATCGTTTTAAGTCCAGGACTTTAAGGGTGGGATTTGTTGGGGTTTCCAGGTAAACCAGTTTGCATCCCTTGGCAATTTCCTTTTCCATTTCCTCGTGGTTGCCTGTCTCTACCAGTGTTACATTCACATTGATATTAGGTAGAAATTCAAGGAATATTCTACTGGTACCCCCATAAGTATCTTTTATGGATACTACTCGCTCTCCTGGAGCCAACAAAGCAAACAAGGTGTTGCTTATGGCAGCCATTCCTGTGGAAAATGCAATTGAAGCCTCAGCATGTTCTAGAATTCTTACCTTTTCTTCAAAAACTTCAACCGTAGGATTGGTATTCCTACTGTAGATATATCCTTCTTTTTTACCCAGGGCCACCTCATGCCATTCGTCCAGGTCGTGGTATCCATAAGTAACACTATTCACAATGGGAGGGGTGGTCGCTCCTTCGTAAAAGGTTCCTAACTCGCCAGCCCAAACTGAGGCGGTTCCCTTTTTAGTTTTGTTGATATCCATCGCAGCGAATTTAATTAAGATTTTAGATTTAAATCTACTGTTAAAATACGTATATAATTAACTGCCTCAAAAAGTTAATTAAGGTAGCTAATCATTAAAGGATTACTTCACAGTGATTAAATCGTTTACTTTTTGTGTCAAGAAACACAGAACAAATAAAAAGAATTAGAATTGTGTTTATTCTGTGTTTGAAATTGATCTTAGCGATAAGGAAATAGCTACACAGCTATTGGTGCTTTAATTCCTGGATGGCATTGATAATTTACAATTTCGAAATCCTCAAACTTATAATCAAAAAGTGAATCTGGCCTTCTTGCAATTTTTAATTGAGGCAGTGGAAATGGGGTTCGTGAAATTTGAGTTTTAGCCTGCTCCAAATGATTGGCATATAAATGTACATCTCCGCCCGTCCAAACAAATTCACCTGGCTCGAGATCACATTGCTGCGCCACCATGTGTGTAAGCAATGCATAAGAAGCTATGTTAAAGGGAACTCCAAGAAAATAATCTGCACTGCGTTGGTAAAGTTGACAAGAAAGTTTTCCATCTGCCACATAAAACTGAAACAACGCATGACAAGGTGGTAGTGCCATCTTATCGACTTCTGCTGGATTCCATGCAGACACAATATGTCTTCTGGAATCAGGCTTGTTTTTAATTTGATCCAATACTTTTGTTATCTGATCAATTGATTCACCATTGGGTACAGGCCAACTTCTCCATTGGCTACCGTACACAGGGCCTAATTCCCCATTTGCATCCGCCCATTCATTCCAAATAGTAACTCCATTATCATTTAAATATTTGATGTTGGTGTCACCATTAAGAAACCATAGCAATTCGTATACAATAGATCGAAGGTGAAGCTTTTTGGTAGTCACTAACGGAAATCCTTGTGAGAGATCGAATCTAAGCTGTCGCCCAAAAACAGATATCGTTCCGGTGCCCGTCCTGTCGGTTTTGGAAGTTCCATTGTCCAGAATATTCTG
The DNA here is from genome assembly GCA_019638285.1 of Cyclobacteriaceae bacterium. Lineage (GTDB taxonomy): Bacteria > Bacteroidota > Bacteroidia > Cytophagales > Cyclobacteriaceae > ELB16-189. The sequence continues at coordinate 69,171 of JAHBUB010000008.1, read as the reverse complement.
CATTAATGCGAGGTATTGTATCATGTTAGAGTAATTGTAGTGGTGGTGCAAATATAATCATTGTATAGAATCAAGGGATCGCGCCATGCTTTTAGGAGGAATTTTAATGTCCTGATAATTTGATTTCAGAACTTCAGTTTCTCAGGAGCCTGATAGTTATTCCAAAAACGGATTAATTGAACTCGCTTATCCTGTACCCTAAAGAATAAGGTAATCTGTTTACGGATAACTGCCTTTCGTATTTTGCGGTAATCAGCTAGTGGGTATAACGCAGGGTGTCTTTTAATCAATTCAATAGCAGCCTCAACATCCTCAATAAATTCTAAAGCCACTTGTGATGACCACTCCTTTTCAAAGTAATCTATGTTTTGATGATAGTCTGCTATAGCCTCATCTGACCATATAATTTGCATGCCGGATTATTTAACCAGATGTGCATATTTTATCCGCGTGGTTTCCATCACTTCTTCGTGTGATTTAATCCGGCCATCATTTATAGACTGAAGCCCCTTGTCAATTGCCTCCTTTTCTTCCTGACTAAGATTAACGGCAGTATCTTCTTCATTTGATCTTTTAATTAACATAAACTGTTTGATAATCTTACTGTCGTTGATTTTTGCCAACCATTGTATGATTTCCAACTTCTCTGTCTGAATATTCATGTTATTCAAAAATTGATTTTGTAAAGATAACGATTTCAGTGCTATTTTCGATTACTGAATTTCTAGGTTGTGGCAGTGTAATCCTTGGTTGAGGATGCTAATATACCCCTATTCAAATTGAATGGCTCTTGATTCTTCTTTTAAAAAGGGCTTTTGAAATCCCTTGTAAGGCAGCCATTTCACTTCCTCAATATCAAGCTTAAGCAAGTCAATGAAATCCATTATATACAAAAAAGGCCACTCCCGCTTTCGCGAGAGTGACCACCTCCACGCACTTCCCAACCCATCAAAAACTATTGTCCAACTTCCATCTCTTTGGATACTCCATTAATCAGAATGGTTACAGTTCTGTCGCAATTACCATCTCCATAATCAATTGTCTTCTGGCGATTTTCAGTGGTAAGCACCTTCACCCCGGCAACCGCCATGAAGATTCGGTTACTAATTGCACACTCTCTTTTGTATACCAACGCTTCAGTGATCTCCATCGTATATGAAACTCCTTTTCTGTTTGTACCAGCCGCATTTCCTGTTACATGCCATTCATCATTTACAGGATTACTGGCTCTTATCCATTCACGGTTTCTATTGGACTCACGGGTAGCAAATGTCCCATCAGGCCAGGTTGCTTTACCGCCCTCTATCACAATGGTAAATGAAGGATGCTCCTCCACACTTCCATTTACGTTAGTAACGGTGCGCGCACCCTCAATTTTAATGTCGTTGATCGAATAATTTTCAAAAGTCGTAACATAAGAAGAACCGGGTAAAAATCTCCTTCCATCAAATGTAATTATAATCTTGCCCCTTCTTACATCTCCTTTCTTATCCTCGCAACCGCTTCCAAAATCAATGGTAATCACTCCTTTTGGGTGCGCCATTTGACTATCATCCGACAATACAATTTCTACATCGGCACATTCCAGCCTAAGGTCACCAATTAAAATTTTTCTTCCGCCCATTGACGATCTTCCTCCATCCATTGTAGCATCATCACTGGCCATAGCCACCATGGAAAGGTCATCCGTGTCTTCAAAATAAGAATCTGTAACCGCTTCGTCCGCAACACTTACCTGGTCGGTATTTGAAATCTCCAGTACCCCATTATCATCACAGGAAAATAGGGTGATTAACACAAGAAATAAACCAAGTGTATATTTTTTCGTTGTTTGCATATAGATATTTGTTTGTTATACTGCGTTAGAGCATGCTTTTTGCTCAAAGTTTAATCAGGCTAAAAAAATAAATGAGAATAAAACCACGATATACCATCGCCTTCTTGTTCATAATCAGTCTTCTTGTTATCCCAATCGGATTAAAGGCACAGTTAAAAATTGCCAAATTGAAGTACAATGGAGGTGGAGACTGGTATGCCAACAAGACTGCACTCCCTAACCTGATTGAATTTTGCAACAAAGAGCTGGGTACGAACATTTACCCCGAAGAAGATAATGTGGAAGTAGGAAGCCCGGATTTGTATGCCTATCCTTATGTATATATGACCGGACATGGAAACGTGGTGTTCTCTCAGGAAGAGGCTTTAAACCTTAGAAATTATTTAATCGGAGGAGGCTTCCTTCACGTGGACGATAATTATGGACTCGATAAGTTTATCCGAATAGAACTAAAGAAAGTATTCCCTGAACTGGAATTGGTGGAAATACCATTCAATCATCCTATTTACCATCAAAAATTTGAGTTTATCAGCGGTTTACCCAAAATTCATGAGCACGATGGAAAACCAGCTCAGGGATTTGGCCTTTTCTATGAAGGCAAGCTGGTGCTCTTTTATTCTTATGAATGCGATCTGGGTAACGGCTGGGAAGACAGACGCATTTACAACGACCCCGAAGCCAAACGCCAGGAAGCCTTAAAAATGGGAGCCAATATCCTCTCTTACTGTTTCACAAGTAATTAACTTTTTCCCAGCACCTCTTCTAATTTCTTCTCTAATCCCTTACCCCTCAGGTTCTTTCCAATTATAATACCATTAGGATCTACCAAAACCGAAAAAGGAATAGCGCTGACGTTGTACAACTCCGCTGCTGCTGAATTAAAATATTTCAAATCAGAAACCTGTGTCCAAACCAACCCATCTTCTTTGATGCCCTGCAGCCAATCCTCCTTGGTACGATCGAGTGATACTCCAAAAACCTCAAACCCTTTATCGTTATATTTGTGATACATCCGTACCACGTTGGGGTTTTCCTGTCGGCATGGCCCACACCATTTTGCCCAGAAATCAACCAATACATAATTACCTCTCAGGGAAGAAAGACTTACTATCTCGCCCTCTGGATTGGGTAAGGAAATTTCAGGGGCAGGCTGACCAATTGCCAACACCTTCATTTTATCTACAGTAGCAATAAACTCTTTTGCCACTTCATAGTCAGGCCATTCCTTGCGCAAGGTATCCGCCACGTGCAGGTATAAATCAAAATACTTATCACGGTCTAAAAAATTAGAAGCGGTAAGCAAATTAATGACAGCCAAAGAGGGCCCCTGCTCTTTCAAAAAAGCTGCAACCTTATCAATGCCGTAATCATAAAAGGCCATGTACTCCTCCTGTATCTCCCCCATGCGCACCCTGTCATTGTTGGCTCTTGCAATGCTAAATTCATTGTTCAGTTCTGCCATTCTGGGATGTTGTTGTGTTTCATTTGTTATTTGCTGTACACGGCTTACCAAATCCATATCGGGTGAGCCTTTAATCTCAACGAAACCATCCTGATCATTACCATCTACATTGATTTCAAGATCACTTTTGTTAAGAATAAAATCCACGGTCTGAGTGCCGTAAAAATTGAGCCGGTAATATCCTGGCTCTTCTATTCTCATCTTCTTACTATAAGTGTAATCTTTACCAAGTTCAATTATCTGCTCCTCCCCTTCAACTACGCCTTTTAATTTCTCCAACTTAATGACGCCATCCGATTTAGGAAAACCTACTTTGCCATGAACAGTTACCTCCCATCCTTTCTCCTGCTCACATCCAGAAAAAATCCAAATTAGCAATCCAAAAACCAACCATTTTTTCATATTTCACCTAATTTTTTTTGCAACAAACCATTGGCCATTTTGGGGTCAGCCTTTCCCTTTGACTTTTTCATTACCTCTCCCATAAACATAGAGATTAATCCTTTCTTTCCCTTCTTATATTCTATGACTTTTGAGGAAAATTCGTTGAGCACCTCTTCTACCAGTTTATCAATAGCCCCCTCATCGCTCTCTTGTAGGAGGTTTAGTTGAGTAGCCATGGCAAACACATCTGCATCCGTATCTTTTAACAACTCCGGCAAAAATTTTTGCGCAGCATTGGCGAAACTCATTTTATTCTCTTCTACCATCTCAATCACCACGGATAATTTCTCAGGCACAAGAGGAAAACCCTCAATGCCGACACCTGTATCATTCAAATAAGACTTTATAGGTCCCATCATCCAATTAGAAACCGCTTTGTAGTGAGATGAATACCTACACACAGCCATATAATAATCTGCCATTTCCTTACTTTCAGTAAGTACGAGAGCGTCATACTCAGGGAGCGAAAACTCATTGACAAACCGTTGATACAACTCCTCTGGAAGTATGGGCATCGTCTCCCTAATTTCATTGAGCCACTCTTCCGACACCTGCAAAGGACTTAAATCTGGGTCGGGAAAGTATCGGTAATCATTTAACTCTTCTTTGGTGCGCATGGCACTGGTTGTACCCGTCTCCACATTAAAAGTTCTGGTTTCTGATACAACGTCTCCTCCACTTTCTAACAATAAAATCTGCCTCTCTATTTATGATCTATCGCATGCTGTAGGTTACAATAGAGTTCATGTTCTTCACTTCTACCTTTTTGCCGAGCACAGTGGCTCCCTTTTTCATTACGGAAATATTGGCATCGCAACGCAATGATCCCTCTTCCATGTTACCATCACAAATCTCAAGGTATCGCACCAGTTTTCGCACCTCAGAAAAAAAAGCACCTGCCTCCTCTGCACTTTTGATCACCGGCTCAGTCACTATTTCAATCAATGGAACACCTGCTCTGTTCAAGTCAATCAAGGTATCTACTTCTCCTTCAAGATGAATGGACTTGCCGGCATCTTCTTCGATATGTATTCTATTCAACGCTACCTTGATATCTTTCTCGGCCTTGGTGTTTACTTTTATAAACCCTCCTATACAAATAGGTGTGCGGTCTTGTGTAAGCTGATAGCCTTTCGGTAAATCTGGATAGAAATAATTTTTTCGGTCAAAGATTTGGTACCTGGATATTTCGCAATGACACGCAAGACCCATCTTAATAGCTTGCTCGACTACCCGCTTGTTTAACTTAGGAAGTGTGCCCGGATGCGCCAATGACACTACACCCACATGCGTATTGGGCTCACCTCCATAGGCTGCTGAGTCAGAGTTGTAAATTTTGCTTTTGGTCAACAGTTGTGCATGAACTTCAAGTCCAATTACAGGCTGATATTTTTCCACAATTGCTTTATCCATTCGCTGCCATTTCTCTGCCTTTTCTTACAACAGCATCTAAACCGTTAAGGTTCTTTCCGCCAGCAGTAGCATAAAAAGACTGACCTCCGCCCCCTCCACCAATTTCTTTGGCAAGGATTTTAATCATTTCACCAGCATGATATTTTTTGTTTGCCTCTGCATTTGCTCCAAGCATCACGGCCACTTGTGGTTTGCCATTCACATTCGCAGCCAAAATCATTAATAAATCATCAAATTGATTGCGCAAAGCATACGCTATATTCTTCAGGGCATCCGCATTGGGCAGATCAATTTTTTCTATAATCAACGTGAGGCCATTGCTCTTCTCGCTACGCTGGGCTAGACCTTCCTTAAGCTGATTGGCCTGTTGCTGAAACACTTCCTCCAATTTTTTTTCAAGGTTGTGTTTTTCATCTACCAGGTTTTTTGTTGCAACAGCAATGTCTTTGGGGTTCTTCAATAATGCCCTTACTTCCTGTAATAATTTAACCTCATTGTTGAGATAGCGCTCTGCACCCTCAGCAGTCATCGCCTCAATCCTTCTTACCCCTGCTGCCACAGAGCTCTCTGAAATAATTTTAAAAAGACCAATTTGCCCAGTAGCAGATACATGTGTCCCTCCGCACAACTCCACTGAATACTTAGGATCAAATGTAATCACCCGCACAAAGTCTCCATACTTTTCACCAAACAAGGCCATGGCCCCCATATCTTTTGCTTCTTTAATAGGCACATTGCGCTGCTCACTCAAAGGAATGTTTTCGCGAATTTTTCTATTTACTATGCCCTCTACTTTATCAATCTCTTCTTCAGACATTGGCGCAAAATGCGAAAAGTCAAAACGCAATATTTTCTCGTTAACCAAAGATCCCCGCTGCTCCACGTGAGTACCAAGCACTTCCCTGAGGGCAGCATGCATCAGATGAGTAGCCGAGTGGTTGTCCATAGTAAGTTGTCGCTTGTGAGCATCCACTTTCAAGTTAAAAATACCATCCAGCTTTTCTGGAAGCTTTTCAGTGTAGTGTACGATAAGTTCATTTTCTTTTTTCGTATCAACTACTTTTATCTTTTCCTTATCCGATTCAATCAGTCCGGTGTCACCTACCTGGCCACCACTCTCTGCATAAAAAGGCGTGCGCTCAAACACAAGCTGATACAGGTCTTTGTTCTTTTGTTTCACTTTGCGATAGCGCAAAAGTCTAGTTGAGGCGGAAAGGTTCTCATAACCGATAAATTCCGGTTTGTCTCCTTCATTCACCGTCATCCAGTCTCCCGTTTCTTTTACAGCATCTGCTTTAGAGCGGGCTTTTTGTTTCTTCATCTCAGTCAAAAAACCGCTTTCATCCACAATCAACCCTTTTTCGCGTGCAATTAAGGACGTGAGGTCAAAAGGAAATCCAAATGTGTCATACAATTCAAAAGCCAGCTCGCCCTCAATATTTCTGCTCTTCAACTGTGCTTCAATGTTCTCAATTCTCTTCAATCCCTTCTCCAATGTCCTCAAAAAAGCTTGCTCCTCCTCAATAATTACACGAATTACAAATTCTCTCTGATTATAAAGGTCAGGAAATATCCCTTTGAGTTGATCAGCCAATATCGGTACCAATTTATTCAGGAAAGGTTCTTTAAAACCCAGATAGGAAAACCCGTAACGAACTGCTCTTCTCAATATTCTTCTGATCACATAGCCCGCACCGGTATTTGAAGGCAACTGTCCATCTGCAATTGCAAATGAAACAGCACGGACATGGTCCGCCATTACCCTTATCGCAATGTCTTTCTTTTCCTCCTTGCCATACTCGGTGTTGGCTTCTTTGGCAATAAAATCGATAAGTGGAGTAAATACATCCGTATCATAATTCGATTTCTTTCCCTGAATGGCCATGCACAATCGCTCAAAGCCCATACCTGTGTCCACGTGTTTATCGGGCAGGTCTTCCAATTGTCCTGAAGACAATCTATTGAACTGCATAAAAACCAGGTTCCATATCTCTACCACTTGAGGGTGATCTTTATTAACAAGGTCTTTACCCGGAATTTTGTCTACCTCCTCTTGAGGTCTTAGATCGATATGTATTTCTGAACAAGGTCCACATGGACCCGTGTCGCCCATTTCCCAAAAGTTGTCCTTCCTAGCTCCATAAATAATTCTCTCTTCTCCAACTATTGGTTTCCAGTATCCCAGCGCTTCCGTATCTACCGGAAGGTTGTCTTCTTTATCACCACCGAACACACTCACATAGAGGCGATCTTTGGGAAGCTTGTACACTTCAGTTAGTAACTCCCACGCCCAAGCAATGGCCTCCTTCTTAAAGTAATCTCCAAAGGACCAATTGCCCAACATCTCAAACATGGTGTGGTGATAGGTGTCAAACCCAACGTCTTCGAGGTCGTTGTGCTTTCCACTCACCCTCAAACACTTCTGTGTGTCAGCAATTCTTTTACTTTTGGGAATAGCATTTCCCAGGAAATAATCCTTAAACTGGACCATTCCTGAGTTGGTAAACAATAAAGAGGGGTCATTTTTAAGTACCAACGGTGCCGAAGGAACTATCAAATGTGCCTTTTTTTCGAAAAAATCGAGGAATTTTTGCCTTATAGTGCCTGAATCAATCACTTCGTGTAGCTTTAAGTCTTTTAGTAGCGTAAAATTTATTTATATTTAGCGCCCTAAACCGGCAAATTTAGCAGGAATCAGAGGATTTATATGCCGAACAAGAAATATTACTACAATCCAAAGACACTTAGCTTTGAGCGAAAGAGAATTTCGCCCACAAAAATCATTGGAAATGCCTTTGGTTACCTGTCGTTTGGTTTGGTCTTCTTCATAGGATTGCTAATACTACAAAACTACATAGTAGAAACTCCTGTGGAAAGTCAATACCGATTAGAGAATGAATCCCTGGAAAAACATAAAGCGATTATTAACGAAAGGATTCAAACCGCCAGTGCCCAATTGGCTGATTTGAAATCACAGGACGGTGCACTTTACAAAAAAATATTTGAGATTCCGAAAGCTGAAGAGGGTGCCAACTTGGATAGTAGAGAGGAAATACTGGCAGCTTCTTCTCCCGTCTTTATGGATTGGACAAAAAAACTTTCCAATCAGTATAGTACAGTGGCGAGTAAGGCAGAACGCAGTGATAAATTCTTCAGACTCACCTCCAGTGTGAGCAGATCAGACTGGAATAAGCTTCAGTCTATTCCGGTGTTACAGCCCGTTGAAAACTTTGAGGTTGACCATCTTGTATCAGGGTACGGCATTCGCATCAACCCGTTCCATAAAGGCAAATATCACCATGATGGGGTAGATATTGCGGCTCCGCGCGGTGCGAATGTAATTGCTGCTGGTCCGGGCAAAGTGGTGGCGGTAAAGAAAAGTGATCTTTTGGCAGGATTTGGTAACTATGTAGAGATAGACCATGGCTATGGCTACCTGACCCGCTACGCCCATCTGGATGAAATCAATGTTCGTGTGGGCGAAAAGGTATTGAAAGGTTTTAAAATTGGAGCTGTAGGCTCAAGCGGTGGTTCTATTGCACCTCATGTTCATTATGAGGTCTCACTCAATGGAGTCAATGTAGATCCATTACAGTACCTGGTGCAAGGATTGGATAGCGATAGTTATTCGAGACTGTTTATTGCAAGTAAAAAAATTAACCAATCCCTCGATTGATGGCAAAAGTAGACTACGTATATAATTCTAAAACCTGTCGCTACGAGCCAGTAGTTATAAACAGTCAGATAGTATTGAGGCGATTGAGTCGATTTATGGGAATTTCTTTCATGATTGGTGTATTGGCTTTATTGGTATTCAATGCCAACTACCCTTCTGTAGAGGAAACGTTACTTATTGGAAAAAATCAATCACTGAAAAGTGAATGGATGGTATTGGATAAAAAGTTGGATAAAGCGGCAAAGGAACTTGCTGCCCTGGAGCAAACAGATGATAACAACTATCGCGTAATTTTGGATTTAGAACCATTGGCTCAATCAGTACGTGAAGCAGGTGTTGGTGGCCGGGAAAAAGAGAATGCTGGCATAAAATCTCCAATTATTAAAAAAGGATACGAGAAGGCAGAAAAGATTAAGAACAGACTTGATATTGAAATTCAATCCTTCGAACAATTGCATAAAGAATTGGCGTATAAAGAACGGATGTGGGCATCGCGGCCAGCCATTCAACCCATAAGTAATGCTGACCTCACTTACCTGCACACCAGCTATGGCATGAGACAACATCCTATTCTGGGCTATTGGAGGCCGCACAAAGGATTGGATTTTACAGCACCAAAAGGATCACCAATTTACGCTACAGGGGATGGCATAATTGAGGAAGCCCATCACTCCATTAGCTATGGTAATGTTGTTTATATAGATCACAATTTCGGTTTTGAAACTCGGTATGCGCATATGACGGAGTACATCGTCAAAAAAGGTGAACACGTAAAACGCGGGCAAATTATAGGTTACGTAGGTAATACCGGTCTTTCTGTAGCCACACACTTACATTACGAGATTCTTTTCAAGGGCCAGCAAATCAATCCTATCAATTTCTTCCAGCGTGACTTGAACAATAAAGAGTATGAAAAACTGGTTGAGTTAGGGGGTATTGCCACCACCTCTCTTGATTAATTCCTTCTTCTAATTTTTCTGAATGCGGTATATTCTATTGTTTGTTATTCTTACACTGTCTTCGTGTGCCACGTCTCGTCTTGCTCGTCAGGCTGCTAAAGACGATAAAGCTTCACAGGGAATAATAAGGGACACAGCTATTGTAGCCCTGGATACGCCACAGCATGAAATAGATACTGTGAAGATCGTCATCGGCCCTATTCTTATTGATACTGTGGTGCAAATTGCACGAAAAGATACACTGACCTTCATTGGTGTGGGGGACATCATGATGGGGACTAACTATCCCAACGAAGACCGATTACCACCCAACAATGCAAAGGGACTAATGGCCGATGTAAAACATCTTTTACATGATGCTGACATCACCATGGGCAACCTCGAAGGTGTATTGTTAAATGAAGGAGGCACCCCTAAAGGCTGTAGAAATCCGGAGGTTTGTTATGTATTCAGAAGCCCTACTTCTTTCGCTGCAAATTTGGTTGAAGCCGGTTTCGATATCATGAGCCTAGCCAATAATCACGCGGGAGATTTTGGTGATGCAGGACGCAAAAGCAGCATGAAAACACTTGACTCATTGGGTATCAGGCATGCAGGCCTGATCACTCAACCTTATATACTGTTTGAGAAGGATAATGTGAAGTATGGATTTGCCGCATTCGCTCCCAATTCCGGGTGTGCAAGCATCAACGATATAGGCGCAGCAAAAGCTACGATTGCACACTTGGATTCGCTAGCAGATGTTGTAATTGTTTCGTTTCATGGTGGTGCTGAGGGAAGTAAGTACGAGCATGTACCGCGTAAGCATGAAATATTTGTAGGCGAAGACCGTGGTGACGTGTATCGGTTTGCCCACTCAATGATTGATGCAGGAGCTGATATAATATTTGGCCATGGACCCCATGTAACCAGGGCGATAGAAGTGTATAAAGGAAGATTTATTGCCTACAGCTTAGGTAATTTTTCTACCTATGGAGGGTTTAATCTCAGTGGGGTAAATGGCTTGGCTCCAATTGTTAAAGTATATACAAATCCGGAGGGAGAATTTTATAAAGCTAAGATTACGCCCATTTATCAGACTCCAATGTCACCGGTGAGAATTGACCTACAAGGCAGAGTGATCAAACGGATAAGGCAATTAACCCTTGAAGACTTTCCTGAGGCCCCCATTACCATTGATGATGAGGGTTGGGTGCGCTATTCCACAAAATAATGTTGATACAATGTCGATTAAAATTAGTTACCGTTCGTTGCTCCACGAATAAAGAATCACTAATTTGCATGGATTGAATAAAGAGAAAAACTCAATTGTCTGTCGCACTGGCTACGCATGGCTTACAAAGAAAAAGAAATTGAAAAACTATACTACTCCATCGGAGAAGTAGCAGAGATATTTAACGTAGCCCCCTCCCTAATTCGTTTTTGGGAATCTGAATTTGACCTAATCCAACCTAAAAAGAATCGTAAAGGAAACAGGCAATTCACTGTGGAAGACATTAACAATGTCAGAACCATCTATCATTTGGTGAAAGAACGAGGATTCACGCTGCAAGGAGCCAAAGATCTGCTTAAGAATGATACGCAGTCTGTAAAAGACAAAATGGAAATGATCGATTCCCTTAAACGGATCAGGCAATTCCTCTCTGAAGTGAAGGATAAGCTTCATTAAGCCTCAAAAGCAGGTTAAAAAAGCCCTATTTCTGCCTTTTATTTCATTTTCCTATTATAGCATTTTATTGCTTCAATGGATCAGAACAGACTTGCGCTACTTGCTTTACATTTTGTGCCTGGAATCGGTGATTTTCTAGTACGCCAACTGGTAAGCTATTGCGGCACTGCTGAAGATGTGTTCAAATTACCAAAAGGTAAACTGCTGAAAATACCGAATGTAGGGGAATCAACATACAGGGCTATAAAATCCGGTGACCCATTTCGCCAAGCGGAAGAAGAAATAAAAAGAGCACAAAGACAGGATACACAAATCATATTTTATTTGGATAGTAATTATCCTCAGCGCTTAAAACAATTTGAAGATAGCCCCACCCTCTTGTATCTAAAAGGCAATGCAGATTTGAATACTACCAAAACTGTGGGTATTGTGGGTACGCGGCAAGCCACCACCTACGGCAAAGAGATGGTGGAAAAATTGATTGAAGACCTCAAGCCCTATCAACCTTTAATCATCAGTGGTTTAGCTTATGGGATTGATATTCATGCGCACAAGCAGGCCATAATTCAAGGATTACCAACACTTGGAGTAATGGGTAGTGGAATGGATGTAATTTATCCATCACTGCATAAGGATACTGCTAATAAAATGTTAGATAATGGAGGTCTTGCTACTGAAAATGCTTTCGGCACTAAACCTGATGCGCACAATTTCCCTGCACGCAACAGGATCATCGCAGGACTGTCCGATGCCCTAATTGTAGTAGAGGCTGCGGAGAAAGGAGGAGCCCTCATTACGGCCGAAATAGCCAATAATTACAACAAAGATGTATTCGCAATCCCTGGTGCAATAGGACAAACATACTCTGCAGGATGCAACAAGTTGATCAAAATCAATAAGGCCCATCTGCTTACGAATGCAAAGGACATTGAATACATTATGAACTGGACTGTATCCAGCAATTCAATAGAATCAGAAGCTCTGCAACTTGATCTTAATCTATTTGATCCTGATGAACAGATTGTAGTATCAATCTTAAAGGAAAAGAAAAGCCCTGTGATGATAGACGAATTAAGTCGTAAAACTTCTTTGCCACCAAGTACGCTCGCCTCCCTCCTTTTAACCCTTGAGTTTAAAAATGTAGTTAGATCTTTACCCGGAAAGATGTATCGACTCAACAAGATCTAGTGTATCGAAAAAATGGAATCGGCCATTGTCAACGATTTCGCAAAGGCTTCTTTGTTAATCTCAGGTTGCGCATTTTGTGAAGTAAGGTAATCCAATATTGTTTCCGTAGCCAAATTACCTACCAGCTCGTCTTCAGCCATTGGGCATCCTCCCCATCCTTTTAGTGCACCATCAAAACGATTGCATCCTGCATGATAGGCGGCTTCTATTTTTTCTTTTGCGGTAGCAGGATTAGAGTGAAGGTGGGCTCCAAATTCTACTTTTGGAAACTGCTTTTTAAGTAGTTTGAATAAATAAGTAATCTGCTCTGGCCTGGATACACCTATGGTATCGGCCAACGAAATCACTTCAATCTCCAACGTAGCCAATATATCTGTAAACTGCGCCACTATACTTACGTCATAGGGATCGTTATAAGGATTGCCAAAGCCCATACTAATATAAGTAACCAAAACCTTGTTATGCTTTTTACACAACTCCTGTATCTCTCCAAGGGTGTTAAGTGCTTCCACAATTGATTTGTTGGTGTTGCGCTGCTGAAATGTCTCTGAGATAGAAAACGGAAACCCAAGATAATGAATGCCTTCAAACTGGACTGCCTCCTCCGCTCCTCTTGTATTCGCTACAATGGCAAGCAATTTAGATTTCGTATTATCCAGATCCAGTTGATCGTACACCTTTGCTGTATCGCGCAACTGAGGAATCGCCTTTGAGGAAACAAAGCTTCCAAAATCTATGGTATCAAACCCTACCTGCAACAGCAGATTGATATATTTTGCCTTAACATCCGTGGGGATAAATTTTTCTATTCCCTGCATGGCATCCCTGGGGCATTCGATAATTTTCATTCTTAATTTAATTTAATTTTTTTGATCAATCGTTTCACAGCAATAATACTATAACAAAATTTTGGTAAGTATGAATCAAAGAAAATTACATGCAATGGTCGGAAATTTTGGCATCTTATCCGGAAATTGGATGATTCATACTAATAAGTGAGATTAATTGAGGTTTAAATAAAATTCCAGATGCCCTTAACTGAGTTGACTGCACCCTTAGGCTTAAAAAGAGCGGCCCATCTACTTCACCGGGCTACTTTTGGACCCACTAAAGATCAAATAGACGTTTTTGCAACCTACACACCCGCTCAGGCGGTTACTCAATTATTTGGGCAAGCGCTTCCTGATCCGATTTTACCTATCGATCCCGAAACCGGCACTGAATGGGTTTTGACAGGAACTACTGATGCCAACAGCGGAGATAGCGACTTGCAGGAGTTTTTCAAAGGTTGGGCTCTTGGCCAGATGCTAAGTACAGGTATTACTCCTGGTAAGTCACTGGCTTATTCTGCCAGGGAAAAAATTGTTTTCTTCATGCACTCTGTGCTCACCACTATTCAAACTAAAGTTGACAACAGCCGATCGTTGTATTTTCAAAACCAATTGTTCCGTCAGTTTGCATTAGACAAAACCCTGGCGGCTACTGTCAATTTTAAAGAGCTTACTAAAAAGATTTGTGTAGATAACGCCATGCTCCGGCTTTTAGATGGCAATCTCAATGTGAAGGGCAGCCCTAATGAAAACTACGGCCGCGAACTTCATGAATTATATACTATTGGCAGAGGGTTAGAAGGTACCCTTCCACCCGTTACCGATCCTGGTGATTATTTTCTTTATAAAGAGTTGGACGTACAGCAAGCTGCAAAAGTATTATCTGGTTGGGAGGTAGATATTACCTTTTCCAACATCGACCCTGACACCCAACTTCCTCGCGGAAAAGTAAGGGGCTCCCCCACCAACGCCTCCGCGCATGACAATACTATAAAACAATTCAGTGAGCGCTTCAATAATATTATTATTCAACCCGATCCAATATTATTAAACGGAACCGATGCCACAGAGGCAAGTGCACTTGATGAAATCAGTCAACTCATTGAGTCCATTTACTCCAAGCCCGAAACGGCTAGAAATATATGCAGAAGGATATATCGTCATTTTGTATACCACAGTATCGACACCGCACTGGACAACTCTGTGATCCAGGATATGGCCACCACTTTCACCAACAATGGGTTTAAACTACAACCTGTATTAGAAGAGCTTTTTAAAAGCACTCATTTCTATGAGGCCGCTGCAGGGGTAGATGATGATAGTTTTGGAGGAATAATAAAATCTCCACTAGACTTAATGATAGGCACTTATCGATTTTATAATCTTCAGTTGCCAGATCCCACTGCTGCCGCTGCTGATTTCTATGAAAAGACCAACGACATGATAAGAACCATCTCCAAAATGGGAATGAACTTCTACGAACCATTCGATGTAGCCGGTTATGATGCTTATCATCAATTTCCCATCTATCATCGCAGTTGGATATCCACTAACTTCCTGACAGAACGATATCAATTTATCAGGAATCTCATGGGACAAGCAATGCCAGTAGCGGGTATTGACGTGGTCGGCTTTGTTCAAAACAATTTTAGCAATGCCACGGCTTCCGATGCAAGGCTTCTCATCATTGAACTGGCCAAGTACTTACTTCCCGTTAATGATAACCTAACTTTTGACACTGCGGCAGACGACAGTTCAGGGCTAACTGCAGAGCGAATGAATTATTTTCTTACTGCCTTTCTGAAATCACCCCAAATTGATCCTGATCCTGAAGGATCATGGACATTTAGATGGAATAACCCTGTCGATATGGAAGTGGTAATAAATCAATTGGAAAGTTTATTAAATACAATGATGCAGTCACCGGAATACCAGTTATTTTAAAATAAGAAAATGAAGCGAAGAGATTTCATAAAAAGACTATCGTGGGCAAGTGTGCCTTTCACCATAGGAGGTATTCCGCTAAAGCTTATGGCAGAAAATTCACTGACCCGCATGGCTCAGCAAAGCAATAATGACAGGGTGTTGGTGATCTTGCAAATGCATGGTGGCAACGATGGTCTCAATTGTCTGATCCCAGTAGAAGCCTACGATCAATACTATAGCAGACGTGCCAATATTGCAATTCCTGCCAAAAACAGTTTGCGCAAAATGATACACGTTGACAGTACTGTCGCATCAGATGCTCAGATTGGGCTGCACCCGGATATGATGGGAATGAAGGAGCTCTACGACCAAGGGCGAATGAGTTTTGTTCAGGGGGTGTCTTATAAAAACAACAACGGATCTCATTTTAGAGGCAGAGATATCTCTTTTATGGGCGGAAGCTTCGATGATTATTACTCTTCAGGTTGGGTGGGGCGATTCCTGCAACAGGAATTTGCACCCAAAGTGTATCCGGACGAGTTTCCCAATGAAGAAATGAAAGATCCGTTGGCCATTGAGATGGGCAGTGATGTGTCGCTTATATTTCACCAGGAGGGAAACATCCCTACATCAATTTCATTGAGCAATCCCGTTTCATTTTTTAACCTCGTGAACGAATTGGAGGGATTTGTAGATAAAGGTATAGACCCAAGAGGCAAACCTCCTACATTTCTGGACAATTCTCCTTATGGAAGAGAATTAAATTGGATACTGGGTTTGGAAGAAAAATCTGAAGATTATGCGAAACGTTTGTTTGATGTTTTCAGCAGTTCACCAGAGGCAACAGTAACCTATCCGGAAAGATATCCATTCAATGCCCCTTCTGGCAGTGTAACAAATCGACTTACGCCTCAACTTAAATTAATAGCTCGCCTTTTGGATGGAGGCGGTGCCGGACAAGGCGTAAAAACAAAAGTTTTTTTGGTAAAAGTTGGAGGTTTTGATACCCATGCGGAGCAGGTAGAAAGCTACGATCCGACAATGGGAGGCCATGCCGCGTTGATGTATAATATCTCTTCAGCCATGAAGGCCTTTCAGGAAGATTTGCGGGCACGAGGTATTGAAGATAGGGTGCTAACGGTTACTACTTCAGAATTTGGTCGTAGAGTTCACTCTAACGGTAGTTATGGTACTGATCACGGAACAGGAGGCCCTATGTTTATTTTTGGCAAAGGGGTAAAGCCGGGTATAGTAGGTAAGGTTCCTGACCTGACCAAGAACAATGTAGAAATGCAATTTGATTATCGTCAGGTGTATGCCAATATACTTAAGGACTGGATGTTAGTAGATGAAGGTACCATACACAACGATATCTTCTTTAGAGACTTTATCAACGGGCCGAAAGAAGAAGGAGCAGGTAACTATGAGCCACTTGACGTAGCCAGTCAGGTTATTTCAGCCACCAACTCCGATTTTATTAAATCCAGGTTTGCATTGAAGGGTTGTTACCCAAATCCGGCAAATGATCATACCACCATCGAATTTATAATCAATACCACCAGTCAGGTAAATCTTCAATTGATAGACTCACAAGGAAGGGTTTTAAAAGTGCTACTTGACGCCACCCTTGATGCGGGCGAGCATTCAGTTAGGGCAGATCTTCAGGGGTTTAAGCCAGGTATGTATTTATATAAACTGAAGTCAGGATTTCTTAAGGACACTAAAACATTTATAATTTCCAGATAGCATGAGAAGACCTTTACTATTGCTCGCTTTTCTTATCCTTTGCAACACCCTCTATGCACAGTCATTAAGAAAGCCTCCTGCCGGTTTTAAAAATAAAGCAAAACAGCAGCAAAGTAGTTTTTTAGATAAGCAATGGTGGATTGGACTTAAGGTGGGCCCCAACCTCACCAAAGCAACTCCTGAAACACGCTATTCTGTGCTAACCCCTACCAATTACGAGCTGCCACTCACAGACAAAAAGTATGATGGTTTTAAAAAGTTAGGGAGTCAGGCTACCCTCGAGATTACGTTTGACTACAAGGGCATTGGATTTAGTTTTCAGCCCACTTACAGGCTTTCAAGGTATACCTACACCAACGAGTTCATGTGGGACAATCCTGAGAATGCAGTGGAAGTGTTGCAATTAAAATATAACCATGAATTGAAGGTTGATTATGCGGATTTTCCATTCATTATAAAGTATGATATCACTGGAAATACACTAAGACCTTATATACAAGCTGGAGTCTTTTATTCCCTGCTCGTAAACGCGAGTAAAACAGTGGAAATCAGTGGGACTGATTATGCATCTGGGGGTACCAACGAACTACAAAGTGAGCCTATCATTGTGGGTGCAAAAGATCTTCTTCATAAAAGCTATTGGGGATTAATGGCAGGAGCCGGATTGCATTATAGTCTAGGTAATGTAAGACTGGTATTTGACGCCTCCTACAGAATTGGTATGAGCAATGTGACCGACACTAAAAATAGATTTACCAATGATCGATTATCCGGTATTGGAGATGCTCTTGATGATATGAAAACAGACAATATCGTCCTTTCCATTGGCTGTCTCTTTCCAATGCGTTTCCTCAGTACAAGTTTCAAATCCATTGACCGCTAATCCTTATGAATAAATACCTATTTATATTCTTTTGCTTTTTCATGTTGTCCTGCGCCAACGAAAGCGATCCAGCAGCCGATAAGTCCAACTTCGTGCGCATTTACGATAGCGATCTCTACAATGCATCATTCAATCCGATTGATATGCAACAGACCCCTGATGGGGGATATCTTTTTCTTGGTTCAAGAAGATTGAAAGAGTCTAATTTTTCCGGTGCTTACCTCATGAAAGTAGATGAATTGGGGGCCTTTGTCTCCGAACAATTGGTGGACGAAGAATATTTAAACCCTGTGGGGGACCTTCTGTTCCTAAATGGCAAGTATTATTTCTTTTGCATGAAAGCCGTATCATTTCAAACTCAATTGGTTGAAGTAGACACAGAGGGAGCAATTATTGAAGTGTACAATGTAGGAGGCTCCTATCCTACCGCAGCAGCTGTGGATGGTTCAAATTTTATTTTATTGAGTTATGATAATACAAGCAAGGAGAGTGAAGTCTCCATCATAAATGAAACAGGAGGCATATTACAGACAGCCGGGTATAGCGTTGGCGCTGGTGATGCCGTACAAGAACCCATCATCAATCATTTTTTGAGAACAGGCAGGCAATTTCCTTTTCAGGTGGGCAAGACCTCTGGAGGCCGGTACTTCTTTAACGGTTTCTACAACTATACATTCTCGCTGGTATTTACTGACCTAGGGACCGGTGGATTGGGTGTGGTGCAAGGTCAGCAAGATGATGGGGGTATCAGTCGTGTGGTGCAACTCAGCGGGGACACCTATGCTACAGCTCGTTTTAACTTTGGTGACAATTACTTTCTCCCTAAAGCTTCTTTGAATAGCTCTGGCATCTCGTCAAGTACAGATCTGGGAGGCTTTCCATTACCAGAGTTGGTAAAAAATGCGCCTGTTAAAATTCTTGTGTCCAAAATCAATGAAAAGGATGTCATCCTTTATGCGAGTAATACAAAAAGTGGCCAGATCGGCATATATGTGTATGAACAATCGACCGGTGACTTTCTCGGTAGTAAATACCTGGGATTCTCCAACCCTTTTGAGGTGACAAGCATCATTAATACAGCTGATGAAGGCATTGCCATAGGCGCCACCACTTATGTAACAGGGCGTTTTCCACGAATCACTCTTTTTAAACTTTCATCTGACGAATTATCTACCATCTTCTGACCTTACATTTTATTTTTCCAATGCTTTTTTCTTCCTTGGAGTCCAGATCATGGTTAAGTTAGAAGAGAACGTCAGCCTAAAGGCCTACAACACCTTTGGTATTAATGCCAAGGCCAAGTACTTGTGTCACGTTACCACGGTAGATCAATTAGTAGATTTACTGCACTCGCCTATTTTCAAAAAAGAAAGGCACTATATCCTAGGAGGAGGCAGTAACGTGTTGTTTACAAAGGATTTTGATGGCCTAATCATTAAAGACGAGATAAAAGGGATAGAAACAGTAAGTGAAACCGATACCCATATCGTGGTGAGGGTATCTGCAGGAGAAAATTGGCACCAGTTCGTCCTGCACGCAGTAGCAAATGATTGGGGAGGAATAGAAAATCTATCTCTGATCCCGGGTACTGTTGGTGCTGCACCGATGCAAAACATTGGAGCCTATGGTGTGGAGATCAAAAATCTTATTGAAAGGGTAGAGGCCATTGAGCTTTCCACCGGACGTTTAAAAACGTTCTCCAATGAAGAATGTGCCTTCGGTTACCGAGAAAGTGTGTTCAAAAGGGAGTTAGCCAAAAAATATTTTATCTCAAGTGTTACTTTAAGATTAAGTAAAAAAGACCACCAATTCAACACCACTTATGGCGCGCTGCAAGAGACACTCAAGGAGATGAATGTCACTCATACAACCATCCAATCTATAAGCGATGCAGTGATCCATATCAGAAAGAGTAAGTTGCCTGATCCTGTAGTGATTGGTAACGCAGGAAGCTTCTTTAAAAATCCTACCATAGATGTAAAGCAGTTCGAATCCTTACAAAATTTACATTCAACGATACCCGGCTATTCAATTGATAATCAAAATATTAAAGTGCCAGCCGGATGGCTCATTGAGCAATGCGGATGGAAAGGAAAAAGGATTAATAATGTGGGTGTACATCCTCAACAAGCATTGGTGCTCGTCAACTATGGAAATGGAAGTGGTGCTGAAATCTTAAATTTATCTGAAAAAATTCAAGTATCAGTGATGGAAGAATTTCAAATCAAACTGACACCCGAAGTCAATATTTTGTGATCATTTTTATGTAGACCTAAGACACAAAACACAAAGCATTTTTCCTTGTGAAATTTTTGAGTACTAAAAATTTTTTTGAAAAAATTTTTGTGGAATAAATTTTTATTATACCTTTCATCAACGTTTAAACCAAAAAACATAAATTATTAAACGCTATGGCAAAGAAAGCAGCAAAAAAAGCAGTTAAGAAAAAAGCTACCAAGAAGGCAGCTAAGAAAACAACTGCAAAGAAGAAGAAGTAATTAGGTAAGACCTAATACTCTTCCGACTTTACAAAGGGAAGTGATTTCTATATCACTTCCCTTTTACATTTAGGGGCAGATCAAGGCGTGGGAGTCTATATATTCAATCCCCTGGCTAAATCAGGGAGGTTACATTCTCTAACTTACCCGAATATTTTTCACAGATCACCCCAAACTTCCTTAGAAAATCAACCCCTTCGTCATTTTCCAGCCCTTTATGTTCGGCATAGGAATTCAGGTAGATCACCTTTAATATACCCATACTAAAAATGATCCTGGCGCATGAAAGGCATGGTGAAAGGGTGACATATAATGTAGCGCCATCTACCGCAGTCTTATTCTTTACCGCATAGAGTATTGCGTTTTGCTCGGCATGGATGGCCAGAGAGCAACCACCTTTGGAATCACGTGGACAACCCTCTTGGGGCCATTCTTCATCGCAATTATGCGTGCCCGGTGGTGGGCCATTGTATCCGATGGAAATGATGCGAGTGTCTTTTGTAAGTACTGCACCCACATGCCGTTTGATACAATGCGACCGCTTGGCCAGGTTTACAGCGAGCTCCATATAAATATCGTCAAAGGCGGGTCTTTCCATTATTTTTGTGTTAGACACTGAGATTCATTGTGTAAGGTGTAAAATTAAGGATTGGAACCAAAATTGTTATATTCGCCACCAACGACTATGAGAAGCAGGTTAATTTATATCATGTTCTTGATGGGTTGCATTCCCTCGTTTGCCCAAGAACAGCGGATAAGCCCACTTAGTATGACTACGTCCCGCTATAAGGATACATATATGAAAATAGTCTACAGTCAACCACACAAAAACGGACGCGATGTTTTTGGGAAATTGGTGCCCTTTGGTGAGGTCTGGCGTACGGGAGCCAACGAGGCAACAGAAATCACCATCACGCGAGATATCATACTGAGTGGAAAAGAATTGAAAGCAGGTACCTATTCCATTTTTACCATTCCTTATGAAACTACCTGGACGATCATTTTCAATTCCGATCTTGGTCTTTGGGGTGCCTACAATTACAATCCTAAAAAAGATGTATTGCGAATAGAATTACCAACCACCAGCATCAAAGAAGTAGCCGAAGCTTTTACGATTGGAATCGATGCGAGAAATAATAAAGCAGATTTATATTTTCAGTGGGATAAAACAAAGGTTATCATCCCTGTTGATTACAAGGAACCAAACACTAAACCATAAAATTCGTTTTTAGAAATGTTCAATAAGACGCTATATACGCTTCTATTCCTGTCTTTTCAGTTTGCCTGCCTGGCGCAGGACGATTCAGAGCTAGCCAAAAGAAACGGTTTTAAGAATATAATTTTAGGAATGCCGGTAGACAGTGTGGTGGGCATTAAATTTAAAAAGGATATTCTGGAAAAGAATGAATTTCCGGTTTCCTTGTACGAGGTCGACAACCCAGAGTATAAAAATATTGGAGAAGTGAAGGTGAGGAAACTAGAGTTGAAGACCTACAAAGGACTGGTGTATCAAATTGACGTGATCACGCACAAGGACACGCGTCTTATGAAAGGGATGGAAAAATTGTATGGAAAGCCAAAGTATATTTTGCCAACAGACTCGTACAATTGGACTGCGGACAGTCTGAGCCTAACATTTAGGAACCATTCCAAAAAGGAAATTAGACTCACCTATCGCTCCTACCCTGTTCTAAAAATGATGAGAATAGATAAAGGCAAGAAAATTGATGATATCGCGGACGATTTTTAGTCCTAACTCCTAAGTCCCAATGACACAAAAGAACCTATGCATTAGGACTTAGAACAAACAACTAACCGCTATAGGCAATCCTATAGATCATTCCTCCTTGATCATCCGAGACCAGCATGGAGCCATCGGGCATTACAAGAATATCTACAGGCCTACCCCATGCCTCCTGTGTGTCGTGATTCAACCACCCTTCAGCAAAAGTTTCATAGCCCACAGACTTACCGTTCTCAATCTTTACCCTACTCACCAAGTATCCACTCTTAAGAGTACGGTTCCAAGATCCATGTTCAGCAATAAAAATTTGATTTTTATATTCCGCAGGGAACATATTGCCTGTATAAAATTTCACACCTAAGGGCGCCACATGTGCATTTAGGTTTTGGATGGGCGGAGTGAAATCAGAGCATGGTTTTTTATCACCAAATTCTGGGTCTTTTATGGTACCCCCATGGCAATAGGGATACCCGAAATTCATTCCAGCCTGTGGAGCAGAGTTCAGTTCACACGGAGGCACATCATCTCCCATCATATCACGACCATTATCAGTAAACCACAAGTTTTTAGTTTCGGGGTGCCAGGTGAACCCAACTGTATTGCGTATACCGCTGGCATATATCTCCATATCCGTTCCATCTGCATTCATGCGCGTAATGCTGGCATAGATGGGTTTCTCAGGCGCGCAAATGTTGCAGGGGGCGCCAACAGGTATATACAACTTACCATCGGGGCCAAATGCGATATACTTCCACCCATGATGGGTTTCGGTAGGATACTTATCATACACTACTTCTGGAGTGCCCGGGTTGGAAAGATGATTCTCAATATCTTTAAACTTTAAGATGCGGCTCACCTCTGCCACATACAAATCCCCATCTTTGAATGCCACCCCGTTGGGCATATTCAGGCCAGAAGCAATTACCCAACGCTTGTCAGCTTTATAATCGCCATCGGTATCCCTCACGGCATATACTTTGTCCCCACTTCTGTTGCCAACATACAGGGTTCCTGAAGGGGAAAGCACCATGGAACGTGCATTATCCACTTCAGCGTATACGCTTATCGAAAAGCCCGGAGGAAGTTTAATGGTATTGAGTGGTAACTGAGCACTCGTTTCTGAAAGTGCCGGACTAGATTTATCGTCTGAGTTTGTGTCTTTCACCGAATCCTTTGAGGTGCTATTGCATCCGGTAGTTGAGAACAGGAACAATAGGGATAACACGTAAAAAATATGCTTCATGATCATTTAAAGTTTAAGCACTCAATTTACCCCACTTTGACCGGTATGCATAAGGTTAAAGAGTTTTTTACGATACAAAACCTTCCTATTTTTGCACCACTTTCTAAAAATACCAATCAGCCCCCAAAATGATTTCCATATCAAATATCACATACTTCATTGGAGGGCGACCGCTATATGAGGACGCATCCATGTTCATAAAACCCAATGACAAAATTGGGTTGATAGGGCTTAATGGAACTGGAAAATCAACGCTTTTAAAAATTATAAATAGTGAATTCCGACTCGATAAAGGGTCGATCAGCATGGCCAAGGATTGCACTATCGGATTTCTTAACCAGGACTTACTTTCTTATCAAACGGACGATGCTATTCTCACAGTGGCCATGGAGGCATTCAAAGATGCCGTAGAAACACAACGAGAAATTGAAAAGACCATCCATGAATTAGAGAGCAATTATTCCGATAAACTGGTGGATAAACTCACCCAACTTCAGGAGAAATTCGAGCATCTCGATGGCTATACAATGCAAGCCAAGGCAGAAGAGGTTTTGGAAGGGATAGGTTTCACAACTGAAGACCTACATCGTCCCCTACAAGAGTTTTCCGGAGGGTGGCGCATGCGTGTGATGCTGGCAAAGTTACTATTAGAAAGGCCTTCTCTATTGATGATGGATGAGCCTACTAACCACCTTGATCTGCCCTCCATTGAATGGGTAGAGAACTACCTGAGAAATTATCCAGGTGCCGTTATCGTAGTTTCGCATGACAGACAATTTCTGGACAACGTAATTTTGAAAACTGTAGAAGTTACCAATCAACAACTCATTAGTTATGAAGGAAATTATAGCTTCTATTTAAAAGAAAAAGAAATGCGTGAAGAAATTCAGCAAGGCGCATTTGAGAACCAGCAACAAAAGATCAGGCAGACAGAACGATTTATTGAACGTTTCAGGGCCAAATCATCCAAAGCCAAACAAGTGCAATCGCGTGTGAAGGCCCTCGATAGAATGGATATGATCAGTGAGGTTGTAAATGACAATGCCGCGATCAATTTTAAATTTTCTTTCAACCAGCCCTCCGGACGCCATGTCATCACGATGAAAGACGTATCCAAGTCTTATGGCTCGCTTGAGATTCTCAAGAATACCACAGCATTCATAGAACGAGGTGACAAGATTGCTTTAATTGGTGCCAACGGAAAAGGTAAATCAACACTACTCCGCATCATTGCAGGAACTGAAAAGATAGAAGGTGAAAGCACAATAGGTTACAATGTGATCACCGGTTTTTTTGCCCAGCATCAATTGGAATCCCTTCACGTTGAAAGTGAAATCCTGGAAGAACTCAAACAAGCCGGAAGCGGAAAGACAGAACAGGAACTCAGAGGTGTGCTCGGCTGCTTTCTCTTTTCTGATGAGGATGTATTTAAAAAAATAAAGGTATTGTCAGGAGGCGAAAAATCAAGAGTAGCCTTGGCGAAAACCCTTATCTCAGAAGCTAATTTTCTATTATTAGATGAGCCTACCAACCACCTGGACTTTATCTCTGAGAATATACTTATTCAGGCCCTGCAACAATACCAGGGCAGCTTTGTGGTCGTTTCTCACAATCGGCATTTCATCTCACAGGTAGCCAACAAGATTTGGTATATAGAGGACAAACAAATAAAGGAATACCCAGGCACTTATGAAGAGTATAACTATTGGAGAAAAAACATAGTGGAGCCCCCTAAGGAAACAGCGTCTGTAAAAAAGAAGGAGGAGCCAAAGCCCAAACAAGAAGCCAAACCAATTGACGAAAGCGTCAAAAAGAAAAAAGTATTAAATCAAAAACTCAAAGAAGTAGAAGATAAAATTGAATCCCTGGAACAGAAGAAGAAATCCTTGGAAACTGAAATGTCTAAACCAGAAGTGTTTGGAAACTGTGAAAAGCTAAATGAAATACAACAGGAATTTAATGGAATAACCAAAGAGCTTAATGAGAGCAATGTAAAGTGGGAACAGTTAGCAGAAGAAATTGATGTCATTGGGTAATTTCTCCTCGCGCAAAGCATCAATTATTAGAAGGCTATTATTTCAGAACTAAACAGCTATTATCTTTATCAAAAAAACATGCTTTGCATTCATCACCACTCAACAGACCCCTATTTTAATATTGCCACTGATGAATACATCTTCAAGCACCTCAAGGAAGATTGTTTTATGCTCTGGAGAAATGATAACGCCATTATTGTGGGGAAGAACCAGAACACGATGGCTGAGATTAACGTAGATTATGTAAAAGAAAAAGACATTAAAGTAGTTAGGAGGCTTTCAGGTGGTGGGGCTGTGTACCACGATTTAGGCAATCTCAATTTTTCATTTACTCGCACAGGAAAAAATGATGAAATGGTCGATTTCCAGCATTTTACAAAACCCATTATTGAGGTGCTTCAGAGGCTGGGGGTAAACGCTGAGTTTTCAGGAAGAAATGACATCACCATAGATGGGAAGAAATTCTCAGGAAATGCAGAACACATTTATAAAAATAAGGTGTTGCATCATGGAACCATCTTGTATTCATCGGATATGAAAGATGTAAGTGGCGCCCTAAAAATAAACCCATTGAAATACAAAGACCGCGCTGTAAAATCTATCCCCAAAAGAGTGACCAATGTAAAAGATCATCTGAAAGCAGCGTTGAGCCTGGAAGATTTTACAGAGATGGTCATGCAGCATATCATTGATAGCAACCCCGCTGCACAGCGTTATGAATTTACAGCAGAGGATTTGTCAGCCATTCAAAAGTTGAGAGACGAAAAATACGTAAAGTGGGAGTGGAATTTCGGCCGCTCACCAGAATACAACTTTAAGCAAGGTGTCCGCACCAATGGAGGCACCCTAGAAGTGAACCTGGACATTAACAAAGGGATCATCGAACATGCTGTTATTTACGGAGACTACTTCGGACAAAAAGATAGTAGCGAAGTTGAAAAAATGCTTATTGGTTGCAAGCACGACCAAGACGAGATCCGAAAGCTGCTGGAAGGAATTGATGTCAATTCCTATTTTCATAAAATGACTGTGGACGATTTGATGAGTTCGTTGTTCTAGGCAGACTTTTTTTCCATGGCCTTAATAGTGCTCTCGCTCTTCTTACTCTTTCGAGCCGCCAATTATCCTTGAAATAATACCTTTTTGGTCTGTAAATTCAGCTATCAATACACCTCCCAAATGGATTACTATAAAGGTAATTAGGTAGTAAATTCCAAGCACATGAATATTCTCCATTGGCTTTTCAAATTCTTTAGGCCCCAGTTCCATTGTAAGTCCGGTGGCCAAAGAAACAATGACGCATACATAAAAAACAATATATGCCCATTTTTGAAACTTCATTTTTGCGGATAGATTTTTATCGAATGGGCTTTGAATCTTCATTTTCCCGAAAAAAGAAAGCGAGAAGCGTACAGTGAATAATCCAACCAATACATAACCCAAATAAATATGCCAATTCCACATAGGCTGTCTTATTTGTTTCGCCAAAGCAATTACCTGATCTTGAGATAGAGACTGATTGATACTATTAAGATAATCTTGTATAATACCTGCCATGTTATTTTTATTCATCCATGTTAATCTCAAAAAGATGGTTATCAGTAACAACAGAAAAGAAACAGCTATTGTCCAATGAATAATCCTATAGATTTTGGAATATTTTATTGTTTCCATGATAATTAGATTTAACGGTCTTTCTTCTATTATTAAAATTACAGTACACCTATGAAAAACGCTATGATATTTATCAGGGATGAATGGAAATCAAAAAAATCAGATACTTTTCTGCTTTCCCTACTATCAGCCTCTTGTCCAAAGCACCACGTAATGGCATATCCCACTTATTGTCATTCTGGTGCGATAATTGAATCGAATATTTTAAAGTAGCTTTACCCCATGAGCTGGATCATTCCTCTAATTCTGACACTATTCGCATACCCTGTTAAAAAGGAGCTTGTCTTTGAAAACAGGGCCTATGAGCCTGAGATTAAATCCATCCAGCTGTACAGTGAAAAAAGCGAAGTAAGAAGCCACTTATTACCTGCCGTTACCCAGTTAAATCAAAATGATCTTGTTTTAGAGTTTGACGATCTCCGCAATGATGTCAACAGTTACTACGCCCGTATTATCCATTGCCAATACGATTGGACAGCTTCCTCGTTAAGAGATCTTGATTTTATGGTCGATTATAACGAGTTCAACGTAAATGATTATGAATTCTCTAGCAACACACAAACTCCTTATGTCCATTACCGGTTTAATCTTCCCAGGGTAAAGCTCTCTGGAAATTACCTGCTGGTAGTATATAGAAATGGTAACAAGTCAGACATCATTCTTTCTCACCGTTTTATGGTCTTCGAAAGCCGCACAAGTCTAAAACGAGACAGTCAGACCTCAGGGGCTTTAACGCTCCGTTCTACCAATCAACAATTGAATTTTACGGTGGATTATAAAGGTCTTGAAATTATAAATCCATTCGAATCGGTCCATGTGGTCATCCGGCAAAACCAGCGATGGGACAATGCCAAATTTGATGTAAAGCCAAGTTTTGTACGTGAAGACATTCGCCAACTTGAATATCGGCTATTTGATAATGACAAGTTCTTTACAGCAGGCAACGAATTTCGTTTCGTGGATTTCAGATCCATCAACTTTCCAGGGCAAAATACAGACCGTATTGATAAGACCAGCAGGCCCTACCACCTATGGGTTCAACCCGATGCATCAAGAGCCAATGAAGTCTATTCTCAATACCCTGACATCAACGGACAGTTTTATGTTGAAAATAGAGACAACGGAAATGATGAAACCGCCTCTAATTATGTTGATGTCACATTCACACTAAAGTCTTCAGAATTAGAAAAGACAAAGGTTTTTGTAGTGGGCGCATTTAATCAATGGATCAAAAATCAGGAGAGCGAGATGAATTTTGACCCTATCACCAGCACTTATCAAAACACACAACTGCTAAAGCAAGGGTGGTATAATTATCAATACCTTGCGCAGGGCAGTCAACTTTTACCCACACATTTTGAAGGGAGTCATTTTGAAACTGAAAATTTCTATGAAGTTTTCTTTTACTATCGCCCTTTTCAGCCCAATGCAGATTTACTTGTTGGATACTTTCCTATAGCGATTAATCCTCGTTAGGCGTAGTTAAATTCTTCTTTGGATTCTGAAGCCTTGGAATCTGCATTGGCCACATCCAGCATCCCGAACCCTTTGTGAGAAAAATGACCCAGACCGTGTTCGTAAACAAATTGTTGAACCGGCTGGGGTGCATACATGGTAAACGGAAAGGTATAGCCCCTTACTTCGAATTTTATATCTGAATCGTACACCGGATAAATGCGGGCAAACTTCTTGTGAGATGACTGAATTCGGTTGAGATACTCGCGGTCTGCCACCACCTGAAATTTATAAAAATTGACCAACTGTTCTGGAGTATATTTCCCACTGGCCTCCATCCGCGCAAGAGTAGAGTCATACAGCAGATCTGAAAATTCATCCTCTTGCGGGGTAATAAAACGCTTGGCATTATCGTCATTGAATGAACCAGGCAACAATACAATGGGTGAAATGCACAAGAACTTCACTGAATCCGTAATGATCACCGGGTCTTCATTTTCGAAAGACTCCGGTTGCAATTGCAGATTTCCAATCATCAAATCCTTTTGTGCAAAAAGAACCCCCAGGAAATAATCGAGGAAGGGTTTATCAGCCGCAGAAAACACCAGCGTAACCTTAGAGGAAAAGAAATGAAGGCCTTTGCGGCTAATTTTGATTTGTCCCTTAAGGCCAGAAAAATTGAATTGCTTATAGTCAGCAAAATCCTTACTGCCACCGATCATAATGAGCCCTTTAATGGTTTGGGCCAATAAGAATTGGTGGTGAAAAGGAACATAAGCTCCTCTATTTTTAAGCGAAAAAACGATCCGGATTCTCACGTCTGCGGATTATGTCATTAAAAAAATAACCTTATGAGTGCCGCTAAAAAATTAACTACGGATAGCTAAAATACTAAAAATCAGTTGAATCGAGCCGTTTGATGTAAGGATTCTTTAAACATTAAACCTAAAATGCATGATATCACCGTCTTTCACCACATAATCCTTTCCCTCAATGGCCAATTTCCCAGCCTCCCGGCAACCTGCTTCAGTCTTATATTGCTGATAATCAGCTAATTTAATCACCTCTGCTTTAATAAAGCCTTTTTCAAAATCAGAATGGATAACACCAGCCGCCTGAGGTGCTTTCCATCCTTTTTTTATGGTCCAGGCTCTCACTTCCTGAACCCCAGCCGTGAAATAGGTAATTAAATCGAGTAAGCTATAAGTGGCTCTTACTAACTTACCCAAGCCTGATTCTTTTAATCCATATTCTTCTAAAAACAGTTCCCGATCCTCTACTGTATCCAACTCAGCAATTTGGGCTTCGATGGCCGCACAAACCACAATAGTTTCCGCTCCCTCCTCTTTTGCCTTTGCTTCCAACTCCTTCGAAAAGGCGTTACCGGTATGCACCGATGCTTCCTCTACGTTAGCTACATATACCACAGGTTTCGCAGTAAGCAATTGTAGATCCTCAATAGAAGCTCTGTCCTCTTCACTTGCTTCTACCACCCGAATATTCTTACCTGCCAACAAGGCATCTCTGTACATTTTAAGGCTAACTAATTCTTTCTTTGCTTTAGCGTCACTTCCTTTAGCAGAGCGCTCTGTCTTCGCCAATTTTTTCTCTACCGAATCGAGGTCCTTGAGTTGTAATTCTGTATCTATAATCTCCTTATCAGCAATGGGCTTTATCCTGCCATCCACATGAATGATGTTATCGTCTTCAAAGCATCTTACTACGTGGGCAATGGCATCCACTTCTCGAATATTAGCAAGAAACTGATTGCCAAGTCCTTCCCCTTTGCTTGCTCCCTTTACCAGGCCGGCAATATCTACAAATTCAAAAGTCGTTGGCAGCACCCTTTGTGGGTTAACAAGACCTTTTAATATATCAAGCCGCTCATCCGGAACAGCTATTACACCCACATTGGGTTCAATTGTACAGAAAGGGAAATTTGCTGCCTCTGCTTTATTGTTCGATAATGCATTAAAGAGGGTTGATTTACCTACGTTGGGGAGCCCAACAATTCCACATCTGAGTGCCATAATTATTATAATTACCGTTGTAAAAAGTGGCAAATATAATCACAACTAATGAATGCAGGGTACTACAAAAGAAAAGCCCCCGATAGCAATCGAAGGGCTTTTCTCAATTTAGGTTATAGGTTAGGAACTAGTCCCATTTTAGTTCTGTGTCGATCGTTGAGGTCTTGGCCTCTTCGGAAGCTTCTCTAGGTTGATCAAATTGGTCAAAATCCACATCTGGCATCAACTCGGACTTCACATGGTTCACGGTGTTATTTAATGCTTCGACAAATTTGTTAAAGTCTTCTTTGTACAGAAAAATTTTGTGTTTCTCATACGTAAATCCTTCATCATCTTTGTTATACCTCTTCTTACTTTCTGTAATGGTCAGGTAGTAATCATTTGATCGGGTTGCCTTTACATCAAAGAAGTATGTCCGCTTTCCAGCTTTCACTTTCTCCGAAAATATTTCGTCCCTTCCGTTATTCTTATTCTCTTCCACGAATCTGGGTTTAGTTATGAATTTTGAGGTAAATTGGTCTGATCGAAGATAGTATTTTAAAAATTTATTGCAAACTTAAGGCACCATAAATGCCTTAAGTACGTTGTATAAAGTTTGTTCAGACCCCTAATTAATCAGGTATATCTCTTATTTCCAAAATTCGTGAAAATTAATTTCGACAACATAAAGCAATCCGCCAGCCTTGAGTTATTGGCAAGACAGCTTGTAGAGGGCTTTATCACGGGTTTACACAAGTCTCCTTACCATGGTTTCTCCGTAGAATTTGCAGAGCATAGGCTCTATAATGAAGGACAAAGTACCCGCCATATCGACTGGAAAGTATTTGCCAGAACAGATAGATTGTATACAAAACAGTATGAAGAAGAGACCAATCTTCGATGTCTTATTGCCATTGACTGCTCATCTTCCATGTTTTATCCCTCCGCTACACTGGCCAAATTCAAATTCAGCGTTTATGCAGCTTCTGCTATTAGCTACCTGCTTCACAAACAGCGCGATGCGGTGGGTCTCTGCCTTTTTTCCGATAAAATTGATGAATTCACCCCTATAAAGTCAACGCGTTCCCATTTGGACAAAATTTTTCAATTGCTGGAAAGGGCAATAGACCAAGGGGCAAAAGAACCAAAGTCCACTAAAGTAGCCAATGTGCTTCATGAGATAGCCGAGAAAACACACCGGAGGTCCTTGGTTATACTATTCACCGATATGTTTGATGGTGATGAAGATCCCAATGAAATTTTCAAAGCCTTGCAACATCTTAAACACAATAAGCATGAAGTATTATTATTTCATGTTACTGATCACCAGACAGAGCTTAAATTTGAATTTGCCGAAAGACCTTACGAGTTTGTTGACTTAGAGAGTGGTGAAAAAATAAGGTTAAATCCAGCAGAAATAAGGACGCAATTCACCAAACAGCTCTCTTCCTTTCATAAAGACTTAAAGCTTAAATGCAATCAACTTAAAATTGATTTTATTTCGGCTGATGCACAGGGTAACTACTTTGAGGTGCTTCAAGCATATTTGATCAAAAGATCAAATATGCGGTAAATCGGTATTAGCAAATTGACAATCAGTCATCCACTATCGAAGTCATCTTATACCTGAAGCTATTCTTTATGCAACCAGGTCTTCTTTGCCATAAGTACTTCTTTGGTTTCCACCATATCGGGGTCTGGAACGCAACAATCCACAGGACAAACTGCGGCACATTGAGGCTCTTCATGGAAGCCAGTGCACTCTGTACACTTGCCAGAAACGATATAATAAAACTCGTCTGATACAGGGGCCTGCTCCGCTTTTGCGTCCACTTTTGAACCATCTTCCAACACTATTTCACCTTCAAGCGCAGTACCTCCTGCCCATGTCCACTCTATCCCTCCTTCATATATTGCTGTATTGGGGCATTCTGGTTCGCATGCTCCACAATTAATACACTCGTCTGTTATCTTTATTGCCATGATTTTAAAAATCTATCTATTCCAAGTACTTTCGCTCAAAAGTACAATTCTAATCCAATCCTTCAAACAAGAAAGTTATTTCAAAAGTTTAGCCACTAATGAGTTTAGAAGAAAGAATCGCAGCGTTTAGTGAACTTGGAAATCATCTGAGGGGATTATCAATGAATGAACGAAAAGCGGTATTCAAAAAAGCCAGAGAAAAAAATCCGTGGTTTACTGATGAGAATCTACAACTGGCCTTTGATGGCGTAAGTATTTTTTTAGAAGAAGAGAAATTTAAAAACTGGACTACAAAATATCCGATTAAGAAAGGAAATACTAAAACCGTTGGGGTGGCAATGGCAGGCAATATCCCGCTCGTTGGGTTTCATGATTATTTGTGCATCCTCATAGGAGGGCATCGCGCTCAAATTAAATTAAGTACCCAGGATGCAGAACTCCTGCCTTTTGTACACGCATTGCTAACAAAGATAGAACCTCGTTTTGCGGAATTAGTTTCTTTTGAAGAACGCCTCCATCATTATGATGCGGCAATAGCAACGGGAAGTGACAACACCGGCAGGTACTTTTCGTACTATTTCAAAAATGTCCCGCACATCATTCGGAAAAACAGATCTTCATGTGCAATTCTTTTGGGTGGTGAAACAAATACTGAGTTGGATGAACTTGGAAACGATGTATTTCACTATTTCGGACTGGGATGCAGGAACGTTTCCAAATTATACATCCCGGAAGAATACGACCTCATTCCTCTATTGAGAGAATGGGAAAAATTCACCCCTATTGTTCATCATAACAAATACGCCAACAACTATAACTACCAGCGTTCTATCCATCTTACGAATCTGAAAAACTTCTATGACAATGGCGTCATTCTATTGATTGAAAGTGACAAACTTGTATCACCCATTTCCGTGGTGTTTTACGAACGGTATTCAGATCAGGAAGATTTAAGAAACAGGGTTGAGCACAGCAAGGAGAAACTGCAATGTATACTTTCAGCCAAAGGATGGTTCAAGGGAAGTATTGAATTTGGAAAAGCCCAAAAGCCAGAACTGGAAGACTATGCAGACAACGTGGATACTATGAAGTTCCTTTCAGCGCTATAATAATTAGTTGCCCCGCAGCACCTCAACCCAGCCAGAATAACTCTTGCCCGCAGCATTAATTCGATAATAATACACCCCGTCTACCGCATCTCCCCCATCCCAATCATTTTGATAATTTTTAGAGGAGTAAACCTGCTTACCCCAACGGTTGCTAATTATTACTTCAGTAGCATCAGGCATATTTCGAATGTAAAATACTTCATTCACCCCATCTCCATTAGGTGTAAAGATATTGGGCACTAAAAGATTATTATCAACGCCTATGGTAATGGGATAATTTTTCTGACAACCCAGTGAATCCCTTATCGACAGCAAATATCCACCGGCAAACAGATTCAGAGCTTCAAACTCTACCTTAAGATTAAGGGAATTTCTTGTTGCCTCCGTAAAATCTTGGGCAAAAACCTGTCCAGGAAACAAAGGCTGTGTGAGTTCTAATCTTACTTCATAAGGTTCTTGTAAACTTTCGCTTATCCCAACAGTCATAGAACCGGTAGGTAAGTCAGGAACTGAAATTTTCTTATTGACATATAATGTATCGAGGTTGGCAGCAGGGCTGGTGATTGTAAATGGTTTACGAGCAGACTGTACAGGGCTTGAGCAGGTAGTTGTTGCTGATTGATCTTGGGATAATTTGATCTCAAAATCACCACTTCCAAAACCAGTTAATGTCACCTCACCCACAGATTGTAATTGAGTGATTGATCCTGTAGTAACTATCGATCCAAGCTGCGTGATTTCATAGCTATAGTCTGCTAAATCAGATCCATTAATTCCAGAAAGAACAACGCCACCTGAGCTACCAAAACAATTCACACTGTTAGGTGCTACTGTAAAATCAACTACATCTGGTCCAAGAAGCACAGTAACCTGACCAGTTTTAATACAACCGGGATCACCATACTCTATTGTGTAATTATATGTTCCTACAGACAAACCTGTAAATAAGGGATCATTGAAATTAGTTTGAGATACACCGAGATTAGTTGTGGAGGTGCCCACAATGTCTATTCTCACTCCTGTATTATTTATTGTTGGCACGGCTGGGTTAATATTAAACAGAATTGATCCGTCTGTTGGGGAGCATATTGCTGCAGTAGGCATCGGTGTAATGGATACAGTGGCGCAATTGCCTGTAGGGCCTCCACAAAGAGGATCTGTAGCTGATCTTACCACAATCTGAACAGTAGATGCAGCATGACATCCTCCAATGTCATAGCTCACATTTATTAAAACAGTTGAACCCGCAGATCCCGTGGGATCAAATTGAGTTCCAGTCACTCCTGTTCCTGTAAAAGTAAAAGCACCTCCTGCTGGTGATGGTGATATCAGTGTGGATAAATCCACTGGACCAGAAGAAGGACACACAGTGGTTGAATTATCAACTAACAATGCAACATTGGGAGTCACATCAACATCAAATGTTTGTGTAGGTGCGTTGCAACCTCCTATTATATAATCAACCGTGATGGTGGTGGAGCCTGAAAGACCGCTGGGATCAAAATCGAAACCTGCACCCCCTACTCCTGGTCCGGAAAAAGTAAATGTTCCTCCACCAGGGTTTCCACCTACTAAAGCAGTTAAATCTATAATTCCACCTGACTCGCAAACAGAAGTGGTCGCAGGCACAGTAATGGTAGCATTGGTGACCACATCAATATCAAAAGAAGCAGACGCCATACAAGTGCCTGATGTATAATCCACATTAATGGTAACCGTGGTATTTCCCAATCCGGATGGATCAAAGTTGGGATCAGTAACACTGGGGGGGCCGGAGAAAGTAAAAGTACCACCAGCAGGCGCAGCACTAACTAGCGTATTAAGATCAATTATACCTCCTACATCACACACCTGAACAGGAGTGGGCGGCAATACAATATTAGCTCCACTGGTAACATCTACTGTTACATGCGCAGCAGGAGTTTCACCACAAGCATACACAGCCGTTACATAAAAGTCAGCAGTTCCTACGGTTGTCATATCCAATTGAGTTGGCGCAGGAGTGTAGTTCGCACCGGTGAAGATGGGTGGATTGGTAAGTGTGGCATCTGTATACCAATTGTAACCAATGGCCCCTGCACTCGAGGCATTCAAAGTAGGTGCCATGGAATTTACACAAAGCGATACGGGTGTGCTCACAGTGGGTGCAGGAGATTCGCTATAATCAAAAGTGATTTTTGAAAACCCTCCTCTGTCAAAATATTCAATGACCAAATTATGGGTTCCTGCTGTCAGGCAAACTGGTGTTGAATTGTATGTAACAAAAGAGTGTGTACTAAAAGAGCCCGCTGGCAATATACTCACACCATCCACCCATAAACGCACCCCATCGTCAGCACCCAATGTGAAAGTGTATATACCCGCTGCAAAAGTTTTTGTCATTCGGAATCGGATACTGTAATCGTTGAGGTATGATCCGCAAACATTGGCACCTGCCACAGGTATTGTATTCGTTAGATTAAGGTTAAAGGCATCGGTAGTCACATCGTAACTTGAGAATCCACTGATGGAAGCAATTTCAGTGGCATCTAAAAATCCTCTGTATTTAGTGTTGTTAAAATTAACATTAGTTACAGGAGGCGCAGGGTTTCCACTGTCGTCATACACATACGCCAGCCAGGTTTCAGATCCAAAGGTGGATGGGTTACCTGCAATTGGCCTAACGGTAATTGTGGCCGAACCACTTACCGTTCCCGCACCACAAGTGACTCCGGTCACATCCACTAAAGAATAAGTAGTTGAAATTATTGGGTTCACCGAAAAAGTGAATGGATTACTGTTTGCCAATAGATTGGTATTAGAAAACCCATCACTGTAGGTAAAGTTCCATGTCGGTCCGGGGCCTGTAAAATTTACTATTAATGTAGTAGCTGAGCCCCCGCACTTGGTAGCGTCTCCACTTAAGGTTGCCGTTACCGCCTGAACAGTTACTGAAATTGGATTGGCTGAGCTTTCGCAACCTGTTCCACTATTTATTACAAACAAATCTCCGGAATAGGTGCCTCCTGCTAACGGGATATTATTAATTGGTATGGGAGTGCCCGGCAATGCTGTTGCCGCAACATCGGTTAATCCTGCTCCTTCTGCCGCTGCATCCCAATCTATTCTAAACCGATTGGGGCCACCGGTGATTGCCGAATAAGATATACTACTGGATGTTACACCTGCACACACTACAGGACCAGCCCCCAAAGTAATTGTGGGCAAAGCAATGACAGTAACACTAATAGGATTCCCTGAACTTTCACATGTGAGTCCATCATTCATTACATACAATATTCCGTTATATGTACCTATCGCGTTGGGCACATTGTTAATCACAATTGGTGTAGCCGGGAGTGCCGTTGCTACTACATCAACCAGACCGGCAGTTTCTGCGGCAACATCCCAATCTATTCTAAATTGGTCAGGGGAATTGGTCGTTGCGGAATAGGCTAAATCTGCACTAGTTATTCCAAGACATACTGCCGGGATTGCTCCTAGGGTTATTGTTGGTAATCCTGTTACAGTCACACTGATAGCATCACCCACACTTTCACAGGTGGTTCCACTTGTGGTCACATACAAAGTACCATTGTAAGTACCTGCCGCTACCGGAATACCCGTGATGGAAATGGGTGAAACAGGTAGCACGCTTAAAGCCACATCCACCATGCCTGCTGTCTCTGCTGCTGCGTCCCAATCTATTCGATATTGATCTGGCGCTCCTGTAGTGGCTGAATAAGTTAAAGTGCTATTAGTAGTTCCTGTACACACTTCAGGATTGGCACCTAATGTAATAGTAGGCAAATCTTCTACGTTTATACTAATAGCATTCCCTGTACTTTCACAGGTAGTGCCAATTGTCTTTACATACAAAGTACCATTGTAGGTGCCAGGTGCCATAGGAATACCTATAATGGAAATGGGTGAAACAGGTAGTGCGCTTAAAGTTACATCTACCATACCCGCTGCCTCTGCTGCTGCATCCCAATCTATTCGATATTGATCTGCTCCAGTTGTGGCAGAATAGGCTAAACTGCTATTAGTAACTCCTGAACACACATTATGGTTAGCTCCTAATGTAATCGTGGGCAAATCATTTACGGTTATACTGATTGCAACACCCACACTTTCACAGGTGGTTCCGCTTGTGGTCACATATAAAATACCATTGTAGGTACCTGCCGCTACTGGGATACTCGTAATGGGAATTGGCGATACTGGTAGCGCGCCTAAAGCTACATCCACCATGCCTGCTGTTTCTGCTACTGCATCCCAATCTATCCGATATTGATCAGGCGCTCCCGTGGTAGATGAGTATGTCAAACTACTAACTGTAGTGCCGGTGCATACCTCTGGATTGGCTCCTATTGTAATGGTCGGTAAAGCATCTACGGTGACACTAATTGGATCGCCTGCACTTTCGCAGTTAGTACCACTTATTTTTACATACAAAGTAGCATTGTAAGTTCCTGTCGCCAAAGGAATGCCAGTGATAGGAATAGGTGAAGCCGGTAGTGCATTTAAAGCTACGTCTACCATGCCGGCTGTTTCTGCTGCTGCATCCCAGTCTATCCGGTATTGATCAGGCACATTTGTGGTCGAAGTATACGCCAAACTTCCACTTGTTGTTCCTTCACAAACACTGGGGTTGGCACTCAGGGAAATTGTAGGCAGTGGATTAACTGTAATGATGCCGTTTCCATTCATAAACAAGGGGGCGCACGATCCATTGATGGCCTCTATGGTAAAGGTATATGCGTCAGTTGGAGTTAATAACCCAGAAGGGATTGCAAAAGACAAAGGCCCACCCGTGCCTGCTTGAGTTATTCCTGTAGGAATACCGTCTTTATATATTTGATACATCACCGCAGCACCTTCTGATCCGTCAAGGTTAACAGTTCCACCATCCCCAAGACAAACAGAAGGGGTTACCGTAGACACCGTGAATGGAGTTGGTGAGGGATCGGTAATATTGACAGGGCCCACTGATCTCGTACAATTTGTATTTAAATCGGATACTATCAGAGAATAAGAGCCTGCTGAAAGACCCGATAGATCTTCAGTTCCAGGATCTACAAACCCTGCTGGCCCCGACCACTGAAAAGAGTAAGCTCCTGAACCTCCGGAAACACTAATATTAATAGATCCATCTGGGGTAACACAGTTGGTGTTCACAGCCGAGGACCCCACAGATGCAGCCAAATTTACCGGAGTAGTAAAAATAGTCTCATTCAATACAGTGCTTCCATCGGCATCCTGCACTATTATTACATAACTTCTTCCCCCAGGAGATCCTAGTAAGTTTGATACCATAAAAGGCACACCTACTGTAAGTGCAAAAGGGCCTTGGTTGGGAGGGCCAAAAACATTAACCTCTAAAGGAGGATTGTTGGCTGCTGTTACCAGGATTTCAAACGAACCGTTGGCAAGGCCATCACAGGCATTTTTTACATTTTGAATGCTAACTGTAGGTTGGGCAATACTGCTCCAGGAGGATAACAATGCAAATCCTAAAACAAAATAAAAGATTAAAAAATACTGCCTTCGCATTAGAACAATTTACTCTATAGACACATTTACATAGGTTGGGCAATAATTATCATTTTCATCCCTGCTCGTAACTACTACAATGTATTTGCCGCTTTCCAAGTTGCTGAATACAAGGGTTTTGGCATCTAAAATATGTCCTCCCTTGGGCATCATCAGGTTTATATTAAATCTTGATATGTCCTTATTTTTTAAATCAATTTCAATATTAGTACCCAACCCCTATCAGATGATTTCTGATGAACTTCAATAATCGGCACACAGGCTTCTTTTGAGGATGCTGTCAAATCCCCAATGCTTAAAAAAAAGCATAAGTAACGCGCTTATTAAAAGGGTATTAGAAGTAGGCATCTCAAGAAATAATTCAAAAAAGTACGCAATATTAAATATCCTTCAAAAAAGTATTGTAACCATATCAATCAATATCTACTATTAATTTAATATTAATGAAAGATGTAAAGGTGTGGAAATGAGTTTATCATCCAGTTTAAAAAATCAATATTACCCAATCCAAGTAATATTTAGCTCAAAAAATGCCTTTCACGTACCTTTTTAGTACTTTTTGTTAAGGATTTCACTCATTATAAAGGCCTTCTTAAACCCTTTTGGATCCTTCAATTCATTCAAGAAACTAAATGACACCTTCTTCTTCTTTGGAGCATATCCTCTAAAATGCTCTGACCTCATGAGGGTATCCATTTTAGGTGATTCCGTCAAGACTGGGCTTGAAGCAGCCAGCCTTTGTGCAGCCCTATACGTCTCAAGCGCCTTCTCATCCCTACCAGAATCATAATCAACTACTTCTGAACTTTCAATTTCATCAGGAATGTCATCGTCATAGTCAACAAAATCGGGTTCGGGCTCTTTAGGCTTGTTGGCCATTGGCCTCGACAGCGCTTTTTCCCCTTGAATCTCTCTTAAAAGGTCTTCAAATGTAATCGATTTCGGTTGTGGGGATGGGCGAGCAGTTCTCGGTCCATTCGGAATGTCTTGGGACGGTGGAGCTTGGCCAGGCTTCTTCTTATTGGCACGTGCAATAAGCGTGATTACAATCACAATGAGCCATATCCAAAATTGAAAATCCATTGGATCAAAGATACCTAAATATACCTAATTCCTATTTTTTTTGAGATTTTATGGTATGGATAAAATGTGGATGAATTTAAAGATGTGCATTTCTCAAATGGTAAATCAGGGTTATCTTTGCGGTCTTCTAAAATACAACAACCACTTTCAACGAACGTATTCATGCAGTTATCGAAGCTGGAGATTAAGGGATTTAAAAGTTTTGCCGATAAGGTCATTATCAACTTTGACGAGGGCATTACGGGGATTGTGGGGCCCAACGGCTGCGGGAAATCAAATGTGGTTGACTCTATCCGCTGGGTATTAGGCGAGCAAAAAACCAGTGCATTAAGGTCTGAAAAGATGGAAAACATCATCTTTAACGGCACCAATAACCGCCCTCCTCTTCAATTGGCTGAGGTTTCACTGACCATTAACAATACTAAAAACATCCTTCCTACTGAGTATTCACAGGTAACCATCACTCGTAGGTTATATCGTTCAGGTGAAAGTGAGTATTTGTTGAATAATGTCACTTGTCGACTAAAAGACATTACAAATCTATTTCTGGATACAGGGGTAGCTTCTAACAGTTACGCCATCATCGAATTAGGAATGGTGGATGACCTACTCAATGACCGAGACAACTCTAGAAGAATGTTGTTTGAAGAGGCAGCCGGGATTTCAAAGTTTAAAAAACGCAAAAAAGAAACCCTGCGCAAACTTGAAGATACCGATGCAGACCTTGAGCGCGTGGAAGATTTGCTGTTTGAGATAGAGAAAAATATGAAAAGCCTGGAAAAGCAGGCTAAACAATCCGAGACGTATTTTAAAATAAAAGAGGAATACAAGGAGAAAAGCATTCAACTGGCTAAACTGGTAGTAAAGAAACAAAGGGAAAAGTTTGATACAGTCAATAAACAAGTAGCAGCAGAAAACGATCGTAAAACATCTCTTACTTCTTCCATTGCTGAAAAAGAAGCTCTTATCGAAAAATCAAAAGTTGAGTTGATTGAAAAAGAGAATACCCTGTCCAGTAGACAAAAGGCCATAAATGAATATGTGGGGAAGATAAGGCAGTATGAAAGTGAGAAACAAATAAAAAACGAACGCCTGCGTTTCCTCAATGACCGCATCACCAGCCTTAAAGAGCAGATCGATCAGGACAAACAAAGCAATGAACGGGCGCGGTTTAGTATCCAGAGTCTTGAAACTGAAAAGGAGTCAGCGCAAGTACTATTCAATGAGATTTCAGAAAAAGTAGAGGCCTTAAAGGCCGAATATGACATCCAAAAGGCAGCAACCTTTACTTTACAAGGGGAAGTGGACACCTTGCGCAAAGCTCACCGTACTCGCCAGGATGAGTCTTATCAACTTAACAAAGCACAGGAGATTCGAGAAATTCAAATCTCCTCTTTTAAACAAGAGATTGAACGAACTGCTACTGACTCCAATGAACAAAGTGCAAGTCTTGCCAATTTTGAAAAAAAGCTGGTCGTACTGCAAGAAGAAATCACTGAGAAGAATGGATATCTCTCCAAATTAAAGAATGACGAAAGTGAGGTAATTCAACGCGGATCTTCACTGGAGAAAACCATTGAGATGATCCGAGAGGAGATGACGGAAGTAGGCAGAAGACTTGACGCTCGCCAAAATGAGTATCAGCTCACCAAGTCGCTTGTTGAAAACTTAGAGGGATTTCCCGAAGCCATTAAATTTTTAAAGAAAAATGTAGGGTGGACAAAAAATGCCCCTCTCCTTTCAGATATTATCTCCACCAGCGAAGAATACAGAGTAGCTATTGAGAATTATCTGGAGCCCTATCTCAACTACTACATCGTAGAGCATGAAGCGGAGGCTTACGAAGCCATCAACATACTGAGTGATGCCAGCAAAGGAAAAGCTAATTTCTTCATCCTGGACGCCTTCCACAAATTTGTTCCTTCGGACATACAAATGTATTCAGATGCTTTCCCTGCCACACATATAATGGAGTTTGATCCAAAATATGGTAAGCTGATGGCCTACATATTGGACAAAGTGTATGTACATGATGGAGATGTGAAAATCATTCCTGCTGA
The DNA here is from genome assembly GCA_019638285.1 of Cyclobacteriaceae bacterium. Classification (GTDB taxonomy): domain Bacteria; phylum Bacteroidota; class Bacteroidia; order Cytophagales; family Cyclobacteriaceae; genus ELB16-189. The sequence goes on along the minus strand of JAHBUB010000008.1, from coordinate 26,709 downwards.
AGATGGAAATACTTTCATTACTAAGAGTGGTAAGATCACGAAAAGGCGGTTTAGTTTATCAGGCGGTTCGGTTGGTCTCTTTGAAGGCAAAAAAATTGGACGCGCAAAAAACCTTGAAAAACTAGACAAGGAAATCAAAGACCTTACTAGAAAAGTAGAAGTTATCAGGCAAGGGTTATTGGACAAGCAGCGTGAACTAGAAAAATTACGAAACAATACGCTGCAGCAACAGATTGAGGAGGCACGAAATGCCATCAAAATGGTGAATGACGAATTTATCTCTGTAAGCACCAAAAAAGAGCAGTTTGCCAATATGCTCAATACGGCAGACCTGCGCAGGGAAGACATCCAGGAGAAAATCCAAAATCTGTCACAAGAACTTGAAGGCTTAAAGCCAAAAGCTGAACAGGCACTTGTTGAAGTGCATCAATACGAAGAAAAATTAAAGTTAATAACAGATGATTATAATGCACAAAATGAAATATTAAGTCAAAAGTCAGCTGCATTTAACGAGCAAAATATACTCTTTCATGAGCAGGGAAATAGGGTGAAGAGCCTGGAACAAGAGGTGCGCTTCAAACAGGAATCGATGGAGCAAAGTGGCAAACGCATCGAGACTAACCAGGAAGAACTGAAAATAAATGAAGAGGAAATAAAAGTCATCATAGAAACCACTCAAAGCAATGATGAGGAGCTCATCTCCATGTATGCACAAAAGGAAGAAATGGAGAAAGGCCTGGGTGAGGCAGAGAAACTCTATTATTCCTCCAGGGGAGAGATTGATCAGTTGGAAAAAACCTTAAAAGAAGTACAACATCAAAGACAAAATATCGATACCATCCTTATGGAACTTCAAAACGAATTGAGTGAAAGCAAACTGGAACTCAATTCAGTAAAAGAGCGGTTATCAGTGGAGTTTAAGGTTGAGTTAGATTCAATTTTGGGTGTTGAGGCGGGTGCGGAAGATGAGGAACTTCCCGATGAAGAAAAACTACGCAATTCAGTAACTAAAATTCGGGATCGATTAGAAAATATGGGGCCCATCAATCCGATGGCCATGGAAGCCTATAATGAAATAAAAGAAAGAAATGATTTCATTATAGCGCAAAAAGAGGATTTGAGAAAGGCGAAGGATTCATTACTTAGCACCATTGCAGAAATTGAAGGTGTAGCCAGTGAAACATTCATGGAAGCTTTTAATAAGATTAAGGAGCACTTTGTGGAGGTATTCCGATCATTATTTTCTGAAGGTGATGATTGCGATTTAAGGTTAGTCGACCCGACCAAACCATTGGATTCTGATATCGAAATCATTGCTAAACCAAAAGGAAAACGACCGCTAGGTATCAATCAATTGTCAGGTGGAGAAAAAACACTTACAGCTACTGCCCTGCTCTTTTCTATGTACCTTTTAAAGCCAGCACCGTTTTGTATTTTTGATGAGGTAGATGCACCACTCGATGATGCTAATATTGACAAATTCAATAACATTATCCGAAACTTCAGCAAAGACAGTCAGTTTGTAATCGTGACGCACAACAAACGCACCATGACCAGCACGGATGTAATTTATGGCATCACCATGGTAGAGAAAGGGGTTTCAAGAGTAGTGCCGGTAGATCTAAGAGAATTGGCCTAGTCCATATTGTATTTTTTATTCCCTTGATCGATCTTATCGATCAAGGGAACGAATATCTAAAATCCAATGTCGTATTCTAAGACGGATAGGTTGATTTAACCTAAATAAAGATTATGAAACAGGATATTGTAGCGAGGGGTGATATTGAAAAACTAGTCAATTCATTTTATGATAAAGTGAAAAAGGATAATACCATTGGATATATATTCAACGATATCGCCAAGGTAGACTGGCCTCATCACTTACCCATTATGTATGATTTTTGGGAGATGGTATTATTTGGCAAAGGACCCTACAAAGGAGATCCGATGACAAAGCATATTCAATTGAATAAGAAAATTAGTTTAGAATCTACTCATTTCGATCGGTGGAAAGAGCTGTTTTATGAAACCATTGATGAACACTTTGAAGGAGACAAAGCCGAGGAAGCAAAATTAAGAGCAACCAATATCGCCAGCCTAATGCTATATCGCGTACAGAAAAGTGTACAATAGTTCTACTATTGTATTTACTTAAAGTTATTTTTTAGAAATATCATTGGGTAGCGTCATCAGCACCGACATCAAGTCAATACCATACCACAAGTTACCGATGCGCACATTTTCATTTTCTGCATGTTGGTTATTATCATGGTTCACCATATTCACTGAAATGGCTGGCGTTTTCAATACATCATAAATAGCATTGTTTACACGATTGCTGCCTCCGGAACTCGGCAGAAAAACCGCCTTGTCACCGGTAAACGATTTTACTCCATTGATCACACTCATGATTTCAGGCTGATCCATATTCACTTTTATGGCTGGAAATCCATCCTTGTCCCTAACTACTTTTACAATCTTTGGGTATTTCATCCGCGTTTCATGATCGGGCTCATCGTATACAATATGCCATCCCTCCTTTCGTATGTGCGCCTCTACCAAATCCATCATTTTCTCCGGGTCATTTCCTTTTACAAGCCGCATACCTAATTCAGCAATAGCTATCGTAGGAATAACATTCCGTGCTTTGTCCCCGACTGATCCACTGGCCATGCCTCGAATTGTTAAACTTGGAAGTAGCAACCTTTCATTTAATGACTGTCCATTGCCTTCTGTAAATCCTAAACCTAACTCTTCTTTCATTTGCTCATCAATATTGGGGGCATTGGCCAATTGTCTTTTTTCAAAATCTGAGATAGGTTCCACCGAATCGTAATAGCCATCTATAAGAACCGTACCGTCTTCAGCTTTCATAGAAGTAAGAAGTCGCGCCAACATTTGACCCGGCACAGGAGCCCAATTACCATAGTGACCACTGTGTAGCGGGCGTGATGGGCCATACACGGTAAGTTGTACCCCGGTGATACCTCGGCCACCAAATTTAAAAGAAGGGTCACCCGTTTGATACACCGCTCCATCACACAACAGCCAAACGGAAATGTCCTTGAATAAATCGCCATACTTGGTCATATAAGTTTCGATGTGCGGAGAGCTGGATTCTTCTTCTCCATCAAAGAATAATTTAATATTAGAAGTCAAACCAATTTTCGAAGCCTTCAGGGCATCTATTGCTGCCATCATAGCTACAATTGGTGCTTTGTCATCACTGGCAGAGCGACCGTAAAGTCTCCACTCTTCATTGATAGGTTCGCCCGCCTTGGGCATAGGTATAGCCTTGCCACCTTTGTACATGGCCTGATCATACAATTCTGCATTGAAAGCATCCAATTTCCATAAAGATGGATCAACAGGTTGACCATCATAGTGAGCATAAAAACAAAGTGTACGGGTAGCCCCTTTTACTTTATGTTCGCCATATACGATGGGCGGTGCGCCAGGTTCTTGTAACAATTGCATTTCAAATCCCCGATCACCAAATAGTTTTTTGATCTTCTCCGCATTGCGCTGAATATTGGGCAAGTCTGAAGCGTGATTGGGAATGCTGATTAATTCTTTTAACTCTGTCAGAATATTTGCCCCATCCTTTTTTATCCATTCCCTACTGGCTTTAACAGAAGGTTGCGCGAATGAAAAGAGGGGTAATAGTAGAAGTAGGCAAATGACTTTCATAGGTATAATTTTAGCGTACCTAAAATAATTAATAAATTAATCCTAAATACTTAATATAAGTATATAAGAGGTATATATTTTTCTATCCGTCCCATTTAAACTTGCTCAACTTAAAAGATATAGGCAACACCACTCGCTGTCTAACTGGTTTCCCTTGCCGGGTGCCTGGCACCCACTTGGATAAAGAAATAACTCTCATAGCTTCTTCATCCAAATCAGAACTAACTCCTTGAGATATTTTGAGCTCAGTTAATGAACTATCCTTTTCAACTATAAATTCTACAAATACCCGCCCCTCAATACCCATATTTTTCGATCTTTTAGGGTACTTCAAATTAGCACCTATAAATTTGTAAAAGGCTGTCATCCCACCTTCCGGCATGGCTGACTTTTCCACTGTTGTATATACCTGAGACCACTTAAGTGATAGTTCAAAGAATTGACTTGTCAGATTTCCGTTTTGCTTCGCTGGACTCCAATTTTTTAAAGATTTAAATTGAGTTTCAACAAAATCCAAATTGTTCAAATAAGGATCAAATGTAAATTCAGACATCATACCTAAATGATCCACTGTAAAGGACACCTTTAAAACACTATCATCTGGCAACTCTTTCCAAAAAGAGGTTTTAAGTAATGCTCTTCCCAGATCATTAAAAAAATGCTCCCAGCCTCCAGGGTATCTGGCGCTTATTTCACTGGCTGTAGCCAATGAATCTGTTGGATCATCAGCCAATTCGAGATCTCTCTCCTCATAATATGCCAGGTCAAATTCCGCAATATGGATATACTCTCTATTGAGTAGTATTTTAAAATTGTCGATTTCTGGAATCTCAACCTTACTGGTCGCATAACCAATATGCGAAATGATCAAAGAACCCACATCTTCCCCAACAATCTCCAATTCAAAAAAACCAAGATGATTAGAGATGGCACTTTTCTCACTCCCCTCGATAACAATGTTTGCATTTTTAATAGGTTTTTGATCCTCATTGGACAATATCCGGCCAACAATATTTCTTGTTTGGCTAAGCGCTGGTGTGCATAGCCAAAAAAAATTAAATATATGAATGCTGATTTTGACAAATCATTAGAATTAATCCTCCAATTTATTGATATACTCTCCTAATTATTCTTCGCAAAATAAGATTGCAAATCAGCCAGTATTTGATTGCCCGCCCTGTCTGCAGGATCTAATCTTAGGCCAGACTTAACGGCCGTGAACGCATTCTTAAAATCCTGTACTTTTATGTACGATCTTGCAAGAAATAAATATCCCAATGCCATATTGGGCTCTATCTCCACGGCTTTTTTATACCACACAATCGCTTCATTCACATTATTTGTTTTATAGTAATAGTTTCCAATATTAAAATAAGCAGATCCAACCCATGGGTTAATGCTGTTCGCTCGCTTATAGGCCTCCAGGGCTTTCACATTTTGATTGGTTTTTAATAAGATATTTCCCTTGTTGAGCCACACATCATAGTCATTGGCATTAATCTTAATGGCCCTGTCAAGAATCTGATTGGCAGCCGCATTCTGATTTAAGGCAGAATAGGCTACAGCCATATTGATCATAACAGCAATGTTATCAGGCACTATCTCCAGGCTTTTCCTGTAGGCTTCAATTGCATCATTGTAATTTCCTCTCTCCTCATATTTCTTTGCCATTATTGGAAGTACACTCGACCATCTCTTCATTATTTTTCTTCTCCTATCCGCTTCCATTTGGCTCAATTTGTCAACCAACAGATTGTGTATTTCATCATCACTATCTTGTATAAGATGTAGGCTCGCCATAGCTACCGATTGCACATCAACGTCAGCATTATTAATATATTTTTTAATCCTATTTACAGCCGCAGCATCGATATCTTTCATTTCTGGTTTTAAATAACCAAAAGCGAATTCGCTAAGACCTGCCATTTGTCCCATCAAATGATTCGCGGAATCGGGCAATAATACTTCACTCGCTTCATAGAGACTCATACTTGGGTCAAATTTCAATAATCGCTCTACCATGTCATTGTGAGGTTTAACTTCACCATACCACTCGTTCACTTTGTTTTGTAAAAATTCAACGGATTTGTCACTATGGCATTGAATGCATGCGCTTTCAATTCCTATGCTGGCATCAAATGCAGGGCGTGGAATAGGTATGGTGTGATCTGATCTCGCAAATCGCAAATTGGTGCCCATCGCCTGATGCTGAAGATAAGGCATGTGACAGGATACGCATTGACTGCCTTTAGAATCAATCTTATGAAAAGAGTGAGCTGTTAGATTAATCGCTTTGCTTGCGTGACATGAGGTGCATTGCCCATCATCAAACGGACTGGCCAAAACCTGCCCATTAATATCTCTGTAAGATTGTTCGTGAGGATCATGACAACTTACGCAGGTCATGGAGCCATCAATGTAACAATCACTGCTTAAATGGTTAAGCTGATAGGCAAACCCATTAACCCTCCCATCCGGATGATAAGGGTTTTCATTTCTAAATCCCAATATTGGAAATTTAAGTGCATAATACTCTTCAAGGTCATCACCCGGAAGGAAACCCGGATCCAATACATTCTTTAGAGCATGACATTTGAAGCACACATCCAATGAACCATCTTTATCAAATGTAACCAATGGCTTAAGGCCCAATGAAGTTTTTTCTTTCCAATCAGAACCGGAAACGATTTGAATATGCTCCTTACCAGGTCCATGACAAGATTCACAATTAATGGCTAATGTCTTGAAGTTTGTGACAAACTTCTTTTTGTCCAAAGCAAATTTTGCTTCAATTTGACTACCATGGCATTGCTGACAGTTTTGCCTATCGAGGTGTGTGCCTAAAAGACGTGAGGGAAACCACTCACTTTCTTTATCAATAATTCGGTCGGGTGTAATAGGTACCCAGCCTTGTCCCTGACTCGTTTCTCCAAACCAAACTTTTTCATCCCTTATAAAATCAAAAGGCAACATTCGCAAAGTGCCATCGGGAAAATAACTAAAGTAGGTCTGAGTGCCTCCTCCAATCATATGACCTCCGCCTACTACTTCATCCACCCTATATGTTTGTTCAGGCAAGTCAACCGTTTTTAAATTGAACATGTAGTCGCCATTCTCGGCCCTGTACGGAGTGAGTGTCGCATCTTTAAATTTTCTGGGTATGCCATCAAAGTACCCGATCACTTTAACGTCCTTAGGTGATCCACCGGCTTGTCCGTGGGTAGATGTTTTCCACTTATTATAAATATCTGAGTGACAGGACGAGCAAGCTTCCGCCCCCACAAAGTCTTCAAAGCCGACAGGCACTGTTTGATTGATAGGCACACTGGGGAATGGCTTTCGTGAAGAAGTTACTTTATCCTGTTCATTCGATTTTGAAAAATCAACAAAATAAAAAACTCCAAAAATACCAGTGAGCGCAATGGCGGTTAATATCAACATCCATTTGGTAGAAATTTTTGACAAGGGTGCATCATCCTGCAAATGCTTTTCTTTATTATGTGATGCGCCTGTCTTCGCTTTATGTACCTTCTTTTTGCCCATTACTTCATTGTTTTATTATCGGTCGACCATGATGGAGGTCTGCAATTGCACAACGATCTCATATAAGTTACCAACCCCCTAATCTCATCATTGCTCAAAGCATTACCCCAAGGGGGCATAAGATGACTTTTATTAAGAATTTCTCCGCCTGCAAATACACCATCGAACAATGTGTCGTCAGGTCTTTTTGCCATGTAACTACTATCCGCATGTCTTGTAGGTAGGGTAGCAAGGTACGCTGCATTAAACCCATTGGCATTGCCCTTCTCACCATGACAAATAGCACATTTGCTTATATAAATACTTTCAGAATTTAAACCAGCGCTGGGAAATGTGATGGGATGGTCAACGAGTGATAAGTATTTACTTTCAACAACACTATCCTTATTATACAATAAATAAGCTATCAGTTGATTCCGCATTTTTTCAGGCATTGAAATCTTTGGCATAATAGTGCCTGGCATAGCAACAGCTGGATTTGTAACAACCGAAGCCAGGTAATCGCTATTTAACCTTTTACTTAGATTAGAAAGATCAGGAGCCACCTTGCCTCCTCTTCCTTCAAAAGAATGGCAACCTAGGCAAGGAAGCTTTTCGTCCAGTAAAATTTTTATTTTATTAGATACAAATCTTGATGGCGCTTCAATGTGAGTTTGTTTTTCGTTATTGTCTTCGTTGTAAATAAAACGAACAATGTTATCTATCTCAGTCTCGGTTAGGTTAAAATTAGGCATACGACTTCCTGATCCCGGATAAAAACCAAACGGCCTCACAGCATGTGGTTTTTTCATATATTCAACCAGCCATGCCTTGTTAATTCTGGATTTGATTGTCATGAGATTAGGCGCCACTGTTTCCTTCCATTCTCCATCAGAATTTGACTGATGACAACCCGCACAATTTTGTGCCTGATATATTTTTTGTCCCAGCCCCACCAAAATCTCAGGATTCGATTTCTTAATTGTTTCATACCTGTCCAATTGCTCATCATGGTCTGGCGATTCAAGGCTAAGCAAGTACGCGCTTAAATTTTCAATCCTTTCCTCAGCATTCTCAACGGATGGAATTAGTGCAGTGCTGTCTGTACTGAAATGATAAAGTAATCCTGGCATTAAACTCCTATTTTGAAAAACAGCAGGTGCTGCAATGAATTGCTTCATCCATTCGAGATTCAGCTTACTTCCCATATTTGACAAATCAGAGATCACATTATTTCCATGCCCATTGGCAACATGACAGGTAGCGCAGGCCTGTTCAATAAATTCCGTTTCCCCAAGCTTAACATTGCCATTTTTGGAAAAATCGGGGAATTGCACATTCGGGGCATATCTCTTGCTAGACAGATAGCTTGTTAATGCCAGTGCTTCCCTTTCATCAAATCCAAAATTGGGCATACGAGAAAGTCCAATGTGGTTTCGAACTTTGGTTGGATTCATGAGATAATTAAAAATATATTCTGGCTTATAGCGATTTCCAGCGCCAGATAAATCGGGGGCTTTGGCTTTTAGTTCGCTGGGTAAAGTGGCGCCTCCGTGACAATTGAGACAGCCCAGTTGGTCAATGTAATCCTTTGGACTCTCCGCAGCTGAAATTAGCGCTTTGTAAGGCGTAATAGGTGTGCCAACGCGTGAATCATTTCTCCCACCTGTACATGCCCATTGCAATACAATTATAGAAGTAATAAAAAAGGCCTTATACGATAACTTACACATATTCAATCAAAAACAATATAAATCGATTTTCTGAATAATTCCATAAAGATGATAGGGCAATGTACGAGATACAAGAAAGCTTTTAGTATTCAAATATTTTCTCAATTAATCAATAACGATTAGCAAATGGTAAAAAGAAAAATAATTAAATAATTCACTTTTCCGTCTTTACAATCTGATAAGCACCTTATTTTTGCATTCCTTAAAACACATTTAAATAGCAATGGATAATATTTCCCGCATCGCCTCAGCACTTGGTCTTACCACAAATCAGGTGAAGGTAGTAGTAGAATTACTGGATGCTGGATCAACCATCCCCTTTATTGCCCGATATCGAAAAGAAATGACAGGCACCCTGGATGAGGTAGCGCTGGCAGCCATTCGTGATAAGCATGAACAATTGGTGGAATTAGATAAACGAAGGGATGCCATCCTTAAATCCATTGAAAAGCAACAATTCCTTACCCCGGAACTGGAAAAGCTGATTCAAAAGGCAGAAACGCTCACAGAATTAGAAGACATTTACTTGCCCTACAAACCAAAGCGCAAAACCCGTGCAACGGCTGCCAAAGAAAAAGGGCTTGAACCATTGGCGACACTCCTTTTCGAACAAGGTCATGTTGATCTCGATAAAGCATTAGCTACTTATATCAACACTGAATTAGGTGTAGCCAATGAAGAGGATGCATTGGCTGGTGCACGAGATATTATAGCGGAGTGGGTAAGTGAAAATCAAGAAGCACGACAAAACATTAGAGAACTATTCTGGAAAGAAGGAGTGATTCAGGCTTCTGTAGTAAAGTCAAAAGCAGAAAGCGAGGAAGCTCAAAAGTTCAAAGATTATTTTGATTGGAAAGAATCCATTAGCAAAACCCCCTCACATCGATTGTTGGCCATGCGCAGGGCTGAAAAAGAAAGTTTCATCACCCTGGACATCGCTCCCGATGAGTCGCAAGCTATTCAATTATTAGAAAGGCAATTTATAAAGTCTAAATCTGCAGCCAGTGAGCAGGTATTATTGGCTGTGAAAGACAGCTACAAACGATTACTAAAACCATCACTGGAAACAGAGATAAGGGTAGAAACCAAAATGAAGGCGGATCAGGAAGCCATCAAGGTATTCTCTTCCAATCTGAAAGAACTATTGCTTGCTTCCCCGTTAGGACAAAAAAGAGTACTGGCGCTCGATCCTGGATTTCGCTCTGGAACTAAGTTGGTGTGTCTGGGCGAACAAGGTGAATTATTATTTGACACCGTCATCTACCCTCACGAACCTCAACGAGAAACAGCAAAGTCGAGTACAATCGTAATGGGGCTGTGCGATCGGTTTAATATTGAAGCCATTGCTATAGGAAACGGAACTGCCAGCCGAGAAACAGAATCGTTCGTAAAGGCCATTGGGTTACCAAAAGAAATTATTATTGTAATGGTAAACGAAAGCGGAGCGTCTGTATATTCTGCTTCTGAAGTGGCGAGGGAGGAATTTCCAGATAAAGACATTACCGTGCGAGGTGCAGTATCCATCGGGAGAAGGTTAATGGATCCCTTGGCAGAATTGGTGAAATTAGATGCTAAGTCGATTGGTGTGGGGCAATATCAACATGATGTGGATCAAGCTAAATTAAAAGCAGGCCTGGATGACGTGGTGATGAGTTGTGTGAACTCAGTAGGCGTTGAAGTAAATACAGCCAGCCGGGACTTACTTTCATACGTATCGGGTCTTGGCCCACAACTTGCCAAAAGCATCGTTGAATACCGCAACCAGAATGGCGCATTTAAAGATCGAAAATCACTGAGCAAAGTGCCACGCCTTGGAGATAAAGCATTCGAACAATGCGCAGGCTTCCTTCGCATCCGTGATTCCAAAAATCCACTAGATACAAGCGCGGTGCATCCTGAGCGATATGAGTTGGTGGAGCAATTTGCTAAAGACCTGAACTGCACCATCAAAGATTTGATGAACAGTGCAGAATTACGGAGAAAGTTAGATTTAAAAAAGTATGTCACCGAAACCGTAGGACTCCCTACACTTACTGATATCCTCGCAGAATTAGAAAAACCAGGAAGAGATCCTCGTGATCAATTTGAAGTATTTTCCTTTGAGGAGGGTGTGAATGAAATAAAAGATCTTAAGATAGGCATGGTACTTCCGGGAATTGTAACCAACGTAACCAACTTTGGTGCCTTTGTAGACATTGGTGTACATCAGGATGGGCTGGTTCATATCAGCCACTTAAGCGATCAGTTTGTAAAGGATCCCAGTGCCATCATTGCTGTACAGCAAAAGGTGAAAGTAACAGTAGTGGAGGTTGATATTCCAAGGAAGCGGATTGCATTATCAATGAAAAGCGACCCGTTTGGTGCAAATCCCGCTCCTGTTAAAAAGGAAGCTCAGAAAAAGGTTCAAAAAAATGTTAAAGCACAACCTCCAAAAAGAAAAGAAGAAAGTATGGAGGATAAATTAGCGCAGCTGAGGGAGAAGTTTAAGAAATAGGCATTAGTTAATTCTGGATTCATACACCTTCATCCCTCGCGCCTTGTAGTTGTTGAGAGCCGATGGATGGTCCATGCTGCAAGTGTGAACCCAAACCCGAATAGGATTCATCTTCCACGCTGACGCAATCGCGCATGACAATAAATGACCACCCATTCCTTTTCCTATAAACTTCGGTGACAAGCCAAAATAAACAATTTTTACATTTTCACTTTCCTCCCATTGCAATTCGAAGTAACCAGCAGGTGCCCCATCATAATAACTCACGTGGGTATATAAATTTTCGTCTTCCGCATAAGCCCGCCACTCGTCATCACTCCATTTCAATTTGTCGGTCCAACTCCATTGTTCGCCCACCATGGAGTAAAGAAATCGATTGTACCTGAAATCTTTTACTTTCACTTCAAGCACCTGTAGGTTTTTGTCATCAAGGTATTTTGGCTTGAAATCATTCCTATCCAACATCTCAAGGTACCAGGTAGTCATCATTTCAGCATGGTTAAACTTACTCTTTCATTTTCCTAATGTCATCCAGAATCATCTCAACCAGCGCCTCCGTCACAATCCTTCCTTTCTCATAAGAAGCCAATGTAGCATCGCCCCATACACCTGATGGCGAATAGGTGGAGGCTGTATTATTAGGATTGCGCGTAAGCCCTTTTCCTTGATTGGGTGCATAGTCTTTAACCGCCTTTTGCATGTCTACGGCTTTGGGCCGCATGTACAAGATCATAGAAGTTTCAATTTCATCGGCATGTGTTCCTCCCTCTTCTTGTTTGATTTTATCTTCTACGTCTGAAATACCATTTAGGTCAGTGAACCGCATGGTGATTCCATCATTGGCAAGTGTGTCACGGGCTGGGTTAAGCGCTCGCACTGTAGAAATTCCAGTATTCAGGATGTAAAATTTTTTGGGGCCATATGCAGCAAGGCTTCTACAGATATCAACCACCAAATCGCGGGCTGTACCCAATCTTAAAGAAGTAGACCCCGGGTATTCCAAAAATGAAGGATAGAAATGGTAATTGATGGTTGGCGCAATCACCACATCGGCCTCTCTAAGGACTCGCGCAGTTAAGTATTCCGCCAGAATAAGATCATTCTTTAACAACAAATGTGGGCCATGTTCTTTGGAAGCCGCTCCTAAAGGAATCACTACAATGGTTTCTTTGGTAAGTACTTTCTCTGCCTCCACCCAACTAAGATCGCTCAGCATTATCCCTTTATCCGATTGAGAAAATGCAAAGGTTGGCAACAAAACACAACATAAAACTAAAAATTTCATAGTTGTAAATTCAAGTGAAACTTATTGGGTTGTAGACAGCTGTAGTTTGACTTCCGATTCAATCTTCTACCTTAGCTAATTCAATATAATCAATATCAATCAAATAATTTTTAAGAATTCTTATCCTACAATATTGATTTGGGGACTACTCCCCTTAACCAAATACTAAACTGCTTCCACCATCCAGCCTCGTCATCAGGATTAAACTCCAAAGTAGTATGCCAGGCATTCTCCGGCTTCATATCCTCCTGCATGGCGGTATACAAATTTCTAGCTATTGTACTGTCATAAACCACTGCAACACATTCCGTATTGAGATTAGCGCTTCTCGGATCTAAATTAAAAGTGCCAATTACTGCAATGGCTTCATCTACTACCATCGACTTGGCATGTAAACCAAAAATGGGTGTGTAGTCCATCTCCTTCTGCAATGCTCCGGTCATTACTTTAAATCGAATAGCAGCATCAGATTTAAATTCATATATATCAATACCTGTTTCCAATAATTTTTTTCTATCTCTTTTATAGCCACTGAATGCTTCCAGATTATCTGTAGACGTCATACTATTGGTGAGTATCTTCACTGCTACTCCCCTCTTCACTGCTTCATCAAAAAGCCGCTGGCTTAATTCAGTAGTTACCAGGTAGGGCGATTGGATATACACCGACTTCTTAGCCTTTTTTATTAAATCAATAAGATGATCGGTACTCAACCCTCCTCCCTTTAATCCATCTTCTCCATTCTTACCAGGCTTATCGGATACAAACGAAACACTGTCCACCCACACCAAATCACCTGAATCCTGAATGTTTTTAAATGCAATGGGAACAGATCGTATTTTATCCCTCACCTGTGGCCAAAAATTTTCCGGATTGCAGGCATATTGATGAATGTAATCGTATTTCGCTTCTGCATTCAAGTCTAAATTCTTTGCATCGAATAGATCTGACAAAGGGACGCTCAGATCACTGTTCCAAAATTCCCCAAAAGACTTGTTGATATCCTTGGTCACCTCACCAATCAACAAAACATCACGATCACGAAAATTGTATTCATGGTCGTAGTCAAAATATTCGTCCGCAATATTTCTCCCTCCTGTTATTACTACTTTTTGATCCACTATAAAAGTCTTATTGTGCATCCGTTGGTTAAAGCCATGAAAATCTTTTGAAAGGCTGTATAATTTTTCTGGCAAATTCTTACCGATATTGGCTGTTGGATTATAAATCCTAATCGATAAATTGGGATGTCCATCCAGCGCCATTAAGTCTTCTGCATCCGCTTCTACCATAATATCGTCAACCAGCATGCGCACTTTTACCCCACGATCTGCCGCACGCAATAAATAGTCAATTGCAATCAAGCCAATGTTATCGGCAGAAAATATAAAGTACTGAATGTCTATAGATTCCTCAGCCGATTCTGTCAACCAGGCCCTGGCGACCATTGCCTTGTCTCCTTCTTCTAAAGTATAAACACCCGTTTTGCTCAACATTAAATCCTTAAATGGATCAAGCTGTACTGAAAGTGCATGTGCGCTGTCCAAATGTATTTGCGCGCAAAAGTTTTCGTCAATTACGGGATACGTTTCTTTCCCTGAGGAACATCCACAGATGAGTATTATCACTAAAAGTGACAACCCACTCAAAGCAGGATCAACAATTTTTAAAATGAATTTTAGGAAAGACAGGAAACCCATGTTTAGATAAGCACTAAGACTTTTTCAATTCCAAAATCGCTGTCGTACGCTTTCTGGTTTCCTCTAATTGCTTCTCGTCTTCTGACAAAGACACACCAAAGGTTGGCACCATCTCTTTCAATTTAGCCTGCCACTTTTCTGTCTTGCTTGCGTTTTTATAACACTGCGTAATCAAGTTCAACATAATGGACGCTGCGGTAGATGCTCCCGGAGAAGCACCCAATAAGGCAGCTACCGTGCCATCCTTTGATAATACTACCTCAGTTCCAAACTCAAGCACTCCTCCTTTTTTCTTATCTTTTTTAATTACCTGAACACGCTGACCTGCCTCCAACAGCTCCCAGTCAGTCAACATGGTGAAGGGAATGTATTCGCGCAATGCCGCATGTCGCTCTTCCGGTGTCTGTCGTACTTGTTCAATCAAGTATTTTGTAAGTGACATATTCTTTAATCCCGCAAAAATCATAGGAATAGCGTTATCGGGTCTGATGGACTTGGGTAAATCCATTAACGATCCATTCTTTAAAAACTTGGTAGAGAATCCGGCAAACGGACCAAACAATAATTGTTTTCTCCCGTTGATCATGCGCGTGTCAATGTGTGGTACTGACATGGGGGGCGCTCCTACCGAAGCTTTACCATATACTTTCGCATGATGTTTGGCAATCAATTCTTCATTAAGGCATCTCAACCACAACCCACTCACCGGAAAACCTCCATACCCTTTGCGCTCTTCAATCTCTGCACGTTTTAATAAATGCAACGTAGCTCCCCCAGCACCAATAAATACAAATTTCGCATTGCACTGACTCTTTTGCATACTCAACAAGTTCCTAACAAACACATCCCATCCTCCTTTACCATCCGGATCGAGATCAAGTGCTTCTACATTATAATGAACAGTTACCCCTGGCATTTTCTCCAGTTGGGCAATCATACTTCGCGTAAGGTTTCCAAAATTCACATCTGTGCCTATGTCCATGCAAGTAGCCGCCACCTTCTGCGTGCTCTTACGTCCCCGCATCACCAGGGGCGCCCATGTTGCCATTAAGTCCCTGTCTTCGGTATAGGCCATGCCTTTAAAGAGTGGGTTTTCGCTCATTAGACTGTGCCTCTTTTTAAGAAATGCCACATTCTCCTCTCCCCACACCAAACTAATATGAGGAACCTGAGTAATAAATTCTGAGGGTTTGATATAATTCTTTTGAACCAGATAAGCCCAAAACTCTTTCGACAACTCGAAAGACTCAGCAATCTTAACTGCTTTTGAAATATTGATTGAACCGTCCTCCTTTTGTGGTGTATAATTCAACTCGCAAAAAGCCGAATGGCCCGTACCCGCGTTGTTCCAGGCATCCGAACTTTCTGTTCCAGCCTGATCCAGGCGTTCAAAAATTTGTATGGTAATAGTGGGGTCGAGCTCCTTTAGCAACATGCCCAGTGTTGCGCTCATGATACCTGCACCCATTAAAACCACATCGGTCTCCTGGATGAGGGGCTTAATTGTCTGTGTCATAGCCGTTTTGGCTTAAAGCCCACCAATTTAGGTTATCGAAGTGCCGCTTGCAAGTATTCAGCGTGTTGGATTTTACTCCAGTTTATACTATTTCTGCTCACTCATTTCTACGTTACAGAGAATTTCTATGATTGGCGCCACAGAACCTGATGCACCTGATATTCCGAAATCGTTTCTATCTACGCTACCGGTCAATTGAAACCCCACTTTGTTAAGTCCATCCCCCGTCTTAGTAGATCCGATATGGTTTGCGGATAGCTCCACTTCTTTGGTATTTCCTCTCATGGTCAAATCGCCTACCACTTTGTACATATGATCACCTGTTTTGGTGAACGATTTACTTACAAAACTGATGGTTGGATTATTTTGCATATCAAAAAAATTAGCACTCTTCAAGTCCTTGTCCCGTCCTTCAGCTCCAGTACTGATACTGCTAACTTGTGCCGTGAAATTTACTTTCGCACCAGTAAAATCTTGCGGTGTTCCCCCTGTCACGGAAGCCTCAAATTGCATGAATCTTCCATTGACAATCGAAATTCCAGAATGCTTCGCATTGAACATGATACTGGCATGGTTGGGATCAATTTTCCAGACTTGGGCATCGGCACCAACAGCAATAAACATTATAATAATCAGCGAGAGTAGGCTATTTTTCTTCATAATTAATTTGGTTTCTTCCTAGAACACCAATTTAGTTAATATAAGTTCATTTTAGCAAACTCCAGACAAGCGGTTGATGAGCACTTGTAATAATAAATGTCGCTCCTTTTTTCATTGATACAGTAGGGTGAACATCGTACGACACGAACCATCCTCCTATCAAAACATTCGCTAAGAATCACCTTAGGTAAGGCTTTGTTTACCCTAAAATCTTTCGCGTTATGGCCCTGCCAATAAACCGAATTTTATCACTAAAAGGAAAATTTCCTAAAACCGACTTCACAACCCCTTTGGTGAATCGAGTTCGCTTATCATAATCTATAAACACATCCACCAAGACAATCCTATCGACTTTGGCCTCCTTGAGTGCAGCACTAATAATTTGATCTATCTGAGTGTCATCTTCTATAGCCAGGTAAGTGGCGCCCACAGCGTCAGCAATGCCTTCTAATTTAAAATCTCCTAATTGTGTAGCTGTTTTTCTATTATAAGGAATCTCTTGCCCTTGAGATATCTGAGAAAGCTCTCCATCATGAAATACAAAAATTACAATTCCCAAATTATTTCTTTTTGCAGTCAACAACTCCAGCCCCGTCATAAGAAATGCTCCATCACCCACAATCCCAATAACCTGTTTGTTCGGATGAGCAAATTTAGCGCCTATGGCTGCGGGTACGCAGTAACCCATGCAATTGAAATCCGTAGGGCTAATGAAATGTTTGCTTTCCAGATTCTGAAATAACTCTACAGTAAGGAATGTGTGATTGCCATCATCCACAACAGCAATAGCATCCCTTTCAAGATTGTTTCTTAAACTCTTAAAGAAATGATAGGGATTGACCCGATCGAATTTATAATCAGACCATTCTTTATAATAACCCTGTTTATCTTTTGCAATAGAACTAATTAAATGTGGGTCATTTTTTTGGATATTCTTTTTTGTGAGTTCGGTTAATAAAGATTCTAAAACCTGTTTTGCATCACCTTGTATCGCCAGTTTACTCTTGTAATTTTTATCGAAAACATTTTTATCGATATCGATATGAATAAGGTTCTCAGGAACTTCTGCGCTAAAGCTTCCTGTAGGCAGTTCCGCAAATCTTGTTCCTACTGCAATTAAACAATCAACATCTTTAAAGGCATTTTCAGAAGCGGGTACAGATGCGGGACCAAAACCCATTCCGGTGAATAACGGATGATCACCAGGAAAGACGCTATAGCCTTGTAGTGTGGTTGATACAGGTGCATTTAGTCTTTCGGCAATTTGTACACTTATAGCAGTCGCCTCTCTGGCTCCCCACCCTAAAAACAATCCTACTCTTTTAGATTCTGAAATTATTTGAATGGCTTCATCGATTTGAGGCCCGAGTATGGCCGGTTTACTTTCTGGCTTTTTATAGGATGGTATTTCTGAAACCTCCCCCTTAAACAATTGAATGTTTGCCGGAATCTCAATAAAGACCGGACCGGGATTTCCAGAGATCGCGATAGTATATGCCTCGAAAATACTTGGCATTATTTCCTGATGGCTTTTTATCTTATAAGTCTTTTTAGTGATTCCACTTAACACCGAATGCATGTCCCATTCATGAAGCTGATAACTTTTATTGACATCCGTACGAATTCCACCGGAGATGATAAGCATGGGAATACCATCTAAGAACGCTTCGCCAATACCACTTAACGCATGGGTGACTCCGGCTGCCGGTACAATAACCAGTGTTCCAATATTATCTGATGTACGGCTTACCGCATCGGCCATAAATGCACCACCACCTTCGTGGGTTACTAATATCGGTGTGATCTTTTCGGACTTATTTAATTCATCATAAATCTCCGTGTTATGTACCCCAGGAACACCAAACGTATGTGATATCGGTAATTGCTCTAAGGCGTTAACAACTAACCATGCCCCTGTTTTATTCATAGAAAATCTTTTTTACAATTTTATTCCTGATATGTGCGCTCCGGCTACTCTCCCTGTTAAAATACAAGACCCTAAAAAAGTACCTTCTAATGATCTGACCCCATGAATGCCCCCTCCTCCAAATCCGGCAGACTCACCTACAGCATAGAGTCCTGAGATAACATCACCCTCCTTATTAATGACTTGTGAATTGAGATTAGTAGGAATGCCACCCAAACTTTTTCTACTCAAAATATATTGTTTGACAGCAATTAATGGCCCTGCTTTGGGATCAAGTATCTTTTGAAATTTTGAAGTTCTGATTTTATCTCCGCTATACAATCTAAAATTAATTAATCGCCTTAACTGCTCATCATTAAAGTATGATTTCCCACGATCAATTTCATCGTCATAATCTTTCAAGCCCTTTCTAAGTGTTTCCAAATTCACTAAATCACTACTCCCTTGTTGATTCATTTTTTTTACTAACTCCTCAATAGTGTCAGCGACCACAAAGTGATCTGATTCATCAATCAATCTATTCACTAATGCTTTGTTACCGAGCAAAACTTCTTTTATCATCGTTAACTTATTCTTATTTCTGAAAGCACTCATATATTCTGAACCTGAAACTGCTAACTCTTTAATGGCAATTTTCCAGTTCATTACACTCCATGAGTACTGATGTTCTGTCTTCAGTATGTTTTCTACAAAAAATAAGGTATCCGTATACCCAACTAACGGTGGTTGAAATCGCTTGCCTGTTGAATCTACCCAAATGGCGGACCTGGGCGGAACCAAACTTAAGCCATCTCTGAATTTTCCTTTTTCCGGGCTTGGAGTTGGAATCCCAGCAGCATAGTGCCATTGTCTATTTAAGTGGGTAGAAGGTATCCCCTTTTGTTCCAGATCTAAATGAATTGTTCCATCCGCATATTGATGAGATCCATTTAATAAAGTATCGGGTGGACTACCGAGGTTAGGATGCCAATTCTTTTTAACCAATTCCAAATTGCCGCCTGTAATTCCTCCAGAGGCAATGATTATATTTTGTGCTGTGATGCTCACTCTTTGTTTTGCTGATTCATCCAAAACTTCAACACCTACTGCTTTTTTATTTTCAACAACAATAGACTCCACCTTGTGCTGAAACTTTATTTCCAAGTCCTTTTTATTTTTATGATTCAGCAAATATTTCACAACCTGATTAGATAAATCATAACCAGTTCCCCAGGTGATATGCCATCGGGGAACTGAATTTCCTTTTACATACATACCGCGTTCAGGCCAATTAACAACAGGAAGAAATTCAACCTTTTTATCTATTAGCCATTTATAAATAATAGAAATGGAATGATCTGAATAAAACTTAGCCCATTTCGCGCCTAAACTATCTCTGTCAGTGAATTCACCATACCGCATCCAGTCCTCATATAGCAATTTGGCTGAATCTTTGATTCCTGCTCTCCTTTGCAGAGGTGTACCACAAAATAAAATACCACCAAAAGACTTCTTTGCCAATCCACCAAAATTCCCTGCTATATCCCTTTCAATAATAAGGACTCCTTTATTATTATCCAGTAGTTCAATGGCTGCTGATATCCCGGCCAATCCACCTCCCACTATAACGTTTTCGTATTCAAGAATATTCATAAACTACTTTCTAAATGAAAGGCGACCTTACAATTTGTGGGATGTGTAACCCCCCATAGATCACTACCAAAATAGCACTTTTGTGCCTGCTTTCAAATTCGGAAGAGCTTGCAAAGCCTATGTTTTAGTGAGTCATAGTCTCACCTTTATGAATGAAATGACAGTGAGTGTTTTTTCCACACTATTTGCAGAACGGAAGCCTACTTTATCAAATGATTTGTGATAGTGTTTACAATTCTTTTTAAGGAAAGGAATATACCAGTAGATTTACACTAAGAGTAAAGTGAGAAAATTTGGATAGCAAGCTACTTCCAAAAGAGTAATAACACCACTTGAAATTGTAATACGATGTCAGAAGTATCTCTTCCAGTAAGTTTTCATGATATTCAAAAGGCACAGGCTCTTTTGAAGAAAATCACACATCCTACACTTTTAGACTTTAGCCAGAATTTATCGGATCGTTCCGGAATTAACGTTTATCTGAAATGTGAGAACCTGAACCGAACAGGATCGTTCAAAATTCGTGGTGCCTATAATCGTATGGCTCGTTTGACAGACGAAGAAAAATCTCGTGGAGTGGTTGCAGCCTCCGCAGGCAATCACGCACAAGGTGTCGCTTTGGCCGCCAAGCTAATTGGAATTAAAGCGACCATTGTCATGCCTCATGGAGCATCTTCCCCTAAACTGCTTGCTACCCTCGGCTATGGTGCCAATGTGGAGCAGACAGGGCAAACGATTGATGATTGTTTAATACGTGCTAAGGAGATTGAACATAAAACCGGTGCCGTCTTAATTCATCCATTCAACCACAAAGACATCATCGCGGGACAAGGAACCTGTGGTCTCGAAATTCTTGAACAATGTCCTGATGTAAAAACAATTTTGGTGAGTACTGGAGGAGGAGGATTGCTTGCAGGAATCACTACTGCGGTAAAATCATTACGACCCGATGTAAAAGTAATTGGCGTACAAGCTGAACAGGCTGCTGCCTATCCACTCTCCATTAAAAAAGGCAAACCTGTCGCCCTTAAAAACATGAACACGATGGCTGACGGTATCGCTGTGGGCTCCCCGGGTGAAGTTCCCTTTGAAATTATTCAGAAATTAACAGATGCCATCAAAACAGTAAGCGAAAATAGTCTCTCAGGCGCACTGCTATTTTTATTGGAACGCGCTAAGCTTGTAGTAGAACCTGCCGGTGCTGCTGCGGTAGCGCACTTGCTTGATATGCCTGTGGGCCATTATCAAGGACCTTTGGTGGCAGTTTTATCTGGCGGAAACATTGATCCGGTATTGTTAATGCGCATCATTCGTCATGGAATGGCCGCGGAGGGGCGGTATATGCACTTTCGCGTTCGTGTGCCCGATAGACCTGGTTCTTTAGCCGGCATTTTAAATGATCTTGCCAACTTATCTGCAAACGTATTGGAAGTAGAACACGTACGTACCTCATCCGAATTACTCATCGATGAAGTAGAGATCAGCATACAAATAGAAACCATGGGATTCGCGCATCAGGAAAAAGTATTGGCTTCATTGAAGAATGATGGCTATCAATTGCTGTTCAATTAGGTGAACATCGGGAATTACGCAAAACCAAAATAGCACGTCTTTACGAGGAGGGAACAACCGAAGCAATCTGGGTTTCCCATCACAGCTACTTAATGTTTTGATGTGCCTAAAGTAACATACCCTTCTAGTGATGAGTCAATAAAAGTAAGCCTGTCAAGCGCAGAAAATCTCCACTCACAGCAAACCTCTTTTTATTTCAACCCGTAATATTGTTATTACTGACATATAAAGATAAAAGTATCTTTATATCTAAAATAAAATTGCCATGGATAATAAAATACATACAGAGGAATTGGATATGCGCGTGCTTATCCCTATTGAAAGACATAAAAAATTAATACAGCTCTTCAAAGAATTACCCGTAGATGAAAGTTTCATCTTTATCAATGATCATGACCCTATCCCCCTCTTTTATGAATTTCGTTCCATTTATGGAGATGTAGTAGGATGGGAATATCTCAATCGTGGAGGAAGAGAGTGGAAGGTAAAAGTCACCCGAACCGAAGCTTCACAGGGTAGAGCGTTTACTGATATATCTACCTTGCTCGACCTTCGTAAAGCAGATAAAAAAGAGTGGAAACAAATCGTATTCCACCGCTACGGTATGATGGAGCAAGGCAATGTAATGGAAATTATTGCTGCGGAAGATCCAAAAGAAATTCATGGCATATTCATTCAGAAATTCGAAGGGCAACATTCCTGGATATATAAAAAGCAGGAACCCAATGAATACGTTGTTCATATCACTAAAGAAGTTAAAAGCGGTTTAGGAGATGATGGCTTTTCAGTAGTGAATGAATTTGACTTGCGATCTTTTCCACCCAAAGAACGTCATGAAATGTTTTACGAAGCCTTTGCTGATATAAAGCCGGGGGAAGCTTTTGAATTTATTAATGACCATGACCCCCTGCCCCTTTATTATCAAATGGAAGCAGAAAGCAAAGAACCTTTTAAATGGGAATACATTGAAAAAGGCCCGGAAGAATGGAAAGTGAGGGTCATCAAAACGAAAGAATAATCTTGAACTAGGGAACCGTCACGGTTCCCCTTTTATTGTTCACCAATATTGTATTTTACTTAGCTTTAAGCACCTCGAACAATTTCTTCAAAATCATAATTTGCTCTCTTCAAGGCCCGTCTGGCCGATGCCATTGCGATGGGTGCCGGATTGGGAGGGTGAACAGGTACTTCTTCTGTCTTTGCAAGTTGGTCTAGAAGTTCCTGCGTTTGCCCATGGGTCAATGCCTCACACACATCGTACAATCCTCCCGGCTCCTCTTCAGCCATATCATGTATTTCCAAAATATATCGTATCACTTTTATAAGAGTCGAAGTAGGTGGAGGCACCATTAACGCAGTCAGCGCACCATGTTCGAGTCGAAACCTGGGAATGAGTGCTTGCACCACTTCAGGATTCACTTTTTTTGCAGCTGGAAAGAGCGTGTTCTCTTCCATTTTAATGTGCCTCAATAACTGGGTCCGAAAATGATGATAGTAATTCAAATCAATTTCACCCGGTTGCTCAGTCGCCTTATTCAACAACGCATCAATTCGGTGATGATCATTAGTGAAAAATTGATGCAATGGTTTGTTCATAGATGTATAAATATTGAATTCAAGTTACTAAAATAACTTCTGGGCTAAACATTAATCTTCCACAACAAATTTAGAATTTTTACAGTGAATCTTTTAACACAGTCATGTCGTGTATCCATAGCAATTAGTGCTTCTTCACCTCCAATGTCAAATCAATTCATTCCACCCATTTAGTTTTCGATCCGCCCATTTGATTTCACTTTTTTCAAACAGTGCTTAATCATTTCTATCGCTTCATCAATTATTTCTCTTTTTGTTCTGAAAGATAAAATGGCAATCCTGATCACAAAACGTTCGCTGATAATTGAAGAGCTTAAAAAAACAGAACCATCCGCGTGTATTTCATCCATCAGCTGTCTGTTTTTTTTTTCAACATCTGACTTGAAAGGGTACCAAAAATAACTGACAGACAAGTCTGGCGCTGGGCCAAGACAAAAACCAAGTTCAGCCAGTCGAATTCTAAAATATTTGACTAATAATAGTTTCTCTTCAAGACATGCAATGAAGGGTTCTATTCCATGCATTTGCAAAGGTAGCCATACTCGAAGTCCCCTGAAATGTTTGGTTAACTCGGGCGAAACATTGGCAGGACTTTTTAGCATTTCTTCACTTGCTCCGTCTTGCATATAATTGGCCGTGTAATAATTTGAGTGCAAGACAGCGGAACTGTCTTTTATCAATACAGCACCAACACCATAAGGAAGAAACAGCCCTTTATGTGGGTCAATAATAATAGAATCAGCCTTTTCGATTCCTTTAAAAAGTTCTCTTTTTGAGGTCAGAATAAAAAAGCCCCCGTAGGCTGCGTCTATATGAAACCACATTTTATGTTTTTTTGCCACGGTCGCAATTTCATCCAAAGGGTCTACAGCACCAGTATCGGTAGTGCCAGCTGTTGCCACTACCAGGAAAGGTTGAAGTCCTGCTGAAATATCCTTTTTTATCCATTCTTCTAAAGCACCCGTTTGAATTTTATGGTGCGCATCTAAGGGAACATATCGGATGATTACATCCTCCAAACCAATTATCCGCAATGCTTTTTGGGTAGAATGATGTACCTGCTCACTTAAGTAAACAACATTTTTCTTAATGAACTCATTCTTAACCTGGTGCTTATCCCTTGCAGCAGTAAATGCAATAAGTGTAGAGATGGAGCCACCGGAAGACAAACAGCCTACCGCGTTGTCTGGGAATGATAATAATGATTTCAGCCAATTGATAACTTCCTTTTCGATGGTAGTCGCTCCCGGTGATGCATAATGCACACCGGCATAGGGATTGGTAACTGCTGCTATAAAATCCGCAAGCGCAGCGGCAAAAACACCACCTCCAGGAATATAACCCAAGTGTTTTCCAGAAGCGGCATTAATTCCGGTTTCCGCTACTTCTTTTTGGTACAAATCAAGAAGATCAGTGAGCGATCTTTTTTGATTGGTGATTTCTAATGAAGTAGCCTCTTTCTCTTTAAATGCTTTCACAGTACTAAGCCCCGCGATAAACTGATTGGCATATTCAGTTACGTCATTAATCATTTCTAGGCGCTCGGGTTCCTGCGGATCCAGCTGCTGGCTTGATTTGCCTAATTCACTTAATTTATAAATCAGATCTTCTGTGTTCATAAATATTTTCTTTAACAACTAAAGGGCAACTTCCACAATTAAGTTCAGCACACAAAATAGCGACATCCGGAGTTGCTGTCAAGTAAATATATTTTGTGTCCTGTCTTTGTTGGTTGTGTGCAAGCAAAGTGGCACTGCCCATCCATAAGAGCGAAGTGGACACTTCTTATCTTCCTATTCCTAGCTATGACAATGGCCTTTTTCGCGCTTCAATGTTTTTTCTTATCGTTAATATATTCCAAGATGTCACCTGGTTGACATTCTAGTACATTGCAAATTGTTTCCAGTGTGCTAAATCTAATGGCCTTTGCTTTACCTGTTTTTAATATGGAAAGGTTCGATAAAGTCAATCCAACTTTGTCCGATAGTTCATTAAGCGACATTTTACGCTTAGCCATTACAACGTCTAAGTTTACTACAATTGCCATCGCTTAAACGGTTAACTCGTTTTCGTTTTGAATATCTATTCCCTTTTTGAAAATAATAGCAATAATATAAATGACAGCGCCCATGAGAATAAACGCCTGACTATCTTCCCAAAATTGGTTTAAGTTTACGGTAACAAAACCGCGGTGCATTAAATTTCCAGCAAACTTTCTGGCAATGAAACTTAATAGTCCAATGGAAAGGGTGTAATAACTAATCTGTGAAATTTGTTTCGCAACAAAAGTGTTGAACGGCTTTGATAAATCCATTTTATGCATGAGCGTGATCACTATATAAAACAGGCACGCTTTTAAAATTGAAATGGTTAGCACAAAACTATAGACACCGAAAAAATAAAATCTATTGTCTTTGTACATTTCAGTTAAGTCTAACTTTTGATAAAGATTTTGGACAAATTCTGGCTTAAACAGACTGAAAAAGAAATTTATTATTAAGCCGCCTGCTTCAATGCACAAGCCGACAAAAATAATCCAAGCCACAACGTGTAATGTCCTGAATACGAAGTTGTTTGTTTTTAACATCATTGATAGAATTAAGTTCGATGGGACAAATATGATAATTATTTATTGATAAACAATAAATATAGGTCTTTAATCAAATAATATTTATTGAATTATGGAGTGCATGTATTGAGGTATGGCATCAGAGTTACTGCCTTTTTTCACAATGTCCACTCACATTTTTGTCTATGCAGTGCCCCAATCTTGTTTTTGTACATGCTTTCTCCACAATTACATAGCCCTCTCCCCCCTTGTCTCTTTTGGTGTTGTGTATAAGCAAAGCGGGAGGGCCATGGAACAAACAGAACATCTGCCCTCCTCCTGCTCATCCTTCATGGTGCGTTAAAAACACCCAATCCTTTTGGTTGCTCTCATAAAACCGTGCGCTGGAATATGAGTTTGCAAAGCCCAGTCTTTACAGGATGGTGGTGGATATAATTCAGCTTTTGTTCAAACTTTCGTTGTCCACAGGGGAACTTCCAGCGAATTTCATTCCCACACTTGGTATCTTCTGTCCTTCGCATTGACCAACAATTCATTCAGCAGTACTGATTTTTCGATCTCCATCGCCTTCAATATCTGTTGGCGATGTACTTCAAAAAATCCCGTTGCACATCTGCCCGTTTGTGTTCTCCTATAATCTGCCAGAACAGATGGAAATGGTTGGACATAATGACAAAGACATAAACATTTAGCCGATTTGCTCTATCCAAATAGGTCAGCCTTTCAGTAACAATATTCTTAAACCGATCTCCATTTAAAATATGCTTTCAAGCTAAGCAGGTAATGTACTAGCCCCCTAATTGACTGGACAGA
>JAHBUB010000079.1 GCA_019638285.1 Cyclobacteriaceae bacterium | reverse complement strand
TTTCGAAAATGGAAGACCCAACGCGTTCAGTGGTTGATATAATCAGTGAAATGACGAGTGCTTATAAATATGAACGAGACCTGTCAAACCACTGTAAGAACCAGCATGTTACTAAAATCGCTTTTGTAAGAGAGGCCAGCGAGGAACACGTAGAAGGTTTCACATATTCGTTCGTTCCGTATTTAATTTTTGATCTTGCTGATGGTGATGTTCGAATGCAGTTGGCTTTCTCTGACCAACTGGACTTTGCTTGGAAACTTGGCTCACTACACGACATCGCTGTGGGGCTTAGACAATTGCATCAGATCGAGGTCTCACATCAGGACATAAAACCTTCCAATATTTTGTTGTTCAATCGTAAATCAAAACTTGGTGATATCGGAAGGTCCCTTTGCAAAACTTTGAATAGTCCATACAGCGACTATACATTCACTGGTGATGCTAACTATGCTCCGCCCGAAATCATGTACGCCTATTACGAAAATGATTGGCATAAACGAGTTTTTGCAACTGACTGTTACCTACTTGGAAGTATGGTTGTATTCTACTTTAGCGGAATTAGCATGTCTGCATTATTGATGAAAAATCTTGAACCAAATTTTCGACCTGAAAGTTGGCAAGGTGACTTCGCACAAATAAAACCGTACTTAGCTGACGCATTCTCTAAAGCCTTATCTGAATTTGGTCAATGTATAGAGAATGAGTTTTTCAGATCAGAACTTACGCAAACAATTGAATACCTCTGCTTTCCATTCCCAGAGAAAAGAGGCCATCCAATTGACATTTCACAAAGAGGCAACGGATATAGCCTTGAACGGTTTGTCTCAAAATTTGATTTGCTCTTCAGAAGAGCAGAACTTAATATTATGAAATAACGGTGGCAAATATTTTTGAAAATAAGGATCGAAGAGTCATTCCAAACTGGCGCAGTTTCAAGAAAACTGCGGTGTTGGGTGAGCTTGATAATAATATTGGGCGCGTCAACAAACAGCCAATCCGGAGCCTCATATCTATTGATGAATACATTGAAGATTGGTCTCATAATAAAACAATTCCTCATGCCGGAGACTTGCTAAGTTCTGCAATAGTGAATGGTATAGCCAATAACGAACATGTATTAGAGGCTGCTCAGTTTATTCTTGGTAACAGCGCAAGTTCAACATTGCCGCAGATATCACTGGCTAAAAGATTTGTAACCAGCAATGACAAGCTATTAACAGACAAACTAGAAAACATAACTATCAGTGAATTTGCAAGTTTGGTTGATCCAAAACTGATATGGAATAAAATTAAAGAAATAAAGGCTGCTATCATTGGATTCCCATATAATCCCATTTTCTATGTGGAATTGGCAAGAAATTATTCAATAGTAGGGCAAGAAAAAAAAGCTCTACGTGCAATGCATATCGCTTTAAATTTATCACCAGACAATCGATTCATACTCCGGTGTGGGTCCCGGCTCTTTGCACACTATGATGAAATTGGTATCGCTCATGATATCTTGCGTAAAACTTCACTTGCCGGTATAGACCCTTGGATTACATCTGCGGAGATTTCGCTAGCGACCTTAAGAGGACGGTCGTCAAGGTTTTTGAAAAAAGGGTTTGAAATGCTTAACTCAAACAACTTTTCATCCTCTAACATTACGGAACTTGCAAGCGCCATCGGAACAGTAGAACTCATTGATGGCAGTCTTAAGAAAAGCAAGCAATTCTTTAAGAAGTCTTTATTGGCTCCTAACGACAATTCACTTGCCCAAATCGAATGGGCTTCATCCAAGGAGCCGTCATTGAGAATTGACATCAATGAATTTCACGTAAAGCATAATTTTGAGGCTCAAGCTCTTGAGAATTTTCATAGTAATCATTTAACTGAATGTATTGATAATACTTTCAGATGGTTTTTGGATATGCCTTTTTCCAAAAGGCCTGTAATGCTGGGAGCCCACATTGCCAACTCTTTCTTAAATGATCAAGAAACGTCTCGTGGCTTTCTCAAAGCAGGGTTAATTTCTCATCCAAATGATCCTCAAATAATCAACAACCTTGTTTATTCGCTGGCTCTTGAAAACAAAATAGAGGAGGCAATGAAATTTATGAATCTCCTTACCGATAACCCAACGGGTGCTGCCGACATAACAAAAATTTGTCTAAAGGCAACAAGAGGGTTACTATGTTTTCGAAGTGGTGTTCCAGACATGGGCAGAAGCTTGTACTTGGAAGCAATTGAAAAAGCGAAGGACATTAAAAATCAGTATTACAATTGGCTTGCAATATTGAACTATGCCAGAGAAGAAATTCTTGTAAAATCAAATGAAATAGAAACTATTATGGAAACAGTTGCTCGTATTCCGGACAATACCTCGGCTGGAGATGTGAACAAACTTAAGAAAGAAGTGGTGGAGCTTCATGCCAAGTCCAAAGTAGCGTTGAGTTAAATTCTGATTTTTCGCTTCGGCCTCATAAAAGTCTTTTCAGATTCAGGTGCACCATCTTCGACAACTGAAGGACTTAACGCTGGCTCCCGCGAAAAGGCCTTCTCCAACCGAGAGGATAGCTGGTCAATCTGGTGTTTCAAATCCTGGATGAGTGATTTTTCCTTGAAGTCGAGGGTTAGTTCGTGCTTGTAGGTATCGATCTTTTTTTGAAAAGTTTGGATAGATTCTTTCGTGTTGTCGACTACTTTGGGAATCCGTTTGATGGAGTCGGTCATGTAGCGGCCTGCCAGGGCAGGATTCTCATTGACCTTTCCATCGGCATAATTGTAGATCATCCCGGATGGACCGGAAACGTAGACTTTCGACAGAACCGGATTGTAAAGGAGTTTGAAATCCAACAGCCTCGCTATTTCCGTTTCTTTGGCAACGCCATTCTGTCTTAACTGCGCAATAGTTGCATGTAATTGCTCACCGGCCTCTTTTTTATCTTCAATTTCTTTGCCACCAATAACTACTGGTACCTTTTCAATATCGATGGATTGAATCGGTTTCCAGTCGGACTCCAGTTTCACCAATGCAGACTCTTTTTGTTTCATGTCGCGGGTGTTCATATCGATGTAGAACGAAGCTTCCGATTTTCGTTTTAAAAAGACCTGGTAGCTGCGTTCGAGGTCGTATAGTTTTTTTTCCAGCTTCACCTTCTCCAGCAGATCAGTATTGCCACTGAGAAGGGCAACGTATTCTCCGAAGTTCATACCACCCTCCTGATCGAGCGCACCTTCATCGATCTTACGCTGGTCAATGGAACTGTTCCTAATCTGGCTGATAAATTTCTGTTTATTCGAAAGAATATTGAACTGGTAGGCATCTAGTGTACGGTTGACAGCATAGACATAGTTCCGGACTGTATTTTCCCGGAACTCCTTCGCTGTCCTGTTGCCCTGTCTACCACCACGACCAACGCGTTGTTCAAAATCACTCGGCCGCCAGGGTATGTCGAGATGGTGCATGGCAATGACCCTTTCCTGCACGTTAACACCTGTGCCCAGTTTCTTTGTACTGCCGATCAGCACACGAACATTACCATTGTTGACATCTTTGAACAACTTTTCCTTTTTGGTTTTGGAGTCGTGATCGTGAATGAACTGAATGTCTTCAGGTGGAAGCCCATGTTGTTCAACCAAGACGCGCTTGATTTCTGTATACAGGTTGAAGCCACTTCCATCCGGTGTACCGATGTCGCTGAAGATGAGTTGTGTCCCCTTGTAACGTTCGCTGTCTTTGTATTCCGAGGCAACGGTTTCACACATCTTTGCCAACTTCCCATCCGGCTCGAACGCATATTTGAGCGAGTTGATCAGGCGCATGTCAATGCTCATCTTGCGGGCGAGGTTGGTGGCAATGAGCATGAACGCATTCTTTTCATTTTCACCGAATACAAGGTCAACGTAGGCGGGATTTTTTGTCTTGGTAAAATTGATGAGCTTTTGTGTGT
>JAHBUB010000078.1 GCA_019638285.1 Cyclobacteriaceae bacterium | reverse complement strand
TGATGTATGTGTCATGTGCTTCAGTGCGTATCTGAAGGATTGTGCTATTTGCCCGCGTTTTTTTTGTTTTGAATATCTTGGATAGGTTGGTAGTTCTTGCCAGAGGTTATTTCATCAGGCTCGCGCAGGCCCCATCTGGCGCAAGTCTTAGAGAGGCGGGAGGGAAGTGCGGGACTTGTGTCTTGGTAACAAAGAATTCGGATACGTTGAATGCAAAGTATAAATTTCTAAACGCTACTAATCGAATTGAGTTATGTTGAAGATAAGGCACAAGTCATCCTGGCCGGAGCCAACGTACAAGACTTGCGCCAGTTAGGGAAGTACTATTAAATAGCCCTAGTGAAGTTTTAGCAGATGATGGTTACTATCAGATTAATCAATTGGAGGAATTGGACAACAAAGGAATCGAGTGTTATGTTGCTGTCAATGAAAATCAAGAGCAGGTTAAAGAAGATCAGCACGGAATTACCTTTGAATACAATGAGCAGAAGAATCATTACCGCTGCTCGCGGGGGCAGTTATTGAGACCTCAATATGGGATTAAACGTGACAACCGAAGAGGTACAGAAGCTCAAACATATAAAGGCATAAATTGTCAACCATGTCCAGTCAAATCAATTTGCACAACTTCTGAAAAAGCACGCACCGTTTACCGGTACTCGAATCAAAAATGGAGAGATTGTTATAGGTCTAAAATGAAAAGCGATCTGGGTAGTACAAAACTAAGATTACGAAAAGCACTTTCAGAGCACCCGTTCGGTACGCTCAAGTATTGGATGGGATACATCCCCATATTGCTACCCGGAAAACAGAAGGTACAGATAGAGATGGATATCTACACAATCGCCTATAACTTCAAAAGAATGCTTAATATGACTTCATTCGATCAGTTGAAGGAGTTAATTGAGAAAAAACGGATGTCAGCAGTGGTCGCCTAGTATTCCATGTTATTTTCATGAAATATTGGGGCACAACGGTTTTTACACAGCCTCTAACTTCCACGCTAGAGAAGGTTTTGTCGAAAAAGCTGAGGATTGGATTTATAGTAGCGCAGGGGATTATTATTGTAATAAGAAAGGTTTGATAGAATTAAATGATGTGTAGAGAAAGGCACAAGTCGGCTCCGCTCAAAACCAGCGCGCAAGACTTGCGCCAGTGGGGGGCATCCACAACATCCTCCTGTTTGTGGGTGTGCCGTCCCGCTTTGCATTCGCACAACATCCTCAAAGGCAGGGAGATGGCGCTGAAAATGAAGCGTTAAAAGATTGAAATACTATTTCTGATAGTAGGCCCACTATATCCTAAAAAAACATAAAAACATTGTGCAGTTAAATGATTGCGCTTATATTTGCAGTCAAATAACTGCGTAATGAAATTAAGAAGAGACGTATTTCAAGCCATAGCTGATCCAACCCGAAGAACGATAATTTCATTGATTGCGCTACAGGCATTGACGCCAACTGCAATTGCCGAAAATTTTGACTATTCAAGGCAAACTATTTCCAAACACATACAAATCCTCACAGAGTGTGAAATACTCGAACAGGAACAAAAAGGCAGGGAAATTTACTACCAGCTAAACCCAAAAGGAATGAGGGAAATAGCTGAATTTATCGAACCCTTTAGAAAAATGTGGGATGACCGATTTAATAAATTGGAAACTGTAATGAAAAAACATCAATCAAAAAAATAGAATGTAATGGAACAAAAAACAAAAATCATTGCCGAAGAAGGAAAGCAAGAATTGACTATAACGAGAGAATTTGACTTGCCTTTGAAATTACTATTTAAAGCCCATCAAGAACCAGAACTTTTGGAACAATGGATGGGAACAAAAGTTCTAAAACTTGAAAGCAAAAAGCACGGTTCATACGCTTTTGAAACTACACACAATGGAAATGTAGTTTTTCGAGCCAATGGAACAATACACGAATTTATCCCCGAACAGAAAATCATAAGAACCTTTGAAATGGAAAACACAAAAATTGGGGTTCAACTTGAATTTTTGGAGTTTGAAAAAATAACAGACAGTACAAGTAGATTAACCATGCAGGTCATTTACAGGTCTGTGGAACACAGAGCGATACAATTAAAAATGCCTTTTGAATATGGTATAAATATGGCGCATAACAAGTTACAAGAAATTTTGTCCTCCCTAAAATAATCTCGTATGTCAAAAAGAAATAAGATAATTTATTGGGTGGCAACCATTTTTTTATCATTTGGGATGGTTGCGGGTGGGATACAACAAACGCTTCAAATTGGAGGTTATAATGAAATTGTAACAAGATTAGGATACCCCCTTTATATGTTATCCATTTTAGGCGTATGGAAAATATTGGGTGTGATAGCTATTTTATTGCCAAAACATCCCTTGCTAAAAGAATGGGCGTATGCAGGCTTTTTCTTTGCAATGACAGGTGCGGCAATTTCTCATATCGTTATGAAAGAACCTTTTGTTGAAGCTCTGCCATCCTTAACACTTCTCATGGTTATTATTGTGTCTTGGTATTTCAGACCCGCTGACCGTAAAATTATTTTTAATAATTAAGATCCATAAATATTAAATCATAGGAATATGGCAAGTATACCTATAGAAGAAGGTGTGGTACACAATGTGCCAGATGATTTAAGGAAAGCTTTTCTTTCCGACCCCGAACTTTTGGAAAAATGGAATAAACTAACACCACTTTCCCGCAATGAATGGATTTGTTGGGTAACTATTGTCAAGCAAGATAAAACGAGAAAAGAGCATCTTATAAGACTACAAGAAGAAATCATTGAAGGCAAGAAAAGACCTTGTTGTTGGCCAGGATGCCCGCATCGAAATCCAATGGCTAAAAAATGGTTTAAATAGGAAATCAGATAACTCACGCAAGCGCCTCGCTTGGGTGCTCTCACCAAAATCAACAGCCATCCATAAGAACTCTTATCCCTATTCAGAGTTTTTCGAAGAGAACTTCGCTCTTGTTGGTGTAGCGTGCAGGACATAGCATGGTTCACCAACCAGCAGGGGTTGGATGGCACCCAAAACATTCTCCCGTTGGTTGCTGAGTCGATTTTGCAGATAGTCAACACACACAAGGACTGGAGATCACAAATACGCTAGTGCACGGTTTTATGAGAAAAACGAAAATGATGGGTATTTTTAATGCACGATGAAAGGTGTATCAGGTGAAGATCGGACACCCCGTTTTGAGGAAAAATAGCTTTAGTAAGTTACAAGAATGGATTCACCTCTTTGGCAAATTTTGATGAGTAATACTTAAAGAATGAGAGACATTATTAAATGAAAAGCGAATAACAAATGAAACGCACTATTAAACTAAAAGCAGTATTGCCTTACTCATCGGACAAAGTTTGGTTGGCATTAACAGATGCTAAACTTCTTGGGGAGTGGTTTATGAAAAACAACATTGAACCCACGAAAGGATATTATTTTACATTTAATATGAAGCCTCAAAAAGGTTGGGATGGAATTACCCATTGTGAAATAATATCCGTTGAACCAGAGAAGCATATTTCTTATACCTATCGCGGTGAAGCAACTGGGGAAAAGGCATTGGCTTGCGCGGGTATTCATTCCGACACTGCAAACAAAATGACGAAGGGAATTTTTACTGAATTGGACACCGTTTTAAGTTTCACTTTGGAATCAACTTGCGGTGGGACAATTCTTCAAATGGAACATTCGGGTTACAGCGGACTAAAACTGATCATTGTAAGTTTGATAATGCAAATGGGATGGAAGAAGCAATTACACAAAAG
The DNA here is from genome assembly GCA_019638285.1 of Cyclobacteriaceae bacterium. Lineage (GTDB taxonomy): Bacteria > Bacteroidota > Bacteroidia > Cytophagales > Cyclobacteriaceae > ELB16-189. The sequence goes on along the minus strand of JAHBUB010000078.1, from coordinate 202 downwards.
ACTTCCGAAAGTATTGGAGCAAATGACATAAGAAGAAACACTTGCCTCATACCTCGCTCTTGTTGGTGTTGCGCGCAGAAGATTGCCTGGATCACCAACAAGTAAGATGAACTTAGGCAACAGACATTTTCTATAATTTTGCTTTGATGGAAGATGAAATTCTTCTTGCAAAGAAGCATCCCGCGTTTTTTTTGACCGTTAC
>JAHBUB010000077.1 GCA_019638285.1 Cyclobacteriaceae bacterium | reverse complement strand
ATTTCTTATAGTCAATCGCTATTTATCCTTAAATTACTTATAATTAGCATATTGATATATTTAGTTGTAAGAATAGATTTTGCACTGGACGTTATAAAAAGAGAGTGTCGAACACTTTGTTTAACAAAGTTAACTTATTGATATACATTGATTTATTAGCAAAAAAAGGCTGTAAATAGTTAAATTTACAGCCTTTAAGCAAGCTACAGGGGATTCCAGTCGAACACTTGATTCCGTTTTTGACCTTTTTGAATAATATTAAGTAACTGAAAATCAATTAGATAGATATGAAATTAGTTTTCTGAGAACAAATCCAGATAGCCTATACTTCTTTATTCTTAAACATTTTGTTTAACAAAGTAAATTACTGATAATCTATTGGCTAATCTCGACGTTTAAGATTAACATTTTTTCTATGAATTAGTTAATTATAGTAACAATGAATGAAAATTTTTAAAAATATCCATCTTGAGATCTTCTGGCTCCTTATTCAAAATTTTTGCCATTCTATTGATACAGCTAGTTAATGAATCGAGCCTGGTCATCTTATTATCCAAAGTAAATGGGGCATCGGTTTCAGTTAGTAAGCGATCCTTTGGTATGCGTTCTACAAGCTCTTGGCCCTTTTTAGTAGTTGTCATTTTGTGATTTATTGAAAAATAGAAGCCAGCATCCATAGCATCTGTGAAAGCTTCGATATTGCCTGTGAACCAATGGAGTATAACTTTACATTCCGACTTTTTAAGATGTTTTTTCAACAGGGAAACAGCCTCCTTTTCCGCATTTCTAGTATGGACTGTAATAATTTTATCTTTTGAGTCCGCACATGCTTTAATGATTTCTTTAAATATTTTATACTGTATTCCAAAGGAGGCTCTAAATCTTTCAGATCCATCGAGACCTATCTCACCTACATATCTTGTTTCGGATAGGATAGACATAAACAGCTCCGCTTCTACAAAAAATTGTGATACTAATTCGGGATGCATTCCAATCGCAATTCGAATATTCTGTGCATCTTTAAAAAGTATCTGATTATGCTGAAAAAAAGACGGTGTATTGGTTACTGAAATTGTCTTGATGGGTAGCGCATCCTCATCTATATATTTTTGTTGAATGCCTTGGATCAAGTCCAGATGGCAGTGCGTATCGACAAACCAATCTGTCATGCTTTTACCTTGGCCGTTTTTGTTAATTCAATATTGTCAAGAAAATACTCTACTTCTTGCAGTGCACGAGAATATACTCCTAAGTACCGATCCACATCATTACCCAACGGGCCTGTTATTCGGATAGCTGCATTAAGATAGGCAGGATGTCTTTTTGCTTTGGCAATCATGTATTTGAAAGCAAGGATGTCAGCACCATTAGCTTTGTCTATTTCCATAGGGCCATTTCTTATATCTGTTCTATACAGGGATCGATCAGAAACACCAGCCGCAGAGTAAGATGACTGCCGAATGATACACGGAACACAACGGCCGCAATGAGCGTTGCCCTTGCCTTCATAACGACCAGACGGATGACTACAAGACATAGTTTCTGTATTCAGAATGAGAGACTGATTAGCACAATCTTTTATCATTTCCCCCTTTGTGAAAAACTGAAAAGGGTTCTCTATATTTACCCGAAGTTGAAGATCATCAAAAAGATCCTGCATCATACTAAGGTAATGGGGGTGTGTTGTTCGGGTGCTATGAGAGCCAACTCGGAGTGGTGTCAACGGAATATTTAAGCTTATCATGCCATTTTCCGGAACATACAAGTTAGAGCCTTCACTATTGAGTGCAGAACCGCAGATCGCACCTAAAGAGAGAAACATGAATGATCTTCCGCGTTCAGTATGATCTTCACTGTTGAACAGATCATTTTTGGGGATCGAGATATAAGCATATATCCTCTCTGGAGCTATTGAGGGATAGGCCAATTTCAAAGCATTTGCACAATTCTTCTGGTACGGACCAACGTCCGCACTTTTAGAATGGCCTACAAGTAATGGCCTGACACCAGATTCCAGCAACTTGATTGCACCTATAAAACTGTCCATGCCACCGGAGAAAAGACAAACTGTATTTGTCTCGTAAGGCATCTGGAAGCGAGTCAACTTGCTGACTGGCGACACCTTAAAATCCTTGTCTGAACGGTCTCTGAAGCACAACTTCCATATATCTCCGGTCAAGAATCTGAAAATTTGCTCCAAACGAGCCTTTTGCGTATTCCATAAATCTGGATTGCTAACAGGAATGTACAGATCGATTTGGCGAGTCCAGTTGTCTTCGGCAAACTGCTCCCTATTAATTCGGGTATCGGCAGCATACATTGTTGCTGAGATTATCAACAAATCCATTGCAATTTCAGAAGGACGTAGCCGACGCCTCTTTAGTGCATCTAGAAATCCATGTATACTAACATCTTTCGCATTACCATGTTTAAAAAATGGCAATGTTGCGACTTTCGAATAGGGATAGTCTAAGCTAATGCCATTATCGGTGCTGCCAACAGTCGCTACAAGTGCTATTCTTCCCATATGCTAATTTTGTATCTTACTTAATGTGTCAAACGCGATGCGATATATATTTTCAATATTCTGTCGCAGATTGTCTTGGTTCCCTAGTTGCATTGCTTTTATTTCGGGGACTATTGTATTTCTGACCCAACCGCTAACAATTTGATAGGCCGTATTCTCAATCTCAATAAGCTTGTCTATGTCTGTTTCTTTCTTGGTAATATCATTGCCTATATCGGTAAAAACTCTTTGAACTATCGTTTCTTCAATAAAAGTTGCCGTCATCACTTCTATATTTTCATTGGTGAGGGTATTTAAATCAATATCATCTGTCTCACAAATTCTCACGATCGCATTGGCGTAAGCTTGTTTTGTCAAACTGTCATCTTGTGTGTCATGAAATATGTTTTCAATATCGGAGAAGATATAATCCGTTAAGGCTGATAAAACTTCGACAACAGGTTTACCGATATATTCTGTTAAATTTAACCGTCTTAAAGTATTATCCAGGCCTTCACTACGGATCAAGTTTATCGTTTGGGTAAATCCGGCCACCCTGGCTGCTGACGGCGCCATTCGACGGGCAAGACCAGAAGTACTCCCTGCAGCGTTGCGACTATATCCCCTTAATGCTCGATCAAAGCTTTTCCTGTCTGTCCCTCCACTTGATACAAACTTATTGAGCTGTTTTCTGGGAGCGGTGTACCGATTGGCAGGAATAACTATAGGACTCTCTGGTTTGCTATCCGGAAGCATTTCTGGTTGATCGATTGGAAAAGTAACCGGCCCTTCATTTTCCTCACCGCCGCCATCTTCCATCCCCTCGTTATCAGTATCGTTCTGGGGTGGCAGACCGCCGTCAAACGGAATCCATGATGGTATTAGAGGGTTATTATTACCAGCACCACCTCCTGAAGCAGATGTTCCCATAGTATTGTTTTATTTCTTTAGTTGTTGTTCTGCAAGTGCATTCAATGGTTTATTCTCTGTTTGTTGACTGCAACTTATCAGAAAATTGTTAAACGCATCAATAGCTGGTTGGGTCCTCAATCCCGTGAATTGAGATATGGCCCATACGCCTAGAGATTGGGTAGGGTATGAACTAACAAGATTAACCAATCTTTTCTCTAAACCAGGATGCTTAGCAATAATTCGGAACAACCCCTTAATAGTATTCGGCTCAGTTTTGACATCTGCTATTGCCCTACTCTCATTTTCTAATGTCTTGAAAAGCTCGCTGGCATCTGCAAATGAAATAGATTCCAATGCTTTCTCTGCCTGCTGAAGAGCAATATTTGAACCGCTGGATAGCTTGCTTAAAATTTCCTGTAGGTGAGCAGCCATTTCAATTTCAGAGTCAAATCCGATTGCCTTTTCTCGAGATATGAAGATGTAAGGATGGAGGTTGATTTTGGAAAGTGAGGGTTCAATCTTAGCCCACATTTCAAAATCCGCTTTTGCTTTCTCCTCATTGGAATGAGCAATCTTCTGCTTTGAACCTTGATCAGTACCGTCATTTACTTCAGCCTTTTCGTTCTCGACTGCCCCTATAGTTTCTGATAAACCGTTTGGTGTTGTTGATACCTCCTCAACGATTGCTGAATAC
>JAHBUB010000076.1 GCA_019638285.1 Cyclobacteriaceae bacterium | reverse complement strand
GATTGCTCAGAAGAACTTCAAGGCCAACCGCGGCTCGTTACAAGCTTAAGAAGGCCATCATGGAGCTCGGCCCTACGGGTTATCCATTCGAAAAATTTGTGGGAGCCATTCTTAGCCATCAGGGCTATCGTACGGAGGTAGGTGTAATTGTGAAAGGCCACTGTGTTAATCATGAAGTGGATGTAGTTGCGGAAAAGGACAAAGAACATTTTATGGTTGAATGCAAATTCCATAGTGATGAAAGTAGGAACTGTGACGTCAAAATTCCCCTGTATATTCAGTCTCGGTTTTTAGACGTTGAAAAGCAATGGCAAGCACGCCCTGGGCATGACACTAAATTCCACCAGGGATGGATTTACACCAACACCCGCTTCACCGCTGATGCTATACAGTTCGGTAGCTGTGCAGGGCTTATGCTAGTGGGGTGGAATTATCCCAAGACCGGAAGTTTGAAGGACAAAATTGATTCATCCGGACTCCATCCCATTACCTGCCTGACAACACTAACAAAATCTGAAAAGCAAAAACTACTGACCATGGATAAAGTATTGTGCATGGATTTGTGCAATCAACCAGACTTATTAAAGTCAATTGGGATAGGTGACCTACGTCAGATAAATATTCTCAACGAAGCGAACGAATTGTGCAAAGGCAAAATATAATTGGTATGCGTGCGGAAAATAATATTAGTATTCAGTTTTTGGGAGCCGCAGGAACCGTTACAGGCTCAAAATACTTGTTGAAAACAAAAGGCAAGAAACTCTTAGTTGATTGTGGCGTGTTTCAGGGGTTAAAGGAATTACGTTTACTTAATTGGGAAAAACCTGAATACGATCCAAAAACTATAGATGGCGTTGTGCTTACGCATGGACATCTTGATCATACCGGTTATCTTGCTCGACTCGTTAAACTTGGTTTCAACGGGAAAATATATGGAAGTGCACCAACTCTAAAAATTGCAGAGATTATTTTAAATGATAGTGCAAAAATCCAGGAGGAAGAAGCAGCCCGGGCAAACAAAGAAGGATACAGCAAGCACCACCCAGCTAAAGCATTTTATGATCTAAAGGATGTTGAAAAGACCATTGCGCTTTTTCGACCAGTTGCAGAAGGTAAATGGCTTTTGATTGAAGATGAGTTTAAGGTAAGTTGGCAGTACAATGGCCATATCATTGGATCAACGTTTATAGAAATTGATATCAGTGGAAAGCGTATTGTGTTTTCGGGAGATGTTGGACGCAAAAATGACTTACTCTTATACCCTCCCAAAAAACCGAGTAGAGCAGACATAATACTCATTGAATCCACTTATGGAGGACGTACTCATCCAGAAGAAGAATCCATTATTCCTGAATTAGAACGCATCGTCAACGAAACTGTACTACGCGGAGGTGGTATTTTCATCCCAAGCTTTGCCGTAGAACGCACGCAGTTAATGATGTTAATGCTATGGCGATTGTTGAAAGAGAAAAGAATCCCAGAAATACCCATGATCATGGACAGTCCAATGGGTGCCAATGTACTACACCTTTTTCATCATTCTCGCGATTGGCATAAACTTAATCCAACTGAGTGTGATGAAATGTGCTCCTACTTTCAAGTGGTTAAAAGCTATCGGGATACGTTGGAACTGCGTAAAGGAAATGAGCCGAAGATAGTCATTGCCGGTAGTGGCATGATGACGGGCGGAAGAATACTTAATTATATGGAAACCCGTGCTGGCAACGCAAATGACACACTGCTTTTCGCGGGTTATCAGGCAGAAGGAACCAGAGGAAGGAAATTACTCGAAGGAGCCAAAGAGATCAAAATATATGGCAAGTGGATTCCTTTCAAAATGCACCTGGAGCATATTGAAGGATTAAGTGCCCATGGCGATCAAAACGATTTAATCGATTGGGTGTCCGATATCAAAGAACAGCCTAAGAAGATATTCATTGTCCACGGTGAAACGGAACAGGCTAATGCATTATCAGAGGCCTTGCTAAAGCAAAAAGGATGGCAGGCACAAATCGCGCGTATGAATCAAATTGTGGAATTATGATGGATGTAACGAATGCACAAAACAACCGATTAAGGCTAAAACGGTTGGGTATCAATGCTCAGAACGAGTACCTGGTATTCATGCGAAAAGATTGTCCGGTTTGTACCTCAGAAGGGTTTGAAGCATTGAGCCGTATTAAAATTTCAAAAGGTGAACAAACCATCGTAGCTTCCCTTATTGTTTGGGATGACGAATTGCAATTAAGTCATGATCAACTAAGTCTGTCAGATTCCGCCATTGAAGCCCTGAAGGCAAAGGAAGGTGACCTCCTTACCTTAAATCATTTGAATGCACTGAACTCGATGAGTGATGTTCGTAAGAAAATCTATGGACACCGATTGAATCAAACAGAGTTCGACAGAATTATAAAGGATGTTGTCAATCGCAATCTTTCAAATATCCAATTATCGGCATTCTTAGCATCCTGTACAGGCGATGCACTTGACAGGGACGAAGTAATTGCGCTCACGAAATCCATGATCAACGTTGGTTTCAAACTAGATTGGGGCAAGGAAAATGTATTTGACAAGCATTGCATTGGTGGGCTTCCAGGAAATAGAACTACACCATTAGTGGTCGCTATTGTAGCGGCAGCAGGGCTAGTCATTCCCAAAACGTCTTCCAGAGCTATTACTTCACCTGCCGGTACTGCTGATACGATGGAAGTAATGACGAATGTAAACCTCACTACAGAAGAGATGAAAAAGGTTGTGTTGAAAGAAGGAGGTTGTCTCGCATGGGGCGGTTCTGTTCAACTCAGCCCAGCCGATGATATTCTTATTCGTGTTGAGAAAGCATTGGACATTGACAGCGAGGGACAGATGATTGCATCAGTGCTCTCTAAGAAAGCAGCAGCTGGCTCAACAGCTGTAGTGATCGATATCCCCGTTGGACCAACGGCTAAGATACGTTCACAGAAAACAGCAGAGCAGTTATCTGATAAAATGGTTTCGGTAGGTAAGGAAATAGGCCTAAAGGTGGAGGTTGTGATCACGGATGGCACGCAACCTGTAGGACGTGGTATTGGTCCAGCCCTTGAGGCAAGAGATGTCTTATCCGTACTAAGAAATGAGGAAAATGCTCCCGTAGACTTGCGGGAAAGGGCTATTGTATTGGCCGGAAAATTACTTGAAATGGCTGGTAAAGTCGATTTGGGATGGGGAAGTAAAATTGCCTCCGAAATTTTACAAAAGGGAATCGCCTACAAAAAATTCGTGGCTATTTGCAAGGCTCAGGGATACTTTAAGGAGCCAGAACAGGCTCCCTTCAAATACCCTGTTACCGCTCATGAGGCGGGAAAGGTAATGGAGATTGATAATCGAAAACTAGCGAAGTTGGCGAAACTTGCGGGAGCACCAGGAGCGATGACTGCTGGAGTTCTGCTATATACACCAGTAGGTTCAACAGTAAAAGCAGGGGACCTTTTGTATGAAATCCATGCTGAGTCTCAAGGCGAATTAAGCTATGCTCTATCCTACCACGAAACCCAAACTGATATTATTACATTAAATTGAATGACATGAACATGATAATTTTTGCTTTACCCGGTAACGAAGACCTTACTGATAAGCTTGCCATTTATCTAAAGGCAGAAAAGGGAAAGGTAACCATCCGGCAATTCCCGGATGGCGAAAGTTATGTGCAAATCCATTCTGATGTGAAAGATAAATGTGTTGTTCTGGTTTGCACGCTGCATCAACCCGATGAAAAAATGCTTCCGCTCTATTTCTTAAGCAATACAGCCAAAGCCCTGGGGGCAGTTTGCACCTGTCTGGTGGCACCCTATTTGGCGTACATGCGGCAAGATAAACAGTTCCATCCGGGAGAGGGTGTAACCTCCACTTATTTTGCGAACTTGATTTCAAGTTTTGCGGACACCCTAACCACAATAGATCCGCATCTGCATCGAAGGAATTCATTGAGTGAAATTTATTCAGTTCCTAACCGGGTAATTCATGCTGCCTCGCATATTTCGAAATGGATTAAATCAACTATAGAGAAGCCCGTTCTGGTGGGGCCGGATAGTGAAAGCGAGCAATGGGTTTCTGAGGTTGCGAGGGAAGCCAATGCACCCTTCACCGTGTTGGAAAAGATACGGCATGGTGACCGTGATGTAGAAGTATCAATTCCCGATGTGGCGAAATACAAAGATCACACCCCCGTGTTGGTCGATGATATCATTTCCACAGCTCGTACTATGATAGAGACAATAGGTCATTTGAAAAAGGCAGGCATGAAGGCGCCAGTTTGTATTGGCGTGCATGCTGTGTTTGCAGCGTCAGCTTATGAAGAGTTAAACAATTCCGGTGTCCAGCAAATTGTAACATGCAATACCATTCCTCATGAGACGAATGGAATTGATCTTTCTGGTATTTTGGCGCAGGAAATAAAGGATTTAATGAATCATCATGCGTAACATATTGTTCGTGTTATTGATGTTTCCAACGATTATCCAAACAAAGGTTTATGGCCAGGGTAAGGAAATGTTTATCGGGCAGATAGCCGGAAAGAAAATTATACGCGAAAACTTTGACAAAAATAAGAAGAGGCAGGGAAAGCAAATATTCCTTATTGGCGAATTAAAAACAAATGAAGGAACCTACATTGTAGACGTGATTACCGAGTTGTACGATCAAAATGATAAACTCAAGGAAAAATACACAACCTCGTATAGATGCAATCCGAAAGAGTTTGACGTGCTGCTAAATGTATTCCCGTTTACTAATCCTTACAATACAAAAATAAAGGTGGATGTTACTTCAGATGATTTTCAGGAGTTGTATGAACTTGACAACGAAGGAAAATTGAAAGATATTCATTTAAAGATTAGTGTGGAGTCTGGCGTACTAAACTTTTTTGGTTCTAAAAGCATAATCACTTTAAAAGATAGAAAAAAGAAATTGCTTAATACATCCATAGAAATTGATAGTAAAGCCGTTATTAAGGCATACATGATGGGCATACGGATAAAGACGATAAACTACACTATTGAAGAATACCTTACCGAAAAGTTCATGCTGCAAAGTCAGAAATTTACCGAAGCGGATGGTTCCTTTTTTACAATGACTTATTCGCAGAACTCTGAAGAATAAAAGATGATAGACTTAAATCTCATATCCACACTCCCATCAACGCTGTCCGATAAAGCTGAAGCGAAGAAGGAACTTAAAAAGATTCGTAAGGAACTTTTTCTGCTGCAGAATAAATTCTATGCTAATGGCAATTACAGCATGCTTATCATTTTGCAAGGGCTGGATACTTCTGGGAAAGATGGCACTATCCGTCATGCATTTAGCGGTATGAATCCACAGGGCGTACA
>JAHBUB010000075.1 GCA_019638285.1 Cyclobacteriaceae bacterium | reverse complement strand
GATAGTAGTTATTAACCTGCACCACGGGGCTTTCTGTGTAGGTCACCTTGAGGTTGTCAAAGTAAACTGGCTGTGTACTTGCATTGTCGTAGCTGAGATACACAAACATATATCCTAATTCCTCCGCCATGAGGGGAGCATCAAATTGCACGGTGTGCTGTACATTAGGGCTATTCCCTACGGCAAATGATTTTGCCTTGAGCGGCATATAATCCTGATCGAACAAAATGTAATTCAAGAAAGCGGAAGGTTTATTGCTACCCTGGAACGGACTTAATGCAATGTCGGTGTTATTGGCAGTACTGTATGCCGTGGCAATACCTCCATCGATTACTGAAATGCCCCCCAATAATGAAGTTTGCAATGCATTGGCCATTACTCCCACAGCGGCTTCGGTATATCCGGAAGCAGAAGCGTAATATGCCAGCACACTGGCATCGACCACATCCTCTGGAAATACTTTAAAACTCCGTGATGGTCCAATCCTGTAAGAACTATCCATTTGAATGGCTTCATTTCCGCCAGCATTAACAGGCAGCATGGGTACGTATTGCGATTGGTTCAGGTTCAACCATTCTTCATTTTCAACGGCATGGTTTTCAGTTTCCATGGTAGCCACAAAGGTTAACGTGGCCGGAGTGGTTTGTAACACCACCCTTGGGCTTCCTACCTGGTCAGCCAGATAATACTGATATTCAAAATCGATGTGATATAGTTTTACCTGGTTAATGAAAAATGTATTTCCTACTGCGGGGCCGTTCCAACGTATCCCAAGTTCAATCTGGGTAACCCCGGCAGGAATAGTAAAATCAGAAGTCACGTAATCTTCGTTGCCAGCGCCAACAGGCAAAGTGAGACCAGGCCAAATCAAATCCCCAGTGTTGGACTTTACATACAAACTGGCAGTAGTACCCACTGACTGATATCCCAATACCTTGAAACGATAATTTTCACCGGGTTTTACGTTGTAGGTATTCCCTATGGGAAATACACCAGAAGTACCGCTGCTTTGATTGCAAAGGGCTTTTACATAATTCTGCCCTCCAATAAATTCCGCAGAGAGGGTAACCGTTCCATTTTCAGAGAATCCCTCCAGGCCATTGGCATCCCTTGTTGGGTCAGGTACGAGATTTACAAAATCAGGACCTACAATTCTACCTTCCTCATGATGTATTAATTCGAGGTTGCCGTCCACTAACACAAACTCGCCCACGTAATCCGTTTTGCTTTGTAACTCATCCAAATCGTTATAATAAGCCTGACTAAGTTTAGTGCCGCCAGCATCATACATGTAACGCAAATACGAATCATCATCAAAAACCACCGTGTCCACCAGGTTGAGGAAATTATATGAAATGGAAGTTATTCCTTTGTTCTTATCAGAAGTAAGATTTCCATTGATGTCATACGTATAGTCCGGGCTGGCAAAGGTATTGGCCCCGCCATCCTTAAAGCCATCATCTTTAACATCACTTGTTGAAAGCTCCTTCACATATTGCAACTGATTGCCGTTGTCTTCGCCTGCATTAGCTCCGTATTTGTATTCCAATTGGTCCATCGTTGCAGTCACATAATTGCTATTGACTTCATCGAAATGCCGTGTTGTCCTATTCAGGCTTTTTACATTTCCGTTGTAGTCGTAGGTGAGTCCATCTTCATTGAGGGAACCACTTTGCACTCCCCACCCTCCCAATAATGTATTGTTAATTTTAAAAGTGGATGATGTAAGCCAGCCAAAATCATTATAGTCAAAGCCATATCCTTTTTCTTTGGAACTCATATCTTCTTTCCACTTGATTCCCGAGATTAAACCATCGCTCCGTTCAGTGCTAAGCCCGGTAATGGGATTATGATATCCGAATTCCATACCAAAAAAATCAGGAGCTGGATCGGACGTATCCTCATCCATATTCATCTTAGACAAACGTCCCTGAATGGCATATTCATAATCGATGGACTGAAGGTAGGGTGAGCTATTAACGGAATGTATTTTCTTATCAATCAACTCGCCCAATTCATTATAATGGTATTCATTTAAGATTACCTCAGGTTGTCCACTTAACTGATGATAGGTTTTTAACAATCTACCAGCATGATCATAAGTAAATCTCCTGCGAATGGAATTGATGTCTACACCTGGGATTGAGTAGGTGTTCAAAGCAGCCAATACTTTACCGCTAAAGTCGGAAAGGGTTGATGAACGCGAAGTACCTCCCAAATGATCAGAGCCGATCGTTTGAATTACGGCACCATTTCTATCATAGTAGGATACTGAATTGAGCCAGTCATCGGTATCTAATATTCTTACCCTTCCTGCCACTGCTTTTCCCAGTACCTGACTTGATTTGGCAAATGGCTCGTTACTGGTAATACCTCCCCAGGATTCATTTACAAATTGATATGCGGGTAGTTCGCAGAATCCACATCCAGTGTAGGTATCGTAATAGGTGACCACTAAAGCATGATCATTTGTTGTGGGGAAAACCGAATCGGAGTTTGATCCTCCAGAATCAGGGATAACAACCGCACGAAAGGATGGTGCCGTTGTGCCAGCTGTAAAAGTAAAACCCGGCTGAAGGGTGATTGAATTGGACGCAATGTATTCGTTGATCCCTTCATAAGCAGAGAGGTAATAATCAGCAACATTGTAATCTGGAGGTGTACCTATGAAATTATTGTAACCCAGTCCTCCATTTTGTCCATCGATCGTAATTTGCATAGATGCTCTGCTGATGGCACTGCCAGGGCTATAAACGCCACTGACTACTGGTCTATTCAGTTCATCATATTTTGTATAACTCCACTGGTTTACAACTCTCTGATTTCCATCCTGGGTGAGTATCACCCTGTCGCGCGAGTCATACACCGCATAAGACCAATCGATACCTGGCGTTTTCGTTTCTATTGGTCTATCCCTATTATCATAAACAGTTTGGTAAGCCCACCTGTTTATTTGATCAATAGAGGGGGAATAGTTTGAAGCCGCTTTTAGGATTCTAATTAGCTCAGGAGGAAGCATAAAGCGAAGGTTTTGGCGATTGTCATATACATAATATGTTTCGGCCCAATTGGCTCCATCTTTAATTCGGTCCAAAATCTTGAGGCCATCTCTTGTAGTAAATACTTGTGATTCCACCCCTTCCTCATTCGTTACAGATTGCATGGATAACAGGCTGGCGGTCCACGCACCTGTTCCAGCAGGCAACGAACCTGAAATGACCCAGTTCCTCACCTCATTAGCTACGTTAGTGCCATACGCAAGCGTTTTGTAGGCACCCGTTACAGGTTGAAAATCTTCACCTATCGATCCTAGTTGTTTTACTCTTCCCAAAGGTGAGGGCTCATATTTTTGTGTTGCAAAAGCAAAAGGATCGTTTGCTACTTTTGTTTCACTAAAGGGGCTGATATCATTATAAAATTTATATTGATCGCTTGATGTGTAGGTGGCTGTTAGTGCTGAAACTGAAAACTTACCGCCTGAAGAGGCAGGCGTAGCCGTAAATGGCAGGTAGGTTTTGTCAGCCCTTCCTAAAGCATCGTATCGTGTAACCTGAATGATATCCCGGCCACCCGGTGAAGCTTTTGTTTGAATGGATTGTATAGGTTTTCCTAAGTTGTTCAGGTAACTTATGGATTGCTGAACAACCCCTGAGCCAACTGTTTGGTCTAGCAATTGTGCCTCAGATTGCAAGCCGGGAATAGTAAATACATTTGAACTGAGGTAGTTGTAATTATTACTGCTTCCTGCAAAGCTTATTGAGGCAGATAAATTTTCACAAATTCCAATAATACTTGCCACAGAGTAATTCCCTGGAACAGCAGGATTAAATAGCTCATTATTTGCTCCTTCAATATCTACCCCTCCCATTCTCCACTGGTAATTGGAGCTTCCAGAGGCCTTAAGTATAGTGTTTCCTGGTATCAGGTCTGATGTAATCTGAGAAATTGAAGCTTGTGGAGGTAAAGGCAGAACATTGACAATTACATTGTTAGATTCTCTTGTGCACCCATTTTTGCTAACCGTAACAGAATAACCTCCCCCTTGAGTTGCGGTATAAGATGATCCGGTGCCCACAACTCCAACCCCCGCTTTATTCCATTGATAACTAAAACCAGTACCAGTATTTGAATTTATTGTCACACTACCCCCTTCACAAAAAGTGGTTGACGAAGCTGGTGAAGCAAAGGGGATAAAAGTAGGTCCGGCCGACTTATATCCCTCGTAACAATATTGATAACAGTCAGGATTTGGATAGCCTGGTTCACAAAACTCTTCTGTCACTGTTAGACTAACATCTCCTCCATCTTCATCCCAAAAAATTATTATGCTGCTCCCAGAACCACTCGAAGGATAGCCACCTTCTACGGTCCATAAATAAGTAACTGTTCCGCCTTGAGGGTAATAATCAGCCGTGTAAGTGATTGAAGCTCCAAGGCAGAAAGTAGTGCTTGTCGCGGAAATGTTAATATTATCACAATTTTGACTTAAGGCAGCGTATGCTATTACTAGGAATGAAATAATCGTTAACCAAAACCTCTTACCTAAAGCAAAGTTATCAGCCTTCATAATTTATAAGTCTTAGTTCTTTAAATTGTAATAATTATATTTTACAATATTTCTATCATTATCCTTGATAATTTTCTCTCTATTAAAATCATCAAATTCCATATACAACACTTTACCATTTGGGTCGCAGACAGAAATCAAATTATTAAACTTGTTATACCCATAAGTGGTCAGCAATACTTTGGAGCCATATACACGGACCTCGTCAATAAGCTCACCCGAGCCACCAATAGTTATGTTAGCAGTAATAGGTATAGAAACAAATGACCAACTTTCACCGCTGGGTTTTTTCCAATAAGAAAGTGTATAAGTACCAGTACCAGGTTTTGAAACCACTAGTGAAGCAGTACTGCTTTTGAGGCCAGTTTTAGCATCTGTACTATAGTTGCTGGTAACTGTTTCAAAATTATTGAAGTAAATTTCTTGTAGTGTTGAGTTTTCTATTTCGGCAAGTACGAGCGGCTTTGTTGCGTCATATATTTTAGTTTTCACAATCCCACTTCTATCCAAATTTTGTGTAACTAATCCTCGGTTATCCATTTCAAGAATAGTATTGCTTAAAAGCCAGTCTGCGGCAGGTGGTGTTTGCCCACTTCCCCAGTAACTAAAGTTAGATGATCCGGTATGTGTCCAATTGTAAATAAACTGTGGTGAGGGGCTGCTTAACGGTGCCCAATCTTTGTATTTAATTGCACTTGCCTCGGTTATTGTACCGCTCACGGTTTTTCGCTGGTAGGCAGGTAATGATAAAATGTTTTTCAGTCGTGACGGATCGTAATAATTCCACCAATAACCATATTCGATAGAGACGGTATTATAGTCAGAGCCTCCGCTTTTACTAACAACTGTTTCAAGTGTTGGCAATCCGGAATAAAGTTCATCATAGGCAATTGTCTTTTTTATCTCCAACCCATCTTGTTTAGAGATGTTTACAATAGGCCTAATGTAGTATCCTTGAAAACGAGTAATTGATTTCCAATCGGAAATTGACTCCGAAACCAATGCAGTTGAAGAGTATGTGTTACTTCGATAGGACAGACCTGTAAATCGCTTATAGTAAGTGGTTATGTTTCCACCTTCATTTGGAAAGTTTGTAGCAGTTTCGCCATTTACAAAATAGTTTTCTACATACCCATACAAAGAGGCATTGTTCCCGGGGTAAAATGTTACTTTATTGAATTGAGGAATGGTACCAGAAGCATCTGTGTAGGCTGAAGCTAAGTCATAACTATATGTATCAGAAATCGTTTGATTTTCATCTATCTTATTAACCTGTGTGGCCACGAAGGTTTTTAACTTACCTTCAAAAGCCTCACCAAGCTTGCGGTAAATCCGGTAATGAGTGGCATCCTGATATGAATTAGTTCCGGCACTTAGGTAAG
>JAHBUB010000074.1 GCA_019638285.1 Cyclobacteriaceae bacterium | reverse complement strand
GTTCATTTATGGGCAAGACGCAGTACCTTGGAGATGTAAGTTTTGCTGTTGGCAACTACGCAAATAAACCATATTACAAGTTATATAAAGAAAGTAAAAATCCAATAAGGAGTGATATGGGACTTTCATATCCTGGAACTACAATGCCAGATCGAGTAGATCCCCGAATTAGTGCTGCAATGAGAAATATCAGAAAAGACTTAAAGGAAAATCCAGTAGAAAACGGGGAGCAATTAAATTTATCTGGAGTAAGTGCTGGAAGCGTTTTAATGGCTCAAGCGGCTTTAGGCCTTGCTAATGAAGGTCAGAAGATAGATAATTTGATTCTTATTGGAAGTCCAATATCTACAGATTCAGATTTGTATAAAGAACTAACGTCAAATTCTAATATTAGGAGAGTGCTTTTAATAGATGTCGTCGGAGACAATATTGCTGGAATCGCAGACAAAGGTGCAAAGGAAAAGGTAATAGCAGGGATAAACGTATCTACAACAAAAAATCATCCTCATCTACAATTTTCTGATGATCCAGAAACACGCAGGTTACTGGCATACGTACTTCAAGCATTAGGGATTAAATAAAATCAATTGTATGAAAACCGTTGCAATTGTTTGTCTGATTATTGATGTAATTCTTTTGTTCTTTGTTTTTTTTAAAACTCCATATTGTAATGAATTTATGGCGTTGAACTTGATATTCTTTTATTTTTTTACGATTATTATTCAGACTTTGGTACTGTTTTTTGGAAGAAGAGATCGTATTGTTATAATAATATCTTCAATAATTTGTTTGTTGAGTATTGGCATCTTCATCTATTACGTAACGAGTTTCTCTTATTGCTGGTGATCCCCCTTCTTCGCGGCACAGTCTCCTCGCGTGTGGGTAAATGTGCGAGGCAAGGGATTGTGACGATAGAAAGCCGATTTCAACCAACGGATAAGTGGCAGCGGCGCTTCGGCCAACTTTACCAAAGACGACCGCATTGATTTTTCGAGTAATAATATCCAATACGATCTCAACGGTAATCTTACCCGGTTAGGGCACAATGGCATTCAAATCAATATTATTCCACCTATCGATAACCTAACCTATACCTATGCAGACAATAGCAATAAGCTGCTAAAAGTAACGGATGCCTCCACTTTTGCAGCCAACGGTAAACTGGGCGATTTTAAAGACGGAACAAACGGAACAGCCGATGATTACGGCTATGATGATAACGGTAATTTAAAGTTGGATGAAAATAAAGCGATTAGCGATATCAGTTATAACCACCTTAACCTTCCGCAGACCGTTACCATAACCGGTAAGGGCAGTATTACCTACACCTATGATGCGGCAGGCAGTAAGCTCAAAAAAGTAACCACAGAACTCCCCAGTACGGCCAATGGTAATAAAACCATTACCAGCACCACTACATACTTAGGCGGGTTGGTTTACGAAAGTAAAACCATCAGCCCTGCAGATCCCAACCGGCCGGACTATGCCGATAAATTACAATTGGTGGGGCACGAAGAAGGTAGGATTAGGCCATTATACGACAATCCATCTACGCCTAATACCCCCACCGGTTTTGCCTACGATTATTTTATGAAAGATCATTTAGGCAATGTAAGGATGGTGTTAACCGAAGAACAAAAGCAGGATATTTACCCCGCAGCCACCCTGGAAGGCAATATTAATACAACGGGTAGCCCCAATGCCATCAATGTGGAGAAGAATTATTACACGATAGATCCCGCCTACGTGGTGGCCAACAGTATGGCAACGGGTATTACGAGTTCTCCAAATACAGCTTACCCCAATAAAAACGGTGGCCCCGGCCTTACAGACTCCCCGGTAAATCCCAATCCCAGCAGCGCATCAACGGCAAATAGTGAAAAATTGTACCGTGTTGATGGTAGAGCAACGGGCAATAAAATGGGGCTGGGTATCCTACTCAAAGTGATGGCGGGGGATAAGATCAGTATTATGGGTAAGAGTTATTATTTTGAAAGCTTTACCGGTGGTACATCGGCCAACTCCACAATTTTGGCCGCAGATATTATAGCGGGCATTTTAGGCAGCCCGGGCGGAGCAGAAGCGGCAACGGCCCATGGCGGTATTACCGAAGCCTTGCTAAATGCCAGTACCAATACCACCGGCGGCATAAATAACCTGATCACCAAACAGAATAACAATGCTAATTCGGCGCCTTCGGCACCCAAAGCGTATATCAACTACATATTTTTTGATGTACAGTTCAGGGGCCAGTCCAATGGATTTAGTAAAGTAGGGAATAATGGGGCAGTATGGCCGCATGCGGATTTGAATAATTTAACGGCGGCAGAGAATGGATATGTGTATATTTACGTGAGCAACCAAAGCCCGATAGATGTGTTCTTTGATAATTTGCAGGTAATGCATACGCGCAGTCCAATTTTGGAGGAAACGCATTATTATCCGTTCGGACTGACAATGGCGGGAATATCATCCAAAGCACTGGCGTTCGGAAATCCTGAGAATAAATACAAATACAACGGCAAGGAAGAGCAGCGAAAAGAGTTCTCCGATGGCAGTGGGTTAGATTGGTATGACTATGGAGCGAGAATGTATGACCCGCAAATTGGAAGATGGCATGTGGTGGATCCGATGGCGGAAAAGATGAAAAAATGGAGTCCGTATTCATATGGTGCAAATAATCCTGTGAAGTTTATAGATATTGAAGGTTACATTATTGGAAACCCCAATGATCCAATGACAAAGCGTGTGCAAGAAGTCCTTAACAAGACAGAACATGGGGCTGCAATTTGGAAATCATTGGAAACACATAAAAGAACTTTTTATTTTGAAGGAGTGAATGGCAAAAGCAACGTAGCGTGGAGAAAAAATATTTCAAAACATCTTGGATCGAACGTTGGTGGCCAGACAATGCCTAAAGCTATGTTTGAAAAGTATAAAAACGGGAATTTTAGCGATAAATCTAAAGACTATGAAATTTTCAACTCGAAAACTGGGAAATACGATAAAACAAATGCATGGGATCAAACGGTGTTTGTGTTAAATGAAAATGGTATAAAAAATAATACAACAAGTGATTTATTGGAAATGTCAATTGCGGGTGGAGATCAACTTTCAGGTGAGGAAATGGCTGCATATTATGAAGCCGGGTTTGCAAAGGCGGCGGGACATGAAGCAGAGCATGGTTTACAAGATTCTGAAGAATGGGACGAGGTGTCCTACGACCCTAAAACTGCTAGATATATCATTATTAGAGGTAGCGAAGTTGATTATACAAAACGATGGCATGAAATACAAGCTAAAATGATTGGAGACGAAATATACCGTAAAACTTTAGAAGAACTTCGAGAACGCATCAAACGCACTTCACCTGAAAGTCGGGGAGACAATAAATTGAAAGAAAAATAAGACTAAGAATTAAAGTTATAAATCATGAATATATTTTTTCTTTTGCTATATTCTTTAGCCTTTCCCAATAATACCGATACTTTGCAATTACCCATTAAAAATGGTATAGTCGGCCCTAGCAATGCTTACCTACATAGAACTAACAAGTCTGTCTTAATCGCTCCCCAGAATGACTTTGATGTCCGTACCTGCCTTGCAGGAAAAATTGAGGGCGTTATAAAGGGAGAGGGAGGGTATTTTATTGGTGTCAAAACTGATAGTATTATAACGATTTATTCGCTTCTTGATTCCGTAAAGGTGGCATTAAATGATTCTGTTAAAAAAGGGGATGTGATTGGATGGAAAGACAAGCGCTCTGACGATAATTCTATTATTTTTTCAGTTTACATTTCCGGAAAAGAAGTTGAAGCGGTGGATTATTTAGTTCGTTCGTCACCCCACTAGTGTAATATTTTTTCGCGGTCTAGCGCATCGTGTAACCCCTTCTTCGCGGCACAGTCTCCTCGTGCGTGGGTAAATGTGTGTGGGCAAGGGAATGTGACGATAGCAATGCTGTAAAATTTCTTCGCCGCCACGTCTTCCGCGTAGATAAAAGTTGAGTATTCGTAAAAAGATGCCGGGGACGTGGCGAACAAGCAACGAACAACGTCCCGGCTAGGCTCCATGCCTTGATGGAGACGTTGTGGCGGAGAAAGCCGTAAATCCATATACAGGGAAAACTGTTTCGAGGGCAGATGCACATTTTCCTATTAATGGGTCCATTACACCAGCAGTCGATGGAACATATCATAAACAGCTAATCATTTTGCCGCCCAAAAAATAGTAGAATTTTCTTCGCCGCCACGTCTCCCGCATAGATAAAAGTTGAGTACTCGTACAAAGATGCCGGGGACGTGGCGAACAAGCAATACACAACATTTAGGATATACACAAATCCATTCGGGAAAACACGGCGAGCAAGCTATTAAGTTTGTATATTAGAACCAATAATCAGTAATATGCCTGTAAAAAACACCATCCCCTATACCGAGGGAATATTTTCCACTACTATAACCTGCTATAATTGGCTGTCTCTTATAGAAAAAGTGCATGGATATGATATAGTTTATAACTGGTTTAATTATCTAAGGGCCGATGGTCATTATATAATTGGCTATGTGATTATGCCCAATCATATACATGTTATGATAGGATTTACGAAAGCGAAAAAATCAATCAATACCATAATAGGCAATGGTAAGCGTTTTATGGCATATGAAATAACAAAAAGATTAGAAAAGAATCATGAAGAGGAAGTATTAAACCAATTGTCTCGGACTATAGAGTTGTCACGAAAACAAAATGATAAATTGCATAATGTTTGGGAGTTGTCGTTTGATTGGAAGCATTGTGAATCGGAAAAGTTCATTAACCAGAAACTGGATTATTACCATATAAATCCGGTGAAAGGAGTATGGCATTTATGTGAAAGTCCGATAGAGTACAAGCATAGCTCAGCTAAATTTTATTTACTGGATACGCAGGGTGAGATTGAACTTACGAGTTACGCTGTTGTAATAGAAACCGGACTACAAAACGCACAACGTCTCCCGCATAGATAAAAATTTCTTCGCTGCACCCTGCTATTTTTGGGGTGAAAATCGTATATGTGAGCGATAAAAATAACCCGCCTCTGATCTTATTCGTATAGATGTCTGATCACGGGGAGGTTGCATATTGATAGTTGTTCACGCTGGGTTTGTAGCTGTGCTTTAATAAGTTTATATTCATTCCTGTATATCCGAATGTAAGATGGAATTGCTGGTAGTTCGCTAGGGAAAGTGTTAGTCCTGCCATATAAGCTACCATAATCGAAGGCGAAAGTGTGGCGAGACGCTTGCGCCTGGGGGGCCTGGGGAGAGACGCCGGTGGTAAAAGCGACAGGTCAACGGTTTTCGCCGAACATGATTTCAGCCATCAGCAACAAAGGTCATTTGCAGTTTATGTTAGTCGATAAGTTCAAAGCGGATGTGTTTATTGATTTTATGAAGCGAATGATCCGGTATAGTAAAGAAAAAATATTCTTAATAATAGATGGGCATCCGGCTCGTAAAACGAAAAAGCTGAAGGCATGGTTAGCCGCCCACAAAGACAGGATAGAAGTATTTTTCATTCCTCCTTATAGCCCGGAACTCAACGCACAAGAATACTTGAACCAGGATGTAAAAACCAATCTGATCGGCAAAAGGCGTCCCCTCAACAAGGCTGCAATGCGCAGTAACGTTGAAAGCTTCATGAACGAAAGAAAAAATAACAAAAAGCAGGTGCAAAAGTATTTCCACGCACCCCATTGTCAAATATGCAGCGTAATGATTTTAATAAGATTAAATAACCAAACGATTAATAAATCAAAAATTGAAAGCAATTCACAACAACTTTTACCATCACTATTTTTATGATAATTTCATTTTCTGAATGGTTTAAAATTGATTTGCTCAAAATTAGTTAATTATACTCTTCGGAAAATGGAATGACTATTTGAATTGTTTTGATAAAAGCTCTGAAACCAATGCAAAAAATACAGACGGAGCGGACATTCAGGTGAAATTTTTTAACGCTGAATTGTGAACTTTTAGCAGCAAGATTGTGGTCAATTCTATTTTGAATGGTATAGTTAAACAGTTACTCTGAATTTATCTTTTTGTTTTTTTCTGAACTGCCGCCTCCATCGTGATGACGTCGCCAATTTCAGTTGCAATCGTGTAAGTATAAAACTTTGGAAATTTCATTGGTGCATATTGCACTTTATCCACATTGAGGTATTCAATTTCTGCTATAGGCTTCAACAAATGATTTTCCTGAGATTGTGTAAGCACTTTGCCTCCGGATATTTTCAATGGAATGCTGCTTTTGATTGGAAGAACTCCACCGGCATGCGATTTAATTTTACCCTTATTCAAAATGGAATTCTGCCATTGCATCTCTATCTCAAAGCCGCCTCTGGACTTGATGCCGGAGATGAAGCCTTGTTGCCATTTATTAGGTAAAGCAGGCAATAAATGGACATAACCATCATGGGATTGCAATAACATTTCAACAATTCCTGCTGTTGCACCAAAATTTCCATCAATTTGAAAAGGAGGGTGTGCGTCAAATAAATTTGGATAAGATCCACTGCCTGAAAAATTTGGATCATTTTCTTTTACCAGCCTAAGAAGCTTAGACAATATTTGCAGAGCCTTATCTCCATCATACATTCTGGCCCATAAGTTTACCTTCCATCCCATTGACCACCCGGTTGCATAATCTCCCC
>JAHBUB010000073.1 GCA_019638285.1 Cyclobacteriaceae bacterium | reverse complement strand
AAGGAATGAGGGAGGGCTTGCCCTGCTTTACGCTCTCTATTAACTTTTGGAACTGGGCCTTGTGCCCCTTGTCGATGGATGACTTTATGGTTTTAAAGTTATTGGCGCCATGGCCCTTTGTTTCTTTCCAGTTGTCGATAACGAAAGTGCGCTCCTGCGCAAAAATCTCTATCCGTTCCTTGGCATACGCTTTACTGCCATTGGAAAAATAATTAATCACCGCATTGGAACCATTGGCCAGCCTCACCAATATACTGGCATTGTCGGTATTTTCTTCCGGAGCCTGGCCCATTGCATTCATGCACACCTCCGCGATGGGACTATCCGCAAAGTAGGCACACAAATCCAAAAAGTGACAGGCCTCTCCTATTATCCTTCCCCCGCCTACTTTCATGTCTTGCACCCAACTATTAGGGGGGATGAATCCCGCATTCATCGTCATCACCATGTTGATGGGGCCACCACTCAATGCTTTTTTTACCCCTTCGCTGTGCGGAGAAAACCTGCGGTTGAATCCTACATTCAGCGTGCATTCGTTGGCACTTTCATACGCTGCGATAATTTTGTTCAACTCTTCTTCATTGAGGGCCAGTGGTTTTTCTACAAACACATGCTTTCCTGCTTTCAGGGAGTCGATCACCTGACCTGCATGCAGGTTGTGCCGTGTGGTAATCATGACCAAATCAATCTCCGAATCAGATAAGATGTCTTTATCGCTGCTGGTGCTGTTGGCAATCGCATGTTTCTTTGCCAATGCCGTGCCGGTTATCCCGTTGGCGCTGGCGATGGTTTTTAATTCTGCTCCCGTATTCTTTAATGCCGGCAGCAACGTCATTTTTGTGAAATTGCCTGCCCCAATGATACCCACCACTCCTTTTTGGTGCGTGAATGATCTTTGTGATACGTTAATCGTATGCTTTAATTCCGTTTTATCTTCCGCGGGGTATTGCAGCAAAGAAGCAATAGCAGCAGATTTTCCCATGTCGCCATAGATCTGTAGGTATTCCGCCAATGGCACTTGTTCCGTAATCAATTGCTTTACCTGTAACTGACCCCCAGCCATCGCTTGCAATACTGCCTCAAAATTTCTTTTCTCTGTCCACCGAACGAAGGGCAACGGATAGTCATTGCCCTGCTGCTCATAATTATCATCGTACCGTCCGGGGCCATAGGAGCAACTCACCTGAAACTGTAATTCCTTTTCATAAAACTCCGCGCGATTGATTTCCAAACCAATGACACCAATCAATATGAGGCGACCCCGTTTTCTGCTCATGCGTGCCGCCTGCGAAATAATCTCGTTGCCTTCCGAAGAGGCGGTGATCAACACCGCATCCGCACCCACGCCTGCCGTGGATTCCGTGACAAATTTTACCACATCACCCACGCTGGTATTATACGTATCGATGCCAAAAGAGGCGGCCAATGCCAACTTGTTGTCATCCAGGTCTATGCCTATTACTTTACATCCATTTGCTTTTAGCAATTGTGCCGTGACTAACCCAATCAGTCCAAGTCCTATCACCACGACAGTTTCTCCCAGCGTAGGGTTTGCCAGGCGGATGCCCTGCAAACCTATGGCACTGATGATAGTAAAGGCACCCTCTTCATTGGATACATTCTCAGGAATGACTGCCACTAAGTTTTGAGGCACACACACATATTCTGCATGCGGACCGTTGCTGGCCACGCGATCTCCTACTTTTATTCCATTCACCCCCTCGCCCACTTGAACTACCACACCCGCATTACAATATCCTAGTGGCAACGGTTGATCCAACTTGTTGAAGACTGCCTCAATGGTGGGTAGGATCCCATCCGTTTTCATTTTGTCCAGCACCATCTTTACCCGCTCGGGCTGCTGCCGTGCTTTTTGAATCAGGTTGGCCTGTCCAAACTCCACCAGCATCCGTTCCGTTCCCAGAGACACCAACGAATGGGTGGTACGGATCAACACACCTCCTTTGCGCACCGTAGGTGCAGGAATTTCTTCCAGCGTAGTGGCGCCTGTTTTAAGGTTTTGGATGAGTTGTTTCATTTTTTAATTGGCAGTGCAATTACAAATTGATTTGGCAAGCTATCCCATATAACTGGTAGATCATTAGTAGTAATGAAAGTATATCCTCGTAGCGATTTTATTGCTAATATTTCTTCTTGATTGTGAATCTCAAACAAAATAAATGGTTTGTAGTTCTGGATTGCATGATTCATTCCCTCCAAAACCTTTGCCCCAAAACCTTCCACATCAATTTTCACTCCATCAACCCTTTCAATATCTCCATTAAATATGAATTCATCAAGCGGCATCACTTGCACTTCTGTGTCTCCCGTTTCCGAAATACCTCCCATTGATGAAGTTAGTCCCTGTTCAAACTTAAGTTTCGCTTTTATTGCACCAATGGCCAAATTATAGGGTCTAATATTCTCAATTGAATTGAGTTGAATAATTTTCTCAATAAATGCAAAGTTGGCCTTCTCAGGCTCGAAGGTGAATACTTGTTTACACAATCGTGAAGCAAACAAAGCTACATATCCTGCATGACCTCCTACATCAATAAATACATATTGGGGAGATAAAAATTTTGATAGTTGAGCCAGCAAGTCAACTTCGTAATTACCATGTGAATAAGCAATGCCGAAACGCTTGGATTCAATCCACTTAAATCCATTTAAAATTTCAGGCTTCTTTATAACAGTAGTTCTCCCCTCTACAAATTTGTAATAAATATTTCTGAATATTTTCTTAAAGAGAATCGAAAGTTTATTCACATTTAGTTTTTAGAAAAAAAATTAATTTTCACAATATAACAACTAATTGATTCAGAAATATTGAAGCAGTCTTTATGTCCAAAAATTGGATATTAAGTAATCTGATCAACTTCTTAAGAAACAACCAATTGGATAATCACCAAATGCATTCATAAATACCGCATGAATTACTTCTTATAACATTCCTCCAAAAAATCAAATGTTTGTTGTGCTGTTCTTTCCCATCTAAACTCACGTGCATACTTTTGGCCGCTGATGGCTAGCTCTACTAATGCTTCTCTCTCTCTATAAGAATGTAAAATGATTCGTTTTATGTCATTTACATTCAGCGGATCAAAATAAAAGGCATGATTTCCCAACGTCTCCGACATGGAACTGTATTTTGAACATAATACCGGCAAGCCACCGGCCATGGCCTCCAATAATACCATTCCAAATGTTTCGCAGGTAGAGCCAAAAATAAAGGCATCTGCTTTACTGTACCATTCGGGCAACTGTTTGTAATCCACCGGTCCATGGTACCGGATGTTTTTGTTTAAAAAGGGTGAGAGTTGTTTCAGCGCATGCGAATATGCTGTGCCAATAAAGTCTATTTCCACATCGATGTCCTCCTGTCGCAACTCCTCAATGGCTTGGGCGATGCACCATTGATGCTTGTATACGGCTACCGTAGACACATAAATCAATTTCAATGTCTTATTTGTTTCTTGCGCTATTCTTTGCGTAAAAAACGATTCACTCACACCATGAGGGATGATGCTTTTGCTCCTTATCAAATGCTGCTCTGCCTTCGGTAATGCATTATAGCAGTATTCATTCAAAAAAATAACACCTTTTGCCTTGGCAAACGCTCGTGGGTGTAACATGGATAATAAAGTCAATCGTAACCAGGTAAGCGAGAAAAAATAACGGTTGCGCTCCTCCCTATCCAAAGGCAATAGGTTTTGACACATGGTCACGTAATTACCAGGAGCACTGCCTGTACCCGGGACAAACCAGATTCCATTTTGAACTGACTTGCGCGCGACCACCTTCCAGAGCCATCGGCCCAAATAGCCATGGGCAAATAATGCAGGTGTCACTTTCTCCAGCCAGGGTTTTGGTGGTATTTCCTTCATTACCCCCTCATGGCCATACACAATTACTTTATCAAAACCATGCGTATCTGGTTCTGCATGCTTCATCAACTCCACCAAATGTGTCTTTCCTCCCCCCGCAAGGATATTGGAAGCATCAATTAGAAGTAGAGCGCTATTCACTTTATACATTTGGAGCTACTCTCTTCTTACCAGAAAAAAAGGAGTAAAAAATTGGTGGATAATAATCTTCGCTGGTAATTAATCCTCTGGCGAAGCGTCTTTCTACGAACCAGAATAAAATCATTGCCATGAATAAGGAAGCCGGTACCCCTATCCCTCTTGATAATATGCCATATAAGAATGATCGCTCATCCACAAAATAGGAGACCAGGTAATTTGTCAAATAAAATACAGAAAAATGAATTAAAAATAATGAGTAGGATCGTTCTCCCAGCCAAATCAAATTCTTGGTTTCAAAATGTTTTGAAAACCTGGGATTAGCGAACGAAAAACTAATGAGAGCAAAGTAAAAAAAACCATAGCCCATATGAACAAATGGCTTATAATAAAATGAAAGTGCAATTAGCAAAACACCAATTATAGATGAAATAAGCTGGTCCTTATAGCCGTAATCTCTTCTGGCCAAACAAACTCCCAAATAAAAACATGCGATGTAATCCACAGAACGAAATAAATTAGAGTACACCACTACAGAAGAGTATTTAAGTGGTGCCACCACCATCATCACATTTTGAAGAAAAAGAGATGACACAAGAATGATTAAAAAATGTCCCATAATACTTATGTTACCCCGCCACTTTACCAGCAGGTATACTATTATTGGTACTATTAAATAAAATAAAATTTCAATTTGTAAACTCCACCATGCCAAATTAAAAAAATCCCATTTTTGATTAAAGAGGAAGAATTGCTTGATAAACGAGTGGACATTAAATTTCAACAAAATGGCGGAATACCAGGTTGGGAAATAAGTATTTACCGCAATTACCGCAGAGGCAAATAAAACTGCTCCAAAATAAGGAGGGTAAATTCTTATGAATCTACGTTTTATATAAGTCAGCCAATTGAATTCCTTCTTCGATCTTAGATAGGGACGCATTAGGACTACACCACTCAAGACAAAAAACAACTCGACACCCGATTGTGTGAACGAAGATAACAGGAAACCTAAATGATCCAGATTAATTCCATTTAGTAGTTTAACAAAAAAGCTAGTTGTTGAATGATGGAACAGAATTAATAAGACTGCCAATGCTCTATATCCATCCAAAAAGTGAAATCGCATAACGTCTTTTAGAAAATTAGATAATCACCGATTGCCATAAACAATTACCTTATTAAAACCGCGCTTGACTTGTTCTGCACGCTTTATCAACTTCACTAAATGTTTCTTTTCACCACGTACAAGAATATTAGAAGGATCAATATAAATTGTCATTCTCACGAAATTACTTTTGTCTTGGCCTCGCTCCATATACTTAGTAAACTTAGCGCAGTAATCTGTGGCGTTATCAATTGTGCCAACTGATGACCACGTTCTCCCATTTGATTTAGATCCTCCAAAGGTAGCTTAATTAACCATTCCAACTTTGAATAAAGATCAGTCCAATTACCTGCTCTGAAAATACGTCCATTAAACCCGTCTTTAACAAGGTGTGATGCCGCACCACATGCATCAGAGCAACAAATAGGGATACCTGCTGCCGCCATTTCATGTATCACGACCCCCCAAGGTTCTTTAATACTTGGAAGACAAAATATTGCAGCATCTTGAACAATTTCTTTCATGTCTTCCTGACTGGTAAATCCCTTGTGAATTATCCAGTCGTAAGTTGGCAACTTATCTTTGAGGGGACCATTGCCCAAAATCCATAGTTTACCTGTAAAGATTCCAGCCTCTCTTAGCCTTGCTAAAACAGTTATGAGTGGCATAACACCTTTTACCTTACTGAGCCGACCCACAAAGAGGATGTCTTTCCTTGTCTTTTGTCTTTCTCTTTCATGGTAGAAGGAATTGAATAATTGAATATTACCCGATAATAAATCGGGAAGAATATTTTCAGCTTTAAATCCAACTCGATTTGCGTATTCATACTGCTTGCTACCCGGAATCCAGGCATGGGTAAAATAAGGTTTGTATAAATATTTCTTTAGCAGAACAGCAAGGTAATCCCTAAAACCACCATGCCACTGTTTATCTGATCCCATCACTACAGGAATACCTCTTGTTTTTGCCTCATGCGCCACCGTCAAGTAATCTTTGTCCATTCTCCCTGACACATACAAAACATCGGGCTTAAAAGCGTTAAGGCGACCCCGCAATGTTTCTATTGTCTCCTGACTGCGAACAAAAGCTTGTAAAGATTTTGAGTTAAATGAATAGGGTGTGTGCTTGTTTTTATCCCAGTGAACTACTATTAATTGGCATTGGTGCTTCACAGCCAGCACATCCCAAACGGCAGCCACATAAGGCATTGCCTCCGCATAGAGAATATAGATTTTTTTATGGGTGATCATTGGCTATTTCGCTATAGAGATCTTGGTATTGTTTTGATATCCTGGAAAGTTGATACATTTGAACTTGCTTTATTCCTCTATCAATAAGTTCTTTGCACAAAGTAGGGGATTCGATGAGTTCAATAATTGCCGTACGAAGGCCACTCACATCTTCCGGATCAACCAAAAGAGCTGCATCGCCAGCGACTTCTTTCATTGGACTTCTATTCGAAGTAATTACCGGTCTACCTATAGTCATTCCTTCAATGATAGGCAGACCAAACCCTTCATAGGTGGATACAAAAAAGATAATCTGAGACTCAGAATATGCCTCCATTAGTTGGGCTGTGCTTAAATTATTACGGAACTCATAGTGTATTCCCATGCGCTCCATTTCATTGATCAAATGAGGGTCAGGTGGCCGGATCAATAACAACTTTACATTTAAGCCTTGAGCGGCCCGCAATAACAAATTTATATTTTTATTTTTTCCACTTCCAATTTGAAGTATGATGGGCATTTCACTCTTTACAAAAGGTCTGAATTGAAAATCCGGATTGACCGGGTTGGGAATAACCACAATTTTACCACTATCAATGTTGAAGTGTTTTATTAACTCCCTTTTCGTAAAGTCAGAAATAGTTGTAATTTTCTTTACTCTTCGTAATGGGAATACCCAAAACAAATATTTATAAACTATTTTCTTCCAACCTTTTATCGTCTCCGTATAATGACCAATGTCGTGTACTGTCAAAATGGTTTTCTTACCAGGCAAGCCAAAAGTAAGATAGTTCACTGCACCGGTAATGTGGTGAACATCTGCCTTTCTTCTCTTAGAGAAAATCGAATTCAGGTCAACAGGTTTCTTCGTATGATAGCGTTTAATTTCCATTGCAGGGTCTAATCCTTTCATCACGGCTTCAAAAACATTCTCAATACTATAATTTCCAGCTCCAGGATTTCTGAAATAATAATTTACCTTCATTTTATTATCCCTTTGGTCTCTAAAATCTTCAACAGCTCTAAGGCCCTATGATCAAGGCTATAGGCTCTTTGCGCACGTTGATAGCCCCCTTCCTGTATTTTACTTCTTTCCTGGTCATTTATTAAATAGTATTTTATTTTTTCCGCCA
>JAHBUB010000072.1 GCA_019638285.1 Cyclobacteriaceae bacterium | reverse complement strand
AAGAATTTACGAAAGCTTTGGCGGGCTACGAAGATTACTTGGAGGTAAATGAGGCAAGGGCAGATAAAGGGGTTTTATTGCGGGCAGGTTTCTCCGCCTATTCATTGAACGATAATGAAAAGGCATTGGCATATCTTAAACGTTCCGCATCTGATCAGGACTCTGTCGGTTTTTATGCTTCCTATTATTTGGGCGCTATCTATCTGAAGCAGAACCAGAAGCAGTTGGCGCTTACCGCATTTAACAATGCAAAGAAATTCAAGGAAGATCCACGGCTGATGGAGGAAAGCAGCTTCCAGCATGCCAAGATATCCTATGATTTGGGAAGATCAGATGATGCCATTGAGGAGCTAGAAAGCTTTCTATCGACTTATAAATCCAGTGCCTATACTACAGAAGTAAAGGAAGTGCTTTCTCAGGCCTACGTGAATGCAAACAATTACAATAAAGCCATTGAATACATTGAAGCGCTTCCATCTAGAGGACCAGCCATCAATAGGGCCTACCAGAAAGCAACGATGTTAAAAGGGATAGAGCTGTATAATATGGAACAATATGCAGGGGCTGTGCAGATGTTCGAGAAATCTATTCAATATCCGGTGGATCCTAATTATTTAGCAGAAGCCAGCTTCTGGAATGGGGAAGCCTATTCCATTGGTCGGAAGTATGAAGAAGCTGCTGTTAACTATTTGCGAGTTATCGGTATACCCAACTATGAAAACATTGAGATACTGACCAAAACAAGATATGGCCTAGGCTATGTCTACTTTAATTTGCAGCAATACGATCGGGCCCTTTTTAATTTTAAAGAATTTGTAAAGCAAACATCTCCGAATTTGTCGGATGGAGTATTGAGACTCGCAGATTGCTATTATGTAACGAAAGTTTATCCAGAAGCCCTGGCCAATTATAAAAAAGCCATACAATTAAAATCATCTGACAATGATTATGCACACTTGCAAGCAGGAGTTATTCTTGGTATACAAAGAAAGTATGACCTGGCTGCTGCTGAATTGGATCAGGTATTAAAAGATTTTCCACAATCGCGGTTTATAGATGAGGCAATGTTTCAGCGTGCCCAATTGGATTTTGAGCAGGGGAAATATTCTGAGGCTGTGTCAGGGTTTTCCAGATTAATTAACTCCAATAAGCTCCTCCGCTTCTGTTCCTTATGCTTACATGCGCAGGGCTGCTTACTACAACTTGAAAGATTACAATAAAACGGCTGCTGATTACATTACTGTGATAGATGACTATAGCGGTCACCCTGTTGCTAATGATGTGCTTCTTCCATTGCAGGAAGCTTTAAATTTAGCAGGAAGAGGGAATGAATTTGATGCGCATCTGGCACAATTTAAGAATGCCAACCCTGATGCCCAGGGCATAGAATCGGTAGAATTTGAAACGGCCAAAAACCTTTACTTTAGTCAGGATTACCAGAGGGCCATTACGAGTTTGGGCAACTACCTGAGAAATTATCCCGATAGTCCCCGAATTACGGAAGCAAAATACTATCAGGCAGAGTCCTATTATCGCCTAAAAGATTATGCAAAAGCATTGGGGGTTTATGAAGAAATTAGGAGTGACTTCTCCTTCCAGTTTGCAAGCAGGGTGACAGCACGAATTGCAGAATTGCAATATAAGTTGGGCAACTATCAGGAAGCAGTCCCCGTGTTTCAACAACTTGCCAAAGAAGCTTCAACGAAGAAGGATCAATACAATGCATGGTCGGGACTTATGGAGTCTTATTATATGTTGGCGAGGTATGATTCTGTAGATATCTATGCAAAGTTGATTCTCGAAGGTGGCAATGTGAGTGCAGGCGCACAAAATAAAGCATCCCTGTTTTTGGGTAAGTCGGCCATGGCCCGTGGGGATTATGAATCAGCAAAGGATGAATTTTTAAATACGCTCAACACCGCACAGGATGAGAATGGGGCAGAAGCAAAATATCTTTTGGGAGAGATTTTATTCCTTACAAAAGAATACAAGCAATGCTATGAAACATTAATAAGCCTTAATACAGATTTTGCTGCTTATACAGAGTGGGTGGGAAAGTCTTATCTTCTTTTGAGTGAAAACTTTGTGGCGATGGGAGATTTGTTCCAGGCAAAAGGTACGTTAAAGTCTATCATCGAAAACTTCCCACTAGAAAATATCAGAGCGTTGGCCAGAGAAAAGCTAAAACGAATTGAAGATAATGAATTGATAAAGGACAAGCAGATGAAAGAGAAGGATTCATTGAACAACAACAACAATTGACGGGCTGATGATTTTATTGCGATGTAAACATGTTTTTTGCGCAAGTGCATTTCTGTTGATGATGCTTTTCTCTCATTTGGCTTTTGCGCAGGAGGATCAATGGGAACGCGATGGGGAGATCGGGAATGTGGAGATAGAAATTGTAAGAGAGCGGCAAATAGTATTGCCCCGTGCAAACAGAAATTTTGAAAAGGTACCGCCCAGACCAGCTGAACCTATTCAACCTGAAATCACATATGAGTTCAGGAACCTAGGCTTTAACGTCCCTGATTATCAATCCAACCCCCGCCCGCTGCGACTTAAACAAGAGGATATTTCCAAGATATATGGAAATTACGTGAGTGCCGGATTTGGAAATTACGCTTCACCATATCTTGATGCATGGTTGAATACCAAACGTGATAAGAATAGATTTTTAGGAACACAACTTTACCATAGAAGTTTTGGGAAGGGCCCCGTAGATGGTAAAAATTCAGCCAGTGGCATTACAAACATTAAACTATTCGGTCAAACGTATACCAAAGCATTAACTACCAATGCTTTTATAGATTATGAAAATCGGGGCGGATATTTTTATGGTTATACTTCAGGACTGGAGGTGACAAGAGATACCATCCGACAGATTTACAATGTAGTATCGTTGGGAGGTGCTATTAGCAATACGAAGCTGTCTGATTTTAATTTCAACCTTGGAGGTAATTTTAGTTATTTGAAAGACAAGTATGAAGCCGCAGAAAGCGATTTGTCTTTCAAATTTATTAGTGACTACACTATTTCTGATAAGAATAAGATTACGCTGACCTCGAGTTATGATTTGATTGCCAGGAAGGACTCGTTGGTTGATGCCAAGCCACGCCACCTCTTCAAGGTAAGTCCATCATTCGCATTTAGTCCAATGGAGAATTTATCGATATCTCTTGGGGTAACAGCAGTCATTGAAAATGATTCTATAAGAAGTAAGCCATTGCATTTCTATCCCAATGTAAGTGCAAATTATATACTCTCTCCGAGCATAAATGCCTATGCCGGCCTTTCAGGGGATATGGAAAAGGTGACCTTACACACACTTTCAAGAGAAAATTTATGGTTGAATTCCAACATAGGTATTTTCCACACAAATAAAATGGCTGAACTTGTAACAGGGTTAAAGGGCAAGGTCGGCCGACTGATCGCATTTAATCTAGGTATGGCGGTCGCTAATTTACAGGACCTTTATTTTTTTCAGAATACCCCTGGAGACAGATCAAAATTTGATATTGTTTATGACGAAGGTAATACTCAGCGAATTAACCTGTTTGGGGAGCTGGGTTATAATAAAAATGAAATAGTACGCTTTAGTTTACGTGGAGATTACTATGGTTATTCTACTGATAAACAGGCGGAAGCATGGCATAAGCCAACCTATAGATTAAGGGCAAATTCTTCATTTAATATATATCAGAAATTACTTTTAAACATTGGTTTTGTAGGCCAGGGAGGAATGAAGTCGTTTAATAATGAAACAAACGGTATAGTCAATCTTAATCCGGGTATTGACTTAAATGTGAAAGCCGATTACTTTCTGTCTCCGCAGGTATCTATATTTTTAAAGTTTGAAAATATCTTGTCCAATGACTACCCCGTATATCTGAATTATCCAGTGAGAGGATTTCAGGCGATGGGAGGTGTGAGTTGGAGCTTTTAATGGCGGGTTATTTGTTTTAATAAATTACGTTATTTTTGTTACTAATACGCATTTTAACCTCTTAAATCACCTATGGCAAAAAGAAAAAAACCCGAAGACCGTCCGGATGATAATCTGGAGAATGGCAACGAGTCAGAAGATAGCTTTGGCTTGCCTGATATTGAATACAAACCACTTAATGAAGGGAAAGGGGAGGTAAGTGATGATTCCTATAGTTCTTCTGCAGAAGAAGCCACGCCTTTTGCGAATACTCCTCAGGAAGAACGATACGTATATGAACCACCTGTAGATGAGAAATCCAATGCACCTCTGGTAATTGGATTGGTGATAGGTGCGGTAATAATTGTGGCTGGCTTTTTGATATACAGCTATGTGTATAAGCCGGCTAAAGAAAAGGAAAAAAAGGAAATAGCAGATAAAAGAGCAGCCGATGAAGCCCAGGCGAAGAGAGACAATGAAGCTCGCTTAGTCCGCGAACAAGAGGAGGCAAGGAAAAGGGCAATTGCTGATTCTATTGCCATTGCCAATGCAAAGCCTGAGACGGGTACTATCCAAAGACTAAATGAGCGTACAAGGCGTTATTATGTAGTAATAACTGCAGGTATTGATGATGACTTGATGATGGACTATGCCAAGAAACTCAGTAAAGAAGGGGTGAGTACTAAAATTATTCCACCATTTGGAAAAACTAAATTTTACAGACTTGCCATAGCCGACCGTGAAACTTATGCATTAGCACAGGCCAATGCAGATGAGGTGAAAGCGAAGTATGGTAACGAAGTGTGGGTGGTACGATACTGATTCATGATGCCCATTTTTTCATGATTAAACTTATTTTTTAAACTATGATCTTATTGCAAGTGATTACGGATACGGCTGAGGTAACAACCGATCAGGCGATTTCGGTGTGGGAACTGGCAAAAGAAGGCGGACTGATGATGATTCCCATCGTTCTTAGTTCTTTTGTTGCGATCTACATTTTTGTGGAACGAATGCTCACTATTAATAAAGCCAATAAAAGCCCCGATGCATTCATTATTAAAATCAAAGAGCTGGTTTTGAAAGGGGATATCAATGGAGCAAAGATGGTTTGTGCACAATTTGACAGTCCTATTGCACGAATGATTGAGAAAGGAATATCAAGAATAGGAAGCCCGCTGAAGAATATAGAAGCGTCCATCGAGAACGT
The DNA here is from genome assembly GCA_019638285.1 of Cyclobacteriaceae bacterium. Taxonomy (GTDB): domain Bacteria; phylum Bacteroidota; class Bacteroidia; order Cytophagales; family Cyclobacteriaceae; genus ELB16-189. The sequence continues at coordinate 2,985 of JAHBUB010000072.1, read as the reverse complement.
AGCAAAGATTGAGCTCTTTAAGTTGGAAAAGAACCTTTCCATTTTAGCAACTGTTTCCGGAGCTGCCCCCATGATGGGTTTTTTGGGAACGGTAATTGGAATGGTGCAGGCATTTATCGCCATTGCTCAGGAGGAAGGGTCTGTGAGTCCGAAGTTACTTTCATCGGGCATTTATACCGCGATGGTCACTACTGTGGCAGGACTTATGGTGGGTATTGTAGCATACCTTGGATACAATTATTTGGTAACACGGGTTTCCAAGGTGGTGCATAAAATGGAATATTCGTCTGTTGATTTTATAGATCTGTTGCAAGAGCCAAAGTAGTATGAAACTTGAATCAAGAAATAAGGTAGAAGCAGCTTTTAGCATGGCCTCCATGACGGACTTGGTATTCTTGCTATTGATATTTTTCATGCTCACCTCATCTTTTATTACTCCGTCAGGGTTACCGGTTAGTTTACCTTCAAGCAAGGCGAGTTCCATTGAAGTACAAAAAGTATCGGTTACGGTAACAAAAGACTTTCAGTATTATGTTAATGACGAAAGAGTAACGAAAGGAACACTGGAAGGTGTGCTTAAAAGTAAATTATCAGGCCCAAGTGGAGTGGTAATCCTTCATATCGATAAAAGTGTACCTACAGAAGAGTTAGTTTACGTAGCAGGAATAGCGACTGCATTGGAAGCGAAAGTTTCTATTGCCACTAAACCGAAGTAATAATGACCAATAGGGAGGAAAAGAGAAATCAAAGGATTGGGCTGATCACTTCAATAGGTGTTCATGCGGCTCTGGTGATTGCATTTCTACTGATGATCGCATGGCGTGCGCCTAACCCTCCCTTACCGGAATATGGAATAGAACTCAACTTCGGTTTAGATGCTGAAGGTTATGGTGAAGTTCAGCCTGAGACACCCCCCAATGAAGCACAAACCACGGAACAAGAACCAGATGCAGAAGACAATAAGGAACAAGAACCAGATGCAGAAGACAATAAGGAACAAGTAGAAGAGACTACACCCAAAGAGGAGACTGCAACTGCTGAGCAGCCTGTTTCTAAAATTGAAAGCCCCGTAGCTGTTGAGGAAACTAAAAAGGAAGTGAAGCCAAAGCCTAAGGTAGAAGAGAAGCCACAGGAGAAAAAGCCTGTAGAGCAGGTAAAAAAAGAGGAGAAATTATTAGCTACTTATCCGTCTGATGGAAAGAAGGAAAACGCGGCCGCCAACCATGGTGACAATCCTAATACCGTAGGCGACAAGGGCAGCAAAGAAGGATCGTTGGATGCCAAAGCGCTTTATGGAAAACAGGGTGGTGGTGGAGGAGGCCCTGCCCTGGATTTGGCAGGATGGGACTGGGACGAAATACCCAGGCCAGCCATCGCTCAGAATGAGTCGGCAGGTAAGATTGAATTTGAGATTAAGGTGGATCAAAATGGTGAAATCATCGGTTACCGCGTGTTGGAACGAAGTCTCAGCATTGATGCAGAGAAGGCATGTCGGGATGCTATTTCAAAACTTACCTTTTCAAAAAAACCAGGTGCCCAGGTACCTGCTGTATCCGTAGGGAAAATTACCTTTGTGGTGAGGACGCGCTAGTGAGTTACTAGTCATAAAGTAACTTTGCAATTGAAACCTATGGTAAGCATAGACGTTTTTGATAATGATAAAAATGACGAGCTCCTCATTCGACAATATAAAACGTATCGGTTTAATGGTTCGCCCTTGGCAGATAAATTTATTCCTCGCCCTTATATTTACCTCCTTTTTCATTTCAAGAATCGTCCCTTAATAGTTGCGGAACCTCCGATAAAACTAGAATCTTTTTTTGTAGCTCCGATTGTTCCCAAAGCATTTACGCTGAAATTTCAAGGAGAAATGGACACTTTGGCGATAGCTTGTAAAGCAACTGTTTTTTCAAGATTATTTGAAGTAGACATGTCTCCCGTTTCAAAGCGGAGTATAAATCTTCCACAAAATATTTTTCTCCCGTTGTGGAGAGAAATGGCAACGCTCAACACAACACAGCAGCGAATTGCACATTTTCAGAATTTGATCACTTCAGTACAAAAAACACCTTATCGTCACGATCCAGTAGATGTGCTTTATGACAAAATAATTGATAAGAGCATTACTACACCAGTGAAAGTAATTATGCAGGAGTGCCATGCCAGCAAAAGCACCTTACTTAGGAAGTTTGTCAAACGCACAGGAGTAAGCCCCAAGACATTGGCACGTATAGTTCGGTTTGATTATTTATGGACAAAAATAAAAGATGAAAATGCAATAGATTATCAGAGTTTAGTCTTTGAAGGCAATTATTTTGACCAGTCGCATTTCATCAATGACTTTAAAGAGATCATGGGTGAAACTCCAGGTTATTTTTTTAACCGAAATCTTAATATCGTAAAAATGTTTTCCGGAAGTCCTGTCGGGAATCAATAATTGGGACTTTTTTCCAATGAAAGCAGTTTTCGCCAACCCAACTTCGAATAGTTAATCAAAGTAGATTCAGATTTAATCTGCATATCCTAAGGAATTGCCTTTGGATCTCATGTGTGTCAATCTGAAGCATTGACTTTGGTAATAACATAAAAATAGAAATGGAGTGAGACGCAATTAATAGAAGGAAAAATGAAAATGCCAATTTTAGGATTCAGCATACTTGCTGTATTGATTTGCATAACCAGTATCTCATTTGCTCAAGAGGCGGATGCAGAAGGATGCACGGATCATTCATTCTTCAACCGTCTTGATAAATATTACATTCAGGACTGTACAGAGAATTATGATGAATATGAATTTGTGGTTGGTAAAGATAAAACCCAAATATTAGAAGGCACTGTTACAAATATTACATACTCTTACGATGGACCTTTCGGTCCTAATTTACCAAGTCGATTGCAGGTGATTAGAAATTATGAGAATGCAGTGACAAAGATGGGGGGGAGGAAAGTATACTCCAAAACTTCTGAAGATGGCGGTTGGGTAGG
>JAHBUB010000071.1 GCA_019638285.1 Cyclobacteriaceae bacterium | reverse complement strand
CGGGTTCTGATTTTGGAGTTGAGTTGCTTATTCCTGTGGAGCAATACCAGAAAAGCATGCGCACATCAAAGTATGGAGTGCTAATTATCCTGTTGACTTTCGTCTCGCTTTTTCTGGTGGAGATATCCCAAAAAATAAAAATTCATCCCTATCAGTATTTGCTCATAGGGGCAGCATTAATTGTTTATTATACCCTCCTTCTAAGTTTGTCAGAGCAAGTCGGTTATAATGGCTCCTATTTGATTTCTTCCATGGCTACCGTGGCACTACTTACTTTGTATTCAGTTTCTTTTTTGAAACCTAAAAAGTTAGTGGGTCTGTTTTCAGGTTTGCTGATGGTATTTTATGGTTTTATCTATGTTATTATTATACAGCGGGATTTCTCATTGTTAACTGGAAGTGTTGGATTATTTATCGTGATCAGTGTATTGATGTACCTCACTCGAAGAATCTCGTGGTACAGAGAAGTGATTTAAAAAAAGAGCCCTCAATATTTTTGAGGGCTCTTTGTTGTTATTACTATGGTTTTTATTCTTTATCCAGGAATGGATATCTATAATCCGTAGGCGAAACAAATGTTTCCTTGATGGTTCGCATAGAAGTCCAGCGCAACAAATTCATTTTTGCACCGGCTTTGTCATTTGTTCCGGATCCTCTGGCACCGCCAAATGGTTGTTGGCCTACCACTGCGCCAGTTGGCTTGTCATTGATGTAGAAATTGCCTGCCGCATTTGTTAATTTTTTAGTGGCCAGATCAATTGCGTATCTATCTTTTGCAATGATGGAACCAGTCAGTGCATAAGGAGAAGTTTGATCTACCAGCTCCAATGTTTGCTCGTAGTTTTCTGAATGGTAAACATAAATTGTAACCACAGGACCAAAAATTTCCTCGCACATGGTGGTGGACGAAGGATCTTTGGTTTCGATTATTGTGGGTTCAATGAAATACCCTTTTGATTTATCGTATTTGCCTCCAGCAATGATTTCATTTTGTGGATTCTTTTTTGCCTGATCGATGTAGCCTGCAATTTTGTCAAAGGACTTTTCGTCAATCACTGCATTAATGAAATTACCAAAATCTTCAGTAGGACCCATTTTCATAGACTTGAGATCTTCCTGTAAATATTTCTTTACGTCATCCCATAGATTTGAAGGGATATAACACCTTGATGCAGCGGAACATTTCTGCCCCTGATATTCAAATGCACCACGGCTGATGGCTGTAGATACTGCTTTAGCATCTGCACTCTTGTGCACCATGATAAAGTCCTTGCCACCCGTTTCCCCAACAATGCGAGGATAAGATTTATATTTAAAAATATTATCACCTATGGTTTTCCAGATCGTCTGGAATACATTAGTGCTTCCTGTAAAGTGAATACCAGCAAAATCTTTGTGGTGAAAGATCACATCTCCTGTAACGGGACCACTTGTATAGACCAGGTTAATCACGCCATCGGGAAGACCGGCCTCTTTTAAAATCTCCATTACTACGTGTGCAGAATAAATCTGTGTATAGGCTGGCTTCCATACTACGGTATTACCCATCATCGCTACACTGGTGGGGAGATTTACTCCAATGGCAGTGAAATTGAATGGTGTTAGTGCAAAAACAAACCCTTCCAATGGTCGGTACTCCATGCGATTCCAAACCCCAGCTGACGATTGTGGCTGGTCTTGATATATCTCTGTCATGAAGTGCGTATTGAACCTTAGAAAATCAATCGACTCACACACAGCATCAATTTCTGCTTGGAAGGCATTTTTGGATTGCGCAAGCATGGTAGATGCATTGAGCTTATAGCGATAGGGTCCAGCCATAAGTTCAGCAGCTTTTAAGAAAATGCTGGCCCGATGTTCCCAGCTTAAATTGCCCCAAAGTTCCTTGGCGGCCATTGCAGCAGAAATGGCCTGTTCCACATGGCCTTTATCACCTTCATGGAAATGTCCCAAGGAGTGCTTGTGATCGTGGGGAGGAGAAATAGAAATTGTTTTTCCAGTGCGCACCTCTTCTCCGCCTATGTGCATGGGAATGTCTGCTTTATTCGCACGCGCATCTTCAAGTGCTTTCTTTAGAAGGGCCCTTTCTTTGGTGCCTGGAGCATACGATAGAATGGGCTCATTTTTTGGAGTAGGAACATTATAAAATCCGTTGGCCATAAGTATTAAAGTATTTTGTGTACAAAAATGTGATAGCGTTTCCTCTGGTCAGGAGGGATGCAAAGATAATCAATTTGAAAACGATTAAAGGATGGATTTTAGTTCAATTAGATCAGAAATTTCGTGTTTTACCTCAGTGGTGTGTCCCTTCTTTAGTGGGTTAAAATAGACGCTATCAATAAATGCGTTATGGGCTCCTTTGATGTCGGTATTCAGGTTGTCACCTACCATTATAACGTCATGTGGCTGATAACTACCCAGCGCTAGTGCGTAATCAAAGATTTCTCTGGCTGGTTTTTTGTGTCCTGCTGTCTCTGAGGTGATTATTCCATCAAAATAATTGGAAATACCGGATGATGAAAGTTTGGTAATTTGAATGGCTTCAAACCCATTGGTGATAATCAACATGCGATATTTTACCTTTAGATAATCCAGGATCATCTTCGCATTTGGGAGCAAGTTTTTCTTGGTAGGAGAGAGGGCCACATATTCGCTGGATAGAGAGAGAGATAGCTTGTAGTCATCTACTCCAAGTGCAAGTAAGATCCGATGAAATCGCTCGTAGCGAATTACATCCTGTTGAATGATTCCAAGGTCGTATTGATCCCACATCTGCATGTTCATTTCCATAAACACATCAAGGAGATTGTCGAAGGAATGTACCCCCTTTTCTTTCAGGCCTTTGATTTCATATAATTCACTAAGGGCTTCTGCACAATTCTTATCATAATCCCAGAGGGTATGATCGAGATCAAAGATCACACATTTATAATTCGAATCAGTCAAAACTAAGGTTGGGTAAGTGGTCGGATATTGAGTTTGTTAAGGGCAAGTTCGCGATTGGAATAGAGTGTTTCGTATACCTGTTGATCCATTTGGAGAATGGAATCGCGACTGATAAACTGAAGTATTTGCTTGATGATATCATGTACCTCATCCTTTATTTGATAAAACACCCACTGATTAAACTTTCGGATGGATAAAATGTCTGAGTTTTTGAGATACACCAGATGGCGGGATGTTTTCGTTTGTGTAAAATCCAAGATACGCTCCAGGTCACTGATGCACATTTCGCCATTGTTCATAATTAAATTCAATATACGGAGTCTGGATGTATCAGAGCAGGCAAGAAAAATCTGAGCGCCCAGGTCAATATTAAAGTGTTTTAGCCTCATACCGCTGGTGGAATTATTTCGGTTGAAGAATAAGTGTTTTTGAATGCTCAAGTTAGTATAAAAACGTTAATGTAATGCTCCTTATTAAACATTAGGGCAGTTTAAGTGCAATCCTTATCTTTGAGTAATCGACTGACTATGGGGCGTCTCAATATTAAGTGGTTTATCTTTTTGCTGGTGATCGGCTTTGGTGTTTCAGCTACGGACAGCTTTGCACAAAGCAAAAAAAGAGTGATTCAGCTATCAGGAATCATTTTAGGTGAAGATAGTGTTTCCGGCCTGCCGGGAGTACATATATACGTACCTAAGGCTGGACGGGGCACCACATCCAACCGAACAGGCTATTTCTCAATGCCAGTTTTAGAGGGTGATAGCGTGGTAATAAGCTCTGTAGGCTATACACGAAGGCACTATATTGTTCCCAAATCGGCCACAGAATACCTTACCATTATTGTGGAGATGGTGACCGATGTCACCTATTTGGAGGAGGTTGAGATTATGCCGTTTCCCACGGAGCAGGTTTTTAAAGAAGCTGTACTCGCATTAAATATTCCTATGGATAATGGGGTGGATCCGAGGGCAATGAATGCCGAACTATTGGCATTGATGCTAAGGACAACCCCGATGGATGGTGCGGCCAACTACAGGTACTACATGGATCAATATACGGGATCAGTCAACGATCGTTTTCAACCCAGAACCAATCCATTTCTAAATCCATTTAACTGGGCAAGATTCTTTCGTGACCTGAAAAGGGATAGGAATTAGGAAGTAGCACTTTTCAGTCCAACCTTCTGTTGTTGAATTGTTATTCAGTTTATTAGCAACTAATACTTTGCTTATATTTTATATTCATGGTCACACTCTACATTAAAAATATGGTTTGTAATCGCTGCGTGATGGTAGTGAAACAAACTCTTGAAGAGCAGGACTTACACCCTGAAAATGTAACTCTTGGGGAGGTGCAGTTGAAGGAGGATGCACTTACTCAAACTCAGCTTGATCGCTTGGATGATGCTTTAGTTAATTTGGGTTTTGAAAGAATAGATGATCAAAGGGCAAGGATAATTGAATTAGTAAAGAAAAAAGTGATTCATTGGATTCACCATTCAGATCTCTCCAAAAGGAAATTTAATTGGTCTACTATTTTATCGGAAGAACTTAACTGCGAGTATAGCTATTTGAGCAACTTGTTTTCTTCCGTGGTAGGGATCACACTTGAACAATACATTATTCGGCAAAAAATTGAACGTGTAAAAGAATTTTTGTTTTATGATGAACTGAGTCTTAGTGAAATTGCCAATCTACTGGGGTATAGCAGTGTTGCACATTTATCCGGGCAATTCAAGAAAGTCACCGGGCTAACGCCTTCGGAATTAAAGAAATCGAGAACAATTGGTCAACAGCGAAAACCATTGGATGGTGTTTCTTAGCACTTTATAATTTTTTCTACCCCCACGCAACAATATTGTAGAATATAAAAATCAACTTTTGTTAAGCAGTTTTTTATACACTCCTCTCACGATAGGTAAGAATTTATTAATATTGCACCTCGATTTAATGCTCGGGGTGTAGCGCAGCCCGGTTAGCGCACCACGTTAGGGACGTGGGGGCCGGAAGTTCGAATCTTCTCACCCCGACAATCAAAAGACCTCAGGCATTGCCTGGGGTTTTGTGTTTTATAGCCGTGCCAAGCATGGCTTGAGTGAGGATCAACGAAGTTAATCCTGCTGCCGGTGTCTCGTCCTATAGGCCAGTTCTACGTCCGGCAGGCCCGACATTTATTAAGCCTCTTCGTATCTTGCGAGCGGCTTTTTTTATACTTTCAATGTTTTATACCTACATCATCGAATCGCAAACAACTATGAAACTTTACATTGGACAAACCAATGATATCGATGACCGTTTACATAGACACAATTCAAACCAAAACTTAGCCACTCAGAATAAAGGGCCCTGGAAACTGTTATTCTATAAAGAATTTATTCCAGACCAGAGGCGGTTCAATTGGAGAGAAAACTTAAAGCATGGAAGAATCCAGATAAGGTGAGGCAGTGGGTAGAAACAAAACCGTAGCGCATCCCGACCTGGGGTCGGGAGGGCCGCAGGTTCGAATCCTGCCACCCCGACAATCAAAAGACCTCAAGTATTGTCTGGGGTTTTGTGTTTTATGACCGAGCCAAGCATAGCTTATGTTAGGATATAAAACACAAAACGAAACGACTAAAATGAGCGAGGGTTATTGATCAAATCTCCCACAAAAAGATCACCACCAGGTAATCTTTTCACCCCACCGATCATTGACCTAACCCATAAAACGATAGCGCTTTTGATTGGTCGATGCGATAAAGCGAGCACCTCAAAATCCTATTCGTTTAGTGATTGTCTCAAATGAAAATAACGCCAGCAATAATCTTAAGCACGGAACAGTAACTCAATCAATATTCCTATAAAAACTAAAAGCAACATATAAAGGAATAACTTTGCCCTTCTCACGTACCACTTATTCATAATAAATTCATTCATAATTAAAAATTAAAATATTCTACTGGACTACTGGGGAATTATGTTAATGAATAATGGCTGGACTATGATTTCATTCCCTTGCCCATCCAACCCACGAATCAATAACGTTCTGTAACCCTGTTGCGATAACCTCATCGGTTTAGTATAGAGACGTTCCTGGGCCTTGTCAATCTTTATATAAATTTTTTCAATACCTGCACCTTTTTGCTCAAACGAAATATATGCTCCAACGGGATAGCAGGCTCGTTCTGTTTCTATCGGCCTTTTCTCTTCAGAATTTTGAAGTATGACCTTATCGAGTACAATTAAATTGTATTCTACATTGACTTCTATTAATGACACTTCGTTTTTGGATGCGTACCTCACACTATCTTTAAAAGATTTCACTGAGTCGTATTCCAGAAAACCTTCCAACGGACGAGTGGATTTAGCCTGCAACATGCCACTAATTAATATTGAACTAAGAATTATAATATACCTCACTGTTATTGAATTGTTAAATTTGAAAATTACAATAATGATTATTTATCTTTTAAAACCCAGTGCCGCTCCACCACATCGATTAGAGCCTGGATCAAAAGTATATTGGATGTAATAAATGCCGGTTGCATTGCACGGGAATGAAAGGGCAGAAACCATTTTGTTTCCTATTTTATTGCTAGCAATTTTATTGCGTTGTGTATCAAATAAAGTTACCACCGTTCCAATTGAATTGTTCCGATCTTTTATTGTAAGAATATAGCTGGTTCCCCTGGTAAGCACATACGAAAATTCAATTTTTTCCAGATCAGGCTCCCCATCAATTTTATAGGATTTCAAAAAATTGTATCCGTTAGGAATTGTTGAAACAGAAGAGTTGACCAACTCTTCTGAGTTGCATTGCGCTACTGAAAGGTTTGCAACAAACAAACCTATCAAGATGATTGTGTGTTTTAAGATATTTAGATTCATGATTTCTTAACTAATTATTTTATTACGAATTACACTTGTTTTATTTCCAATGTCCTCAATATCAGCCTGAGTAATAAGAATAGTGGTAGTACTATTGTCTTTAATTACAGCTACACCATCTACGATCTCCATGGTTGAGGCTCCATAGGTATATGTGATATTAATTTTATCAAAAGCTAATTTCAATTCCTGAAAGTCTGCTAATAATGGATCTAAGGTTGTATCTCCTTTATAGAAGGATAACAACAGCATGATTTGCTCTAATATTATTTTTTGAGAACCAATTGTTTCATGAAGTTGTTTGTTTGACAAATCGAGATTGGCAACCTGACAGGTAATGTCCATTGCCTCTACCCATCCTCCAATCAATAACAGTACACTCAGATTAGCGCGATTCTGTGATTGTAAATGGTTATTGATGGAGTTGAAGTTTTGAGTTGTTAATAATAATAATGAGTCCAGATTATTACTGTTGGCCGCCAGGCGCCCAATTGTTTCGATATCGAAAAATTGACCGAGACTCAGATTTTCGGCTAGTAACTTTATAGCCCCCAGGTATTTTATGCCATCTAAGTTTTGTTCGTATATGTTGGTATAGCCCAGATCAGTGCCATAAATACCCAGATTTAATGCCTGCTTATAGCTCGTGCTATATTTTCCATGGTTTTCAGGAGCATTAAGGAATTTGTTATTGTACTTAGTGCCTGAGGCTTTTAGCAGTGCAGAGATTTCTAAGGGACTTGGTATCTGTCCTAAAATACCTCCGACCAATTCAGGATCAACAATTATTTTGGTTTGTTGTGCTGAATCCAATGTGTTGAGGAATGCGCTTTCCTCTGGTTTCCTGTTTGTGCTGCACGCCAGACACAATAAGAAGGAAATAGAATATAGTAAGATTTTCATGGGTAATATTTTACAGAGTTGTTTGTTAGTTTCTATTTTTTTTGTGATTATATTTTAACAGTGTTAAAGGTTATCCTTGCTCTTTTGTCCTTAAATTTTTTTGGAGAATAGGATCTTAATTTGTAGGCTGGATCATAGGTATGACATGGCGCAAATGATTCTGAGCATGATGACAATGTTATTGCGATCAGAAGTAAAAAAATTAATAATGATTTCATTTTGTTATTTAGTGTTTAGATTTTGTAGTTCTTTTAAAATTGATTTTAGAGGAAGTCTCCAATAGCTTTTTGAATATTTCAAAATACAGTGTGACGTAAAGAATTATTGACATAAGCCAAATTACAATCAAGTCAAAGCAGTGGGTGCTGATGGTGAACCCCAACATACTTTTTACTGGAAAGAAAAAACCTGTACTGTAATCGAGTAAATGAGAGGGATGCGGATCTTGAAAAATCGGATCGATTTGTTGAATCAAGCTCCCTTTATATACTAAGAGTCGATCTTTGGTATTTATATTTTTGAGTAAATCCGCCAGGCTTTCGTTATAGTATTTATTTTTATTTTCATTGATAGGCCAACCGTTGTCTTCGAAAAAATGCATTTTCTTTTCCAACAAGGAGGTTTGCTGATTGTATATTTTCTGGTAGTGATTTTTATAATCGTCTAAAAACAGATCAAGTTCTTTTCCAGTTTCAAGGTTATAGTTTGTGGCATTTAGCCTCGTCCTGAGCGGGACATTTGATTCAGTT
>JAHBUB010000070.1 GCA_019638285.1 Cyclobacteriaceae bacterium | reverse complement strand
GAATGACCAATAGAAAGCAAACGGTATTATTCTCGGCAACAGAAGAGAGTGGTCAGAAGAAATTGATCCAATCATTGCTTAATAATCCGGTGGAAGTGCGTGTTTCAATGGGGAATGTGACTGGTGATCATATTGATCAGGAGATCATATCCGTGAAAGCAGGAGAGAAAAAGTTGGATGTCCTGGTAAACATGTTTCGCGATGAGACTTTTCACAAAGTAATCGTCTTTGCAGAAACCAAAAGAGGAGTGAGCCAGGTGCGAAAGAATCTGCAACATGCCGGCATTAAAGTAGATGAGATTCATGGAAACAAATCTCAGAATTATAGACTCAAAGCATTAAATGATTTTAAATCAGGAAAGATTCAGGCGTTGATTGCTACCGATGTGGCAGCAAGAGGTCTGGATATTTCAGAGGTAACACACGTGATCAACTTTCAACCACCCCGCGATTTTGACAGCTATATCCATAGGATTGGTAGAACAGGAAGAGCAGGAAAAGGAGGAAAAGCGTATACATTTATCAACTAAGTAAAGAACAAAAACAATAACCAATAAATAACAATTAAAATGCAAGAAGGAACAGTAAAATTTTTCAACAACACAAAAGGCTTTGGATTCATTAAACCAACGGATTCAAGCGAAGACATTTTCGTACATGAGTCTGGTCTGATTGACGAGATCAGAGAAAATGATAAAGTGAAATTTGATGTAGAGCGTGGAAAAAAAGGAATGAATGCAGTTAACGTAGAGTTAGTTAGCTAAGATTCTTTTCCATTTCGCAAAAGGCTTTTTTAGAGACTTCAGCATTTTAGGGTGTGGAGTTTCTGAGAAAGCCTTTTTTTGTTTCTCCTAATTTGGTTTTGGTCCAATTGCAATTTTGAAGTTGAACATTGGATTTTGCAAGATGCCCCAAAGTCGCACCCAGATAGGAAGCAGTTGCTCCGTGCCCCTGGCTGTTGAAATATCTCCCATATCGATAATATTGTGGGATTTCCAACCAAAGGATTGAAGAAGTGTTTTTACCTTGGCTTTAGCTGTCTCATCGTTGCTGCTTAGAAATACATTGTGATCTTCTGGGATGAGCGCTGGATTTACCATGATGTAGGCATTCATTGTATTTAAAGCCTTCACTACTTTTGTATAGGGGAAGGCGCGCTGAATTTGTTCACCCAAAGAATCTGTATTACACACCGATAGGGTGGGAGGCATTCCTTTTGAAAAGTCAAGGGGATTGGCAATGTCAAGAATAATTTTGTTAGCTAAATTTTTTACTCCTGCTTGTTCCAATGCAGCAATCGAGTTTACCCCATTGGTTGCATTGACTATGAATTCTCCAAAGAAGGCTGCCTCACTCAATGTTCCAACCTTTATACCGGCATTCTTCGTGTGCCAGTCACTAAAAGGCGGCCGGCCAACGGAATCCGACCCACTGCGGGCCATTGTATCTTTGACATTTCGTGTGCCTATCATTACCTCATGGCCAAGCGAATTTAACTTTTCTGCAAGAGTTTGTCCCACAACGTTACTTCCTAATACTGCTATTTTCATACGATTCTAGGTTTTATCCAATTGATTATATTTACTTTTGTTACTTACTATAGTATTGATAGTGGAATAAAAATAGCACCACGTCATATACTTTTCAATACCTGTTAAGCATTACACCCACTATCCTTTTTGACAGAATTGGAGAATTTGCATCGATATGAAATGATTTTGATAAAAAATAAATATGGTAATTGATAACAAGGAAAAGGTGATTGTGCTAAATGGACAGGAATTTCATTGTGCCATGGATGTGACCATGCACTATATTGGCGGAAAGTGGAAGACGGTGGTCTTGTGGTACTTAAGAAAGGACAAGAAGCGTTTCAGTGAATTGAAGAGACTCATTCCCAACATCACTGAAAAAATGTTAAGCCTTCAGTTAAAGAACCTGGAGAAAGACGGAATCATTGGCAGAAAGCTTTATCCAGAGGTGCCACCAAAAGTTGAATATTTCTTGACAGACTTTGGAAAATCCCTAATTCCAATGATGGAAGAAATTGCGCGTTGGGGACGCAACCTGGCAAAAGTAAAAGGCAAAGTAATTGATAAGGAGGAAAAGAGGAAAACAAGGAAAGCATAGTCGTCCTATAACACGGTCTTCCATTATTGCTCTGTTAATTTTGTGGTTTTATACATAAATTCTTAGGGTTTTTATTTCTGGTTGCATGCAACCTTCTATCGGATGATTGAGATATACTTAAAGTAGCCTTGGGAAAGAAAATGAAATCCATTTAGCCCGCTGCTACAAAATAATATGAAATGGGTGAACGAAAAGAGACCCGATAAAGTTAAGAGTTGTATCTAACCCTTACCTCCCCACAATGGGGAAGATCATCCCCACAATAGGGGAAAGAAGAAGAATAGCTGGTTCTACGTGGTAGCAATTAGACTGGAATTATTTTTGAAGTCTAATGCTAAGTACAAACAACTTTAACGTAAGCAGTCATGAATGGAGTAACTACATCTATTCAACAATTGGGCATTGACACTGTTAGAATCCTAGCAGCAGATGCCGTTCAAAAAGCAAAATCAGGTCATCCGGGTACTCCAATGGGCTTAGCGCCCATAGGCCACGTGTTGTGGTCAGAGAGCATGAACTATAATTCGGAAAATCCCGAATGGATAAATCGGGATCGATTTATCTTATCAGCCGGCCACGCCTGCATGTTGCAGTATAGTTTCTTATACCTGACAGGCTATCCCATCACACTGGAAGACATCAAAAATTTCAGACAACTGCACAGCAAAACTGCAGGACATCCTGAGTATGGATTGTTACCAGGAATCGAGGTAACAACAGGACCATTGGGTCAGGGATTTGCCAATGGTGTTGGGTTTGCCATTGCACAAAAGTACATGGCTGCCAGGTACAATCGGCCGGGCTTTGATATTTTTAATTATAAAATTTATACGATCTGTAGCGATGGCGACCTGATGGAAGGCATCACTTCAGAAGCAGCATCTATAGCGGGCCATCTTCAATTGGGAAATTTGATTTATCTCTATGACGATAACCATATTACCATTGAGGGGGACACGGACATTGCTTTTGATGAAGATGTGGCCCAGCGATTTGAAGCGTATGGGTGGCACGTGCAAGTGCTGGCCGATGGCAATGATACCGATGCTTTATCGGCAGCCATAAAAAATGCACAAGCAGAAACGATACGCCCTTCATTGATAAAGGTTCGTACCCACATCGGTTACGGGAGTCCTAACAAAGCAAACACGGCCAGCGCACATGGCTCACCGCTGGGTGAGGAGGAAGTAAAGTTGGTAAAGAAAAATTTTGGCTTTGATCCCGATCGGTATTTTGAAGTACCGGATGAAGTTTTGAACTACTATCGTGAAGCAGGAAAGAAAGGCACGGAGAAAGAACGAGAATGGAACCAACTGTACAAAGCCTATAAAGAAAAATATGCAACATTGGCTCATGAATACGAATTGTTAAGAAGTGGAAAATTGCCTGAGGGCTGGAAAGAAAAACTACCCGTTTTCAAAGGTGACGAAAAACCAATGGCTACGCGCAAAGCCTCTGGCAAAGTACTCAACGCCATTGCCGATGCTATTCCAAATTTAATAGGAGGTGCTGCGGATCTCGCTCCGTCCACGGATACCAATTTGGAACATTACAAATCATTCTCAGGAGAGAACCGGGAGGGTCGTAATTTTCACTTTGGCATCAGAGAACATGCCATGGGTGCCATTATCAATGGGATGGCATTGAGCAAATATGTCATTCCTTATGGGGCTACCTTTTTTATCTTTTCAGATTACATGCGACCTCCCATTCGTCTTGCGGCCATCATGAAAATACACTCCATTTTTGTCTTTACGCATGACAGCATCGGATTGGGAGAAGACGGCACCACCCACCAACCGGTAGAGCAGCTTATTGGTTTGCGGTCTGTTCCAAACCTGACAGTGATTCGCCCTGCGGATGCAAATGAAACTGTTCAGGCGTGGCGCGTGGCACTTGAACTTAAGGGCGGACCCGTTGCGCTCGTATTGACCCGCCAGGGAATTCCCGTTATCGATCAGAAAAAATATACAAAAGCGAACGAGTTAGAGAAAGGAGCTTACATATTATCTGACTCAGAGGATGCAGCACAGATTATTTTGATGGCAACCGGATCGGAGGTTCAATGGGTATTGGCAGCACAACAAAAATTAAAGGAACAAGTTATTGCGGCCCGTGTGGTAAGCATGCCTTCCTGGGAATTGTTTGAAAAACAAAACGCTGCTTATAAAGAAAAGATATTTCCTAAAGCAATTCGCAAACGGTTGGCCGTGGAAGCGGGATCGCCATTGGGCTGGCATAAATATGTTACCGATGAAGGCGATGTGATTGGCATCGATCGGTTTGGCGAATCAGCACCTGGGGAAGAAGTAATGAAAGAGTATGGTTTTACAGTGGAGAATGTGGTTGAAAGAGCAAAGGCTCTACTGAATGAAAAACCACAAAATAAAAGATCATGATAGCTGCTGCGATCAAAGAATCGGATTTATCAAAACCAATAGGAGTCGCCTCAGACCATGCTGGCTTTACATTAAAAGAATACCTGCTAAAGGAATTGCGCGAAGGTGGATGGGAAGTAATTGATTATGGAAATACTGAATTTGATCCGGCCGATGATTATCCTGATTATGTGATTCCTCTCGCCCGTGCGGTAGCCGATGGCACCATTGTGCGGGGCATTGCTTTTTGTGGCAGTGGTGTAGGAGCATCCATTGCTGCCAACAAAGTGGTCGGTGTAAGGGCCGCACTGATACACGATCACTTTTCTGCACACCAGGGGGTAGAAGATGATGATATGAATCTGTTATGCATTGGCGGTCAGGTAACAGGTCAGGCAATTGCCAGAGAACTGGTGATGATATTTTTGAAATCACACTTTTCTGGTGCAGAGCG
This sequence comes from Cyclobacteriaceae bacterium, assembly GCA_019638285.1. Classification (GTDB taxonomy): domain Bacteria; phylum Bacteroidota; class Bacteroidia; order Cytophagales; family Cyclobacteriaceae; genus ELB16-189. Next base: position 3,698 of record JAHBUB010000070.1, on the reverse strand, counting down.
ACACAAAAGAAGATTAAAAAAGGTGAAACAACTTGAAAAAACAAATGGATCATGGAAAAGAACAAAGTAAAACACATACATGATTTTGGTCAAAGCATCTGGCTCGATTTACTGAGCCGCAAAATCATGGACAGCGGTCAATTAAAAAAATTGATTAACGAGGATGGGATCAGGGGTCTTACTTCTAACCCTTCCATATTTGAAAAAGCAATTCTCCACAGCGATGATTATAATGAGGACATTGCAAAACTGGCAGCGAAAGAAAAATCCAACGATGAAATCTTCTTTGAAATGGCCATTAAAGATATTCAACGCGCTGCCGACCTTTTTAAACCTGTTTATGATGAAAGCAAAGGCACAGACGGTTTCGTAAGCCTTGAAGTTGCTCCTTACCTGGCGCGGGACACAGCGGGAAGCATCAGGCAGGCAAGGGAATTATGGAAAGCCGTTAACCGGAAAAACGCGATGATAAAGATCCCTGGAACGAAAGAGGGATTGCCCGCAATTCGACAGTGTATCAGCGAAGGGATCAATATCAATGTGACGCTACTTTTTGGATTGCCTCGTTACAAAGAAGTGACAGAAGCCTTCATTTCAGGACTGGAAGATCGTGCGAAAGCACACCACTCATTGGCCGGCATCGCCTCGGTAGCCAGTTTCTTTTTAAGTCGCATTGACGTGATGATTGACCCGTTGTTAAAGGAAAAGAAACAGATGAATCTGAATGGAGAGGTGGCCATTTCTTCGGCAAAAATAGCGTATGAGATATACAAAGATGTTTTTTATAGCAAACGTTTCAACGCGCTTGTACAAAAAGGAGCACAACGCCAGTGGGTACTGTGGGCAAGCACCAGCACCAAAGACCCTGCATTCAGCGATACGAAATATGTAGAAGCGTTGATTGGTTCGGAAACAGTGAATACGCTTCCGCTGGAAACAATAGCAGCTTTCAGGGACCATGGCAAGGCGGAAGACAGTTTGGGACATGACTTAGATAAGGCAACAAAAGTACTGGCACAAATAAAGAAAATAGGCATTGATATAGACTTGATCACCCAAAAGTTAGAGGATCAGGGCATTGAAAAATTCAATCAATCTTATGATAAGCTGTTGGATGCAATTGAGAACCAGAAAAAACACGTTCACGCATAGTTATGGATAAAACCGTGCAGCCAATCAAAATTGTTTTTTTCGACATTGGCGGAGTATTGCTCTCAGATGGCTGGGGGCATGTGTCCCGACAAGCGGCTGCCAAAAAATTTGACCTTGATTACCACGAGATGGATGCCCTGCACGATTTCATTTTTAATACGTTTGAAATCGGAAAGATCACACTCGATGATTATTTGAATACCGTAGTCTTTAATCATCCAAGAGATTTTACCAGGGAGGACTTTAAAACATTCATGTTTGCTCAATCTCAAGAGTTGCCTGACATGTTGCAGTGGCTTAAGCACTGGAGGAAGAGCAATCCTGACATTCGAATTATTTCTATCAACAACGAGCCCAAAGAGTTAAACGATTACCGCATCAAAAAATTTGAATTGCATGAATGTTTTGATGCATTCATTTCTTCTTGCGAAGTAGGAATGCGAAAACCTGATCCTGGAATATACCACCTAGCCATGGGCATTGCTCACGCTACTCCAGAGCAGTGCATCTATTTTGACGATCGACCGATGCTTATTGAGGCAGCACAAAAACTGCGCATCAAAAGTTATCACCACAAAGGGTTTTCTGCAACAAAGAAAATTATTGAAACATTTAAAAAAAGTACTAAAGATGAATTATCCATTTAAAGTAGGCGACCATGTAAAATGGAATTCAGAGGCAGGACATGTTTCAGGTAAAATTATAAAAATACATACAGCCGATTTTGATTATAAAGGATATACCCATCACGCCAGTAAAGAAGATCCTCAATATGCCATACAAAGCGACAAGACAGACCATGTGGCAGTGCATAAGGGAAAGGCACTGACCAAAGGGAGTAAATAAACATAAAAATAAATATCAGCTTAAAATACATAAAAATGAAAAAAGCCAACATCGGAATTTCTGATAAAAACAAACAGGCAATTGCTGACCAGTTATCAAAAATACTGGCAGATGAATTTATGCTTTATTCTAAAACACTCAATGCCCATTGGAACATCGAAGGACCAGATTTTCATACGGCACATGTGTATTTGGAATCCCTCTATAATCAACAACAGGAAATCGTTGATACCGTGGCTGAAAAGATACGGGCTGTAGGGCATTACGTGCCGGCACAACTCAAGAAGTATCTTGAGCTCACTCATCTTTCTGAAAAAAGCCTTAAGAAGAATGATAGCCAAACTCTTTTTGCGGAGTTACTGGAAGACCACGAAAGTATTATTCAGTTTTTGAGAGAAAATATAAAACCAGACGCAGATAAATTGAAAGCGGAAGGTGTCAGCGACTACATCACCGGATTGATGGAATTCCATCAAAAAACTGCGTGGATGCTAAGAGCACATTTAAATTAGGAAAGTAAATTTTGCCTTAAAGGCATAGGAGCAAAAATTCTTATAGGATTGATTCTAGAATAGTTTAAACATGGATAAGAAACAATACGTTTTCGGCATGATCGGTCTGGGGACCATGGGGCGCAACCTCCTTCTCAATATGGTGGATCATGGTTTTGCGGTGGCAGGATATGATAAGTCCACAGATAAAGTGGCGGTACTTAATCAATCATCACAGGATCATCTGAAAGGATTCAGCGTGATGAATGACTTCATAGAAAGCCTGAAGAGTCCGCGAACGATGATGATGCTGGTGCCGGCTGGTAAAATTGTAGATGAGGTAATAGCCGAGTTGATTCCTTTATTGGACAAAGGAGATATTATTATTGATGGCGGCAATTCCCACTTCATCGACACAGAAAGAAGGGCGAGCGCGCTGAAGGATAAGGGAATTCATTTTTTTGGAATGGGTATTTCAGGAGGCGAAGAAGGCGCCCGAAGAGGCCCCAGCATGATGCCGGGAGGAGATAAGAAAGCGTATGAACATGTTAAACCTATTTTTGAAGCAATCGCGGCACATGTAAATGGGGATCCTTGTGTTACATACATAGGCCCAGGTGCTTCCGGACACTTTATGAAAATGGTTCATAATGGGATTGAGTATGCCTTGATGCAACTCATCGCGGAAACGTATGCGATGCTAAAGAAAGGGCTCGGAATGGATAACGAATCCATTCGTAACGTGTTCGATCAATGGAACAAAGGAAGATTACAATCTTTTCTGCTTGAAATAACTGCTGATATTTTTGCATTCAAAAATTCAGAAGGAACACATCTTTTACTAGACGACATTAAAGATGAAGCCAAGGCGAAGGGCACCGGTAAATGGACTTCGCAAGGCGCCATGGATTTAAACCTGCCGATTCCCACAATCGATACGGCTGTTTCCATGCGCGACCTTTCTAAGTATAAATCATTACGCACGCAGGCATCAAAAGCATACCCCAATCCCGATAAAAAACGCATGGCTTCTGAGGCGGGAGAATACCTGATCCACTTGGAACAGGCATTCTATTTTGCGATGGTCTCCAGCTATGCACAAGGAATGCATTTGCTCTTCAAAGCTTCTGAAACTTACCACTACAAACTGGAATTGGATCAGATTGCAAAAATCTGGCGCGGAGGATGTATCATACGGTCTGCGTTTTT
>JAHBUB010000007.1 GCA_019638285.1 Cyclobacteriaceae bacterium | reverse complement strand
ATGTATAGATGGACCGTTTTTATTTGCATTTTATTCCTTTCTCTGGGTGCAGCGCGGGCACAGAAGAAAAAGCCCATTGAGCAGCAACCAACCTCCATTGATCCTTCTTATGCGGAGGAACATTATGTTCCTAAAGCCACAAAGGGGAGGAAAAGCTTTGAACCTACTTATGAGGCTCGCAATAAGTATAAGGATAGAATGAATAAGAACTGGAGGCAGCGAGAAAAAGATGAGAAGAACTTTAAGGGTGATCGAAAAGCAGATAAATCTCAGCCTCCTTATTTTGGTCATAAGCGTCCTCCCAAAATTCACCCTCCTGGGAAGCAAAAATTTTGTAAAGTGTGTGGCATTAAACACTAGGATGTACAAAGGAGTATGAATATTGCTTCTGTAATTGAACACACCAATCTTAGCCCTACATTAACTGTCAATGATATTGACCAATTAACAACGGAAGCAATTGAATTTAATTTTTTTGGTATATGTATTCCACCGTTTTGGGTAAAGCGGGTAAAACGCGAACTAGGTAAAGAAAAGGTTTCTCTTGTTTCTGTTGTGGGTTTTCCTTTTGGATACCAGATGACGGAAACAAAACTCGATGATGCAAAGCGCGCATTGGATAATGGAGCCGATGAGATTGATTGGGTGTGGAATATCAGTTCCTTTAAAACAGGCTTACCCTGGACAAAGATTGAATTGGCCAAAGCAAGTAAATTTATTCATGGTCAGGAGAGAATATTAAAGTTCATTATTGAAACATCCTATCTGTCTGATACGGAAATCGTGGAGGCTTGTAAGATGTGTAGCGATGCAGGAGTAGATTTTGTTAAAACTTCAACTGGCTTTGCCAGTGGAGGAGCGACTGTGGAGCACATACGGTTGATGAGAGGCTGCCTTCCGAAAACAGTAGGTATAAAAGCTTCAGGAGGAATAAAGAGTTATGCACAGACAAAACGAATGTTGGATGCTGGAGCGGATCGAATCGGAACATCTTCAGGGGTATCAATTGTGAAAGAACAGCAGAATGATTAAATCTTATCAATTAATAATAACAGGACGGGTGCAAGGCGTTTTTTACAGAGCTTCTATACGAGATAAAGCCACAGAATGGGGAATTAAAGGGTTTGTGAAAAATGAGGATGATAGATCTGTATATGCTGAAATTGAAGGCAATGAAGAAATTCTAAATACCATGATTGACTGGGCTAACCACGGACCATCTGGAGCAAAGGTGGAGGAGGTAAAATTAGTAGAGCAGCCTATCAAAAGATTTATAGGGTTTGAAATAAGAAGGGGATAAATGTTTTGAATAGCCTTTTCAAAACAAAATATTAAATATTGAACGGAAACACCCTATCAAAACAATTATTTATCAATGGATGAGAATTGGTTTTTTGTAGCTGAGCCTGGTGTAAAGTTGGAGATGAATGTATTCAGGTGGATGCGGTTTAGTCCAGGCTATTCTTACACAACAGTGTATGGTAGCGATACAGCTGGTCTTAGTGACAATGATCTGAGTGGAAGTTCCTTTAACCTCACAATGAAGTTTGGTAAATTCTAAATTGCTTGGAGTCAGATGGCCATTGTATTTTCAAATTAAACTTCATACTCCCAGTAGGTAACTATGCCTTCTTCAATGTAAACCCAAAAGTGGAGCCCACACCAACGGTACTTCTTACATTGATTGTTTGGTTATGAGCTTCCATGATATGTTTGACAATTGATAATCCCAATCCCGTACCCCCTTGTTCTCTGGAACGGTTTGTGCCAACCCGATAAAACCGTTCAAACAGTCTTGGTAAGTGTTTCTTCTCTATTCCTATTCCGGTATCAGATACCTCTATAAGAATATGCTCATCCATATCATAGCAACCTATCAAGGTTTCACCACCTTCCTTACCATATTTAATAGAATTAATAATTAGATTTATCAGGACCTGCCTGATTCTTTCTTTATCAGAATTAACTATAAATCCGTCACTGCAACCCTCTTTGAAGCCAAGTTGTATATTAGCTGCGTTTGCCTGTTTTTCTAAGGAATCGAAAATCTCGCCACTTAATTCACATATATTGAAATCTTCTAGGGTAAGATCTAACGCGCCACTTTCAATCATTGAGATCAACTCCAAATCTTCCACAATAGCACTTAATCGGTCAATATTGTTTGCGGCTTTATGGAGGTAATCCATATTAACGGCTTCATCTTTTATGCCCCCGTCAATAAGCGTTTCAATAAATCCCTGTATATTAAAAATGGGTGTTTTTAGTTCGTGGGATACATTACCGAGAAATTCCTTTCTGTATTGTTCCATCTTTTTTAATTGATCGGTTTCTTGTTTTTTTGCTTTTGCCCATTGCAGTACTTCAAGTTCTGCATCTTGTATCACGTTACTGTTCATTTGGGCAGCCCCAACCTTGCTTTTATTCGGAGACTTTAGGTCATATATGATTTTGTATATCAATTTGATTTTTCGGTAAATGAATTTTTGGAGAATGAAGGAAAAGATGAAATAGCAGCTGATGAAAACAAGTATGGGGATAAGAAGGATTAAATAATCCTTAAATCCATCCGGGTCATACCATTTGATTCCAAGGCAGGCAAAGAGAATCAGAACGGAAATTATGACAGAAGCAATAATTGAAACTTGTCTTGGGGTTGCATTTTTCATGGATCATCTTGCTATGAATTACTAAAAGTCTATTCCATAACCAGTTCCTTTGCTGGTTTTAATATATTTCTCCCCTATTTTTTCACGTAGCTTACGAATATGTACATCCAAGGTTCGATCGCCTACCTGTAAGGTACTACCCCAAATATTTAAGTATATTTCATCCCTTGTGAAAATTCTTCCAGGTTTGGATGCCAATAAGCAAAGCAATTCAAATTCCTTCTTTGGCAAGTGTATGGTCTGCCCTTTTAGGTCAACAGTCCGTTTTCCCATGTCAATGGAAAGATCACCAAGCGTGAGCACCGGCTCATGTACTTCTTCCCTGTGTTTTCTTTTTAATAAAGCATTAATTCGGGCAATCAGAACACGGGGTCGGATGGGTTTAGCAATATAATCATCTCCCCCTACGTCAAATCCTGCTATTTCAGAATAATCTTCACTTCTTGCTGTAAGAAATATAATCAAGGTGTTCTTAAAGAGTGGTATGTCTCTAAGTTTCCGGCAGACTTCCACTCCGTCCAATCCCGGCATCATAATATCCAATATGATTAAATCAGGAGGGTTCGTTTGAGCAACTTCAATTGCTTTCATGCCATCTTTGGCGGTGCTCACCTGATACCCCTCCTTTTTTAAATTATAGCTGATGAATTCCAGAATATCGGGTTCATCATCAACTACAAGGATTTTAATTGCATTTCCTTCCATAAATCGTTACAAAGATAATGTCTCCGCAGAAACTTTAAGTGACCCATACTTTAAGTTATCGTTAAGTTTTTAAAATATTTCTACCGCTTTTACACCCACAATTTCATAATTCTTAAATCATATAATCACACTACTCAAAAAAACTTTTGTACTGTGTGATACACTTCAACAAAAAATAAGAAAAGCTTAAGTAGATGTTCAGATTAACTTAAGATAGAAACGCTTGTTTTGCAGCATGTATAATTATTTAATCCAGCTGCTAATGAGTAAGCCAAAAAAAACTGAAAACAAAAACAATGACTACCCAAATGAATCCAAATATAAGAGGCGTGTTTGCTTCTACACACATCTTAAAAAAGCAGGTAAAATTTATTTATTTGTCATAGCAACGTTTCTTTACATTAATGCTAAAGCCCAGGATATTACAAATAATAAATTCGGAAAGGGCATCCAGACATTGGCAAAAGACTCCTCCTTTTACATGAAGTTCAGTATCCGTATGCAAAACAGATTTGATGGGATTCATACAAATTCCTCTCCTCCCGCTTTTAAGGATAAATTCTATCTGAAACGAGCAAGACTAAAATTTGACGGCTTTGCCTTTTCCCCAAAGCTTGGTTATAAAATGGAGTTGGATGTCATTGATGGCACTGTGTTAGATGCTGTCATAAAATGGAATTTTGCCAGTAATTTTTATTTGTGGGTGGGTCAAACCAAACTTCCTGGAAACCGTGAACGGGTAATTTCATCACAACAACTTCAATTTGTTGACCGGTCACTTCTTAACGCTAAGTTCACTATTGATCGTGATAAGGGAGTGCAACTTAGGCATCATTTTGATATTGGAGGCATAGTGATAAGGGAGATAGCATCCGTGTCCATTGGAGAAGGCAAGAATTTCACAGGATCAAGCACAGGTCACGACTATACAAGTAGGCTAGAAATACTTCCTTTTGGAGGTTTCATGAACGATGGAGACTATTTCGGCAGTGATTTAAAAAGAGAGGAAAGACCAAAGCTGGCTTTAGGGATTACATACGATTATAATGATAAGGCGGTAAAGTCTGGGGGGCAATTAGGGGAAGTGTTATCTGAAACCAGAAACCTGTCAACGGTTTTTGCAGATATGATATTTAAGTATAGAGGCCTCTCTTTAATGGCTGAATATGCAAATAAGACTGTTTCAAATGGTACTCCGACCATTATAGATACAAGCGGAGCTTTTTTAGAATCATTTTATACAGGAAGAGCCGTTAATGCACAGTTGGGATATTTGGTGAAGAATAATTGGGAGGTTGCCGGAAGATATACACTTGTTACTCCTGAGAGAATAACAACTAATAATGAAATATCACAATACACTTTTGGCATTTCAAAATATATTGTTGGTCACAGTTTGAAGATACAAAGTGATTTTTCACTCATTCAGGAAGAAAGCAGGGATGATGAATTGTTATTTAGGCTTCAAGTAGAGATGGCCTTTTAGATTAGAAAAAAGAATAACTAAAACTTAAACTTCACTTAAGATACTCTTAACATGCTCACCCTAATTTTACAACTAGATAAATTTTGAATATGAAAATAAATATAATATCAGTGTTAACAATTGGTACGGGGCTACTCCTTGCTGCTTGCAATAGCGGACAACAGAATAATGCGGGAATAGATAATAGAGAACTATCCGGAGCTATTCAGGTTGATGGTTCCAGCACTGTTTATCCGATGACCGAAGCGGTAGCGGAAGAATTCAGAACAGTTCAACCCAAAGTAAACGTAACCATAGGCTCATCGGGTTCAGGCGCTGGCTTTAAAAAATTTGCAAGGGGAGAAACAGACATATCAAATGCTTCACGAGCGATCAAAGAAAAGGAAGTAAATGCCTGCAGGGAAAATAGTATAGAATACCTTGAATTAAGAATAGCCCTTGATGGTATTGCCATTGTAGTGAATAAGGAAAATGCGTGGTTGAAGACTATCACTACGGAAGAATTAAAGCAATTATGGGAACCCAATAGTAGAGTGCGAAAATGGAGCGATCTCCGTGCGGAATGGCCGGAGGAAGAAATCCAGTTATTTGGTCCAAGCACTGCGCATGGAACTTACGATTTTTTCACTGAGGAAATAATTGGCGAATCAGGTGCGAGCCGATCTGATTACAATGCGGTTTCTGATTATAATGTAGCGGTTCAGGGCATTGCCGGCAATGAAAATGCAATGGGTTACTTCGGTTTGGCATACTATACAGAGAATAAGGACAAGCTGAAGCTAATAAGCGTTGACAATGGAAACGGTGCGGTATTTCCCTCTCTAAAAACTGTTGGTGATGGAACTTATACACCCCTTGCACGGCCACTTTATATCTACATAAATAAGAAATCAGCTAAACGAAAAGAAGTAATGGAATTTGTAAAATTTTATATTAACAATGCTGCTAAATTGTCGAAAGATGCAGGATACATTCCATTGTCAGAAACAGAATATGGCAACGCTTTAACTCAACTCAATGCGATTTCGATTAAGTGATTCTCTTTTTTATTTTGGTTTAACGGGACAAGGCTTTCTGAAAAGGTGCCTGTCTCGGCATTTTAAAGTATGTTAAAAGCAAAGGAATACATAATTGAAAAGGGACTACTACTGTGTGCCCTAATCACGGCTTTAACGACCATAGGTATAATCCTGGTGTTAACTATAGAAGCAATTACTTTTTTTAAGGAAATATCTTTGGTTGATTTTTTGACAGACACTCAATGGACACCGCTATATTCTGAAAAACACTTTGGCGTTTTGCCTTTATTGGCAGGAACATTTCTCACCACCGTTATAGCTATTTTGGTTGCACTTCCAATAGGAATGGGTATTGCTATTTACTTGAGTGAATATGCACCAAAATCGTTTCGGAAAACGATAAAGCCATTACTTGAACTCCTGGCAGCCGTACCAACAGTTGTTTATGGGTTCTTTGCACTAATGGTAGTAACCCCTTTCCTGCAAAAGATAATTCCTGGGTTATCAGGCTTTAATGCTCTATCCGCAGGTATTGTAATGGGGGTAATGATTATTCCATTTATATCATCCATGAGTGAAGACGCGTTACACGCTGTCCCAAAATCATTGCGGGAAGCAGCTTACGGCATGGGATCCACCCGTCTTCAAACTGTATTTAAAGTAACAATTCCATCTGCCTCATCAGGGATTACAGCATCAGCAATACTCGCTATTTCTAGAGCGATAGGGGAAACAATGATAGTTGCTATTGCAGCGGGGCAAATGCCAGGCCTAACCTTTAATCCGATTAAACCTGTCCAAACCATTACTGCTTATATTGTTCAGGTTAGTTCGGGGGATGTGCCTTTTGGGTCATTAGAACATAGCACCATATTTGCAACAGGCATCTCTTTATTCGTCCTTACTTTTATTTTAAATAGCATCAGTTTCTGGGTAAGCAAAAAATATCATCGGCAATATGAATAATGCTGCCAAAAATAAACTTAAGGACAATCTGCTAAAGTATTTTGGAATACTCTGTACGCTATCTGGATTGATTGCCTTGGCTATTTTTATCATAGATATACTAATGGACGGATTACAGCGATTGGATTGGGAATTCATAACCAGCCTACCATCACGTTTTCCTGAAAAAGCGGGAATCCTAACAGCATGGACAGGAACAGTCTGGGTGTTTTGTTTGACCGCTTTAATAGCGATACCCATTGGGGTGGCAGCAGGTGTTTATCTGGAGGAGTACAATAAGAAGGGCGCGTTAGCGAACTTATTGGAGATAAACATTGCCAACCTTGCAGGTGTTCCTTCAATCATTTACGGCATCTTAGGATTGGAAATTTTTGTGAGAATATTGAATCTTGGTGGCAGTTTATTGGCAGGCAGTTTTACACTTGCTCTATTAATTCTGCCCATCATTATTGTAGCCACAAGAGAAGCAATCAGAACTGTCCCCAAGACGATCAAAGAAGCATCTTTTGCCCTTGGAGCAACCAAATGGCAAACCATAAGTCGTCAGGTTCTTCCAGCTTCCGCAAGCGGTATAATTACAGGTGTGATTTTAGCTTTGTCAAGAGCGGTTGGAGAAACTGCTCCACTGATTGTAATAGGAGCATTGGCTTACGTCCCATTCGTTGCAAAGACACCGATGGATGAATTTACCATTTTGCCAATACAGATATTCAATTGGGTATCACGGCCTCAGCACGGGTTTATTATTAATGCAGCAGCAGCTATTATTGTTTTACTTGGCTTTGTATTTATAATGAACGGAGTGGCCGTTTATATAAGGAACAAAGCGCAAAGGAAAGGTCAATGATAATTTAATTCGTCAATTGATGATAACATCGGTGATAAAAGAGAAAAAGAATTCAAAAGGAATGCAAGACAAAATCAAACAGAATTCTATTAAACTTGAATCTGAAAATGTAGGTGTGTTTTACGGACACAAGAAAGTCTTACAGAATGTAACCATGAGAATTCAAGCAAATACTGTTACTGCGCTGATCGGCCCCTCTGGGTGTGGTAAATCAACGTACCTACGACTATTTAACAGAATGAATGATTATATCGACAATTTCAGAAAAGAGGGTGATGTTATTATTGATGGGAATGAGATTTACAAAAAAGGTATTGAAATTGAAGAACTAAGAAAAACGGTAGGTATGGTTTTTCAAAAACCAAATCCGTTTCCTAAATCCATTTACGAGAATGTGGCTTACGGGTTGAGAATACAAGGGATTAATAAAAAATCTGCGTTGGATGAAATTGTAGAAAAATCAATAAAACAGGCTGCACTTTGGGATGAAGTTAAGGACGACCTGAAAAAGAATGCATTGACACTATCAGGCGGCCAGCAACAACGCCTTTGTATTGCCCGCACATTGGCCGTTCAACCGTCAGTAATATTGATGGATGAACCGGCCTCTGCACTAGACCCCATTTCGACTGCCAGGATTGAGGACTTGATTTATGAATTGAAACAAAACTATACAATACTCATTGTAACCCACAATATGCAGCAGGCAGGAAGAGTAAGTGACCATACCGGTTTCTTCTACCTTGGTGAATTGGTAGAGTTTGGGGATACCAGACAAATCTTTACAAACCCTAAAAGTGAAAAAACCGAAAGCTACATCAGTGGTAGGTTTGGTTAATAGTAAACATCTAAATACATGACACAGTTAGAAGAGGAATTAAAACAATTGACGAAAGCTGTTATTGAAATGACTGCTTTGGCCCTGGGCCAAATTGAAAAGGCGAAGGAAGCATATATGAAGATGGATATGGAAATCGCTCAAGAAGTAATTCACAATGAATCCAGAATGGATGCGATGGAGTTAAGTATTGATAGGGATTGCGAAAATATATTTGCGCTTTTTAATCCTGTTGCTTCTGATTTACGCTTCGTTATAGCCGTACTAAAAATAAATTCAGACCTGGAAAGAATTGGTGATCATGCAGATGGAATTGCAGATTATGTTGTTGATTGTAATGAAGCTGTAAAAAGTGAGCTAATAGTATCTACTAACCTCAACAGTATGTTTGATATCGCAATTTCCATGCTCCGGGATATAAAAACAGCTTTTGAAAAGAAGGATGCCACATTGGCCAGAAAGGTATATCAAAAGGATGCTGAATTGAACCAGATAAACAAGAAGGCTTCTCAATTAATTAGTGAATTTGTTCAGAAGGAACCTCACATGATAAGACAAGCACTCTTCCTTTTTTCAACGATTAGAAAAGTGGAGCGGGTGGGTGATCATATTAAAAATATCGCTGAAGATTTAATATTCTATTTGGAAGCGGTGGTTGTAAAGCACAATACGAAGAATGGACTCAACTCAATCATTGAAAGAAACGATTAAACGATCAATTAATTATATGCCAAAGCAGGATGCAGCCCCGTAACTGGAAGTTAATACTTCATTGTTTCCTTGTCCTGGAAAATATCCACTTTCAAAGTGGATGCGGCTCCATTCCTGAATTCCAAAAAAAAGTTTTCCCTTCCCCAAGGGAGACTCCCCTAAATCCAAAAAGGAGACTTTATGGGGCCGAGGCTTTTAAAACCGAAAAGTATTTCCTTAAATTTTTAAATGTGCTTTTAACTAATTTTAATCCTACGGAAAATATTTCAATAATTTTTCATTGTCACGGTGTTCATAGAAAGCATCAAACTCCATGAAATACCCACCTGGGTCGAAGCCAACGAAAGCACGGTATTTGTTTTCTGGGCCAATGCTAATCTCATTAGAACGAAGTTCGAAAGAATTATTTTCGCTCACGTACTTAAACCAACCATCGAGATCTTTTAGAATAAAGGAAACATTGACTGCCTTCTTTTCTGTGTAACTATGCATGCCCCTTCTCTCATCCACTAAGCCAATGTAACCAGTACTTGAAGACTGATAAATTTTAGCCCAGCCTTGATCGGCTATAAGTGACATCCCCATTATTTTTTGATAGAAGTTTTCTATAGCGGGAATGTCTTGATAGTAAAGCCATGTAATAGTTGCGTTGAATCCTAAACCTTTCGGGACAGTATTCTCTTGTGTAGCGGGCGGGGTTACTGTTTCTGCGATGTGAAGTTGAGGGATGAATAACTCATTCTCAGGATGCTGTTTGAAGGTTTCAAATTCTAGAAGATACCCTTCTGGGTCAATGGCGACAAATCCATCATGTGCACCCCCTTCTTTTGGCTTATAATCATACTTGATTTCAATGCCTTCTTTTTTAAGATAATTATACCAACCTTCGAGTTGGTTGGTGAGTAGGGCAAGAGCCACTGTTTTGGGCTCATCAGCGGTGTGCATTCCTTTGGTGGCATCTACCAGAATTAAATAAGAGTCGCTTGTTATCCGTAGCATCTTCGCCATGCCGTAGTCCGACAATAGTTCTAAACCTAAAGTTTCCGTATAGAATTTAGCAGCCCTGTCTAGGTCTTTATAATAGAGAAATAAATTTGTAGCCTGAATGCCAAAGTCATTCATCGTTCTGAAGGATGTGTTCTCTGCAAGCAACTGATTTATTTTATGAGGTGAGTAACTCAACATTCTGCCAAACCTTCTGGCAATTTCTTCTCGCTTCTTACCTGAGTATTCCCCGGCTTCTACAAGAGCAGCCTTATCAGCTTTGAGTTGAAGATACTGATCTTTTGTGGTGCCTTGATAAATAACTAAAACTTCTTTCCCCTTAGCAATATCTTCAGGGAATAAGTCGGTTGTGATCAGGTCAGTTTCTTTGTATAGCAACACATTATTTTTCGCAGCTACTTTTTCTGCTTCTGGAAGAAAGTTATTCATCTCTTCATGGGATAGCGTGGCACTTAAAGCCAATTGTTTCACTCCGGCATCTACGGCTTCTGCAAATGCACCCACGGCACCAAGTCGATACGATTTCTCATTCATTTTCTCCTTATTATCAGAGCAGCTAATAACTATAGTCACCATCAAAAGGATAAAGACGAATGATCGCAATGTCATAAGATTCTACTTTAAGATATTAATGATATGTGTGTACTTGATGGTAAAGCTTCTGCTGAGAACGTTCCCCCTGTCCCATATTTCATTGTACACCACAAACAATCCTGTATTGGCTTGTTCTAAGAGGTTGAATCTTATATTAGCAGAAAAAATATCAGCCGCGCTATTGTATTGGAAGAAACTCTGCAATGTCATGCGGGGTGTAAATGAATAGGCAAGCCTTGCGCCAAATACATCGGTAGCAAAATTCCTCTCCAATAGATGAATGTCATTGTGAGCAAAAGTAACGTCAGAGTTAAAACGATCGCCCACTCTAAATCCAATCGTGCCACTGTGCGCTGATCTTGAACCGGAGAAGTATCCTCCCATGACATGCGTTGTATTGATATAGAATTTCTTACTTGGATTAGTTATAACCACAAGCTGAGCTTCCTTTGTAGGAAAAGAACCAGCCGGAAGAGTAATGCCAAGCCCTGGTATAGCGAAATCGGTTTCCGAGCCTTCCTCTTTAAAGTTCAATCCGGAATGAAACTCAAATCCATTTTTCCAGACCCAGTGATTGTCAAAGTGTAGGAAAGTTGTTTCCTTAAAGCCATCAAAATTCCAAAATGCTCGTCCGGAAACATGTGGACGTATTTCTAGAATATTGCCTAGCTTTCCATTCATGCGGATTGTCTTTAATATCAGAAATTCTGGTTTTTTAAATGCACTTCTGAATAGAAAGCCTGCCTGTGGATCGAAGTTCTCATCAACCTGAGTGTATGCTAAATTCATTTCCAGTCCATTCCATTGATATCCACTTTGAAGCTTAAAGGAATTTCCGTCTTTAGCACTGTCGGGTGAATTGGATCTGGCAAAAAAACCGGATACCTGTGCCTTCATTCCTATTCCAATCTTGCTATCGATAGCATAAACCCTATTAAAGTCATTGCTAATATCTCCGACACCTTCACGACTTACAAAAGTTCCTCCTATTGTAGAGCGTTGCCCAATCTGTTGATTCACACGCGCCACATTGAAATTGTTTTTTTGAACACTTACGGAGTCATTGACAGCAACATCATCAGTGAACATGCTGAGCACACCAATATTAGTTTTATTTACCCGACCAGAAACTCTGGCTCCACCGAGAATAGGCACGATTTGTCCAGTCTCCGCAATCCCAATTTTTCTACTAAAAAATAGATCTACCTCTCCCGGGCTACCTACAGTGAAGAATCCTGCATTCTCTAAAAAAAAAGGACGCTTTTCAGGGAAGAACAAATTAAATCGATCAAGATTAATCTGTTGTTGATCCACTTCCACTTGTGCAAAGTCAGTATTATAAGTAAGGTCCAGGGTAAGCGATGGAGTAATGCTATATTTAATATCTGCACCTACATCAGGCTTATTTTTAGTTTTGCTGGGATCTGTTGAAAAATCTTTAGATACATTATCCAACACATAGGGGATAAATTTTAGATTGCCTGGACTTTTTAGATTCAGACCTGTCAGCTCACCTGCAAGTGAAAGCCTTTTAAGATCAAATTGAATGGGAAGCGGTGCCCAATAAACTACTTCGTTTGATTTGCGAATATTACGTTGGATGTTGAGCCCCCATACCTGGTCATTGCCGGAGGCAAATCGAATGGTGCGCAAGGGTATGGCGAATTCTGCACTCCATCCGTAGTCTCCCACTTTGGATTTTACTACCCAGGCTGCATCCCAATTTAAGTTGAATCCGCCAATGGTACCACCTTGTTGTCTGTTGTTATTAGAATTCCCTTGACCTTCGTTATCAACTTGACCATCATATTCCACACCCAGTGAGTTAGTGCCGAAGACAAAACCATTTTGCCTGTCATGGTAAGTGTCAATAATAAATAAGAAACTATCGGTGCCATCCAATGAAGCGTCTCTCCTTGCATCAGAAACTACCAGTTTTTCTGGTTCTGAATCATAGCAAACAACAGATACGTAGAGTGTTGTTTCTGTGTATCCAATTCTGATGTCGGTTTTTTCAGATGCAGGCTGACCTGCGTTGGGCTTTACTTGCATTAATCCGTCAAAAGCCGGATGCTGTTGCCACACTGCATCATTGATTACCTCACCATCAATTACAGGATCACTGTTCATGGGTATGGCTTGCGTCTGTGGACGTTGGGTGATATTCGGATTGGTACCACTTATCTGTCCATAGGATAAGAAAAAGGTCAATAAAGCCATGGTGATCAGAGCGAGTCTTCTAAAGAGATTCATAGACAAAAAATAGGTAAAGGTTAATAGGTGGGCGAATATACAGTATCGAATTTGAGTCAAACAATATTTTTATACACGTGGTAATAGACTTTGACTTATGAAGCTGATCAATGCGGTTTTAGGTAAGTCAGTATGATTTTGCCGTAGATCATGAATGGAAGCTAGGATTTGGCACTTCAAGTTTCCTTTTTGACCTAAATATGGACGGCTACTTGAAATGGGGACATACACAACCGAGTATGGTGAAGGTACTCTAATACCCTGTCAGGCGATACTTGAGATAGCTTTGGCTAAATAATCAATATCCTTTTTAGTGTTATATATACCCAATGATATTCTTAAGCTATTTAATCCAAAAGAAGACATAGGGCGCGTATCTATTCCATATTGATCAAAAAGCTTTTCTTTCACTTCGTTCACATCTTTACCCACTACCTCCAATGTTTGGATAGCTCCTGAAAGCTGGTCGGAAGCCGGTGTTTTGAGTTTGTATTTTGGGTTTCCCTCAAATTTTGATCTGAAATAATTTTTTAATTCCATCGTCCGTAACTCAATTTTTCTACTTCCGACATGTTGGTTGAAATCTAACGCTGCACCCAATCCCAGCACTTCTGGTAAATTTCTGGTGTTATAGTTTTCCAACCTTCTTATGGTTTTATCCGTATGCCCGTTGCAAACGATCAAGGGCTTTAAATAATGTTGACTTTCTTTTCTGGCATAAAATATTCCAACTCCCTTTGGAGAGAACAACCATTTGTGTGAGCTGGCGGTATAAAAATCGCACTGCATATCGTGCAAGTCTATGTCTAGCATACCTGCAGCCTGAGCCCCATCCACCGCAACCAGTATGCCTTTACTGTGGGCGAGTTCAGAAACTTCTTTTACGGGGAGCGTCATTCCATTGGTGTTCACGATGTGACACATGGAAATGATTTTGGTTTTAGGGGTGATCGCTTTCTTATAAACGGAAACTATTTCATCCACACTCACAGGGACAATGGGCAGTATTGGCTTTACAAGTTTTATTCCTTTTGTCTCTTGCCACACTTGCCACGGAATAGTGCCGCTGGTATGCTCATGATCGGCAAGAATAATTTCGTCTCCGGGCTTCAGCTCAAAACTTCTTGCAATGAGGTTCATACCTTCTGTAGTGTTATGAATAATGGCGATTTCCTCTTCGGAAGTTTTTAGTAATGCGGCTACTTGTTTTCTTACAGTCTCTTTTTCATTGTTCCAACCACCCCACATATATTTGGACGGAAACTCATCCAATATCTTTCTGTATTCATTGGTAGCGGCTCTCACCGCAATGGGGGATGGCCCCAAAGACCCATTGTTAAAATAATGGAGTCCATCTGCAAATGGGAATTGATTTTTGACCATTTCCCAGTACGCCTCCGAATTATCCTTGGAAATCAGACTTTCCATTGCTTCACTATGTTCACTCTTCGCATAACCCAATTGTGGTAGTAATGCTGACCCTGCAATCCCGGTAATGGCAGACTTAAGAAATCTCCTTCTGCTGTTCATATTGATTGGTTTTTGGACAATATCTGACTTGATTATTGAGGACAATTTATAGTAATATCCCGATATTGTTAGTTGAGAAAAGGATGTCTTGACCAGCGATAGTAAAAAACGGTTCGAAGAAATTTTTAAAGACTTATTCAAGCCTTTATGTGGGTTTGCCATGAAGTACGTTAGCGATCTGGATGAGTCAAAAAATATTGTTCACGAGGCTTTTATTGCGGTTTGGCAAAAATTCGAAACACTACCAAATGACACTGACTTCAAAAGTTACTTATATACTGCCGTACGAAATCGTAGCCTCAATTACCTGCGGGACCAGAAAAAACATGTAGCACTGGAAGGGGAGCATGTGGAAAGTATTGCAGCAAATGATCCTGGCATGGAAGTAAAGGAACTGGAAAGAGAAATAGAGCTGGCTATTAATACGCTGCCGGCAAAATGCAGAATGGTTTTTGAGATGAGTAGGTTTGAGGGCTTAAAGTATGCCGAAATTGCTGAAAAAATGGGTATTTCTGTAAAGACGGTAGAGGCACAAATGACTAAAGCCCTAGCGGTGATGAAAAAGCATCTGGCGAATTTTCTTTCTATTCTGTTTTTTATTTTTAATCTGTAAGGGTAGGATGGATATGACGTGTTATACTAATAGAGAATAATAAATTGAGTGATCAGGATCATATTGCAGAAGAGCTTTTAATCGCTAAGCACCTGAGTGGTGAGACCACAGCAGCTGAGGAAGCCGCCTTGCAGAAGTGGATTGCTTTGGCGCCAGGAAATGAGCAAATCTATCTTGAGTTCAAGCGGGTTTATGAGTTGAGTAGAAAAATTTTTGACCCCTCTGATGCTGATTCCTTAAGTATAGATGTAGAAAAGGAGTGGAATCATTTTTTGAAAAAAGCAGAAGAAAATGAAAAAACGATTCAGTTTGAGCCTCAAGCAAAAAGCAACGCATGGTTGAGAATAGCTGCTGCTATACTTTTGGTAGTTGCATCTGGAATAGTAGTCAATTACTTTGTTTCTAATGGAGGTGATCAGACTTATCAGACTGCTGAAAATACAGAAGTGATTAACCTATCTGATGGGAGCATTGTATTTTTGAATAGAAACTCCATGCTTACCGTCCGTAGTTCATTTGCAAAAAAAAATCGTGAGGTTGAATTGCATGGTGAGGCCTTTTTTGAAGTGAAACCGGATAAACAAAAATCCTTTATAATTAGTGCAAGTGAGGCAGATATAACTGTATTGGGTACTTCGTTTAGCGTTCAAAGCTATGAACAACGAAATGAGGTGGAGGTTGTGGTTAAAACTGGACTTGTTAAATTGGCGCCAAGAGAAATGGATCAGTCGATTGAGTTAAAGGCAGGTGAAAAGGGCATATTAAGAAAGAGAGAAAGGGAGTTGGTGAGTAGTCCAAATACTGATGTCAACTTCCTCTCCTGGAAGACAAGGCGCATGGTTTTTGACAAAACCAATTTAAAATCTGTGGTTGAAACACTCCAGGCTACTTATGGAGTTGAGTTTATTATTTCAGGTGATGTATCAAAGGAGTGTCAGGTTACTGTTACTTTTGAAAATCAAACACTGGAGGCTGTACTCAAGGTTTTGCAGTCTACATTGGGCCTTACCTATAAGCAAGAGGGAAATAAAATAGAAATCACCGGAGCTGGATGCTAAAACCAGACAAGAATGTTAACCAAATCTGCCGATGTTTCAGCAGCTTGATGCTGTTGTTATTATTTATTAATTCCGCCAATGCCCAGGAAAAAATCCTTACCACTCCCATTAGTGTTGACTTTAAGGCTACACCACTTGAAGATGCCCTGAATAATATTTCTAAACAAAGTGGTGTCTCCTTTTCCTACAACCCCAAAAGAATTTCATCAGATCAAAAGATAACCTATATCGCCATCAAAAAAACGATTTCAGAAATTTTAGATGAGTTGTCTGTTATTGCTGCTTTTGAATATGAAGCGATTGAAGGAAAAATTGTTTTAAGACCTCAAGCAAAGAGTGCTGAAATTGCAAAACAAAAATCTATCCTCAGTGGATTTGTCAAAGACATCAACAATGGAGAAGCACTGATTGGCGCTTCTGTTTGGATCAATGATTTGAAAGTAGGTACTACCAGCAATGTTTTTGGTTTTTACTCACTCACATTGCCATCCGGGGTATATGATGTTTCTTTCTCTTATATCGGATTTAATAGATTGGTCAGAACAATTGAGCTGACGATTTCTCAATCTCTTGATATTACCCTGGAAACAGCCCCTGCTTTGTTAGACGAAATTATTGTTACGAGCGCAGAGCCTCAATTAGTAGCGGAGGTACAAGCCAGTAAATATAATATGCGGCCAGTTACTATTTCGGAGAAGCCATCCTTTTTTGGAGAGCCGGATGTAGTGAAGTCTCTTGAAATGGTACCGGGTGTGAAAATTCATTCTGATGGTTCTACTTTTTATTACGTGCGGGGAGGAGACCGCGATCAAAATCTGATATTAATTGATGATGCTCCCATTTTTAATCCCAGTCATTTGTTGGGATTATTTTCTACCATCATTCCCGATGCAGTCAATGATATCACTTTGTATAAAGGGAGTATGCCTGCCTCCCTGGGTGGGCGCTTATCTTCCATTATGGATGTAAGAACCAGAAAGGGGAACGACCAGCATTTTGCCCTTTCCGGTGACATTGCGCTATTAAGCTCCCGGCTTAGCCTTGAAGGTCCAATAAAAAAAGGCAAGAGTTCCTTTCTACTCTCCAGCAGGGTATCAAGGGTAAAATGGATTTTTGAATCGATTGATGATGATATACAGAAATTTCAATTTCATGACCTTACCGGCAAAGTCAATTTTGATTTTAACCAACAGAATAAATTATATTTTTCTTTCTATAACGGAGGTGATAAATTTTTGACTTCTAATAGTGGCATTGAATGGTCTAACCGATCTACTACCATTAGATGGAACCACGTTTTCTCCAAACGATTGTTTTTGAACACTACCGTGGCTGCGGGAGTGTATGATTATTTTTTACACACGGATAGAAGTAGTCAAACCAAGTGGAACTCTCATGTTTCCAACATCAATTTGAAAAGTGATTTTAGTTATTTCAAAAACCCTAATGAGGAATTTACTTTTGGCATTTCAATTGGAGGTTACAATTTTAACCCTGGAAATATAAGTAGAGGGGGAGTACCCATTCCACCCATAGTGTCAGTGAAAAACTCCAATGAATTCATAATGTATGGGAATCACGAAATCAGATGGGGTGATCATTGGGGTTTGAACTATGGTTTGCGCATTTCCACATGGACCAATGAAGGTGAAGCTTTTGAATTTGTTTTTGATGGTAACCACAATCTCATTGATACGATATTTTATAAAAAAGGAGATAAGTATAAGAGTTATCAAAACATAGCACCTCGGCTGTCGATAAGATATGGTATCAATGATAATAATTCTTTTAAGGCAAGTTTTTCACACAATGTTCAGAATATTCATTTGATCACAAACTCCATCAGTCCGTTTTCCTCGTTTGAAGTTTGGCTACCCAGCAGCATAAATATAAAACCGCAAACGGCCAATCAGCTGGTGTTGGGATACAACCGTTATCTGCCTTCGACAGGAGTCTCCCTTGAGCTAGAGTCGTATTATAAACGAATGAATAATCAAATAGATTACGAGGCTCATGCGGAAACCTTGCTTAATCCGCTGCTGGAGCGTGAGCTTCGATTTGGGACGGCCAACAGTTATGGGGTTGAATTTCAAATGAAGAAAGAAGAAGGTCGGGTGCGTGCCTGGTTAGGCTATTCTTATTCAAGAGCAAAAAGAAAGTTTTTAGAAGTGAACAACGGAAGGGAGTTCAACGCATTTTATGATCGCCCACATCAGGTGAATATTACAATGAGCTATGATATGAATTTACACTGGAATATTGGCATGAATTGGAGTTACTATACTGGAGCTCCTTTTTCTTCGCCAGTTAGTTTTTATAATTTCAATGGATTGGAGGTTCCAGTCTACGGCCAAAAAAATAATGACCGATTACCAGACTATCACCGTCTTGATCTTTCGGCTACCTTAAACCTGAATAAGAATGTAGAAAGCAGGTTTAAACATAGCCTGACATTTTCTATCTATAATCTCTACGGCAGAAAGAATGCACTTTTTGTTAATTATAATAAAACAGAGCAAGTGGACGGAAGCTTTAAAGTTCCTTCCAACTTATTGGATAAAGATTTGGTCAGTACTCAATTTTATTTGCTACGATTTGTTCCTGCAATTGCTTATAACTTCAAGTGGAGATGAATCGATATATTATTTCTTTGGCGACCTTAATTCTATTTTCCTGCGGTGAAGAGAAAATTGACAAACCATTAAAAAGCATAAACTCTGACTTGTTGGTAGTAGAGGGTGTGTTGACCAATGAAAAAATGAGTCATGTAATAAAACTTTCACATCCCTATCAAAATCTGAATGGAGAAGCAAGACCGGCATCAGGGGCTATTGTTTCGATCTTTGAAGGAAACGAAAAGGTATATTCTGTTTTAGAAACCCCAGGGGGATCAGGGAATTATCTTACAGAAGAAATGACTGCTGTTTTTGGAAAAAAGTACACATTATTAATTCATTATCAAGGAAAAGAATTTTTTGCTGTGGCAGTATCAGTACCCGTAGAACCTATGAACAAGCTTCAATACGACAAGGCGCGTGAAGGGTTGTATCAATTGCAATTGGATGATTCTGGATCGGGCCCCAATTACATTGATTATCATATTTCATGGACAAATACGCCTGAATGTCAATCAGGAACTTTGTGTGAAGGAAGAATGATTTACTATGATTTAAAAACGGTAGATATCAATTCGCTTTTTAAACCAGATAAGGAAAATGTTTTGTTTCCGGTGAATGCTATGGTGATTAGAAAAAAATATTCAATAAGCCCGGAGTACAAAGCATATTTACGGTCTGCACTTTCTGAAACAGAGTGGAGGGGAGGTGCGTTTGACGTGCAACGTGAGAATGTTCCAACTAACCTCAGTGAAGGGGCTATAGGCTTTTTTGCGGTTTCTACCGTTGTATCTGACACCACAATTATTCTAGAAAAGCCTTAAGAATAGCTCCGTTTAAGCTTTTTTAAAAATATTTGAATAGTACTAAGGGTGAAATCCTGTTGCCGTGTTTTAGTAGTGAAGGGGGCCTAAGCCCCCGATAAAAGAGATTATGAAACAAAACACTAAAAAAATGAAACGGTTAAAATTTATTTCATACGCATTATTAATGGGAATGGCCATGATGTTTCTGGCCACTTCCTGTGATGAAAATCCGGAAGTCACCACGCAGCAGGATTTACTTCCTGAAAATTTAAGGGTAAAAATTCCTTCTTCAATTACCCATACAGCCAATGCTACGGGAGGCAGAATGTCAGGCAGGACCAACGATGATATGTTACAGGGAAATAACATTTACGAACACCTCGGAAATTTTATCGCTATCGGAGATGCAGCCGCTGAAATTGCAGAAGAAATTGTCATAGGATTGCACAAGTATAAAATAGACCGAATACTCAGCCTTTCATATACAAGTGATGACGACAATAGGGTAAAAAACCTTGTAGTAGAATCAAATGTGGAATTTGAAGGGAAATTATGGGAGTATGAACTAACTGTAACAGATGCTGAATCTGAAGGTAATCCTGATGGCGGTAAGGCAATGCAGGTATTTTGGAACAAAGAACGGCCAATAATGGGGATTTCTATTATTAAGCCCTACAATGCAGATAGAGGTAACAATTCTGAAATGGGTGATGGAATTATAAGAATCGACTATACTGAGGTGAGCACAAAAGGATACGATGCTGAAATGGAAGTATTTATTTCGAACCTTCCCACACCAAGTCCGTTGGAAGATCCCTATGCGATGAGTACCCTCCACATGTTTGCTGGAAGGAAAGGAGATGTAGTGGATGTATATGGTAACTCAAACCATCCAAATGCGATATTGTTTGCCGGTAATACTGGATTTAACTGGGCGTTTGTGGCATCCGGATCCGATCCAAAAGAAATAGGTGTGGCTGAAGTGGGGTTGCCACCAAGCAGTTTAGATGTGTCTGATCGTAATGTGTTGTTGAAAGATTACTCCATCAAAAATGTATTTACCAATGAGATCAATGCAGTGTGGCCCGGACTTGATCCTACTCTTTTGGCGATGTATTTACAAAACACTTCTGCCCCCGGATATTTTAACAACAAAGAAGGATTTCTTTCTGGAGGAATATCTCCTGGCCCAGAGTGGGATGTGTTTGCTTCACGTTTGGAAAACCTTAGTCCTTATAACCCATTAGAAACGAGCAACCTGGTGGTGTTGTTTAAATAAGTTGGTTTAATTGGAAGTAGGTTGTGGAACCCCGGTTAACCCCGGGGTTTTCTTTTATAAGAAAGCTTGTGCAAGGATGATAAAAATCAAAATAGGAGAAATATAGCGAATAAAGAATGGCCATATTTTCATAAATAATGAATTAGCTACTTCAGGATTACCCTGTTTAATTTCTTCTATCAGTGTGTTCCTGTTCATTACCCATCCTACAAAAATGCAGATAAACAGCCCTAGTAAAGGTTGAATAAACTGTGTAGTTGCACTCACTACAAAATTGAATAATAAGTCAAAATTGAGAGCAATAATCATACTTACGGCCCAGAAAACTACACCGATGATAATGCTTGCTTTTTCACGACTCATTCCGCGGTTATCTACTGCATAAGCAACGGGAACCTCCAGCATAGAAATGGTTGAAGTAAGAGCAGCAATAATCATTAGAAAAAAGAAAATTATTGAGAGACCAATGCCGATGGGACCCATAGTGTCAAATAAGGCTGGAAGTACCTGAAAAACTAAGTTGGGTCCGGATATTAAGCTTCCTGTTTCGTCAAAAATTTGAGTACCAGATGCTGCAGCGGCATACATAGCAGGAATGATCAATAGACCTGCCAGGAAGGCGATACTTACATCACTCAGGGTTACTAGCCATCCAAGGCGAACAATATTTTCCTTTTTACTTGTGTACGAAGCTAGAACCAACATGCTCCCAACACCCAATGAGAGAGAAAAGAATGCCTGACCAAGTGCACTCGTAAACAACTGGGTATGCATTACTTTGGTAAAATCGGGAAGTAGATAAACCTTTAATCCTTCCATTGCTCCATCCAGGGTGAGTACATAGACCACTAGGACCACAAGAATTACCAGGAGGGTGGGCATTAATCGAGTTGACCACTTCTCAATTCCGTTCTTTACTCCGGCAGCTACTATTAATATGGTAAAAAAGAAAAAGATTGAAGCAAATAAGATATTGCTTGATGCACCTTGAGAAATTACCCAAGCCGAAGCTTGATGAAGTCCCATTAATTTTAGAATGGGATTAATGAAGTATGCCACCATGGTGCCAGCAATAATAGAGTAAAAGCTTAGGATGAATCCAACAGTTGTGATTCCTAAAAAGCCAACCGGCACAAATCGCTTTCCACCTTTAATTTTTTGATAGGTGCCGACTGGATTAGATTGAGCGTGTCTTCCAATGGTAAACTCCGCTAATAGTATTGGATAGCCTACGACAAAGGCAAGTATTAAATATAACAACACAAATGCAGCTCCTCCGTTTTGCGCAGTTTGTGTGGGGAACCCCCAAATGTTGCCCAAACCAATAGCAGAGCCGGCAGCAGCCATTATAAAGCCGAATGAAGACGAGAATTCACCCCGAGAAGAATCACTCATAAGTTGAATTAGTTAGTTGTGTAATTACAAATGTTACTAATTATTTAATAATGCGATCCTAAAACTATTAAAATAATTGACCAAAAGCGAAGGAGAGATATTTAGGTATTACCATTATATTGGGCGATAAACCTATTTGGATGATCAAATTAATAATTAGGGTCTTTAAGAGATTTGCCTGGTTCAAACGGCTAAATGCAAAAGTGACGTATGAGTTGCTTGCAAAGAAAATTTCTGCGGAGGAATGGCAGTTTATGAATTATGGATACGTGCCAAACGAAAATGAAAAACCTTTTGACCTGCCCTTGCCTCCTGAAACACAGCGCTATTCATTGCTGATGTATCATTATCTGGCATCCAAAAAAGAAATTGAGGGGAAGCATGTGTTGGAGGTAGGAAGTGGAAGAGGAGGAGGAGCAAAGCATGTGGCGAGTGCTTTACATCCAAAGTCATATGTAGGCTTGGATCTAGCTCAAAGTGCAGTGGACTTGGCCAACAAGATTCATCATTTGCCCAATCTGCAATTTATCCAAGGAAGTGCCGAATCCATTCCACTAGATGATAATACCATCGATGTATTACTTAATGTAGAATCCTGCCATGCGTATGGATCGGTAGATAAGTTTCTTAGTGAAGTGAAGCGTGTTTTGAAGCCTGGTGGATATCTTTTGCTTGTGGATTTTCGAAGTGTAGAAAATATGGATTTGTTAAGAAAACAATTGAATAATTCTGGATTAGAATTGTTGGAAGAAGAAAACATAAGTCAAAATGTAGTGAATGCAATGGAAGCAGAGGATGATGTGAAACAAGCGCGTATTAAGAGATTAGTGCCTGAGCGATGGCAGAAACTTTTTGCAGAGTTTGCAGGTGTAGTTGGATCAAAGCTGCACACCAACTTGATAAGCGGAGACAGACTCTACTATCGTTTTGTGTTACAGAAGAAAAGCTAATTGGTGGATTATTCCTGTTCGCTGAGGAAAATACCTTCTGGAGAAATTATTATTTTTCTCTGTTTGTATAAGCTACCAACTGCTTTTTTGAATGCTTTTTTGCTAATGCCGAAGGCTGCATAAATCTCTTCTGGTGAGCTATTGTCAGTGATTGATAGAAGACCTTTGCTATATCGTAGTTTGTTAAGAACCAATTCACAATTAGGGTCATTGGATTTATCGTATCCAAGCGGTTGAAGGGAAACATCAATTTTATTATCTTCTCTAATTTTTTTAACAAACCCTTTGAGTTTATCTCCTACTTTAATCTTCTTGAAGATTTCATTGTTAAAAATCAGGCCCTTGTGTTCTTTGTTGACGATTACAGAATAGCCTAGATCTGTTTTTTGCATTATTACTAAATCAACTTCATCTCCCTCTGCTATGGCTAAAGATTCATTTTGAAGGTACTTGTCGAGCTTGTTGCTGGCATAAAGCCGGTTGGTATTTTTATCTAAATTCATGTAGACCAAATACCATTTACCTGCTTCCATTTTTTGCTGTTGCTCATTAAAGGGAACCATCAGATCCTTTTCAAGTCCCCAATCTAAAAATGCACCTACATTGGATACGGCAGTCACTTTTAACAATGCGAATTCATTCAAAAGTATTTTTGGGGCAAGGTTGGTGGCTACCTTTCTTTCTTCATGATCCCGATAAACAAACACCCGGATCTTATCACCCTGTTCTATGTCGTCAGGGCAATACTTATTTGGAAGTAATACATCCTCCCCCGAATCGTCCCCCAGGTACAAGCCTACGCTCGTATGGCGTAAAATCTCTAACTCGTTGTATTTTCCAATTTCTATCACAATACAAATGTATTGGATTGTGAGATGTTTTCTACGTCTCAGGATGCGTTCACTCAATGGTTTCAGCGAAAAATCAGGGCGCTCAGCTTCCTGAGACCAAACCAGTAGATCAAGACACATAGATGTATTTTGAGTCGTTTTTCACAATCATCCATTGCTACAGTTTTACCCGTTACGCTTAAATCCAATTTTTTAGTCGTTTTACACCTGATTTCTGACATTTAATGGATCCAATGCACCAAAACTCACCTCTTCATGGATTTATGCTAGTCAAGATGTTTCAGTTGATTATAATACGGAAAATCAGTAGATTTAATTTACGCTAAACATCATTCGCATCACTCAAGCCCCTAAGCCTATGAACTTCTTGTCTGAACTTGAAAAGAAACCCCCCACGAGATGAAGGATGAAACTATTGAGAAATACATGGGAATATTGGACAATATGGTTACGTTCAAGCCGGATCAGAATATTCAGGAAGCCATAGATATTATTATCAGCAAAGAGATTTCAGGGGCGCCTGTATTGAATGAACAACGCCAACTGGTCGGCAATCTTTCTGAAAAGGATTGTCTTCGCATCATTGTGGATCAGGCCTATCACAACTTGCCAGTAGCATCGAGTAAAGTTTCTGATTATATGAGTGTTAACGTTTTGTCATTTTCACCTACCACTACTGTGGTTGAAGCGGCTGCTGAGTTTTTAAAATCACCTATTCGAAGATATGCAGTAGTAGAAAATGGAGTATTGATTGGCCAGGTGAGCCGTAGAGATATCCTCCGGGCAGCACAAAACATTATGCCCACTTCTGAGTGAGATTCCTATATCCGATACGGAAAGTTTAAAGATCAAGAAGGATCAGTTTCATTTCTTAGACATGCAGGAGAGTCCTATCACTTCTGTTTGGAAACAATAATCTCAATGGATTGATCATAATTGAAGCCTTTAAGTTTGAATTCATATTCCATCCAGCCTTCGGAGTCATAGCGATCCTCTTTAGAGCGTCCATCTCTAGATTTTGGGTATCCACTAACCCCATGAACAGAAAGCATTAATTCTTTATGAATGTCCCCACTAGAAAGGGAAAGATATACCGTTGCTTTGGTTAAACCACCAGTATAGGGTCGCTTATGAGAAAACGAAATGAGCGAGATTGTTGAAGAATCTTCAAAGCGTAGTGTTTCACTAAAATTTAATTTAACAATTACTCTGTATTAAGAATTTGGATTCACCATTCTTTGATATCCATTCTTATTTGGAGAGTGCCCTCCAATTGAGTCTAAATCACATAAAGAGAATCATTTTTCACTTGACTAGTGACCTGCGCTCATTAAGCTATATTTTGGGCGTCAGCCACAAAAAACCTGAGGCTAGTAAAAAAATCATTAAGAACCATAAGGGAGAGATTGGTTTATGATCGGTGGTGAGGCTTGTTTCTTTTTTCGAAATGAGATTAGATTGATTAGCGAAATGTTGCCGTTGCTGATTTGCGATGCGTAAGGTGGTCCATTCATTATCTGGAGACACATAATAATGAAGGGTGCTTGAATCTTGTGTGGTTAAGGAATCCCAACCAGCTTTACCTGCCCATGTAGTTGCGTGCCAGTAATCGTCAATTAGCACATCCTCCTGCAATGGAAGTATTGTGTGATTGGTTTTGAGTTTAGGCTCATCACCCGCAGAGATAACTTGCACTGCAAGAGGCTCATCCTGATAATAGGGAAAAGAATTCTTTATTTTGATTTTGAACGACTCAGTTTTTAATCGAGCGATTGACTCCAATAGCGGTGACCATAAGGAGGCATACTCTGTTATTTTTCCTTCCAACAACAATCGATATGTCTCGTGCAGTAACTGAAATCCTATTTTACCAGCAACTTCATGTCTGTAGCCTGATAGTATTCTTGTCGTTGAAGTTGTAACGGGAGTAATAGATAAACGGGAGGAAATTGAGACTGGTAATGCAGGTAGAGCTATGTTTTGATTTTTTATTTGGAGGTGAACAGTATCATGCGGATACACTTGAAATGAAGCGTTCAGTAATGGGAAGTTCCTTTTTGGATCAATAGAATTGATTAAAACAACAACACCCAAACCATCTGTTACAGATCGTTCAAGACTCTTTAACTCTGAAGCACTTAACGCATGGAGCGATTCCGTATCCATTATAAAAAGATCAAACTCAGAGAGTGACTCAGAGGTCAGTCGATCTATTCTTATTGATTCACGATTTGCGAATTCATAGTGGAAATCATTTTTGGAAATTTGGGATCGTATTGCGAGGGCATGACCTTTTTCGGTAAGGAAGTTTTTTAAATACCGAACCTCAGCTGAGGGATATTTTTGAACAAAAAGAATGTTTAGTATTTTATGAGGTGTTACTTCAACGGGTAAATAACCCTCAACCTTACTTGTTAAGCTGTCGCGAAGGACAACAGAATATCGAAAAAGCCCCGTTTGTTGTGTTTCAGAGGAGAGTGAAAATGATTTTATGCCCATGCCTGTTAACACTACCGAATCTTTACTCCCACCAGGTTGCTCAAGGATTAGAGTCGTCTTACCATGAATGTTAGCAGTGCCGGAAATTGAAGCTGTTTGATTTACTTGCACAGGTTCAGGAAGATTTAATTGAGTGATTCCCGTTGGAAGCTTGCTGGGAAAGTAGGAATAGGAAGATGCAATTTTTTCTTGCTCATAATAAGGGAGCCCTTCGCCTAATATAAAAGCAATGTTATCCTTATGGTCAACTAATGCATAAGGCATTAATTCAATGGAATTCTTATATGCTGCCGCGTCATATTCTTTTAGCAACGTATAGGATGGATATTTTTTAATAAGACTATCTGCTTTGTTTCGGTCATAATTCTTAGTGAGAAGAATAATGGACGATGAATCTTTTAATGTAATTGTCATCGGTTGTAATAACCAGGCTGTGATTGAGCCAAGCATTAGTAAAACCGCAATAATTCTATTTGTAAGAAACCTGCTTTTGCGATTGGCTTCTTTCCATATAAGAAACATTAACAAAAGAGTTGCTCCAACTAAAATGGACCACATCGGAAAGATAGGCTGAAATATAACTTCCGTTCTAATCATTACGAGTTGATTCAAGATTTAGCAGAAACTGTTGATCAAGTTTATGCATGATTACTGGTTTTTTTTCTGGCGATAAAGGCTCTTGTGGTAATACCTGCCACAAAATTTTGCGAATAGCAAATAGCGCTTTTTTTATTTCTGATTCATCACCAGTTCCTTCTGCCAATATTTTCAGCATGGATAGCCCCTCTAAATATTTTCCAGGTTGCGCAATGGCCAATTGTGCAAGTTCTTGCCCAGCCTTTTGAAAAAGTTGTTGCTCAGAAGATGTGGAAGCGATCCTTTGAGTGCTGATCATTTCCTCCACTAGATTTATTGTCTGACGAATAGCCGGGAATTTATCCGCTGCTTGTCGATTTTGTTTTGCTGTGGAAGTGTTTACCTCACTTAGATCACCACTCAAGCGTTTCTCTTCTTTTAAGGGTGGCGGATCAAACCCAGTACGATGAACATAAATGCGCGACTCATTGCTGATCTCTTTCAATAGCTTTAATGCAGTATACTGATAGGGCAATGATTCCTTAGGATTGAAAAGGCGGAGATGCAGTTCTGCATCCCACATCACTGTAAGCGCTGCTTTTAGTTTGGCACGTATTGATTGAACAAAGAATGTGGACACCTCGCCATCATCATGGTTGTGGGTAAATGCCTCTAGTGGATCTTCTTTGGCATAAGGATTTTTTAAGTCACTATGATCATGTCCGGTAGGAGTCACCTTTTTGTCAGCTACTAGATTATGTTCATTTTCTTTATCATGTACATGGCCAAATTTCTCGACAACGCTTTCAGTTGATTCTTCCGCATGATCACTCACATCTACTTTTCCGATGGCATCTTCAAACTCTTCACCCAAAAATTGTCCATAGCGTAATCGTAGAATTTTTTGATCGTAACCTAACTCGTTGCTGGTTGAATTAAATTGTTGTTGACTCATCTTTTTTCGATCCTTCAATAACTTTTCGGAATCGATAATGATCTGCCGTTGACTTCTGAAATATTCGGGCATTAGATCAACACCTAATCCTTCATCTTCTACGTATGTTGCTGCGGTAGTATCTTTAAGTGCTATAAAGTAAGTCTCTGTGCGATTATAATTGTGAACAGGCGTTTTATTGTCAAAGGCTTCTACATAAAAATAAAGCTCATCACCCGGTTCAAGGCCTAATTTATTGAGGTTCATTTTAATCTCACCCTGAATATTTTTTCCAAAAATTTTAAAAGGAGTATCAAAGTGCAAGCGCTCTTCTCTAAATTTTACAGATTCACCGCTTCCTTTACTTACCGTGGCAATAATTGACGCATCGCTTAATCCATAATCATCTCGTAAGGTTGATTTTACAGAAACAGAAAGTTTATTCGAATAAGAAAGCTGTGTGAACTGATTTAGATTCTCAATGGACAACTTGGGAGCCTGATCTTTTATTACTTCAATTTTATAATAATCAGAGGAAGTAATCTTGTTTTGATCTTTCCATTGTACTTGATAAAAGCCGGACTCAGAGATTTTGACACTTAATGAAAAATTCAATGAATCGTTTTTCTCCATGGCGAGAGAATCCTTCCCTGATATCAGAATATTTGCTTTTGCGACTCTTGTAGAAAATGTGACAGCCCATGAAATTTGGCTTCCTTCAGGAACGATCAGATTTGGAGTTGCAGCCATTGATGGTTTGAGGGATGTGTATGTTGGGGGTATAATTTTGATAGCCAGTTTATTGATAGTGGCAATCGTTGGATCTGCATTTCCTTTAATATTTTCCAGGGGAGATACTAATTGGGTATCTTTAGTGACTGAAAACTTTGGTGCGAAAGCGGTTAGTCCATAATAGAAAATAACACCTATAATGAATACGCTAACAGAATGCATAATTGAATTGGGAAGTTTTATTTCCGGATATAATGAATTAAACTGATTGAGTGTCTTTTTAAACTGAAGCTTTTGAAGTGGATTAAGTGTTGAATCATTTAATAAAAGTAGATCTGCACTTTCTTCTAATTGTGGATAATGTTGATTCAGGAATTGAATGAATGTAGTATGATTTAAAAAAGGAAGCTTGTAGTGGACAAGACGCTCAGCGGCTATAATCAATCCTGTCGCAACAGCGATGCCAAATTTCAATTCTAACAGTTCCGAGAATAGCCCCGTTAGGGCATAGGCTAAAAGGAAGGCTGCAACAGCGTAGAGTGTTATTTCCAATGATCGCGTGAGCAAATAGCGCCTTTTTAAACTTTGAATTTGATTCTGTGTTTTTTGTGTGCTCATTGCTTCCGTGCGTATGCAATAATTCGCTCAGTTAATAGGAGCGATAAAAATAGAAGAACGAGATATAGATTTGGGGATTTTGGAAGTAATCCCGCCTCTAATGTTAACGCTTTATCTTTGCCAGATAGGATCAGAGGATCTGGGAGCGCCCGGCTATCGTAATGTTCAAGCTTTCTTGCTAAAGAAGGATCAGCAAGTATTAGTGAAGCAAGCTGCAATGTAAAGTTTGACTTTCGTGCCATATCAATGGTTAATCGCTTGGTAATGATCCACTGATTTGAATTCTTCTGACTGATTAATCCACCGTAAGACTGAGGCATTAAAACAATACTTTTCAGTGAATCAAAGTTTGGAGCACTTGAGTCAGTAAGCCAGATTATCCAATCTGAAGAAGTGATATTTTGAGTGGGCGGAATTTCGTTTATGAGCAACTCAACGGGAATTGATCCCTGAATTGCAATTAGTGAAGCTCGGATTATTTGGGTATCCTGTGTGTGGCTTTCATCTGTAACAATTTTAATATTTATTTTTCTTGCTGAATTGATTTCAATAGAATCAGGAAGGCTATTTACTGCTTCAGTTTCAAAATAGATTTTATCCGAAGAAGCAAAACCCCTTCGTACTAATAATTGATTGTCTTTTTGAACGGCCTGTAGTACAAATTGACTTGGCTCTGCGGGAATGGTTATCCAAGTTACTTTCGGTGGCATCGCTGCACGAAAACCCCCAAAATTTTTAATCTTACTTCGTGAGAATACGATAACACTTGCAATATCCTCATTTTTAAGCTCTGAAATAATTTCCCAGTAGTTTAGATCTTTCATCTTTGCTTGTTCTCGTGATGGAAATCCAGATTGTAACCATCGCCATACATAACCATCGCTTACTAGGCTATCGAAAATTGATTTTATCTGTTGTTTGTTTTCCAGCCCTCTCTCTACCAGCACCCAACGCTTAGCCCCTTTATCTATCCATTGAAATCCGGCAAGCATACTCACAAATAGGATGATGAGAAGGCAGCGTAATGCCAGTAACAGGAGTTCATTTAATTTAACTCCTTTAAATTGTTGCGTGCTGGTTTCACGCAAGTGTCTTAGGCTTCCCATCTTGACTACCTTTCCCTCCTTGCGACTCAGTAAGTGTATGCCTATTGGAATTGCAAGCCCGGTTAATGCCCAAAGATATATCGGTTGTGCAAACTGAATCATCTTGCTAACCGCTTACGCACCGCTAGAAAATTTTGCAATACTTGCTCAATGGGTTGATCCAGATAGACCAGATTATAGTTTATTTGTTTTTCCAACATCCATACACGGGATTCATGTAACCATTCTTGCATCCGTTGCTGATAATCTTTTTGCTCTGAATAGGTGTCTACCTTGGTTCGCTCCCCCGTTTCTAAATCTTCGAATGTGAATGAGCCTTGAAACCCAAACGTAGATTCAGTTCGTCCTAGCAAATGAAATACGATCACCTCATTGCGAGTTGTTTTTAGTCGCGAGATAAACCGATGAATATCACGACTGTCATCATATAAGTCTGTAACAAAGATAATCATCTCTTTGCCATGATGATCATAGAGCTGTTCAACATCTCCGCCCTTTTCCCAAGCTCCTTCACTTTTTACTTTAATGAGCTCCGTAAGAAAACGCAAAAATTGTTGCTGCTCAAATCTTGGCAATACTGATTTAATTTTCTGATTATTGACGGAATATAAACCAAAAGTATCACTTTGCTTTCGCACAAGATAGGCCAATGCGGCTATCATCACTTTCGCGAATTGAATTTTACTCGTGCCTTCTTCCGTATAGGACATGGAATGACTGGCATCTAACATAAATTTAACGGTGATGTTGGTTTCAATCTCTGACTCTTTTATATAATAACGTTCGGTTCGGGCAAACATTTTCCAGTCCAACTGGCGCAAATCGTCACCAGGCTGATAACTTCTGTATTGACTAAACTCTTGTCCAGCTCCTACAGCTTGACTTTTATTACTTCCGCTCATAAAGCCTTCTACAATAATACGCGCCACCAACTCAAGTCCACTTACCGTGTTAAGTACCGAAGGATTAAGAAGTTCCTTAAGACGCGCGTCAATCATTAGATGCTTTTTCGGATTGTAATATTTTCTAACAGATGACTAGTTACAGCATCAGAAGTTATACCCTCTGATTCTGCTTTGAAGTTCATGAGAATACGATGTCGCAATACAGGATAAGCAACATGTCGAATATCACCCTGGGTTACAGCAAAACGTCCACCCAATAGGGCCCGGGCTTTGGCGGTGAGAATCATCGCTTGGCCTGCACGAGGCCCAGCACCCCAGCGCACCCATTCTTTTACAAATTTTTCTTCGCTATGACTGGCTCGTGTGGCGCGAACTAAATTGCTTACCCATTCTATCAATTCGGTATTAATATGAACATCACGCACTAATTTTTGCGCCTCCAAAATCTTATTCCCCTCAATTACTTTTTGAATTGTGGCCGGCCGCTTGCCTGTAGTGCTCTCCAATATGGCATGCTCTTCCTCAGCAGTGGGGTAGCTAACTTTAATATAAAGTAAAAAGCGATCAAGCTGCGCTTCTGGTAGTGGAAATGTTCCAGCTTGTTCTATGGGGTTTTGGGTAGCGAGGATAAAAAATGGCCGTTCAAGAGCGTGGGTTATCCCCGCATACGTTACTTCGAACTCTTGCATCGCTTCTAGTAAAGCGGCTTGTGTTTTAGGGGAAGTACGATTGATTTCATCGGCCAAAATAATATTTGCAAAAATGGGGCCTTTGTTAAACTTGAAGATGCGCTTTCCGGTGGAGTAATCTTCTTCTAAAATTTCTGTGCCAATGATATCAGTAGGCATTAAGTCAGGAGTAAACTGAATGCGTTTGAATTTCAGTTCGATGGCTTCCGATAAAGTACGAATCATCAGTGTTTTGGCTAACCCTGGAACCCCTTCTAGCAGTGCATGCCCTCCTGCTAAAAAAGCAATCAGTAGTTGATCAATAATTTCCTCTTGGCCAACAATCACCTTTTTTATTTCCTGCTTTAACTTATTTAAGTCTGAGATAATCTCATTTACAGATTTTTCTATTGTTTTTAATTCTTGATTCATATTCTAACTCGTTAACGCATACATAACAATGTTGACACTAAACCGCGTATTATCAATTCGGTAAAATCGTTTGTTTCTAAAATCATAATCCCATTCGCATCCATAATCTTTATTACTGTATAAAACTCCAATTCGATTGTTAATTTCTATTGCTTTTAAATAATCGTGTACCAGGTCATCGCCCCAACCGTTTAGTTCTTGTGAGGTTGTGGGCGGGCCATCGAACTTAAAAAAAACAGAATATAGGGGATGTGTATTTGGGATTTTCTTGAGTGACTGCGCACCAAAAATTCGCCCCATTTGTGATTCAAACGATTTTGCAAATAAGCCATCAATATCATGATTGCAGTCGTCCACAAAAACAAATCCTCCATTTTTAACATACTTCTCAAAATTCTCGCGCTCTTGCGTAGTAAACTCTACCAACTTGTGGCCACTTAGGTAACAAAATGGACAACGGAAGATGTCTTCACTGCTGAGTGATACAATATTCTCATTGGTGTCGATTTTGAGAGTCGTATATTCGATCAAAGAATTCAACACATTTGCCGGCATGCGTTGATCCACATCCCAATCGCCCGATTCATATTGCAGACGTGTAAAGAAGAACTTATTGCTGTCGAAATGCATGCTATTAAACTGCAATTTTACCTTTTAAACGCTCATTTGCCGGGTTCTGTGACTCGAATTATATGAACGGAAACTTTACTAATAGCCCCTTAAAATAAAAAAGCCCCAGAAACCGATTCTGGGGGCTTAGATTAAAGTGAACATCATTTCTTATACTGCATCCGATAAGCTGGAGAATGTAAAGTCTCTTACCTTAAGTGGAGGAAGTAGATAGTTTTGGTTTGATTCAACACTCACTGTTCGTTCCACTTTACCTAACTCCTCCAGATTATTAAGCATAATAATCGGACTTTCGTTGAAACGAAAATTTTTGATGGGATATTGAATTTTCCCATTTTCAATATAGAAGGTGCCGTCTCTCGTCAATCCGGTAAGAAGCAACGATTGTGGGTCTACATCCCGGATATACCATAAGCGTGTTACAAGCACCCCTTTTTTAGTCCCAGCAATCAATTCTTCCAATGATTTTGTGCCGCCTTCCATAATGGCAGCATCAGGACCTGGTACTGCCTTCACCCCTTTCTTCTCAGCCCAATAACGCGAATAGGAGAGGTTTTTAATAACTCCTTTCTCAATCCATGATACTTTTTCCTGAGGCCTACCATCACCGCTCCAGGTGCTGGTAGGTAATTCTGGATTAAGAGGATCGGAATAAATATTGACTCGCTCATCCACCAGTTTTTCACCGAGTCGTGAGCCACCACCTGCCTTGCTCAAAAAACTTCGACCTTCATCGGCTTGTCGTGCATCCAATCTAAAAAAAACATTTTCTAGTAATACAGCTACGGCAGCCGGCTCAAGGATGACTGTATACTTTCCCGGTTCAATTGCTTTTGCGTCCGCAGATTTCAAAGCTTTTTCAGTAGCGATCTGAGTGGCTCTTTTGGTGTCGAGTTTCCTTACATCATTATAACCACGCGTTGCATAGCCCGAACCCCTTCCGTCTTCTGTGCGTACGGTGATAGAAAAATTCGTATTGGTTGAAGTGTTGTAGGCAAACAATCCTTTCGAATTCATCATGGCCGAGTAGCCATTGTTGTCTTCAAGAAAACCTGCAGCTACTGCTTTACCATCTCTGGCTACTTTTAAACTTTCTGCTACCAAATCTGATCTTAGTCTGGGTGTAATGTTGGCTGTTTCCGGAACATAGGTTATTGCTTCGTCATACTTTTGAGGACCAAGAAACGAAACGTGTTCCGGGTTTTCAGGAGCAAGTTGTGCCAACTCTTCTGACCTGCGAACCACTTTTTCAAGGGATGCATCATCAAATTCATTGATAGTAGCAATACCTAATTTTTTTCCAAAGGCTGATGAGACTGCCAATTGAGTTTGACTAACCTTTGCACTGGTTGAAACCGAGTTACGCGCATACCTTATGTTGGCACTGTCGGTACCATTTAAATTCACTTCACACTCATCGGCTTTGGAGTAACTAAGTACTTTCTTCAATAATGCCTGAACCTCTTCTTTTGTTAGTAGTGCCATATTATCCAATGTTTCGTGCTGTGTTAATTACATTTATCCCGTTGAAACGTGCAGTGGAAGAGCCATGCGACACAGAATTGCTTTGTGGGGGCTGACCTTTACCATCTCCAAATGCTCCGCCCAGGCGATAATCATTTGAATCAGCAATCTCTACACATGAATTCCAGAACTCCTGAGTGTTGGCCTGATACACCACATCGCGTAGCATACCTACGATTTTTCCGTTTTTAATTTCATAGAAAAGTTGCCCTCCAAATTGAAAATTATAGCGTTGTTGATCAATCGAGAATGAGCCATCACCAATGATATAGATTCCCTTTTCTACACCTTTAATCATGTCATCGATATTCTTTTTTTCTTTGCCCGGTTGTAAGGAGACATTCGGCATTCGCTGAAACTGAACACTACTCCAGTTATCCGCATAACAACAGCCTTGAGATGCTTTTAAACCTAAGATATGCGCCTGATCACGGATGGTTTGGTAGTTAACCAGAATCCCGTCTTTAATTAAATCCCATTTGCCACAGCCTACGCCTTCATCGTCATAGCCAATAGCTCCCAGCGAACCCACTTGAGTTTTATCGGCCACAAAGTTTACAATCTTACTTCCGAAATTAAATTTCTTTGATTCCCATTTATCCAATGTAAGGAAACTGGTTCCTGCAAAATTAGCTTCATAACCGAGTACACGATCTAATTCTGTTGGATGACCAACTGATTCGTGGATGGTTAGCCATAGGTGCGAAGGATCCAGGATCAAATCGTACTTGCCTGGCTCTACCGATTTTGCTTTCAGCTTCTCACCAGCTTGGGCACCTCCTGCTTTGGCATCTTCAAGCATATCGTAGCGGCCCTTATATAAAGTTATACCCCCACCGCCTGTAATTTTATCCTGAGGCCTGTGGTTGAGATATTCGTAACCCATGCCCATGGGTGCGCTCAAGGTATTGCGGGTTTCAAATTTGCCCGTAGCTGCATCAATTTTTGTGATGAAGAATGCTGGCCAGATACGATGGGCATCCTGATCAATATAGGAACCATCCGTAGATGCAAAATATTTTTGCTCGTTAATTAAGAAGAGTAAGGAGGTAATGTAGTTGGCACCAGATTTTATGGCAGCATCATTCACTCCCAACAACAAGTCAACCTTTTCTTTAATGGGAACTTCAAACCCATTTTTTTCAATGGGAGTTTTCCAGCTTACTTCACCATATCCTTTTTGCGGTGCAAGTTGTACAGGTTCTGTAAGTAATCGAGAATTCTCTTTGGCAATGGCCACTGCAGTTTCTGCAGCTTTTGCTATACTGTCTTTATCCATTTTATCAGTAGCAGCAAAACCCCAACTTCCATTGGAGATCACGCGAATACCCAATCCATAAGATTCAGTGTTCACAATGTTTTGCACATTGCTTTCTCGTGTCACTACAAACTGATTAAGGTAGCGTCCAATGCGCACATCGGTATAGGTGGCTCCTTTGCTGCGTGCTGCATTCAGCGCTACATCGGCCAGTTGTTTCTTGAGCCCGACATCTACACGCTCTAGCGCTTGTGCCGGATCAATGGGGTTACCCATTACAGGTAAGCCGGGCAACATAGAGGCTGCCGCACCCATGCCCGTTAAGTAAATAAAATCTCTGCGTTTCAAATTCGTAGTTATTTAAATGTTAACTCAGTTTTAATAGGGATACGCTTACTTATAAAAAAAGTTCTTAATTCGAGTTAATCATTTAATAATTACCAATCAAATCATTGTCCGAAATCGGACTTGGCATAAAACAAAATCCCCAATCTTTCGATCAGGGATTTTAAAATAGAACAGTTTAAAGGATGTTAAACAGCATCTGATAAACTCGAGAAAGTAAAATCACGAATTTTCATTGCCGGAATCAATGATGATCCTCCTCCGAAACCACCTGCTACACGCATTTGTTTGCCCAGTGTTTCCAGGTTATTCAGCATGATAATAGGACTTTCATTAAAACGGAAATTTTTAACAGGGTGTTTTATTTTTCCATTTTCAATGTAGAAAGTACCATCACGCGTGAGACCAGTATATAGTAGTGTTTGTGGATCTACTGCACGGATATACCAGAAACGGGTTACTAGTACGCCTTTTTTAGTGTCTTTAATCATGTCTTCAATTGAGGCATTGCCACCTGCCATAATCCTATTTCCCGGAAAAGAAGTAGCTTCTACATTTTTTTGTGATGCCCAATAACGATCATAGATTAGATTTGAGACCACACCATTCTTAATCAAATCCATTTTTGTGCGAGGCTGTCCACCGCCACCTCCTCCGCCACCACCAAATCGACCACCGCCACCATCGCTCCAATTTGCCACAGGAACTTCCTCATTCCACGGATCAGTATAAATGTTCACTCGTTCGTCCACAATTTTTTCACCTAATTTAGTAC
This sequence comes from Cyclobacteriaceae bacterium, assembly GCA_019638285.1. Taxonomy (GTDB): domain Bacteria; phylum Bacteroidota; class Bacteroidia; order Cytophagales; family Cyclobacteriaceae; genus ELB16-189. The sequence continues at coordinate 101,057 of JAHBUB010000007.1, read as the reverse complement.
CACCACCTTTTTTGGAGAGGTAACTGCGGCCTTCATCTGCCTGGCGTGCATTCATTCCAGCGAGCATTAATCCTAATAGATCTGCAGCAGCATTGGGTTCAAGAATGACGGTGTACTTGCCCGGTTCAATCGCCTTTGCATTGCGCGATTGTAAGGCCTTATCAATGGCGATTTGCGATGCCTCTGCAGCATCCAATTTGCTTACGTCATTAAAGTTGCGCGCTACCCAACCGGAACCAGTTCCATCATTGGTGCGCATGGTTACTGTAAAGTCGACTCCGGTGGATTGACTATAAGCAAACAACCCTTTGCTATTCATGAGGGAGGAGAAGCCACGGCTGTCTTCCAAAAACCCTGCCGCAGTTACATCCTTTTTGGATGCAGGCTCAATACTATTTGATGCAGACTTCGCGCGATAATCGGGCGTAATCTTAGCGGTGGATTCAATAAATGTTTTTGGGTCGGTGCCATAATTTTGCGGGCCGAGGGGCTCCATAAACTCAGGATTTTCAGGAGCTAATTGCGCCAGCTCTTCAGCACGCCTTACCACTTTTTCAAGCGAAGCATCATCAAATTCATTGATAGAAGCCCCTCCTGATTTCTTTCCAAAATACGTTTGCACGGAAAGACTTACGTTACTGCTCTCACCTGCGGTAGAAACACTATTGCGTGCATAGCGAATATTGCCGCCATCGTTGCCATTTAAAGTTACTTCAATGCCATCCGATTTAGAGAAGCCAACGACTTTCTCTAGTATTTTCTTAGCGTCATCTTTTGAAAGTATAGCCATCAGTATTAATAATTTAAAATTTATAATTTGAGATTTATATAGTTCTTGCTGTATTGATCACGTTCACTCCATTAAAGCGTGCAGTGGCTGAGCCATGCGATACCGCATTGGCTTGACCGGGCTGTCCTTTACCATCATAGAAGGCACCGTTCAACCTATAGTCACGATCATCACACACTTGCACACATGAATTCCAGAACTCTTGTGTGTTGGCTTGATAGGCAACGTCTTTCAACATGCCCACGATCTTTCCATTTTTAATTTCAAAGAAAAGTACTCCGCCAAATTGAAAATTGTAGCGCTGCTGATCGATGGAGAATGAACCATCTTTAACAATGTAAATTCCCTTCTCAACTCCGGCAATCATTTGATCAGGGGTAAGTTGTTGCTTACCGGGTTGTAGCGAAATATTTGCCATCCGTTGAAACTGAACATCTTCCCAACTTTGTGAATATGAACAGCCGTGCGATTCGTTTTGACCCAACAAACTAACTTGATCGCGGGTTGCCTGGTAATTAACCAACACACCATCTTTAATAATATCCCACTTTTTGCACTTCACACCTTCGTCATCGTATCCCACAGCACCCAATGAGCCTATTTGTGTTTTGTCTGCCACAATATTGACTACATCACTGCCAAACTTAAATTTCTTAGACTGCCATTTGTCAAAGGTAAGGAAGCTTGTACCTGCATAGTTGGCCTCATAGCCCAACACGCGATCTAATTCAGTAGGGTGCCCAACAGACTCATGAATAGTTAACCACAAATGGGAAGGTTCTAATACTAAATCATATTTACCCGGCTCAACTGTTCTTGCGGCAATCATTTCTTTTGCCTGTTCAGTGGCCATGATGGCATCCTCAACGATATCATATGAATTATTGTAAAGAATAACACCGCCTGGACCTTGAATTTTATCCGATGCTTTTCCATCCATGTATTCGTAGCCCATTCCTACAGGTGCGCTAAACGCTGAACGAGTTTTAAATGATCCACTTTGACGATCTACCATTGATACTTGAAAATTTGGCCATGTGCGATGCACATCCTGATCAATGTAAGAGCCATCGGAGGAAGCAAAATATTTTTGCTCGTTCACCAGAAACATAATGCTGTTCACAAAACTTGCACCTTTCTCTAGTGCTTTTGCATTTGCGTTGAGCAACAAGTCCACTTTATCTTTTATAGGAACTTCAAAACCATTTTTTACAATGGGTGTCTTCCAGCTGATTTCGCCATATGAGGGTGTAGGCGCAAGTTTAACCGGTTCTTTTTGAAACTTTGAATTTGCTTTTGCTATGGCCACAGCACGCTCAGTGGTTTTTTTAATGCCATCAGCAGTAACATCATTGCTGGCTGCAAAACCCCAGGTGCCATTGGCAATTACCCGTACACCAGCTCCGTATGATTCGGTATTGGTAATGCCTTGTACTTTACGCTCACGAGTAGTTACAAACTGATTTAAGTACCGACCGATGCGAACATCAGTATAGCTTGCACCCAATGATTTAGCAGTGTTCAAAGCCACATCTGCCAATGCCTTCTTTTGTGAAGCATCCATCAACGGCATAAGCATATGTGCCGGATCGATCTCGTGGCCCAGCCCGGTGAAGGGTAGCATCATTGCTCCGGCACCTAACCCTGCCATCTGAATAAAATCTCTTCTCTTCATTTTCTAAGTAATTAGTGGTTTAGTTTTGAGTAGCAAGTATTTAGTATGTCTTACCTCTTGCGCCTATATCGTTCTGGCTGTGTTGATAACATTCACTCCGTTGAAACGAGAAGTGGAACTTCCATGTGAAACAGCACTTACCTGGGAAGGTTGACCTTTTCCGTCAAAGAAAGAGCCAAACAACCTGTAGTCCTTCTCATCACAGATTTTTACACAACTATTCCAAAATTCTTGTGTGTTTGATTGATAGGCAACATCATTCAACATGCCGATGACCTCACCGTTTTTTATTTCATAAAATACATTGCCACCAAATTGAAAATTATAACGTTGTTGATCAATGGAGTAAGATCCACGCCCCGCAATGTAAATCCCCTTTTCAACATCCTTGATCATCTGCGCAAGCGAATAAGATTCTTTGCCTGGAGCCAACGAAACGTTTGGCATGCGTTGAAACTGGACATCTTCCCAGCTTTGTGAATAGCAACAGCCATGTGATTCTTTCTGGCCAATCATGTGTACCTGATCGCGAATGGCCTCTACGTTTACAAAAATCCCATCTTTGATTAAGTCCCAGCGCTTGCACTTTACACCCTCATCGTCATAACCAACTGCACCAAGCGAACAGGGTTGTGTTTTATCAGCAAAAATGTTAACTACTTTGCTTCCATAATTAAATGTTCCCGATTTTAATTTATCCAAGGTTGCGAAACTTGTTCCAGCATAGTTGGCTTCGTATCCCAAAATACGATCAAGTTCCAGAGGGTGGCCGACTGATTCATGAATGGTTAACCCTAAATGATTGGGTTCTAATACCATGTCATATTTTCCTGGCTCTACTGATTTAGCCGTAAGTTTTTCTTTTGCTTGTTTGGCTGCCGCAATGGCATCTTCAACAATATCATAACTATTGCCATACAACGTCATTCCGAACGGTGTTTGAAGCTTATCTTCTTTTTTCGGAATCATGTAGTCGTAGCCCATACCCATAGGAGCACTCAACGCATCACGAGTTTTAAACTGGCCAGAAGCACGATCGATGGCCGATACTGTAAACGTTGGCCAAATACGATGAATATCCTGATCAATGTATGAGCCATCACTGGACGCAAAATATTTTTGTTCATTGACCTGAAACAGATTTGAGCTAACAAAATTGGCTCCGTTTTTCATTGCTTCACTGTTGGCATTTAGCAACAGGTCAACTTTTTCAGATACGGGAACTTCAAATGAATTTTTCTGGATAGGGGTATTCCAAACCACCTCTCCATAACCTGGAGCTGGCGCCAGTATTACGGGCTCTTTCTGGAATTTTGAATTGGCCCTGGCGATGGCTACCGCTTGTGTGGTCGCTTTATTAACTCCTTCTGTTGTTACCTGATTGGTAGAGGCAAAACCCCATGTGCCGTTAGCAATCACACGTATACCTACCCCGTATGATTCTGAACTTTGGATGCCTTGCACTCTTTTTTCGCGCGTGCTTACAAATTGATTTAAATAGCGGCCAATGCGCACATCTGTATAGGTAGCGCCTAGCGACTTGGCTGTGTTAAGGGCAACATCCGCTAGTTGTTTTTTCTGGGCAATCGTTATTGGAATTTCCAACAAGGCTTCAGGCGACACTGAGTTTCCCATCATAGGAAAAGGAAGCAGGAGGCCGCCTAGCCCCAGGCCTGTTAGTTGAACAAAATCACGTCTCTTCACACCTATATAATTTTAATTGAACACAATTTCAGAGAATTGTAAGTAGTTGAAAATAACTAAGAAATTTAATGATTAATACGCAGAGGTGCAAAAATTGCCTATAAGTGGAAAAATCAGTCAACCAAAATGAATGTGCAGTATAGACTAACGTTGACTATATGTAAGGATTGCTGAAGTAGTATGGCAGTATATTGGTTGTTGATAGTGCTTTACAGGCAATCATATTGTAATTAACCTAGTCGGCATCCCTACTTTCTGTGAAGAAAGAGTCAATATGACGGATTTTTGGAGTAGTTGTTGGTTTTACTTTTCTAATAATTCCTTTAGTGTTTTCAAGATAGGATTCTCTTTATCTTGCTCCTTTTCTTGCTTTGCTCCTGGTCGATTGTCTTCTTGTATGATTTTCAATTCCGTTACACGTTCTTTTTCAGTTAGCTAACACTCCATTTCGAATTAGTTTTCGGGTTTGTTTTCAAGATATGGCCTCGGAAGGGAAAAGGTGTATTTTGTATTTCGATATGGGTTAAATTCTAAGGCAGTTGTTCCATATTGCTCAAAAATCTTATTTCCCCAACTATTCTTGAAGCTAATTTTGCTACCAACTTTCCAATCCGTTGTCAATTCACTTTCATATTACCACTGTTTTACTTTTTCTGGATTTATTAAAGAGTCCCAAACTTTTTTAGAAGACGCCCTGATTGTTAGCCTTGAAATATTTGTTGCCATACTTTTTAAGGATAAGTTATTATTTATTAGCGTATGAGTTGATCAATTTCATTAACAATAAAAATTGAAAAAATTTATTAGAAACTTTCCTGAAAATGATTTTGGAATGGAATTGTCTTCAGGTTGTTTATAAATCCAATTATGCTTAATTGTTCGTATTCGCTAACCGAATTGAAATATCAATTATATTAATTCTGTTCACTGTGTTTACTGCATTAGTCTTAATCAAAATTAGATTTCTGCAATTCTATCTACAGTTATGATTCGATGTGTATTTTGATTTATAGTTATTTTGATGTGCTTTTCTGCGTTTGTTACATATATGTTTTTTCCAATTTTTTGAAAAAGCATTTTTTGCATTTCCTGAATTATGCCAAAGATCATTTTTTCTATTTCTGGTTTTGAATACTTGCTGGCTAATTTTCTATTGATTCGTTTGTAAACGAGTTCAGAATAGCAAATTCTGTTTAGAATTTCAGTTTTATCTATATTCATTTTATAATTTGACTTTACAGGTCGATGTACGAGTTGATGGCGTGCACCATCTTGCATGAGTCAATAAAACAAACTCTTTTGAGTTACGGATACTTTCCTATGCGGATTACACCGTCTCAAATACTTCTGATGAAGACTTTTTTAGGAATTCTTCATAGTCAAACGGCACATCGCCACCATCCAGTAAGCAGCCTTCGGGAATAGTTGGATAAATCTCCTCATAGGTTTTTACTAAATTCATGAATACTCTTCTGTACACATGGGTGCGATTAATTTTCGAGGGATTATCTAGACCGGTGGCGCCCATCAGTTCAACAAAACTCTCTACCGTATTTTTATGAAAATTGGCAGCGCGCTTATACTTGTCTTCCACTACCAATCCTTTGATAAGCACCGGATCCTGGGTCGCCACACCTGTAGGACAGTCATTGGTATTGCAGCGCAGGGCCTGAATACAGCCTACCGACATCATCATGGCTCGGGCACTGTTACACAAGTCGGCACCCAAAGCCATGGCCCTTAACATATGGAATCCAGTAAAAATTTTACCTGCAACAATTAGTTTCATTTGTTTACGGATGCCAAAACCACGCAATGAGTTATCTACAAAGTCAAGCGCATCCAATAATGGCATTCCTACAAAATTGGTAAACTCTGCAGGCGCAGCGCCAGTGCCTCCTTCTCCTCCATCTACTGTAATAAAATCTGGATATTTATCAAGCTTTACCATGGCCTTGCATATGGATAGGAATTCACTCTTTCTGCCAATGCACAACTTAAAACCTACGGGTTTCCCCCCAGACAAATCACGCAATTTTTCTACAAAAAGGATAAGCTCCTTGGGTGTAGAGAATGCAGTATGAAAAGGCGGTGAAAATACAGTAGTGCCAACTTCAACACCGCGGATGGCGGCAATTTCAGGAGTGTTTTTCTTTCCTGGTAAAATACCTCCGTGGCCAGGCTTGGCCCCCTGCGAAAGTTTTACTTCAATCATTTTCACATTGGGATGTGTGGCATTTTTTACGAACGCCTCAGAACTAAATCCTCCATTCAAATCGCGGGCCCCAAAATAGCCCGTGCCAATTTGCCACACAATATCACCGCCATATTTAAGATGATGAGGGCTGATGCCACCTTCTCCAGTGTTGTGTGCAAATCCTCCCACTTTGGCTCCCCAGTTTAAAGCCTCTACTGCATTACCGCTCAATGAACCGAAGCTCATAGCTGAAATGTTAAGCACACTGGCATTATAAGGTTGTTTACATCGCTCATCTCCAACCAAAATCCTTGGGCTGTGATTCAAGGTGTTGAAATCCCTTGGTGCGATGGAGTGTGTAATCCACTCATATCCCTCAGCGTATGTGTTGAGTTGTGTGCCGAAAGGCTTAGTATCAATTTGTTGTTTGGCCCGCTGATAAATCACTGAGCGATCGTTGCGGTTAATAGGTGCTCCATCGGTATCCGACTCTATAAAATACTGTTGAATTTCCGGGCGGATCATTTCAAAGAAATAGCGCAATCTCCCCACCACGGGAAAATTCCTTTTTATTGATTGTTTTTTTTGAAAAATGTCCTTGACCCCCATTATAATTAATGGGCCTATGATGAAAAAAAGGAAAAGGGCATCGATCCAAAAATAAGCCCAGAAAATGATGATCGCAGATATCAGTATGGAGCTGATCCAGAAAATTCTTCTAAAGTTCATAGCTTAGGTACTTAGACAGGTGTAGACAAATATTATAACAATTCCGGTATTTGTCAAACAGGTACTATATGACAGCATTGCTATGCCATCTTCATTTCAATAATACCTCTGTTCTTATGAATCTTAATATCAAAAAACTGTGTAATGAACGAATTCATTCGGTTTTCAGCCAGATGTGCTTTTCGATTTAATGGAAGGAATACGGTAAGATCCATTACAGCCATCAAAAAGTGATGATGTTCGCAGAAACCAGAAGTCCATTTTTCAAAAGTAGATGACCAGTCTTCCCTATAGCTTTCAATGTGGTCGGCTCCATCCCAGATAAATTCAAGTTGATTGTCACCGTGCTTGTAGCGGTATACGGCAGCCATGTTATGATAAAAAGGATAAAGAAGCTTGAGATTTTTGGGTTTGTAGTCTACAATCTTTTTAGAGAGTTCATCCATGATGTGAAGCGGATTATGGCGCTGTATGTAGACCTCCTTAACCTTTTCTATCAGAGAGAGGAGCAGATGATATTGCAATGAAAGCTGGGCTTCTTCGAGGAGATAATTCTTGTCCAGAGGAAAAAATTTGCGAATCACGCTGGAACGATGGTTTCCCAAAAGTAAGAAAATCTTTGGAAACCATTATGCTGTTTAATTAAAAATGGTATCTGGAGCTCGAATCAATTCAGTAGGATATTTGATTCGTAGGTTTGCCGACACATTGATTCTAAAGTGCCCAATATTTTCAACTGTGGATGGGAATAAATAGCCCCTTACTTCAATGGTATTGAATATAAGGTTTTCGTTTCTTGTCCTTAATCCCAGAGAGTATCCCTGAAAAAATCTTCCATTGAATAGCGTTTCATTTCTTTGTGCAAGAACAGCGAAGTCGAATTGTGGAACGACCGCAAAATTAAATCCAATTAACTTCCAGTTGGTGAAAACAAGAGCTTGAAAACGCGCTCGCAACCGGGAATCACCAGTTAGGCTATCAGTGCGAAATCCCTGGATGCCATTTTCATTATTGATGTCCAACGGATTCTTTATAGATCTCCTAATAAATTTACCCAGGCTCACTTCTACACTATTCCTCACTTTATAGGTGGTGAAATCATAAAGCTTAGTAAAGTAGTTGGCTGTAAATTGTAAACTCATGTCCTCCACCTCTTTATTTCTAAAGTATCCACCAAGCTGTGTGTCAAATGAAATTATATTTCCATTGTTTGTAAATGTTTTTCTAATTTCTGTTCCACTGTATGGACGCTCTAACCCAAACTGTTTTTCCCAACCGGCAGTAAACGAAATAGAATACCCATAGGGAACATCTTCTGTTCTTCCAAAGCCATAGATATATTTTGTTTTATAATAGTCCTGTCGAAATAAAGTGAACTGGGTTAAAGCCAATGTTCTGTTGGAATATAAAAGATTGTTCCTCGGACTCAATGCGATATCAGGATTTTTAATAAAATGCTGGTCCAATACCCTTGCTGACAAAAATCTACGATTTCTGTTTTCCTTCTTTTCATTAGAAAGCCCTATTTCACCAAAAGTGATACCCCCCCAGTAATCCTGAATGCTATACGCATAGCGCGCAAACAATGTGTCTGGTTTTACAAATACATTGTTCGACCAGTTGGTGCTCCACTCCACACCGCCAGCCCATCTGGCATAGGGCATGAAGAGAGGGCGATCTAAGCGCATATACACAGCAGCTTCATTTTCATTGCCCATACTTCTGGCAGTATTGATGTTTGTATAGCCTATGGTTCCATTAATAAAACTTCCTCGTATGGAGTTTTGGTGTATTAAATAGGCCGAACCGAACTCCGGCCTCCTGTCAGAGTCGTACAGTCCGGTATAGGCAAATCGTAATCCCGTTCCAAGGAAATTACCTTCCTGTAGAAGCCAATTGACAGCAGAAGGACTGCTTGGATCCAAGGAGGCGCCAAGACTGAATACATCCCGGGTCATTACCAGTAAATCTACTGAGTCGGAATTATCACCCAGGGGGACTACAAAAATTCTCGCGTCTTTAATAAAGTTGATGTCGCGTAAATAGCGCTCATTGTCAGCCAAACGGTAGGGGTTAAGCGGCTTTCCTTCTTTTATGAAAAGATTATTTTTAAGAGTTTGTTCACGGGTGTCGGTATGCAATGATTCGCCAAACTGGATGAACTTGCTTCTAGTAATTTTACTGGTGTCCAGAACGGTTTTGTAAAAACGTAAAGGTTCAATGATAATATGTCTTATGATTTTTCCTTCATAAGGAATAAAAGCTTCTTCACTTTTAAAATTGAATACAGTATCTGCTTCGGGCTTTCTTACAATGGACTTAAAAGCCTTTTCAGTTAAATCAGAATTTTTGTTCTTTTTGATGCCACTACTTATTGAATCCTTTTTTTGTGCTAGTACCCCTGTAGACAGGAATAAAAAGGATAAACAAGATATAGCCAGTAAACGCACCATCATCAAAATTTAAAACCTCTTACCTGAATGTATGACAAGGGGCAAAATTATGATTAATGACGAGACTTTGAGTTTATCTTCTCACGGAGTTGTTTAACATAGGTGCGTAGAAAACAGCATTCACAAACATTTTATTGGTACCAAACCAAAAAATGAGAAGTACCAGATTTCCTATAAAGCCTATCATATTGCTCCAGCCGGGATGCCATCATTGTTGTAATTTGACTTACATCACTAAATTAACTCGGCCTAAAACCTTTTAAGACCTTTTTTGATAGTAGAACAACGCTTTCTGTTTTCAGTCAAAATATGCGTATTTTCAATACATGGCTTCTGTCTCTTCCTTCAGAAATTATCTCTGCGCCTTGTTTCTCTTAATTGTTTCTTGCGGCCAACCTGCTATTAAGGAAGATCTAGTGGGCGGTCCAGAAGTTCATTTGGATCTGAATAAGATTAAGAAGAGAGGTTATTTAAATGCGCTGGTTGATAATAACTCAATTAGCTACTTCTATTATAAGGGTGGAGCTATGGGTTACGAATATGAGCTACTCAAACGACTTACTAGCCATCTTGAAGTGGAGTTACGAATAAAAGTAATTTCAAGTATTGATGATGCAATAGAGATGCTTAACAAAGGACGTGGAGATATAATTGCTTTTCCCTTTACAGTAACAAGTGAAAGAAAGAAGGTGGTTGAATTCACTGAGCCTCATTTTTCTACCAGCCAGGTGCTGGTACAACGCAAACCTGATAATTGGGCCGACAGCCCACATCTTGCAGAGAAAAAGATGATACGCAATCCTGCGGATCTTATTGGTAAAAAAGTGTATGTTAAGAAAGAGTCAGCCTTTAAAAGTCGGCTAGAAAATCTTTCGCAAGAATTGGGTGGAGAAATAATAGTGCTAGAGGACAGTGCTACTGCTGAAACAGAATCCCTGATCAGGAAAGTAGCGGAGGGCGAAATCGAACTCACAGTTACTGATCAGATGATTGCGATGGTAAATGCTGCGTACTATCCAAACATTGATATTGCTACTATGGTAAGCCTTCCTCAGCGGATAGCATGGGCATTGAGAAAAAACTCCCCCGAACTCCTTATTGCTGTCAACAGTTGGCTGGATGATGTAAAAAGAGACGGAACTTTTAATGTTATTTACAACAGGTATTTTAATAATCCACGTACTTCAGCCATTCGAAAAAAGAGTGATTACTCTTCTTTGGGTGGAAACAAGATTTCTATTTACGATGATTTAATCAAGACAAAAGCAAAAGAATTGGGTTGGGATTGGAAATTGTTGGCATCCATGATTTATCAAGAATCAGTTTTTATACCCGATACGGAATCATGGGCGGGAGCCCAGGGGCTGATGCAACTTATGCCTTCGACCGGAAAATATTATGGAGCTAAAAATCTTTTTGACCCTGCGCAAAACATGAGTGCCGGAGTTAACTTTTTAAAATTTCTAGACAAGCAATGGAGTAAAACAATTATAGACAAAGAAGAGCGGATAAAGTTTATGCTCGCTTCTTATAATGTGGGTCTTTCCCACGTTTTGGATGCAAGAAACCTGGCGATAAAATATGGAGCGGACCCCACCCAATGGGAGGGTGAAGTGGAGGCCTTCTTGCTAAAAGAATCGGATCCTAAATTTTATCGCGATCCCGTGGTAAAGTCGGGCTATTGCAGATGCGAAGAGCCAGTTCAATACGTAAAAGAAGTATTGGAGCGTTATAAGGAATATAAAAAGTTTATCGACTAGCTCGCAACGCAGACAGTTTGTTTACGATTGATTTAAGGTCAAGCTTTTCCCAATTGGTTTTTATGTGAGGGTCACGCATTACCTCCGTCATCACTTGATGTTGAAGAGCTCCCTTAGCCAGCGCCTCTGAGTACCTCATGGTTTCTTCAAAAGTAACCATTGAATATAACGGTATCCATTCATCTGGAAAATGTTCGTGCAGTCTGGCTTCTATTTTCTTCCTTAGAAGGAAATCTTCATCGGCTACCAGATCACGCATTTCTACAAAGTTGTCCAGGGCCAATTGGGCAATGGCGTCATTGTCTGGTTTTCGTAATTCTTGAAACTCTTTAAGTACTGTTGACCAGTCATCTTGGTGTTTATCCAACAGCTCATTGAGTATAAAGCAGTCTTCAAATCCTGCATTCATGCCTTGTCCATAGAAGGGCACGATGCCATGGGCTGCATCACCAATAAGGAACGTATTGTTCTTTACCCATGGATAACATCTAACAGTAACAAGGGAAGAAGTAGCATTGTCCCTGAAATCTTCCAGAAGCGTATTCATCAATGGAACGGTGTCTGGAAAATAAGTTTGAAAGAAGTCTGTGATATTTTCTGTTCGTTTTAAATTTTTAAATGACTGCTCTCCTTCAAAAGGAAGAAATAGCGTACAGGTGAATGATTCATCTGGGTTGGGCAGAGCAATCAGCATAAAGCTTTCTCTTGGCCAAATATGTAAAGCATTTTTTTGAAGTAGAGGTGAGTCTGAATCGGAAGACGGAATGCGCAACTCTTTGTAGCCGTGCTCTAATGCGTCAATGGTTCCCTTTATAAATGCTTTTTTTTCCATGGCCTCCCTTACAGCAGAGAATGCGCCATCGGCACCTATGATCATATCAAACTTTCGGGTTACGTGTGATCCATAGGTTTGAAATTTTATTTCCGTTTTCTCAAAATCTAACTCTTCGCATTTGTATTCATAGAAAAAATGCACTCCTTGGTTCTCAGCCTCCCCCATTAACATTTTGTTCAGCCCACTTCTTGAAACCGAATTGATGAACTGCCCATTTTTTCCATATGATTGAAAGGTGAGGTCCCCCTTCATATTGTGCATCATGCGGCCATGCATTGGGATGGCCATCCTTTTCATAGGTTCAGCGAGCCCGATGTACTCAAGTGCCCTAATCCCCCTGTTGCTAAGTGCCAAATTGATAGATCGGCCACCCTCTAAAACATGCGCGCGCATATCGCGCCTTTTCTCAAAGACGGTAACTTTATATCCACGCTTTACTAAATAAATAGATAAGAGCGATCCCACCAATCCTGCGCCTACTATTGCGATATCTTTTTTTTCTGTTTTCATTTCTTATTTTTCAAAGTAAAAAGATGTCGCTTGTAAATACATAACAATGATCAGATGAGTGTAGAGAGGACATGAGCAAATTTGTAGACATCCTCAAAGGAATTATACATTGGGACGGGAGCAGCCCTGATGACATCCGGTTCTCTCCAATCCGTAAATATTCCTTTTTTCATTAGACCACTGAATACTTTCCTTCCATTTTTCTTCATTAGAATTGATAATTGACAACCTCTGTCGTTGGAATTGGAAGGTGTGATGATTTCAAACTTGTCTCCTTTTGGATCCATTTCGTTGAGTAGTGAGTGAAGGTAGCTGGTCAATAGTATACTTTTCTTTCTTAGATTAAGGATACCAGCTTCTTCAAAGAGTTTCAAAGAGGCCAAGTGAGCCGCGCCAGCAAGCACTGGGACATTGGAAAGTTGCCAACCGTCAGCACCTTGCATAGGGATAAATCCTTTCTTCATTTGAAACCTTACATTTTCCTTATGTCCCCACCATCCGGCAAAACGCGGGATATTGGAATCGTTCTTGTGTTTTTCATGAATAAATATTCCTGCAATACCTCCGGGGCCAGAGTTTAAATATTTATAACTACACCATACAGCAAAATCTACGTTGTCTTTATGTAATTGAAGCGGCACATTGCCCACCGCATGTGCAAGATCAAAGCCCACTAATGCGCCTGATCGATGTCCTACCTCTGTAATTTTTTTAATGTCAAAGAACTGCCCAGTATAATATTGAACACCCGATAGTAGAACCAACGCGAGTTGATTTCTATGAGCATCGATTGATTGAAGAATGTCTTCTGTTCGCAAAGTATGCTCACCTAGTCTGGGTTTTAGCTCAACAAGGGCTGTATCAACATTAAGTTTATGATAGTTGAGTTGCGACTCTACTGCGTATTGATCTGAGGGAAATGCTCCCGCTTCCATTATAATTTTAAATCTTTCTTTGGTGGGGCGATAGAATGATACCATCATTAAATGAAGGTTTACAGTAAGCTGATTCAGTGCAACCACCTCGATGGATTTAGCACCTACGATTTCTGCTAAAGCTTTCTTACTAAACTTGTGATAATGCATCCATGGCCGCCTCCCATTAAAATGTCCCTCCACTGCCAAAGTACCCCAATCTTCCAACTCTTCATTTATATATCTTTTCGTATCCTTTGGTTGTAGCCCCAAAGAATTTCCTACGAAATAAACTGCAGTCTTGCCCTTGTGCTTTGGAATTATAAACTTCTTGCGATAGGAAGATAACGGGTCGTTGCGATCCATCTTTCGGGCAAAGGCAATGGAGTTTTCAAAAGTCATTCGCTATACTATAAAAAAAATAAAAATGCTGTGCTTGAGGCAGTATATCTATAGAGATATTTGATGCTTAAATAAATCTCGGATCGACCTCCATTACAGTTCCGCATCGAGAGCAAGTTCGCAATTTTTCGGATCCGTAGAATTCTTTGAATCGCGGCAAAAAATCTTTTTCAATATCGGTAAGGTGAAATTTAAATTCTTTTAATGGGTTGTTGCAATTTTCACAAAACCACATTAGACCATCATTTTCATTTCCAACCCTCTTACATTCAATCACCAGCCCGACAGTATGGGCAGGTCTTGCAGGTTGATGTGGTACCCTGGCAGGTAAAAGAAACATTTCTCCTTCTTTTATTGGAATTTCTACGGCTTTCCCCTCCTCTTGAATAGTCACTTTAATATCACCTTCCAATTGATAAAATAATTCTTCAGTTTCGTTGTAGTGATAGTCTTTCCTGGCGTTGGGGCCACCTACAATCATTACAATGTAGTCGCCAGCGTTTGCGTATAGATTTTTATTTCCCACAGGTGGTTTTAAAAGATCTCGATTGTCACTTATCCATTTCTTGAGGTTAAAAGGTCTGCGAATTGCCATAGTTTTAATTAATTAATGCTTAGTAAAACTAACAACTTTTTGAGTCTTATATTTACAAAAACTAGACAATCGATAAGAATGGATTTGAATTTAAGCGGGAAAAGAGCAGTGGTTTGCGGAGCCACTCAGGGCATTGGACGGGCTGCTGCTGAGGAATTGGCCAGATTGGGAGCAAGCATTACGCTAATGGCTAGAAGTGAAGAGAAATTGAGGGCTGTCATCGGGGAATTACACAAAACACAAAATCAAAAACATGAATACCTGGTAGTGGATTTTAACATGCCTGAAGATGTAAAATTGACCGCTGATATCTATTCACAAAGTAATCCAGTACATATTTTGATCAATAACACCGGAGGGCCTCCGGCAGGGCCTGCCATTGATGCCAGAGTATTTGAATTCGTTAATGCATTTCAATCTCATGTGATCTGCAATCAATATCTGGTACAGGCATTCGTTCCTTCTATGAAGCAGGCCAAGTATGGTCGTATTATAAATATAATTTCTACTTCTGTGAAGTCACCGATAAAAGGACTGGGAGTATCTAATACCATTCGAGGTGCAGTAGCCAATTGGGCAAAAACGTTGTCGTTTGAATTGGCGCAATTCGGCATTACCGTAAATAATGTATTGCCTGGAGCAACAATGACCGGAAGATTGGAGCAGATCATTAAAGGAAAAGCAAAGGCTTTGCATAAGTCTGAAGAGGAAGTGATAAATGAAATGATTGATGAGATTCCGGCAGGGAGAATTGGAGAGCCTCATGAAGTAGGTGCGGTCATTGCTTTTCTCGCCACGCCAGCAGCATCATATATCAATGGAATCAATGTTCCTGTGGACGGGGGCAGAACAGGAAATTTATAGACCAATGGTGAGAATCCTGAATTATATCAATGGTGAACTTATACCCGCTGTCTCTGGAGAGTGGCTTGATAATTATAATCCGGCTGAGGGAAGGGTATACAGTCAAATTCCTGATTCTAATGAAAAGGATATTGAAGAGGCGGTGACATCTGCTAAAAAAGCTTTTCCTTCTTGGTCTACGATGCCAATGTCAGAGCGCTCTGATATTCTTTTGAAAATCGCTGAGGGAATTGATCGTGAATTTGAGGCTCTTGCAAAAGCGGAAAGTGACGATAACGGAAAGCCACTGAAATTAGCAAAGACGATTGATATTCCACGCGCATCGGCTAACATGCGATTTTTTGCTACAGCAATTTTACATTTTGAATCACAAGCCCATCAAACAGATCAGTTGGCAGTAAATTATACTACCCGCACACCACTTGGGGTAGTGGGTTGTATATCACCCTGGAACCTTCCGCTTTATCTCTTTACGTGGAAAATTGCACCTGCACTTGCTGCTGGTTGTACAGTAGTAGCTAAGCCATCGGAACTTACTCCTATGACAGCTTATTTGTTTTCTAAAATTTGTAAAGAAGCCGGACTGCCGGCTGGAGTATTAAATATTGTTCACGGGTTAGGGAGTAAAGCAGGTCAGGCGATTATTGAGCATCCTGAGATAGTGGGAATTTCTTTTACAGGAGGAACTACTACAGGAAAGAGGATAGCGGCCACAGCAGCGCCTATGTTTAAAAAACTTTCTCTTGAATTGGGTGGTAAGAATCCCAACATCATTTTTGCTGATTGTGACTTTGAGCAGGCTGTTAGCACCTCAATTTATTCTTCCTTTTCTAATCAGGGAGAGATATGTTTATGTGGATCGAGGATACTGGTGGAGCGATCAGTGTATGATCGCTTTGTAGAGGAATTTATAAAACGCACTAAAAAACTCTCGGTGGGCGATCCAGCCGATGAGGAAACAAGAGTAGGAGCATTGGTATCTGAAGAGCATATGAATAAGGTGCTTTCTTACATTGAACTGGCGAAAGCGGAAGGAGGGAAGGTGATGTCCGGAGGAGAAAGAGTAGTCGTGCGAGGCCGCTGTGAAATGGGATACTTTGTAGCGCCTACTATCATCCTTGGTTTGAATCAACAATGCAGAACCAATCAGGAGGAAATATTTGGACCAGTAGTTACCATTATGCCATTTGATACGGAGGAGGAAGTCATTGAGTTTGCCAATAGCACAGCTTTCGGTTTGTCTGCCACTATTTGGACTGAGAATTTAAAAAAAGCACATCGGGTATCACATCAATTAAAAAGCGGAATTATTTGGGTGAATTGCTGGCTCCTTCGTGATTTGCGCACACCCTTTGGAGGCATGAAGCAATCAGGCGTGGGTAGAGAAGGGGGATGGGAAGCCTTGCGTTTCTTTACGGAGCAAAAAAATATCTGCATAAAGCTTTAGGCCAAAGGCCATGGATTTCTTCAGCATCGAATCTATTTTTTTTGAAATGTGGGGCTACCCCATGAGCTATCTTGAGTTTTTTGGAACGCTCGCAGGAGGGATAGCGGTGTGGTTGACTGCCCGTGCTAATATCTGGGGTTGGGTCATAGGCCTTATCAATGTTACTCTGTTCTTTTTCCTCTTCTTTCAGGTGCAATTGTACCCGGATATGTTCTTACAAACTTTTTTCTTTGTCACCAATCTCATGGGCTGGTGGAGATGGGCGCATCCCAAACCTGATGAGGAAGACAAGAAGAATGAATTGCGAATCAGTTTTATGCCAGTCAGGCAATTGGCTATTTTTTTTTCAATTGGCGTGTTGGGAACGATACTTATGGGTGGGCTTGCCAGCAATCTTCACGAATGGTTCCCCGTTATTTTTAATCATCCGAGCGCATTTCCTTACCCCGATTCATTTGTAACTGTAATGAGTATTGTGGCCACCTATTTAATGATTCAAAAGAAAGTAGAGTGCTGGATGATTTGGATAGTGGTGGATGTGGTGGCTACTGGTTTATATTTTGCTAAAGGAATAAAATTTGTGGGAATAGAATACCTTGTTTTTTGTTTTATTGCTGCCTTTGGATTGTGGAGGTGGATGAAAGAGTATAAATCCTATTCATAACCAAAATTATTTTACGAGCTAGTGGGCGCGGACAAAATACCTAGTTCAAAAACATAACTGCACATTACCCGGCCAAACTTGTGCCTGATGTAGCCAGAGAAGCAACAATGTCTAATGGTTTTTTGGCAGAAGGTTAATAAAATTTCAACTTACCCCAATTCTTTATTAAAATGGTAGTCCCCGCCAGTGCAATTAGCCCGGAGACAAGAGTTGGGATAATGTTGCCACACAACCAGAACCCGATGCAGAAAAGAGCACCATACACGGTAAAAGATCCAGTGACCATCAAGAAAATCTCGAATGGGAGTTGCCCTTTCTCTTCTGTAAGGGTAGGGTTGCTTCTAATTACTGGCTGCCATCCAATACTCGAGGGTCTCACTTTTTCATAAAACCGCACTAAGACTTCATTGCTTTCAGGTTGAGTCAGCAATGTGACCAGAAGCCAACTAGCAGTAGTGACTGCAACACCAATCAATAATTTCCAATGTCCTTCAATGGGATCGAAAAATCGATTATGAAGTACCTCAAAATAGATAGCGACAAAAAAGGAAACCGTCATGCCTGTGATTTCTGTATAGGTGTTGATACGCCACCAAAACCATCTTAAAATAAATATCAATCCTGTGCCAGCGCCAATTTGTAGCAAGATGTTAAAGGCTTGCAACGCGTTGCTGAGCATTAATGCAAGCATTGCTGAAAAAATTGCCAGAACAACAGTAGAAAGTCTTCCCACATTTACTAATTCTTTCTCTGATGCATCGGGTTTCACAAATCGTCTATAAAAATCATTGACTACGTAGGAGGATCCCCAGTTGAGGTGAGTTGAAATCGTTGACATATAAGCCGCCACCAAAGAAGCAATGAGTACGCCCATCAAACCTGCAGGTAAAAATGTAAGCATGGCAGGATACGCCAAGTCATCATTGATTTTGTCTATTGGCATATGTGGGAATGCTTTTTGTAAAGAAGCTAGATCGGGAAATACTATTAAAGAAGCCAATGCAATTAAAATCCATGGCCAGGGACGAAGTGCATAATGGGTGATATTAAAAACCAGGGATGCGGTCAAAGCATTTTTTTCATCTTTTGCAGAGAGCATTCTTTGTGCAATATATCCACCACCCCCAGGTTCTGAACCTGGATACCACACACTCCACCATTGGATGGCTAATGGTAAAATAAGCAATGGAATTAATGTGGATGAATCTGAAAAGTCGGGTAAAAAAGAAAGCCTTGAAACAACTTCTGGCTGACTAAATAAATTGTCCAGTCCTCCAATCATTGGTTGGGTGATTAAATAGATAGTGGCTGCAACAGAGCCAATCATAGCAATAACAAACTGAAAAAAATCAGTGATCAATACGCTGCGAAGCCCACCCAACGAGCTATAAACCACGGTAATGATAGTGGCAATGGATAATGTTTCTATTGGTGAAAGGCCCATCATTACTCCCCCTATTTTTATTGCCGCAAGGGATACAGAAGCCATGATCACAATATTGAAGAAGACACCTAAGTACAGGGCGCGGAAGCCTCTTAAAAAAGCTGCTGACTTTCCACCATAACGCAATTCATAGAATTCCAAGTCTGTCACTACTCCCGACCTTCTCCAGAGTTTTGCATAGGTAAATACGGTGAGCATACCAGTTAATAAGAATGCCCACCATACCCAATTGCCGGATACTCCGTGCTTTCTCACAATATCAGTGACCAGATTGGGTGTGTCGGCTGAGAAAGTGGTGGCCACCATAGAAATTCCTAATAACCACCACGGCATACTTCTGCTGGATAAGAAAAATTCGTTTGCGCTTTGGCCAGCTTTTTTGAGGTTGAGCAATCCGATAATCAGAGATAGTAAAAGAAATGCAATAACAATGATCCAATCAATTGTACTTAAAACCATGAGGAAGCAATTAGAGGGTAAATTCTTTAGGTAATCGGATTCTTTTTTCGATTTTCGCAGTCGATTTTAAAGTAAATAATCCATAGTACAATGAATCAAGGAAAAAAACTCAGTCTTTTAGTGATGGCAGCAGGAATGGGCAGTCGATATGGGGGGATAAAACAGATTGATGGATTTGGCCCTAATGGTGAAACCATCATGGATTATTCACTCTTTGATGCGATAAGATCTGGTTTTAGCAAAATTGTGTTTGTGGTACGAGAGGAAATACTGGATGCTGTTAAAGAAATGTTCTTACCTAAACTGGAGGGAAAGGCTGAGATTCATTTTGTGATACAATCGCTCGATAAATTTGTTCCTGGCCAATTTCAGCCAATAGAACGCACTAAACCATGGGGGACTACCCACGCCATGCTTTGTGGCAAGGAGGTGATCCATGAGCCATTTGCGGTAATCAATGCAGATGATTTTTATGGTAGAGCATCTTTTGAATCATTATTTAAGTTCTTGCTTAATGCGGCTGAGAGAAACCATGCCATGGTGGGCTATACTTTAAAAGATGTGCTTTCCGACTATGGGAGTGTTTCGCGTGGCGTGGCCAATCAGGGCAAAGACGGAATGCTTATTTCACTTTCGGAATTAACAAAAATTGTAAAAGAAGAAGGCAGAATTATTTCAAAAGAAGAATCAGGGGATCGGGAACTGGATCAAAATCTAAAAGTGTCAATGAACTCGTGGGGGTTTCTGCCTGAAGTATTTGATCTGTCTGAAAAAATGTTTGTCGAGTTTGTGAATAAGAATAAGAACAATCCCAAAGCAGAGTTTTATATCGCACTTATGGTAACCGAGTTAATAAAGCTGGGATTGGGTAGAGTGCATGTGATACCTGGCGGGACCACCTGGTTTGGAGTTACTTATAAAGAGGACAAGGAATTAGTATCAAACAGGATCAGTAAATTGATAAACGAAGGCGTCTATCCTAAAAAATTGTGGAGCTAGGTAATACCATTGCGTCCGTATTGCAGAGTTACGGCCTGAAGCCCTCTGAACTTTCTATTGAAAGAATAAATTCAGGACATATCAACCGCACCTATAAGGTAGCTCCTGGTTATATTTTACAGCGCATCAATAAGCAGGTGTTTCTTAATCCAAAGGCGTTGTCTGACAACCTTCGGGTAGCTTCTGATTTTTTAAAAACTCAGGCACCTGATTATTTATTTCTTCATGCAATAAAAACTTTTTCAGGAGATGATTTAGTGCTTGATGACGATGGATATCCATGGAGACTTTTTCCATATTTTGAAAATACAATAACCATTGATGAGGTAAATACTAAACAACAAGCGTATGCAGCAGCCAGAGCCTTTGGGCTTTTATCCCGTCATCTGTCAGGTTGTGATATCAATAAATTTGAAGAAACTATCCCTCAATTTCACGATCTGTCACTAAGGTATACGCAATTTGAGGAAGCCTTGAAAAAGGCCACTGCGGAGAGAAAACGTTTAACGGCTCAATTGATTGATGGGTATGTACATTATAATTATCTCGTTAATAAGTACAATGATTTAACTCACTCCAACCAATTGAAACTAAGGGTTACACATAATGACACAAAGATAAACAATGTGTTATTTGAACGTAATAGCGATAAAGTAGTATGCGTTATTGATTTGGATACTCTTATGCCGGGATATTTTATTTATGATTTGGGTGATATGATTCGCACGTTTGTGAGCCCTTCCTCAGAGGAGGAAACAGATGTTTCTAAAATTGAAATAAGGAAGGAAATCTATGATGCTATCTTAGATGGGTATTTGGCAGAGATGGATTCAATACTTTCCAATGAGGAAAAGCGGGCTATTCCATTGGCTGGATCCATAATGACATATATGATTGGTCTTCGCTTTCTTACTGACTTCTTGAGCGGAGATATTTATTTTCACACTTCGTACGCTCACCAAAACCTAAACAGAGCCACTAACCAGCTTTATTTATTGAAAAGGCTTGAGGTTCAAGCATAGTATTTGGTTTTTAAACCCACTAAGATCAATTATATTTGATTGCACTCATTTTGTAAAAATTAATGCTATGAGAAATTTTAAATTCATTTCTTTTATTTTGATCGGCATGATGGCTTCGGCCTTCAGTTACAAATCAGTAAATAGCACAAATCAGAAGCCCTCATCGCTCATTGGTGCCTGGGAGACCTCATCGGAAGGAAAACTGGGTTTGTGGATTATTACGGAAAAGCATTTCTCTATTACATTTTATAAATCGAACGAATTTCTTTACACAGAAGGAGGCGAGTGGAAACTATCACCGGATGGTATTGAATTGATTTGGGAGTACAACACACAAAACGCAGCGTTGGTGGGAGAGAAGAAAGTTTATTCCCTGTCAGTAAAAGGAAACAAATTAACTATGGACAAAATAGAATGGAAAAAGGTTGATAATGGAACCCCAGGTAAGCTGGCAGGTGCATGGTTAATAACCGGTCGCTATAATGATGGAAAACTATCTGAAAGAATGCCCGGTGCAAGACGAACAATGAAGATTCTGTCTGGAACAAAATTTCAATGGATTGCTTATAATGTGGAAACAAAAGAATTTTTCGGAACCGGGGGTGGCTCTTATACTACCAAGGACGGAAAGTATACCGAGAATATTGAATTTTTCTCCAGGGATAATTCGAGAGTAGGTGCAAGTCTTCAATTTGATTTCAAAATTGAGAATGGCAATTGGAGACACAGTGGTAAAAGTAGCAAAGGCGATCCACTGGATGAGGTGTGGACTAAAAGGGATGTGCTTGGTATTTGATTTAATTTTTCAGATTTTAATTTATCGATATGCTTAACAAGAATAGAATAGGGATCATTTTGTTTTTCTGTTTTAGTAACATCATTCTTTTTGCGCAAAAGGATCCAATTGCTGTTCAATACGGTGAACAGGTGTTGTTAACTGATCTTAAAGAGAACTTAAGCATTATCGCATCGGATGCATTGGAAGGAAGAAAAACTGGTTCGAGAGGACAAAAGATGGCAGCAGCATTTATTCGTGCGCATTTTGAAGAGATAGGCTTGCAAGGACCTGTTGATGGTGGATACTATCAAAATGTTCCTTTGTATACGGTTGTAGCGGGTAAATCGACAATTGAAACCATATCTTCATCTCTCCAAAATTTTAATGATTTTGTGTTTATGGGATTGCATGAATTGAAAGGAAGTGCTCCAGTTGTTTTTGTGGGTAATGGAGAAGAGGCCAGTCTTGAAAAAATTGAAATTGCAGGGAAGGCAGTTCTGGTGATTAGTGAAAGGAATATAAACGACATTCCTGTTTTAGGTTTGTTGAATAAAGGAGCGAAAGCAGTGCTGGTTTGTAATTCGAAAGATGAATCTACTTTTAGTGCTTTTGCTGGCAGGGCCAAACAGAGTTTTGCATCCAGGAGGATGACGTTGGCCAAGCCTGTGGATGCTGGTGATCTGGAATCTGTAGTCTTTTTGTCGCCATCTTCTGTTGGAAAAATAATGGGTCAGGATTTTTCTAACTTAAAATCATACACTTTGGATCTTAAGCAAATCAAGAAGATAAGGAAAGTGAAGGAGGGTAATATTAACTACACCCTTCAAAATCAAATAAAGCAAGTCAATTCAGAAAACGTACTGGGTTATCTGGAGGGGTCCGATAAAAAAAATGAGTTGATTGTGGTGACTGCACACTATGATCATATCGGAAAAAAGACAGAGGGAGCCGGTGATCTTATTAATAATGGAGCTGATGATGATGGCTCGGGCACAGTAGCCGTTTTGGAAATGGCCAAAGTATTTGCGAAGGCAAAAGAGGAGGGCCATGGGCCGCGAAGAAGCATGCTTTTTATGACGGTAACCGGAGAGGAGATAGGCTTGTTTGGATCGCAGTACTATGTTGAAAATCCTGTATTCCCACTTAACAATACTGTAGTGGATCTCAACATCGACATGATTGGCAGGTGGGATCCTGAGCATAAAGGCAAACCCGACTATGTATATGTGATTGGTTCGGATAAATTATCTCAAGAGTTGCACCAGCTGAGTGAAAGGGTAAACAGTACTTATACGCAACTGGATTTTGATTATACGTATAATGATGTTAACCATCCTACCAATTTATACAAGCGCTCCGATCACTGGAATTTTGCAAAGAATGACATTCCAATCATATTTTATTTTGATGGAATCCATGAAGACTATCACCTTCCCAGTGATGAAGTAGACAAAATAGATTTTGATTTACTTACCAAAAGAACAAAACTGGTATTCTATACGGCTTGGGAGTTGGCCAATAGAAGTGAGCGGATTAAAAATGATTAGGTGACAGGATGGAAATTAATCGAATGGCACATTAACATGCCGTTCTGCGTGATACGATGATCTTACGAGTGGTCCAGACTCCACATATTTAAGTCCTCGTCTTAATCCCTCTTCACGATACATTTCAAAAGTTTCTGGATGAACGTACTCTGCTACCTCCAGGTGCATTTTGGTGGGTTGTAGATATTGGCCCAAGGTTAAAATCATGAGCTTATTTTCAACCAAATCATCCATTGCTTTGAAGACTTCCTCTTTGGTTTCGCCTACACCCAGCATGATACCAGATTTGGTTCTCTTTCCTGCTTCTCGAATTCTTTTGATTTGTTCCAGGCTGCGCTCGTATTTCGCTTGGGGGCGTACAATCCGGTACATTCTACCCACCGTCTCTATATTATGAGATACTACCTCTTGTCCGCCATCAATCATTCGATACAACGCATCCCAATTTCCTTTTACATCCGGAATTAAAGTTTCAATGGTCGTTTGCGGGCTTTCTTTTTTGGTTTCTACAATGGTTTGATACCATACTTCTGCACCTCGATCCTTGAGTTCGTCACGATTAACAGAAGTAATTACTGCGTGTTTTACACCCATCAATTTGATGGCCTCAGCCACACGCTTGGGTTCGTCCAGATCGTATTCAGTCGGCCTGCCGGTGGCTACAGCACAAAACGTGCAGCTTCTTGTACAGATGTTCCCTAAAATCATAAAAGTAGCAGTGCCAGCACCCCAACATTCTCCCATGTTGGGGCAGTTACCACTTTCACATATTGTATGAAGTT
Organism: Cyclobacteriaceae bacterium; assembly: GCA_019638285.1. Taxonomy (GTDB): domain Bacteria; phylum Bacteroidota; class Bacteroidia; order Cytophagales; family Cyclobacteriaceae; genus ELB16-189. The sequence continues at coordinate 76,487 of JAHBUB010000007.1, read as the reverse complement.
TATAGTTATCTACCAGCTTTCTTACTTTTGCGTACTCTGGCCCAATGGGCAATTTTACGCGTAGCCAATCTGGTTTACGTTTGCGTGTTTCTTCAACAGAGATGATAGGGAGATCGATCAAAACAATAGAGATATAAGCCTGTTAAAAAAACAGATTATTGACCAATTAGTTCCTTATACGTTTCGGCAGACAAAAGTCCATCAATTTGAGAGGAATCGCTTATTTCCATTTTGATAAGCCAGCCGGAATAAGGGTCTTCATTTACTTTTTCAGGATTGGCATCAAGATCAGCGTTTACCTCCAGTACTTTACCTGATACCGGCATAAACAAATCGGAGACTGTTTTCACGGCTTCGATAGTACCAAACACCTCATGTTGACCGATTTCCTGGCCCACTGTGGAAATGTCTACGTAAACGATGTCACCCAGCTCGCTTTGGGCAAAATCAGTGATTCCAATTGTGGCAGCTTTGCCATCAATTCTTATCCATTCATGGTCTTTGGTGTACTTAAGGTCTGCTGGAATATTCATGATGAAGATTTAAATTAGAATGCCCAAAAATAAGGGGATTTTTGATAAAGTCCATCATTTAATCAACAAGTGGAGAATACCCTATTGGGCCAGGTTAAATAGTATTTTGAAACCCACACGGGTAGTGGATCTGCGGTAAGAATTGCTTACCAGAGGTTCATTTACATTCCTGTCCACATAGAATTGAATGTTTAACTTCTGATTCACCACATAGTTAACATTTGGCCTTAACTGAAAATTAATATTACCATTCGTAATAGTGTTTACCTCCTCAATCTTTCGTTGAATAGTTTGATTGTTGGTAATGCTCATATTGAGCCGAAAAGTGATATCATTTTTTATAGTAAGCACTCTTCCCTCACTTTTCCATGGAAGCTTGAGGTTATTTTTGGTATAACCCAATTCAACTGACCAATCTTTACTATTAAGCTCTGTGATTTGTGCATTGGAAATATTAAGTGCCAGGTCGCGCTTGGTCTTGTATTCAAAACGCACGGTCATTTTTTTCTTGGTGCGTACATTGATCCCGATAAGGGGTGCAAAAGTTTCGGATATCAACACCTGACTTATTAAGTAAATAGGAATTAATTCTCCATTTGCATTTGTAGCTGTTCCAAAGTTGCCACCGCTATTGTAATCTTCGATAGGCACGTCAATGCCAACATCTGTATAATCACTAGGTGTGTTATAGTTTAGCACTGAGTAATTGGAAGAATAAGCATGATTGAGTGTTACCGATTGAAAAATATCTTTCAGGCCTTCCAGTTTACTCAATCCAGAGTAGTCGATGCGCCATCCAGGTATTGGTATTTTAGGAAAAGGAGAAAGACTAACGTGGTCTGTGCTTTTACCAGTGTAGGCAGCAATAAATGCTGGGATAAGAACATCTTGAGATTTTGATTCGTACCCCGAACTTCCGGTAAGCATTGTAAATCGGTTTTTGATTTCATTTATATTTTTTTCAAAAGTCTGAAAGACACTCGATTCCTTGCTGGTATTATTTTTAAAAGCTGTGTTGATGGATAGGATAGAGACTTTGTAAGAACCAATTCGATTCGGAGTTCTCGAAACGAATCCATTCAAATTGTTCGGGTCGGTTGGATCAATGGGAGCAAAGGAATCAAAAACAAAGGTTTCAGTAAAAGTGGAACTAGCGGTTTTTTTAGCATCCAATTGAATTTTAAAATCTGTTGAAGGCTCAATACTTGCGCGGAGTCCAAGGTCTTTAGTTTGTACTTGACTATACAATGCCGACTGCTCTTCACTCATACTTAGCCAACCTTCTCTTGCTGCCTTGAATCTGAGCTCGGGATCTTGTTGTCCAAGAATGAATCCCCATCCTGGAGCGTTCCATGCTTTGTCCATTCCAAATAAATTGGGTGCCGGCAGGAATCCGGGTAGGATTGTGCCTTGAGTAATGTTGTAGGTGCCACTAATGTTTCGCACAGACATTAACAATCGCAGCAATCCCCTTACAGCAGCCAGATCGGGGGCTTGTTTCACAGTGTCAGGTAGTTGTTGGGCCCTTTGTGTAGCACTGGTTGGCCTTTTGGGAGTATTGACTTTATTTAAATACCCTACTTTGTTATAAAGCTTAGTGAGATCAATTCTTCCTGTTAGACCTTGGTCTTGCGTATTCTGTATGATATTTCCGAGCTTGAGTGATTCTTGTTTTTCAAGCGGACCCGCACGCCAGGAGTAACCAACATTGTATCTGTATTCTGCGCCAAGCCAGTCTGTGATGGGAAGTTTGTCCAGTGGTAGCGTATAGTTAGCGGTCATCGTTTGTTCGAAATTTTTCATCCGACCCAACTTCTTGAGATTGGTCAATACACTGTCCTGCTTTTCTTTTGTATTAATATCACCATCTGGCTCATCGATGATGGCATTGACACGTGAATTGTAGTCGAAACTCAATGCTTTCGTCAAATTCCATCTTGCGTTATAGAAGCGATTGAAAACAAAAAACTTTTGAAAGTTGGGCATTGCGCCTCCCTGATCTTGTAAAGCATTTCTGTATACGATTTTGCTAAATGATCTGTCCAATTCTCCTCTTACAGAAATATTGGTGGGCAAAGGATTGAAATTAAAGTCTTTGATGAGCTTTAGATAATTAGAAGAGAATGCTTTTGTTTCTTTAAAAGGCTCAAAGCCTTGAAACTTTGGACTGTATTGCCAGGCAATAGCACCTTTAATGTTTCTCCTGGTATCTTCTATCAAATTAAAGTTTGTTCTGGTGGCCTCCGTGAATGCATAGGTAAATGCAAAATTTTCTATATCATAAAGATGCTGCCTGGCGTCTTGTTTCACCTTTACCTTCCTTACGTTGGTAAAATTTAAACTTCGTCTGATAGATTCATCCCGTATGAGTTTTTTATAGTCCTGTCGTTCCGCTTCTGTGTTGAAGGAGCGGAGGGTTGCCTCCAATCGGAGATCGGGGTTAGCAGGATCGAAATTTGGATTTAGGGTGGTGTTTTCATAGCTAATGAACATCGGGATTTTCAAGCCAGTGTTCTGCGGCAGAAGTTTATCCACGTTGAGATTGGCGGAGACATCAAAAATGGTTGTTTCTCCTCTGGCGCGTTCAGAAATTTTAGACTGAACACCTCCATATCCAAATGAAATGTGTTTTACAGAGCCTGTTATGGTTCCCAAATCGGCAAGCTTAGTGCTAAGCACCATATTGGCTGCCCAGCCTGCAGTTCGATCAAAATCTGTAAGTCTTAGTTCGTTGGCCCACAAACAGACATCATGTGCTTGTGCATCGGTACTTTTCGGATTTCTTATGCCTATCATTAATATTTGTACTTGACTTAAATCCGGTCTTCCGAGTATCCTGATAAGATGTTTGCCAATTTGTTTAGACCCTGCCCTTGGGAATGACTCCGCCAAAGGAAAGCTTTCACGATCTCGTTGTGCCTTCAATGCGTAGAGTTCGTCAAGGCTTAAATCAATTTGATTTTCTTCAGGCCATACCGATTCGATTGAAGATGCACCTGGTGTAGTCATTTTGAGGGGGATTTCTATCTCATAGTAATTTTGATCAAAGTCAGTTCCCATTCTGATAAAGCCATGCAACTGGTTGTCCTGTAAACTTGGACCGTAGGCAGAGAGGAACATTTTTATGCGACCATAATTGAAGAAATCCATCGTTACGTTTTTATAGATGGCACGCGCATCACCATCTTGTAAATCTGTGACACATAGCTGAACTGCCTGTTCATTCAATCGTCTTTGCACCGTAGAGGTTACGTCTCTATCTCGCTGCAAGGGAGGAACATAGGCAGGTTTCTCTGAGTTACCACTACCGTTCTCTTCCACGTTTACTACGGATACAGAAAAATTGTCCAGATTGGGTTCGAGAGATTCCCCAAAACTGGATTCTTCCAGGTTCCCTTCATAGCGTCTCCATTTATTGCCCACTGTTCTGAACTTTGCCATGCGCAGTACTACAGGCTGTGAAAAGCCAGTCATGAACACTCGGGCATACCGAATGGATTTGAATCCATTGATGTCACCCACTTTATCGTCAAATTGACGAACGGGAATCCGGAACAAATACCAGGTTACCGGATCCCCATTTACTACATTGGTAACCTGATCTACAATATATTTTTTCCCTACCTGTAGGGTGCTGGGTCTCAAATCAATGTTATAAGAATAGTATTCGTTCAAATCACTAAGAGTATTATCCTGGTTCAAATCCTCGTTATCAGGTATAGTAGTACCTGATTTAGAAAACTGGTCCCCGCTTCCGGATATTGGAGAATTGTTTTCTAATCCATTGTAGCTCTTATAGCGTTCTAGGATTTTGGCATTGCGGGCATCAAGGCTCTCATCAAAGAAGTGTTGAAAATCATCTGCAGAGGGATCTTGTAGCACTACCAGTTTTGCGGCAGGGTTCACTGCATTTACAAATGCACTGAAGGTAATAGCTTCCTGTTCGTTGTTTACTCCGTCCAACCCTACATCTTGATGTACTCTTGCCGCAGCTGAATTGTCGAAGGCACCGGTTAAGTATTGTTGTGTGGTGACGTACCCCCAGTTATTTTCGGTGGCTCCCCCACCTGTTAGGTTTCCATCAGCTGGTAGTCCATTTTCAAAGGCATGTTTTCCATCACGCATCAAGTCCTCCGAGATACTTCCCAGATTGAATGTTAATTGCCCCCCCGTAGTGTTGGAATCGTCATTTCCCCGACCGTCATTAATTCTTCCATTCTTGGAATTGATGAATGGATCCATAAGCCAAAATTCAAGATACTCGATATTGGCTTTGTCAAAATCTACTTCAGATCGGATGGCTGTGGTAATCCCTCCCCAGTTTGACGTTGGATTTTTTAGAGTACCATCTGGATTTAGGTCTGGATTATAATTGTAGGGGCCGCGTTCTGAAGGGTAATATGCCAGATCAAAGATCTCTTCGTTAAAATTGCCTATGAACGGATCGAAATTTGGAAATATTTCCTGTGGTGACACGGACCTTACATAGTGATTTTGCAAATCGTCCTCTGTAATGTTTGAAGGCTTAAAACGACTTTTGCTTCCTGTATAAAACTGATTGTCGATTTGATACCATGCAATTTTTGCACGCTTATATCCTGCGGTCACATCATTCATGGCCCCACCTGACGGATCAAAACGATTATCGGGCGTAACGGGAACCGTGGAAAGTTTCCATCCGGTGGGCTTTAAAAGGCTGTATGGGGTTGCACTACTTTCAAAATCATCTATAAAAGAAGTGCCATCACCATCGATAATGTTAGAGGTGCCTGGTAGTAGTTGTGCAAATTCTGCATTTAGATTAATGGTCGAGGCCTCCTTGGTTTGTAAGAAGGGCAGCGCATCTACCATTTTGGTTAGGATCCGCGAATCTTTTCTTAGGTTGAGATCCACCCCATATTGCAAATTTCTCGCGGGCTCTGTACCAATTAAATTTCTGGAGATGAGGGGACGCTCATTGTAGTACAGAACTGTAGAGCCAATGTTTATGTCATCATTGAGCTTGTAGTCAAGTCGTGTGCCTATGAGAGATCGCGTTTGGAATGCAAAAGGATCTTGTTGTTCATAGTTGATGGTAATATTTTTCCCGGAACTGAGTATACCTTCATTGAGAATAGTGACCTTACCAAACGTATAGTCTACAGTATAATCGGTTCCCTCCTGCAATGGGGTACCCCCCGCATATACCTTTACCGATCCTTGAGCAATGTTAAAACCTTGTATGATGATGTCTTTACCCGACCCGGCTTTAAATGATCCTACTATCCAGAATTTATTTTTTGTAGCAACAAGCTCAGCCTCTGCTTTTGTGGTGTTATAAAGTTCTTTGTAAGCATATTTTTGATTGAGAAAATCCTGTGTAACAGGATTTGTTTCTTTGGCAAACAATTCGCGCAATGCAGAATCGAAAGGATGGAGGTATGGAAAAATAATGAGTCCCGTCTCCCGATTTACAGTGAGCTTATCTACAAAGTCAAAATTGCCATCGGGTTGTGGATCGTTATAAGGATTCAGGCGGTCGAGGCCCAGCACCTCAATAAGTTGCTTTGTTCGTGAAATATCTCCGTCTTGTAGTTGAGGATTGTCAATACCGGTGCGGTCGTCTCTATAGATTACCCGAAGTTGAAACCCTTCTTGCTCCAGTTGTGTAACATTAAGATTGTAGATGTTTTTCATCATCAGGTTCCAGGTGGGGATCACCCTGCCTTGCTGATCTTTAATGCTTATTTTACGCGGCCTTAATAATTTTAAATACACTACATCTTGTTCTGGCTTGTTTGAATAATCCTCGGTGAGTTCTCCCACTTTGTATTTTTGACCATTATAAGTAAACTCAAATGCGACAGCAAGGACTTCGTCATTCTGTAATTTTCTTTGTAGAGAGATGTAACCAAGCTGGTTGTTGAATGTAAATTCTGTAGGCGATAGTTTTCGAGCACTTGTTATTTTCTCAAAATCAGTTCCATTTTCTAAGCCCAAACCTTGCAGCGCGCTGTTGATTTGATCAGCGTTGGCTGAAATTCCGTTTAGCTTTGTAAGCAAGTCGTTGGCCTTGTTGTCTGTAGGTGAGTTGGCACCAACGAGGGAAGTGATTGAGTTATTGTAGATTTTATCAGACTCACCCATATCCATAAGACCAACTACATTTCTTAGTGTTTGTGTATCATTGGATCGATTAAGAAGATAAACTTCTACCCGGGTGACATTAACACGGGAGGTAACATTGGGTAGTGTACTCAACCATTTTTCGAAATTGTCACGAAAAAATTGCCCTAGAAAAAAGTGACGATTTTCATCATAACTGGACGCCACAATTTCAAAAGGCCTTCCTTGTGCTGCACCACTTGTGCCGCCTTGTATTTCTATTGTCGATTGCTTTCCCCTTTGTGTGGTGGCCAGTGATGTCACAAAGAGCTTTCCAAACTGCAACTGTGCTTTTACACCAAAAAGGTTTTGCGAGCCTGTGATCAAGCTGTTGTTGAGGGGTAAGCTTACGTTTCCTATCTCAAGTTTCTTCAGCACATCTTCTTTAAATCCTGTGTATTCTACCTTCATATTGTTTTGAAAGTCGAATGAATTGTTGTTGTCGAAATTGGTAGTGATTGCCAATTTTTCCCCAACTTTCCCCACTACGCTTAAATTGATTTGTTGGTCAAATTCAAACCCACCATTGCGCTGTTGGCGAATGTTGATATTTGGATTTTCTATTTTTTGCCATGATCCCCCAAAGTCTAAAGTGACAAAACCACGTGGAATAAGCTCGACATAACTCCCACCAAAAATTCTATCCAGTACTGGGCTCACATAAATCTTTGGAATGATGTTTCTGCTGCTTACAGCGCTTTCGCCATCCAATGCGCGACTACGACCTTGCCAGTAGTCTTTTTTTAACTGCTTGGTTTGTTGTGTGTTGAATTCATTAAAACTCATTGAAGAGACGGGCCTGAAATTTATGTTACCAATCTTTTCATAGATGGTATAGTTCATACCTGTATCAATTTCCACATCCAAATTGAAGCTCTTCGGGTCGCTTAAGAATAAAGGTGAGTTGGTGGTACGATTTGAAAATGGGTCTCCGTATCTATCGGATGGCCTAAATGACGGACGATAAGGATTAATGGAATGTTTGGGAATTGTATCCACTTTTACGATACCCGTTGTGTCAGCCCTCTGGGCCTGTACATAGGAAGCCTGAAGGCAAACTATTAGTATGCCCACCGTTCGAATAAGGTGAATTGTTGGTCTGGTTAAGGTCAATCGTATTTTAGGCGTTTTTTAATGCCAACTTCACAAGCTCTTCTAAACTAACTGTATTTCCTGATTTTTTCAGGACAGTATCGATGCTCTTTTCGGCAGCCACCTTCCCAATCCCCAGCGTCATCAACGCTGTTAACGCCTCATTTCGCATCGTATTGTGTCTTATTCTGGCTATTCCACCAGTCTCCCCGATGGGATCTTTTCTTAATTTATCCTTTAGTTCCAGGATAATCCGTTGGGCTGTTTTTCCACCTATCCCTTTTACCGCCTGCAAAGCGCCCACGTCTTCGCCTATAATGGCTTGCTGTAGCTCATTGGGAGGAAGATAGGATAATATCACCATGGCTGTACCGGGTCCTATTCCGTTTACACCTATCAGATTTTGAAACATTGCTTTTTCTGCCATGTTACTAAAACCATAAAGTATGTGTGCATCTTCCCGCACCTGCAAATAGGTGGATAATTGGATGTTTTCCTTGTCCTTAATTTCGGAAAAAGTATTCAAGGATATAGACACCTTATATCCAATACCGTTTACCTCAATGATGACGAAGGTTGGTTCTTTATGGACTAGCTTCCCTTTTAAGAAGACAATCATATTTAAAAAAAAGTATAACCCACTAAGCTAAAAAAAACAGGTGATTTGTTGTGTGATTAGACACGTTCCTTTTGTTCCCTTAAAATCGCATCCACCACAGCGATAGAAGCCATATTTACGATATCACGAATTGTACTCCCCAATTGAAGAATATGAACGGGTTTATTCATTCCTAATAAAATGGGTCCTATTGCTTCAGCGCCCCCCAATTCAATTAGCAATTTGTACGCAATATTTGCGGATGCCAGGTTAGGGAAGATTAAAGTATTGGTACCTTCATTAGCCAGCCGGCTAAAAGGATACATTTCCTTTTGCAATTCGGTATTCAAGGCAATGTTGGCTTGAATGTCACCGTCTATTACCAGATCAGGATATTTTCTTTTTGCAATTTGTGTAGCCTCGCGCATTTTATCAGGAATTATTCCTTTACTGCTCCCAAAGTTAGAGTAAGACAACATTGCCATCTGCGGTTTGATATCAAAAAATTGAACACCCAACCGTGTTATTCCTATAATATCTACTAGCTCTTCTGTGGTGGGGTCCACGTTTACTGTACAATCTGAGAAAAAGAAAGTACCCTTTTTGTTCATAATGATATACATGCCGGCTACACGTTTTACGTGTGGGGCAGTACCTATCACATGCAATGCCGGTAAGATAGTTTTTGGATAATCTTTAGTGAGGCCCGATACAACTGCGTCCGCATCTCCATGTTCCACCATCATGGCAGCATAGTAGTTGCGATCAAGAAGGGATCTTTTGCAGTCTTTCAGTGTGAAGCCCTTTCTTTGTCTCTTTAAATAAAGTTCTTCTGCGTATTTATTAATGTTGTCAGTTTCTTCATAAGGAGAAATAATAGGACAACCCTGTAGTTCTAGTTTATGTTCTTTAATGAGGCCATTGATTTCTTCAATGTTGCCCAGTAAGATGGGGATTGCTATGCCTTCATCTTTAAGAATTTGCGCAGCCTTAAGTATTTTATGATGATTGGCTTCAGTAAAGACAACTCGTTTTGGATTTTTCTTAGCGCGGGTAATTACTCTTGACATCAATTTCTGGTCAATGCCAATTCTATTCAAAAGCTCTTCATTGTATTTTTCCCAGTCTTCTATATGGTGTTTGGCAACACCGGAGTCCATGGCAGCTTTGGCTACAGCAGGAGAAATAGTAGTGATGAGCCTGGTGTCTAATGGTTTAGGAATCAGATACTCGCGGCCAAACTCAATGATGGAATTGCCGTATGCTCGGGTAACCATATCAGGAACTGACTCCTTAGCAAGATTTGCCAACGCATGTACAGCGGCCAGCTTCATAGCTTCATTGATTTCCGTTGCCCGGACATCTAAAGCTCCTCTGAAAATATAAGGAAAACCCAATACATTATTGATTTGATTCGGATGGTCAGACCTTCCTGTTCCCATGATCAAATCTGGCCTTACTAGTTTGGCGGTCTCATATGCTATTTCAGGGTTAGGGTTGGCCAGCGCGAAAACAATCGGGTCTTTGGCCATCGAGAGGACGTCATCTTCCTTGAGAATGTCTGCTATTGACAAACCAACGAACGCATCCGCTCCCTTTAGCGCTTCCTGCAATGTGGTTACTTTCCTCGAAGTGGCGAATTCTCCTTTTATAGGATCAAGATTTTTTCGATCCTTAGTAATAACGCCTTTACTATCACACATGATTAGGTTCTCCTTTTTGAGTCCTAATGATAGATATAGACGAGAGCAAGAAATGGCAGCTGCACCGGCACCATTTACAACGAGGACAATATTTTCAATTTTTTTATCTACAAGGACCAATGCATTTAGCAAGGCAGCGGAGGAGATAATTGCGGTGCCATGTTGATCATCATGCATGATCGGAATGTTCATCTTTTCACGTAACTGCTTTTCGATTTTAAAACATTCGGGTGATTTGATATCTTCCAGATTGATGCCACCAAAAGTAGGCTCAAGTGATTTTACAATTTTAATAAACTCATCAGGATCCTCTTCATTAATTTCAATATCAAAGACATCGATACCGGCAAACTTTTTAAACAACACCCCCTTGCCTTCCATTACTGGTTTAGACGCCTCAGGGCCGATGTTGCCCAAACCCAACACTGCCGTTCCATTGGTTATTACAGCTACCAAATTTCCTTTTGCAGTATACTTGTAGACATTTTCTTTATTCTCAGCAATCTCCTTACAAGGTTCAGCAACTCCTGGGGAGTAAGCCAATGCCAAGTCTAACTGTGAACTCAAAGCTTTGGTAGGTATTACCTCAATTTTACCAGGTTGGCCTTGCGTGTGATAATTCAACGCGTCCTGTTTTCTTATATTAATCGACATAATGGGTCATTTCAGAAGAATCTGAAATTTACGATTTTAACGCAGAATATGCATTAGAAATAGATATTTTGCCTAGAGGGCTAACGAAATTGCTGTTTTACAATATCTTGTTAAAGTTAAACTCATGATGTTTCTATCAGGATGATGATTGAAGCATTATGATGTGGCAATTAAAATATCCAATAGATGTGGTGCCTTACCAAATATGAGATGGATTTACATTCGTCAGCTTTGCAACAGGATTATGTGTAGCGTAGTCCGGATTTTAGCAGGGGGTACAGTGGCAATAAATAGATTTGAACAATGTTTTTTCCAAAAGGGTGAATCAAACTGTCCCTTCCCGATCGCTATAGAAGCGTTTATTTATGCGCTTCTATAGACTTACTGGTTCGAAAAGTTCCCAGGATAGTTTCCAATTCACGCATAATTTCACGTTGATCTTTACTGGGACTAAAAGTAAACCCCTCTATATAGTAAAGCCTTCCCTTTTGTTCGTCTACCAGGGCATACCCGACAAATGGACCTCCCATTGAAAAATTGTTTGCACGCCACAACCCTCGTATTTCAACAGCATAGCCACCGGCCAGGCTTACCTCTCTGGTTGTTACCGGAATGAATGGAACAGTTGTTTCAGTAATGAGATAGGAATCAATTACTTCAGGATCCTCGAATAAATATTTTTTACAAAATTCATTCCTTAGGGCGATAATGTTTTCTTTCTGAAATTGATCTTGTGAAATATATGGTGTAGATGCAATAAATATGTCTTTATCATCGGCAACATTAATTTGCCGCATCCACAAAAATTCGCCATTGTTAATAACAAGTTTATACCCAAAAGGGATCTTAATATCGCAATCTCTATTTTTCTGAAGCCAATCGCTTACTCCGGTTATTTGCCCTGATTTATACAATGAGACACTGAGGCGGTCTTTTTCCTTTCGATTAAAAAATTCAATTAGATGATGTCCTTTGGTTTTAATATTATGAATTAATTCTTTTTCCGTATTCCCAAATAAATACATAACCTCTTGCCCCTTCGCGTATACATCGGGCATGGTAAGCACATAAGTACTGGTATCTGTTTTTATTTTCTGTAAGGATTCCGGAGTAAAGTAGCTCTTAAGGATATTTGCGCCTGCAGATCGATTATCTAGAGTAACGGCAAAAATCAGGTTACGTCTTTGCTTAAGAACGAAATTCAACTTGCGGGGGTCGATCCATCTCATATGAAATATTGGTTCGGGCCTAGGGAGGCCAACCATCTCCATTTGAAATAGAGAATCCAGGGTAGCCCCTAATGGACCTTTCCATTGTGTAGAGTCCATTACCAAGTACATATCACCGCTGATACCAGAGGCAGGTGGTAGACTTGACTTATTATCTCCGCAAGACCAGAATAGAAAAACAATGAACCCGCTAAACAATACCTTCTTCATGAACCTATTTTTATATAGTTCTAATTCTCAATCTTTCAAAAGTCACAATTTTCTTGACCGAATGATATCCTTTCAAATGTCAGGAATGACATCCGAACAGGATGGTAAACTCACCTTGTTCAATTTCAACGTGTTTAGCCAACAATAAGTTTTTGGCCAGGTTTCAATTGAGTTGATTTGAGATTATTTAAAGTTTTGATTTTTTCTATTGTGAGACCTTCGAATTTTCTTGAAATATCCCAAAGTGTGTCGCCAGGCTGAACTGTGTAAATTTTCGCATCGGGAGGAAGGATCATCGCATTGACTTTTGGTCCAACCTGCTGAGGGCTCGCTGCAACAGAGGGTGTGTAGTCGTCACTTGAGGGTAATACCCAGATTTTCAATGGCTGCCCGATTCTAATTGTATTGCTACTAAGGTTGTTCCAATTTTTTATATCATCTACTCGAACGCGGTGACGCTCAGCGATTTTTCCTAAGACATCACCAGACCGCACTCGATAGCTGACCAACTCTCTGCCATAAGTGCTGCCCAAAGTATTTTTCGCAAGCGCCTCCAGCTCTTCCTTCCCTACGCGGGAGGCAGAGTCAAGAATTGAAATCCGGTGCATCATGAGATTTTCTTTTGCTGTAAGTGGAACTCGTATAATATATTGTCTTCCAGTTTCTGGGATGGCTTTTCTCAACACCGAAGGATTGAGCTTAAGCATGTCCTCCATCTTTGCACCTGTGAGGTTAGCAAAGGTCTCAAAATGCAGAAATTGATTTACAGATAGCGTGTCAAACGCCACAAGGGGCTGCTCTGGTGTTTCAAATAGATTGTGTTTATCTGAATAATTAAGTGTGTACATAATGGCAATAAACTGCGGCAAATAGGAGCGTGTTTCTCTGGGTAGGTATTGGAATATTTCCCAAAAATCCTTTTTGTACCCCGATCTTCGAATGGCTTTTCTAACATTACCAGGTCCTGAATTATAAGCCGCCAAGGCAAGTTCCCAGTCGTTGAACATACCATAAAGTTCACTGAGGTATTTACATGCCGCCTCGGTTGATTTTTCAGGATCCATCCTGTCATCCACGTACCAATCGTGATGCAATCCAAAATGCCTGCCGGTAGCCGACATAAATTGCCATAAGCCAACGGCCCGCGCACGTGATACAGCACGTGGGTTGAGCCCTGATTCTACAATGGCCAGGTATTTCAATTCATCAGGCAGGCCATACTTGGCCAGGTATTTTTCAAAGAGGGGGAAGTATAAGTCCTTTCTACTTAGCACCATGCGGGTGTAGTCTCGATCTTTAATGGTGAAGTAATTGATGAAGGCGTGAATGCGATCATTGTATTTCAATCTGATGTCTCCCTGAATGCAGCTTAAGCGATCTGCAATTAATTCTGGAGATTCACTGGCGGGAATAAAAAGGGGGTCAATGATATCAATCAAACCTACTTCAATCTCAATGGAGTCAAGGAATAGCGCAGCCTCCAGCTCTGTCGAAAGCAGTGAGTCCAGGTTGATGTCCTGAGCAAAAGTGTGCTGAGAAAGGATAATGGTCAGCACAAAAGAAAAAAGTATTTTCACAGATTTACTATTTATAATCTACTCTTAGCCGGAACATTAGACGAAGTTCATCAAAACTTTCGAGAATTGAAAAAGTCTGGTCTCATCGAAGTCATTTGCCACTATTTGAAGCCCAATGGGGAGCCCCTCCTCATCTGTACCACAAGGCACAGATAATGCTGGAACACCGGCTACATTGGCATGTACCGAAAATAAGTCTGCAAGATACATGGCGATAGGATCTCCTGAATTTTCCCAAAGCTTGAATGCCGTAGTGGGTGTTGTGGGCATAATGATGAAATCATACTGCTCAAAAATTTCTTTGGTTTTTTTTCTTATCAGATTGCGTACTTTTTGTGCCTTGATATAGTACGCGTCATAATAGCTTGCACTTAAAACAAAAGTCCCCAATAGTATTCTTCGTTGTACTTCTTTTCCAAACCCTTCTGCTCTTGTTTTTTTGTACAGCGACTCCAGGTCTTCTGTATTGCCGCTTCGATATCCAAATCGTACGCCATCATATCTGGACAAGTTTGAACTGGCCTCGGCTGTTGCCAAAATGTAATAAGTAGGCAATGCATATTCCAGCAATGGGAAGTTGATGCCCTCCACAATGTGTCCGGCCGAGGTCAATTGATCAACTTTGTTTTGTAATGCATTTTTAATAGCAGGTTGTAATGCCTCTGATTGCATAGCCTCATTTAGAAAGGCAACTCTGTATTTCTTTGGTTCAGATTTCGATAGACATGTTGAGTAGGAGGGAACAGCTTGTTGGGATACTGTGCTATCCATTTCGTCTTTTCCTGCAATTACTTCCAGCACCAAGGCAATGTCATAGATGTTTTTGGCAATAATGCCGACACAATCGAAGGAAGAGCCATATGCGATCAGTCCATACCTCGAAATTCTGGAATAGGTTGGCTTTAGGCCCACCACCCCACAAAATGCAGCGGGTTGCCTCACCGAGCCTCCTGTATCAGACCCAATGGAGACCTGACACATATTGGCAGCAACGGCCACAGCCGATGCACCAGAGGAGCCACCAGGAACACGAGATTCATTTACGCTATTTAAAGTGGGGCCAAACGCTGAGTTTTCATTGGAAGAACCCATTGCGAATTCATCACAATTTTGCCTTCCGATGATGATAGCGTCTTCATTCAGCAATCGCTCAACAATGGTAGCATTATATTGGGCGATGAAGCCATCCAGAATTTTACTACTCGCCTGAAGAGGATGGTCCTTATGAGAAAAGACATCTTTAAGTCCGACAACCAAGCCAGCCAACTTTCCAGCTTTACCATCTTTAATTTTTTGGTCGATTTCTGCGGCCTTTTTGAGCGCTTCACTCCCATACACACTCAAAAAAACATTGAGGTGAGATTTCTCTTCAATTACAGATAGGTGATGTTGAACCCTCTCTACGCAGGAAGTTTTATTTTGATGAAGTGCTTGTTGAAATTCTGAGAAACGAGAATCCGTTTTCAACACTACTTACTTCCTTCATCTATTTTTGCTTCATTACCTGCTTCGTCCACTTCTTTCTTCACATCTTTCACCGCATCCTTAAATTCGCGAATACCTTTTCCAAGGCCTTTTGCGAAATCAGGAATTTTTTTTGCGCCAAAAAACACCAAAACAAAAAGTCCGATGATCACCCACTCGCCCATACCGGGCATACCAATCAAAAGAATAGCACTCATATTTGTTATTTTAGGACTGTAAAGATAGTCATTTATTGATTTAACGTAAAAGTACCCTTTGTATGTTAGTCTTTTTACCTTTTTCGCAATTTCTCCACAACTGGCTCAAATGATCAGTTTTTGAGCCACAGTTCGGGGTCGACTGGAGCTGTGTTCTTTCGAATTTGAAATCGAAGTTCTGAAATCCCATCTGCATTGGTCATAACCTGACCTATTTCTTGATTGGTGCTTACTTTTTGTCCTTTGCTCACTGACACATCTTTTAACCCTGAATAAACAGTGAAATAATCTCCGTGGCTAATGATCACAGAGTTGCCGATGGACGGAATAAAGGCAACCGCTCTTACCTCGCCATCAAAAATGGCCTTTACTTTCTCGTTTTGTTTTGTCTGAATATTAATTCCATCGTTTTGTAAAATAATCCTTTTTAACACAGGATGGTTTTGTCTTCCAAATTTTTGGGAAATGAAACCTGATGCTGGCCAACTAAACTTGGTTTTGTTGCCTTCGAATGTAGCAGACATTGCAACTGCTGCTTCCGCTGTTTTGGTACTTTTAGCTCTCTCTGCCTCACGTGTGGCTCGTGCCACCTCTTCTTTAATAATGTCATTGATAAGCTTATCAAGTGTTGCTACTGCTTTTCGGGTTTCCTCCAGTTCGACTTTGAGATTTTTCTCTTGTTTTTCGAGATTCTTTACCAACGTATTCTGCTTTTGCTTTAAACCCGCCAATTGATGATTTTCTTTCAATTGGTCAGCCAGTAAACTGCTTTTCTGCTCTTTAATACTTTGTGTTTCTTTTACCTGCGCAGATAAAACGGATTGAATGCGTGTAATTACTTCCGCCTGATCTTTTCGGGCAGCGCTATATTGCTCCATATACTTAAGGCGCATTAATAATTGATCAAAGGAGGAGGAGGAAAATAAAAACATCAGTTTGTTAAGTTTTCCACTTGCCTTTTGTGTAGCAAATAGCATAGCCGCATACTCTTTTTTTAGATTCGTCAGGTCATCTTCTAAAGCGGAAATGATTTCGGATTTTTGATTGATGTCTGAATTTAAAAGTGAGACTTCGGTTTGAATGGATCTGATCAACAACTCTTGCTGCTGTATGCGCTGATTTAGGGCAGCAAGCTCACCAAGAGAGTTCTTTTTCTGCTTACCTGTTTCGGTAAGGATTCGTTCTGTCTCCTCTATCTTTATTAAATTATCTTGTTTTTCTTTTTGCAGTTGCGACTTTGTCTTCTGGGCAATAGCCCCAAAAGAGACCAGGAAGAGTAGAGAGATAATAAATATTGTTCGCTTATCTCCTGTCATATTTCCGTGGAATATTGAACGGGAATCTGAGTTCTCGGTTGCCCACTTCGGCTTTGTTATACTCAAAAGTAATAACGTTGTTCAAAATGCCAGATGGTGTTTTGTACAATAGATTAATCACTCCATTGTAAGGAAAGGTTTTATTCCCAACAGCTTGAAAATTGGTATAGTTAAGGGTAATGGAATTTTTGGTTTCCTCTTCCGTCAATTCAATCTTCTCAATTTTAGACGAGGTGGCATTGATAAAATTCTTTATAGACACAGAACCTATTTTTTGTGTGAGCAGATCATATGTGGGTAGCCGCTCAATTTTATCCTCAGCACTACGGGGTAGAATGAGATTGCCCAGAAAAGCTGATTGTATAACATGATAATCAATTTTGAAATTGAAGCGCTTGGATAATTCAGTGTAATCAAAAACAAAATATTCTTTCTCTACTGTACTCACAATGGTAATTGAATCGTGATTGATAAGTGCTTTTCCGCCTTGAACACCAATCACTGAAAAGGTCATCCATATTACACTGTCTTTTCTTACTCTGATATTGGCTTTTACCTCTCTCTCTTTCTTTCCATCATTATAATTGAGTCTTGCTTTGCCGTGAAAATATTCAAAGTCAATTTCTTGAATGGCAAGACTTTTTGATAACTCTTCTGTGGCCAATGGAACAATCTTTTTGCTGCACGCCTGAAAGAGGAGTGGGAGTGCCAATAAGAGGATGAAGATCCTTTTCTGCATGGTAAAGTCTGGGTGGCTAGAAAATATTAAAAATTGATATTAAAATAATCAATACAGTCTTTTATTGGCGATTTTTTTATCTATTAGTTCGTTTGTGATATCCAATGATTTGGCCTTCTCCCATTGTTTTACGGCCTCCTCCACATTTCCAAGCTTGTATAAAATGTCTCCATAATGCTCATAGAAGGTGGAATTGGTGGGGGCTGAGTCAATAACTTTTTCTATTACCTTTTTGGCGTCTTTATATTTTGCCCGAGTAAAGAGCACCCAAGCATAAGTATCTAGATAGGAGTTGTTGGTGGGATTGTTTTTGACTACGAATGCAGCCATCCGCTCAGCCTTTTCTAAAAATTCATTGCGGAGGGCAAGGTAATAGCTATAATTATTAAGGATCAGATAGTTATTTGGATTAAACGCTAATGCAGCCTCATAAGATTCATCTGATTTCTTGTAATCCTTCAGGGTATTGTAAATATCACCAAGCAAACCATTGATTTCGCTTACCATGCCTTCATTGGAGGAGGAAAGCTTTTTAGCTTGCTCGAGTGCGTATGCAGCCTCTTTATTATTTTTTACACGCGAGTGTGCGTAGCCGTTGAAATAATATAGCATGGCTTGATTTGGAAAAATTTCCAGTCCCCGTTCGCTATGCGCTATGATACTGTCATATTCATTGTCCTGTGACTCAAGGTAAAGCAGATTTTGCCAAGCATCGAAACTCGTTGAACCTTTTTGGATCGCAGTCAGATATTCTTTCTTGGCCTCTTTATTTTCATTTAGCCCAAGGTATAGATCGCCACCTACAATGTGTACATTAGGTTCGTTCGGATAGGCTTCTTTAAGTTGCTGATAAAGATCAAAAGCAAAAGATTTTAGTCCTGTGTCTACATTATTCGTGCTATGTTGTTGACTTAAAGTGGCTGCATAAGTGCTTACTGCAACGATCTTGTTACTTACATCTACGCTGGGATCACTGAAAACTTCTTTGAGGTATTTCTTTGCTTTTTCTTCTTCATTATTGTCTCGATAGAAACCAGCCAATAACATTTTAATATTTCCGGCATTTGGATGGGTAGCAATAAAATTCTCTGCCACTTCGATGGCTTTTGCAAGTTGTTTCTGTCTGGAAAGTATTTCTGTGAAATTCGCAACATAACTTTCTTCATCAGGAAATGCTTCGAGCAATTTCTCCCCCTCCTGAATTCCTTCTTTGGTTTTTCCCAGATCAAAGTAGATGCGCTGTTTGTTCAGCGAAGACATTTCGTTTACACCCATGAGTGTCTCCGCTCTATCGTAAGCTTTGATGGCTTCATCATTTTTATTATTGTATTGATAGATGGCGGCCAATTGATAAAGGTACTCTTCAGTTCCTTTGACTTCCTTCATCATCGTCTCTAGGAGCTGAGCAGCTTTGTTAAAATTTGTAAGATTGGAATAGATAGACGAAGCAAGCAGATAGAAATATTTGTTTTTGGTGTCCAGCTTTAAAGCGATATCGATACTAGCTGATGCTTTTATTAAATCCTCCTCCTTATTGCTCTTGGATAGAATTTCAGCAATCTTGTAGTGAACCGTTCCGTTTTCTGGGTTGAGCTCACTTACTCGCTGAAAGTAAAGGAGGGCTTTGGTATAATCTTCCAGGATAAAGTATTTTTCGGCCTCAATAAAATAGAATTCAGCTTCCCTCAGTTGTGCTTCAGAAGGGGCGCTGCTAGCGCTCTTTTTTCTTTTATCCTTCTGAGCATATGAAATGGTGGAGGTTCCTACCAAAACAGTTAATAGAAAAAGGACAATTGCGGAATAGTGTTTGTTTACCAATGTAAAGTGGTTAATTAGTGCTGTAATCTCCCAGACTGAGTTCTTGCGAATTTCCTTCAAAATTAACGAAATTACCCAACATGCTATTATCCAATACCGCATTATGGATTGAGCAATTCTTTTGAATGATCGAGTTTGTAATGCGTGAGTCCCTAATTTTGGAGTAGTCTCCAATTGATGCATGGGGGCCTATCACTGAATTTTCGATGACAACGCCTTCGCCAATAAAACAAGGTGGGATAATGATAGAATTTGAAAGTTTTAAAGTTGCTGATACAAGCGGTTGGTCTTTGATAAACTCTAAGTATCTTTTATTGGTGTCTACCATTGCATTTTTATTACCACAATCAAGCCATTCTTCTACCTGACCGGGAACAAATTTTGCTCCAGCTTTTTTCATACGCTCAAGTGCAGTAGTAAACTGATATTCTCCTTTTTCAAGAATATCGTGATCAATCAGGTACTGCATTTCCCTTTGAAGCAACTCTCCATCTCTAAAAAAATAAATGCCTATGATTGCCAAGTCGGAAACAAACTCAGTTGGCTTTTCAACCAGTTCGGTGATTTCATTGTTGGTATTCACTTTCACTACACCGAATTGAGATGGATCTTCTACTTGCTGCACCCAAATGATTCCGTCACAAGAAGTATCTAAAATAAAATTGGTTCTGAATAGGGTGTCTGCAAATGCTATAATCACCTTTCCAGTGATAATTTCTTTGGCAAACAGTAAAGCATGAGATATTCCCAGCGCCTCTTCCTGGTAATATATTCTCCCTTGTGCTCCAACTTCTTTTGCTACTGCGATAAGGTCTTCTTCTACCTGTTTACCAAAACCTGGATGAAGGATAAATCCGATGATGTCAATTTTCTCAGGACAAACTTTAGCTATGTCTTCCACCAGTCTGTGAACAATAGGTTTACCAGCAATGGGCAGTAGCGGCTTTGCGGTTGTAAGCGTATGAGGTCGCAATCGCTTACCAATGCCAGCCATCGGAATAATAATATTCATGGATGCAGGATTAAATGGATTTAATGTTTTTAAATTTCTTTCTCTCCACGAGATAAGCAACAATTGCAAAAACTAACATAAGGACAATATGAAACACCGTAGTCATGCTTTGACTGCTGGTAGTGATTTGCTTCGAAAGCACAACAAGGAAAAAAGCCAATAGGATGTATGCCAAGCCTCTAGTAATATTGTAGGGGATAGGATAGTATTTTTGCCCAATAAGGTAACAAGCCACTGCCATGCTGAAATAACAAGCCAGTGAGGCCCAACTGCTTCCTACATAACCCCAAACAGGAATGAGTGCAAAATTGAGAACGATAGTAAGTATTGCGCCCCCTACTGTGATTATAGTTCCATAATAGGTTTTGTCGGTTAGTTTGAACCAAATGGAAAAATTGTAATACACTCCAAGAAACAAGTAACCAGCCAGTAGGATAGGAACCGTTACAAGCCCTTCGTAATAAGCTTCACCACCCACCAAAAACTTAAGCACATCAATGTTGATGGTGACGGAAAGTAATATAAAACTCGTTACGATTACAAAGAAGTGATTGACCCGGGCAAACAGCTCAGGAGAATTTTTATCCTTTGCATTTGAAAAGAAGAAAGGTTCCGCAGCAAAACGAAACGCTTGAATGGCAAGATTCATAATCATAGCGTATTTATAGGCGGCAGAAAAAACGCCAATCGCATACATGGAGCTTTTTCCTGCATAGAAATTATCAGGCAACCACCACTCCAGCGTCCATCTGCTGAACATTTCGTTGGTCATTCCGGCAAGGCCCGTCAGCATCACCGGATAGGCGTATTTAAACATGGAAGCGAAAATCGCTTTGTCTATTTTAGGACGCCATGCTGCCAGTATTTTAATGAAAAAGAGAATATAGAAGGCATTGGCCACCAGATTAGCAAGAAACACATATTCAATACCATACTTGCTTTCCGTGGTTGCTGCGTCAGTGAGTCTTTTTATGTCGAAGGAGATTCCGCCCTGAACAAGCCAATCGGCAATTATAAAGAAGTAAAGGTTCAGACCGATGAGGATAAGCACGTTTACAATTCGAGCGAAAGCAAATTTTAACGGTTTTTTTTCCAGTCGAAGTTTGGCGAAAGGTAATGCCACTACACCATCAATAAACATGATGATTGCTAGCCATACAATGTAGTGCTCCTTGCCAGGAATTGATAAACCACTTGCTATAGGGTTAGC
Organism: Cyclobacteriaceae bacterium; assembly: GCA_019638285.1. Taxonomy (GTDB): domain Bacteria; phylum Bacteroidota; class Bacteroidia; order Cytophagales; family Cyclobacteriaceae; genus ELB16-189. Next base: position 54,970 of record JAHBUB010000007.1, on the reverse strand, counting down.
AAATAGGATGAAAATGCCTGACATGGCAAGGCTTAATACAACAACTGTTGTTTGGGCAATATTAAATATCTTCTTGGGGTCACCTCCCTCTTTTGTGGCATAACGGAAATAAGCCGTCTCCATGCCAAAAGTGTACACGATATTAAGAAAGGCAACGAACACATATAAATAACTGACAACCCCATAATCCTCCGGATTAAAGACTCTTGTATGAAGTGGGAACAAAAGGAAATTAAGGAACCGAGGGACAATACTCCCAAGGCCATACAATGCTGTTTCTCCTGCCAGTATAGAAATCTTACTCAAGGCGCAAATATCGACTTAAAGGAGCTAAATAATGAAGAATTAAGGCGTTTAAACCTTGGTTCACTTTCTTTTCTTTAGTGCATATCGAATTCTATTGAGTGACAGGAAGTCAACCTATCAATTTTATGTTTTTTCCCAGAATGAATTCTTTTTCGGAACATAATTCCTGAATTGGGAAATAACCTTACACCGTCCACACAAAATTTAGCCCAAAATAGATGGTTCTGATGGGTTTTAAGCACTTTTGCCCCGAAATATTACATAGGTATTGTTCTTGACGTGTTTGACCATATGATAGCGACAGATAAAAACATTAAGCACCATTCGATCAGAATCATATTATTGACCATTGTGCTTTTCATTACCTTTTCGTTTCATGTCAGTGGGAATACTATAACGGGTTCTGGAAATTGGGACAACACCGGGATTTGGTCTGGAGCCAACATTGCAGATAACGTAAATGAGAACGTTAACATTAATAACTCCTTAGGTACCATAACAGTTAGAAATACCTTCAACTATACTGTCGGGAACGTGGTTATGGGCAAAGAAAATACGCTCACAATAGCTAATGGAGGTACACTCAATATTGGATCTTCTGGAAACACCAGAAGCTTCTCAGCGGATAAAACCACCAGGGTAAATGTATTTGGGACTCTTATTATTTGGGGAGATTTTACCGTAAATAAAGATCTTGTGTTGGTTGTTACGGGCACATTAATTATCAAAGGAGATTTAATTATGGATAAAGATGCTGATTTAGATATTTCAGGTAGTGTCACAATTGATGGCGACTTTAAGGCAGACAAAGATGCTGTTGTTAATGTGGATGGGGATGTAACGGTGGGTGGTGACTTAAATGTTGGAAAGGATTCAACCCTGTCAGGTACTGGCACCATGACAGTGGCAGGAACTTGTTCCGATAATAACTCTACCTTTTGTGGAACGGGACCCTTACCTGTATCATTACTATTTTTTAGCGCATCTAATGTTGAAGGACGAGTGGAACTGAAATGGGCTACTGCCTCTGAATTGAATTTCGACTATTTCTCAATTGAAAGATCTGTAGACGCTAAAATCTTTAATGAAATAGGGCAGGTTACCGGACATGGTACAACTTTAATTAGGAACGACTACACCTTTGAGGATGCCTTTCCACTTAGCCAAAAATTATATTATCGCTTAAAAACGGTAGACTTTGATGGCTACGAAGAATATTTTACCATAGCATCAGTAGACTTTGGTGGAACAAAACAAGTAAGTGTTTATCCGAATCCTGTTGTGGGTGGTTTTCTTAATATCCAGTTTAATTTTTCACCAGAGTCGGCTACGCTGATTCAAATTACTGATATGGTTGGAGTGAAAAAAACGCGACAAATTCGTAATGGCAATGAAAATCAATTTTCGATACCGATTACTCTAGATCCCGGAACGTATATTATCCGCATTCAATCCAAAGAATTCAAGTCTATTGATCGGATTTTAGTTAAGTAGAACGATAGGATCAGGGAAAGCAGTGCTGCTTTTCCTTTTTCCTTGATTGTTATTTTTTCAGGTTATCCAATATATCCTTTGTCATTTCTTCCAGCCCAAACTCATGCTGCCATCCCCAATCACTACGCGCACGTGAGTCATCAATTGACCTTGGCCACGAATCGGCAATGGCCTGCCTAAAATCAGGTTTGCAAGTGATGCTAAAATCAGGAATAAAAATTTTTATAGTGGATGCAATTTGTGCAGGACAAAAACTCATGGAGGAGATATTGTAGCTGGATCTGATTTTTATTTTATCGGCCGGAGCCTCCATAAGGTCTATAGTAGCCTTTACAGCATCATTCATGTACATCATGGGCAGATAAGTGGCGGCTGATAAAAAACATTCGTACTTTTTCTCAGCAAGGGCCTTAAAATAAATATCTACTGCATAATCTGTAGTGCCACCACCGGGTTGAGTTTTATATCCAATTAATCCAGGGTAGCGCAAACTGCGCACATCTACCCCGTACCTGCGGAAAAAGTATTCACACCAACGTTCTCCTGCCAGTTTTGTAATTCCATATACCGTGGTGGGATCCATGATGGTGTCCTGTGGCGTATTGTCCTTTGGAGTGGTGGGACCAAATGCTGCAATGGAACTGGGCCAAAATACTTTATCGAGTTTTAATTCATTGGCAGCCTCAAGTACATACAGCAGACTCTCCATATTGAGCTTCCATGCCCAGCGTGGATCTTGTTCGCCAGTGGCTGAAAGTAACGCAGCAAGATGGTATACCTGAGTAATCCCGTTGGTTTTGATTAGTTCAAAAAGCTTATCCTTTTGCATGACATCTAGCTTTTCGAAACGCCCCTCCTTTAGAATTCCCTGAGGATCTTTAATATCTGATGAAATAACATTGTCGATTCCATGGAGAGACCATAATCCTTGCGTAAGCTCAGAACCTAACTGCCCTCCGGCACCAATAAGAAGAACTTTAGTCTTTTTCATGTGTTAATAATTGTTTTTTAGTGGCCACATGGAATCTCTAAACAAATTATTAAGCCTTTGGGTGAAGATAGAATATGGAGATTTCATCAATTAAAAATTTAGGATTGGTAGAATCAACTGTATTGGGGTTCAAATTAGTAGAATTTAAGTGTCAGACAAAGAACAAAACCTTTGGACGGAAATTGTCAATACTTGACGGCAAGTTGTAGTTTTGTGGCAGGTTAAAAAATATTTATTGCCACAAATTCTTTATCGCTATGTATAAAACACTTCAACCCGCACTACAAAAGGAACTAGAATCAATCAAAGAAGCTGGATTGTATAAGAAGGAGAGAATTATTATCACTCCACAAGGAGCGGAAATTAAAACCAGTGATGGGAAAGAAGTAATTAATTTTTGTGCAAATAATTATCTGGGATTGTCATCACATCCACGAGTAGTTGCCGCTGCAAAAAGGGCCATTGACACACATGGCTATGGAATGTCTTCGGTGCGCTTTATTTGTGGAACCCAGGATATCCATAAGGAACTTGAAAAAAAGATTTCAGAATTTTTAGGAATGGAGGATACCATTCTTTATGCCGCAGCCTTTGATGCCAATGGCGGTGTATTTGAGCCGTTGTTTGGTGCTGAGGATGCCATCATTTCTGATGAATTGAACCATGCCTCAATTATCGATGGAGTTCGTCTCTGCAAGGCAATGCGCTATCGTTATAAGCACAATGACATGGTTGACTTGGAACAACAATTAAAAGATGCCAGAGCTGCAGGGGCTAAACAAATGATTGTTGTAACGGATGGCGCATTTTCAATGGATGGTACCATCGCACAACTGGATAAGATTTGTGACTTGGCGGATCAATATGAAGCACTGGTAATGTCGGACGAATGTCATTCTTCAGGATTTATCGGCAAAACAGGCCGTGGTGTGCATGAATACAGAGGAGTAATGGGTCGTGTTGATATTATTACCGGCACGTTGGGTAAGGCACTTGGAGGAGCATCAGGCGGATTTACTTCAGCCAGAAAAGAAATTATTGAAATGTTGCGTCAACGATCCAGGCCTTACTTGTTTTCAAATACACTTGCCCCATCCATTACAGGAGCATCCATTGAAGTTTTTAATATGCTCACAGAAACAACCGACTTGCACGATAAGTTGGAGAGGAATACAAAATATTTCAGAGAAGAAATGACCAAGGCCGGATTCGATATCAAGCCGGGAGAGCATCCGATTGTGCCTATTATGCTATATGAGGCGCCACTTGCCCAACAGTTTGCTGAACGGCTTTTGGAAAAAGGTATTTATGTAATCGGATTCTTTTACCCTGTAGTGGCCAAGGGATTGGCACGCATTCGCGTGCAAATATCTGCCGGACATGAAAGGCATCACCTGGACAAAGCCATCAAGGCATTTACGGAAGTTGGAAAAGAATTGAGGGTGCTTAAATAAGATTAGGCCTCTTCAATTGAATACTGAAAGCAAATTTTGCCTGTGTGAAGTGCGGTTTTAAAGAGTTTTTGCTATTGTATGGCTAGACTCTGATGCAAAATGCAGTTCATATAAATAGAACTCTTCTTACAATAAGAAAAATACTTTCGATTTTCATTACGCCTCCTGAGACTCACTGGCGTGTGGCTCTTCTTCCTGAATTATGGAAGTCCAATCCTTTGGTTCTTCATCGCGGAAATATTCCAAAATCTTTTGTTCTACTTGCTTTAGTTTAAGGCCTTTGATGTATACCCCATTTCTAGCTAAGATCAGTCTTCCTGTTTCTTCAGAAATGGCCATTAATAATGTGTCAGTACTTTCGGACATGCCAATGGCAGACCGATGTCTTAAACCGAACTGAGCGGGCAGGTGATCATTTTCACTTATGGGCAATACACAACGTGCGGCTTTGATCTTTCCCTTGTGGATTACAATAGCGCCATCATGAAGCGGACTGTTCTTATTAAAAATAGACAGTAATATTCTGCGAGATACAACAGAGTCGACAACGTCACCGGTCTCAACATAAAATTTCAATTCAGAGTCACGAGAGAAAACAATGAGAGCTCCTGTACGTGTCGCTTTTAATGTTTTAGCAGCCTCAATTATTTCCTGTATATCAAACTCTTCTTCGTGACGAGGCCGCCAGTTTGTAAATGATTTCAGCAGAGACTCTCGATTAAACTCAGTACTTCGTCCAATCACCAACAAAAATTTTCGAATCTCCTGTTGAAAAAGAATAATAGTGGCCAGTACACCCACACCCATAAATTGACCGAGTATGGTGGTAAGCAACTCCATCTGAGCTGCACGCACAATAAGATAAATGAGGTAGAGGGCAAGAATGCCAAGAAAAATATTAACGGCAATGCTTCCTCTTATGAGTTTATAAATCTGATATAACAAAATAGCCACTAGGCCGATGTCAATAAAATCGACCCATGATACTTCTAAGAACCCAATTTTAAAGGCTAAAATCACTTTACAAAACTAGTTAATTTCACGGCCTCTACCGCTTCTTTCACATCATGAATACGCAGGATATCAGCTCCTTTTAACAACGCAATAGTATTCAGCACTGTTGTGCCGTTCAATGCATTTTCCGGATCAGTGGCTAAAGTTTTCCAAATCATTGATTTGCGAGATAGTCCCACCACGATTGGTTTCTCAAAGATTTTGAAATGGTCTAGGTGCTTTAATAGTTCAAAATTCTGATTTATTGTTTTGGCAAAACCAAACCCGGGATCAATCATGATGTCGGCCACACCCAATTGATGAAGTTGGTGTATCTTAGGATGAAAATAGTCTATCATCTCTTTGATCAGGTTTTCATAGGTAGCCATAGATTTCATCGTTTGCGGAGTTCCCTTCATATGCATGAGTATATAGGGTACGCGATACTTCTTTATCAAACCAAACATTTTATCATCAAAGGCTCCTCCGGAGACATCATTCACCATAAGGGCCCCAGCGTCAATGGCCTGCTTTGCCACCTCAGAACGAAACGTATCTATTGATAGAATACTTTCAGGAAATATTTTCATGATCGCCTTGATCATGGGAATTACACGCCCGAGTTCTTCTTCCTGGCTGATGTCTGTGGCTCCTGGACGTGAGGAATACCCGCCCACATCGATAAAATCTGCCCCATCATTAATCATTTTCTCCACAAGAAGGAGAATAGCCTTTTCGTCAGTGTGCCTTCCTCCATCAAAAAAACTGTCAGGCGTAATATTGAGAACGCCCATGATTTTAGGCGTATCAAAATGAACGAGCCGCCCACCCAGGTTAAGTGTTTTGTTACTTGAAAATACTTTATTTTGCATCTGCTTTATGATTGACAAAACCGCCTCCGAATATAATCAGGTAATATCCACCTGCAAAGCATTGTTTACCAAGAAAACAAAGGACTACGGTACTGCGTGGCGCATACTCAGGCTGCCCTCTATTACGGATCAGATATTTATTAAAGCGCAACGCATTCGGAGTATTCAGGAGAAAGGGTCACAAAAGGTGGAAGACCCTATTGAAGATGAGTTTATTGCAATTATTAATTACTGCCTTATTGCTATGATTCAAATCAATTTGGACGATTCGACCGAGTTGGAACTGACTTTTGAGCAGTTAGAGCCGTTGTATGATCAGGCAGTAGACGAGACTTTTAATCTGCTTCAAAATAAGAATCATGATTATGGAGAGGCTTGGCGGGATATGCGTGTTAGTTCTATTACTGATATTATCCTTATGAAATTGTTAAGAGTGAAACAAATTGAAGACAATGAAGGTAAAACGCTTGTGAGTGAAGGGGTAAAGGCAAACTATCAGGATATGATTAACTATGCCGTTTTTGCACTGATTAAGTTAAACGAAGTAAATAATTAAAAGGAATGAGGAAGTATATTGACTTATTTTCTAGATTTTTTGTGGGAGGCCTTTTTATTTTTTCAGGCCTGATTAAGTTGAATGATCCGGTAGGAACACAAATAAAACTGGAAGAGTACTTTGAGGTATTTGCAGTTGATTTTGGATCCTTTTTTCATGTGTTTATACCGTGGGCTCTTGAAATAGGGATGGTGTTGATAGTACTCGAGCTGGCTTTGGGCTTTGCTGTTTTACTTTATTACAAAATGAACACTACCATGTGGGTCATGTTAGGCCTGATGGTGTTCTTCACATTCCTCACGTTTTACTCTGCCTATTTTAATAAGGTTACGGACTGCGGTTGTTTTGGTGATGCGATTAAACTGACTCCATGGGAATCATTTTATAAGGATGTCATTCTTATGGTATTTGTACTCCATTTGTTTTGGTACAGAAAAAAATACAATGCTTTATTACGTACTATGGAAGGTCATGCGGTGATTGGTGTAGTCGTGCTGATTAGTTTTTTTCTTGGCATCTATGCAATACGCCATTTACCTTTCATTGATTTTCGCGCGTATAAAGTTGGAAATATTATTCCGGAGCAAATGATTCCGGAAGAGCAACCAATTATTGAATATTTATTTGATAAGAATGGAGAGCAGGTTGCTTCACAACAGTTTCTTTCTGAAGACGATGGTTACAAATATGTTTCTTCCAGAGTAATGAATGAAGATAAAATTACTCCAAAGATTACAGACTATCGGGTTACTGATTCTGAAGGTGAAGACAAAACACAATACACCTTTGAAGGCAATAAACTATTGATCATCATGTTTGATGTGGGGAAGGCATCTACTAGTAATATTGATGAAATTCGAACGTTGACTGAACAATTGGAGGGAAAGGTAGATTGTTTTATCCTTACTTCGTCCGGCTCAGAGCAAATGGAGGTGTTTCGTCATGAACACCAACTTGCTGTGCCTTATTACTTTGCCGATGCCACCGTTTTAAAAACGATACTTCGCTCTAACCCAGGAATAGCCTTGTGGAAGAATGGTAAAGTGTTGGGCAACTGGCACTATAATGATACACCCACTGCTGCTGAAATCCTTTCTGCCTTGCAATGAAAGTTTTCTTGATTGGGTTGCCAGGTTGTGGTAAAACTACTCTGGGAAGGGAAGCAGCCCAACGATTGGGGAAACCTTTTGTGGATCTTGACGATGAAATCGTAAAGGGTGAAGGGCAATCGGTGGAGGAGATTTTTAATAGTCTTGGTGAAACACAATTCAGAAGTATAGAAAAGTACTATCTAAAAAAAAGGTGTGATTATACTAGTGATTTTGTAATGGCTACAGGTGGGGGAACCCCTTGTTTTTTCGACAATATAAAGTTAATCAATCTTGTAGGCATCAGCATCTTTTTAGATACAGCAGTCGATGAGATTGCTGCCCGCATGATGAATACAGAATTGGCCAAACGCCCACTGTTTGCAGGACAGGATATTTCAACTATTGCAAGTCGGATTGAAAGGATGCGAATGGAACGAATTTCATTTTACGAACAAGCCCACATTACGCTTTCGGGTGACCGGTTGAGTGCGCAATTCGTTGCTGAAGAAGTGCTGGCATTAGAAAGTTAAACCGAAAGTGAGAATAACGTTGGTTGTCTTCTGAGAAGAGGTAACCAATGGAGAGCTTATGGAGTTCACGGTATAAGGTCGGTAAGAGTTATCCCTGAGGCTGTGAATAACGGCCATATCCACATAAAAATTTTTCTTCCTATATCCAACCCCACCAGTTATTTTTTGGATGGATGCCGAAACACCATTCTGAGTGCTTTTAAAGGGTTCGGGCATTAATGCATATCCTGCTCTAAGCCTAAAAGCATTTAATCTGTATTCTGCGCCTGCTCTTACATTATACACAGATTGGTAAAGGGATTGGATTTCCTGATTGTCAGAATCGAAGGAAACGCCCTGGGTAACGGCATTGTACTTTGCTTTGGCATAGTTTATTCTTTCAATGTCGACAGTGAGAAAACCTTGCTTTTGTAGAAAAAAAGTGGCGCCAGCAGATACCTTTCCCGGAGTTTGCAATGAGTAGTCAGAGGTGATCAAGTCAGTTTCATATTCTTCATTGTTCAATACTGTAGAGGGATCGTATTGAAAGTTGTTCCAATGCGTGCGCATTACGGCATTGTAGTTGTCGGACAATTCGTAATAGGTAGGTGTGGTAGTAGAAATTCCAAGTTGAACAAAATCTACCGGACGAAAAATTAGTCCCAGGCTGGCATTGATACCCGATCCTCTTATCTCCAAATTCTCCTCAAGAAACAGATCGTTCAGGGGCTCATTTTCGAAAGTTTCAGCGTACTTCTTTCGTGATTTATACCTGATGGTGGTAACACCAACCCCCGCACCAATAAAGAATTGATCGTTATAATTGGCACCATAGGAGAAACTCATTTGATTTTGTGCGCCACGTGTTTGTATTTCTTCAGTAACGTTGGGTTTTCCCAGTACATCCGTAAAGTAAGCTTTGGGATTTGCATTAGGATCCCACACGGTACTGTCACCAATCAGAAAGTTTTCGTATCCGAGGTGTGTTGGTGTATTTTCCAGATTTCCATTGGATCCAAACTGACTTATCGGAAACCCATTGGCCTGTTCGAGAAAATAGTCAATGATAGAGGTGTCTAAATTATCGGCACCGTAGCTGAGGTTTCTATTAAAATCGTTAGTGCGTGTGTATCCAATTGAAAATGTTCCACCGAGGAACCCTGTTAATTTCTCATAGTCGGTGTGAAAGGAGAGACTGAAACCGGGGATATGAAAAGTAGTTTTAGCGTCATTGGTTTTTTGGTTGAATAAAGTGGCGTTGGTGTTGGCAAAGTTTAATGCAGGACTTATTGTGAATTCTGATCGGTTGTACATTCCCAATCCAGCAGGATTTGAAAGTGCGGAGCTAAAATCTCCACCTACTCCTATTTGTGCCCCACCTATTGACTGAATTCTGGCGCTGCCTCCAGGTTGAGTTCTACTGAACGTCAGTGCGGTTTCCGCAAAACTCTGTGCCTGCACGTAGTATCCAAAACATGTAAAAAAGGCTAAGAGCCAAAGCCCACCTCTCTTTCTCATCATCGTAGCTTAGATTGGAAATCTCTCTCTAATTACCCCTGCCTCGTGTCTTTGATCCGCTAGAACTTCCAGATGAACCACTTCGTGATCCTCCTGAGTTTACACCTCCACTCCCAAAGGAACTGCGTGAGGGTGTGGAAAAACCTGATGATCCTTGGCGGCCACCAGAGTTTGAATTATTCCTGTCAAACACTGAACGGGTAGAGGAATTGGTTCCTCCTGAATTGGAATTATTCCAATAGTCACGAACGGTATTGTTATTAGCATTTTGGGTGCGCTTCCATCCGCTGTCATAATACTCAGGTGATGCAGACCTAGTTCTGCCGCTGTTGATAGTTGAGCGCCCGGTGTTATTGACATTGGCCATAGAACTAGGAGGTCTTGAATTTTCAACGGTATTGTTAATACTAGAACTTCTTGAGCTTCTTTTGGAATAAGAGACCCGTGTTCCACCAGTATCTCCATTGTTGATGATGATTACTTGTCCGGGATAATAAGATCCGCTGTACCCGCCATAATATCCATTTCTCCATGAATTGCTATAAGGATTCCAAAAATTAGATCCATATCCATATCCCAAAGCACTATAAAGTCCAGGGTTATAACCACCCCAGCCATAGCCCATTGACATACTTAATCCTGAGTTGAAACCTCCGTACGATGGATAACCCCAGGGAGATGAGTAATAACTGCTATACGGACCTCCAAACCCTCCCATGTTGCCATAATAAGGGTTGTTCCAAGCATTGTTTCCGTTTCCGTAATAGGGATTGTAGTATGAACCAGACTCACAGTTACAATTCGACAGGTTTTGATTTACCCCAGTTGGCCGGAAATCCTGAATAAAATAATTATCCTCAACGACAGGTGATGTTTCTGAATTGAGTTGAGTTGAATACTCAGGATTTATATTTCGAGCGGAGTAGCTATCTGTTGGGTTAATTGGAGCATTGGCTTCCCGTATTTCCCCACTTTTTTTGGCAAATCCCAAATCTGCAGAAATCTTCCCTTCGTTCACTTTGGCTCTGTCCTTCGAATTGAAGTACATATCATCAAACTCCTGACTATAGGCAACAAATGCTATAAAGCAGCCAAAAGTTATCGTCAAAATTTGCTTTAAATTCTTCATATCTGGTCATTTTGCTTCCCTGCATTATATATAACGCAAAAAAGGCATTTAGGATATACACATATAACAACATTTTGAAGGAAACCATTCACATGAATTCGCCCCTAATAAGACGATGTTTACTGCTATTCCTCAAAACCTCATTTATATTTGCGGTCTTTACCAAAGATACAAAAAAATTAAGCGAGAAGCATGGGCAAAGGCATTACCTCCAGAGACGAAGATTACTCACAATGGTACATTGATTTAGTAAAAAAGGCAGATCTGGCTGAAAACTCAGATGTTAGAGGCTGTATGGTGATAAAACCTTATGGGTACAGCATCTGGGAATCTATACAGCAAGGGTTGGACAAAATGTTTAAAGATACGGGACACGTAAATGCTTATTTTCCGCTTTTTATACCTAAGTCATTTATAGCCAAAGAGGCAAGTCATATAGAGGGCTTTGCTAAGGAGTGTGCCATTGTTACGCATTATCGTCTCAAAAATGCAGAAGATGGATCAGGTGTTATTGTTGATCCGGATGCAAAATTAGAGGAAGAATTAATTGTGCGCCCAACTTCTGAAACAGTTATTTGGAACAGCTATAAAAGATGGATTCAATCCTACCGCGATCTGCCGTTACTTATTAACCAATGGGCCAATGTGGTAAGATGGGAAATGCGTACCAGACTCTTTTTAAGAACCACTGAATTTTTGTGGCAGGAGGGGCATACAGCGCATGCTACATCCAAAGAAGCCGAAAAGGAGACGCTGTTGATGCTGGATGTATATGCTGATTTTGTTGAAAATTTCATGGCTTTGCCCGTGGTGAAGGGAAGGAAATCGGAAGGGGAGAAATTTCCCGGAGCAGTTGATACTTATTGCATAGAAGCGTTGATGCAGGATGGCAAAGCCTTGCAGGCAGGTACATCTCATTTTTTGGGTCAGAATTTTGCAAAAGCCTTTGATGTACAGTTTGCAGGCAAAGACGGAAAGTTGGATTATGTGTGGGGGACCTCATGGGGTGTAAGTACCCGGTTGATTGGTGGATTGATCATGGCGCATTCGGACGATGATGGATTAATCATACCTCCAAAACTTGCTCCTATTCATGTGGTTATCGTCCCCATTTTTAAAAGTGAAGAAGAATTAGAGAAAATTACCGAAAAGGTGGATGTCATCTCTGCGGAATTGAGAAGGAAAGGATACTCTGTAAAGTTTGATAACAGAGATACGCATAAGCCGGGCTTTAAATTTGCAGAATATGAATTAAAAGGAGTTCCAATAAGATTAGCCATTGGCGCTCGTGATCTCGAAAATGGCACCATTGAAATGGCCCGCAGAGATACCAAAGAGAAAAAAGTAGTTCCTTTTGATGAAGTGACTGTACTTATCCCTGTTTTATTGGATGAAATTCAGGCAAACATCTATCAAAAGGCTTTGAAGTTCAGGGAAGAAAAAACCACGAAAGTTGATTCTTATGCGGATTTCAAAAAAATGCTTGAAGAAAAGGGCGGATTCTTTTTGGCCCATTGGGATGGTACCAAGGAAACTGAAGCAGCAATTAAAGAAGAAACTAAGGCAACGATTCGATGTATTCCATTGAATGCGCATGATGAGGACGGGAAATGTATTTATTCAGGAAACCCATCAAAAAGGAGGGTGTTATTTGCCCGCGCCTACTAAGGGCTCAAGTTTTTCTTACTACATTTACTACAATGGACTGGATAGTAGTCGCTTCTTTGATCTTTTTCGGAATCCTGCTGGTAATAGCTGAGATTATTTTTATTCCTGGCACTACCATAGTGGGGGTAGTGGGTATTGGTTTTATGATTGCCGGAGTGATTTCCAGTTTTAGCTATTTTGGGCAGCAAGTTGGCTGGATTACAGTCGGAGGTACAGTACTGGCTTCAGGCATTATTACCTATTATGCTTTCAAAGCCAATGTGTGGGGTAAATTCTCCCTAAAGACAGCCAGTTTGGGAAAGGTAAATGAGGGAGAGTTGGATGGAATAACGGTGGGTTTGGAGGGGATTGCTATTTCTGCCCTGCGACCTTCAGGTAAGGGAGAGATAAATGATAAGACCTATGAGGTAAAAACATTAGGTGCTTTTGTGGATTCAGGATCAAAAATAAGAATAATAAAAGTTAACTCGAATCAAATTATTGTAGAACCTATTCAATAGAAAATTATGGAAAGCCTGGCGTTTATTTTTATTGTGTTTGTCAGTATTATCGGTTTCTTCATGTTCATGTATTTTGTTCCGGTGGGGCTGTGGATTACAGCAGTATTTGCCGGAGTAAAAGTTACTATAGGAGAACTGATTGGGATGCGGATCAGAAAAGTGCCACCTGGGGTGATTGTTAATTCGCTTATTACTGCAACAAAAGCAGGACTGCAGGTAACAACAAGAGAATTGGAAACCCATTTTCTTGCAGGAGGTAATGTACCCAACGTAATACGCGCTTTGATTTCAGCTGACAAAGCCAATATCAGCCTCAGCTTTAAACAAGCAACTGCCATTGACCTTGCAGGCCGTGATGTATTTGAAGCAGTTCAAATCTCTGTAAACCCTAAAGTAATCACAACACCTAAGGTTGCTGCTGTTGCTGCGGATGGTATTCAATTGATAGCGATTGCCAGAGTAACAGTGAGAGCAAGCATTGCTCAGTTAGTAGGGGGTGCAGGTGAAGATACTATTTTGGCGCGAGTGGGTGAGGGTATTGTAACCTCTATTGGTTCTGCTAAATCACACAAAGAAGTATTGGAGAATCCCGATAAGATTTCAAAAGTAGTTTTGTCAAGAGGGTTGGATGCGGGCACTGCATTTGAAATCCTTTCTATTGATATTGCGGATGTAGATGTGGGAGCAAACATTGGAGCCAAGCTTCAAACCGATCAGGCAAGTGCTGACTTGAAAGTGGCAGAAGCCAAAGCAGAGGAGAGAAGGGCTATGGCGGTTGCACTTGAACAAGAAATGAAAGCCAAAGCGCAGGAGGCAAGAGCAAATGTAATTCAGGCGGAGGCAGAAATTCCAAAGTCAATTGCACAGGCGTTTATTAGTGGGAACCTTGGGATAATGGATTATTACCGCATGCAAAATATTCAGGCCGACACGGACATGCGTAACACCATCTCCGGTACTGGAGAGACTGGATCGACAAAAGATTAAATTAATCTAAATCATAAAAGAGAGGGGCTCGGTGATGAGCCCTTTTTTATTTTGTGAGCTTTACCCAGGGCGACTCTTGTTTTGCCAAAAACTGATTTTGTTCTGGTAAGTAATAAAGCTGATCGTAGATCATCGGTATGGCACTGAATCCGGATTCAGTAAGAAGCCCATACTTATTAGCACTTGAGATGATCACAAACCCATTTCCCAGATCATTTAAAGTTTCAAATCTTGCGTCAATCAATACGACACCATTTTCATCGGCAAGGCCCAAAAGCCTATTGAGAGAAATTAGAAAATTATCCGTAGCGAGAGGTTGAATAGAATCATACCGGGTTTCAAGAACTAACTTCCCTGTTCTGTCAATAAATCCAAATTTCCCTTTCTTCACAATTGTAACAGTATTTTCGAACTCGGAGACCGATTCATAACTAGGATTGATTGCAATTTTGTCTTCTGCGTTGATAAAGCCCCACTTTCCCAAAATCTTTACTGCGGCAAGTCCGTTCTTAAAATTACCAATCCCCTCATAACGATTGGCAATTCTTAACCTTCCGCGATTGTCAATGAAACCATATTTTCCGTTTCTTACAATTCCTCTAAACCCTTCATGTTCTGCAGTAATAATTTTAGTGTCATTGACTACAGCCGGGGTTGTTCGGCTCACAGTGACTCCTTCAAAATTAATTTCTTTTTCAGTTCCGTCTGGAAGAACCTCTTTTAGCATCTTTCCATGGATGGATAGATTGTTTTCAGTAAAGTAAATTAACTCGTTGGAGAAGCTTTTAAATAATTGAATGCCTTGTTCAAATTGCATGTAATGATTTTCATCAATCAACTGAACTGGAAATGGCTGAGGAGGGAGTAACCAATTTTCTTTAAAATCAATAATGCCATAGTGTCCATGAAATTTCACAGCGATTTGGTCGTCATTATAATCAATGATAGAATCGTAAAGACAAGGAATGATCTCTTTGCCGTATTGATCAACTATACCAGATAGCCCATAATTTTTTACCTTAAAAAACTTTCCATTGAAACTACTGATGGATTCGTAATCATGCACTGATTTACGAACTCCATAAATGTCATAAAGGGACCAGGATGGCTTTCCTAATATTATTTCCTTAGTTCGTACAAGTTTTTCATTTAAAAGAATTGCGTCAAATCGGAATGGAATGATTACAGCGTTGTCAGTATTAATAAGACCATATTTATTGTCTTTTTTTACTACTGCCAAATTGCCCTCCACTTGTTGTATTTGTTGGTAGGCGGTCGGAAGGATCGGATTAAAATTAACCTCCCATGTTCCAAAATAATTTCCTTTTTTCACAATAAGGCCAGAGGAGGTAGGGATTAGTTCATCACAAATGGCAGTATCGATAATATTATTTTGTTGATCCATAAGAAACCATTTGTTCATGGCTCTTGCGTTAATTATGCCTTTCTCATCAATAATTATTTCACGATATTGAGGTGGCACTTCCATTACCCCATCGCGATTAATAATACCTTGCATTAACCCCTGGTATATAATGGCTCTGTTTTTATCAAATGAGGAAATGCTATCTATTACAAAGCCGGTGAGTTGTCGGCCGGTTTCTGAAAAAAGAGCGGATTTGTTTTCATCATTTTGAACACCATAACGAAGGGTGCCAATGGTATAAATATTTTTATGATGAAGTGGAATGATAACTTCTCCATTCAAATTGATAACTCCGTATTTATAGTGGGTGTTATTCTTAGTGAAGACGATTGCGCGGAGCCCGTCAATTTTTATTCCATCGTACTTAAAGGGAACCGTTATGTGTCCTTTCAAAATCAATACACCCCATTTAGAAGTAACTGCATCAATTTGCTTTTTGGCAATGATGCGGTCGCCTGCTGAAGGGTACAAATTAAGATATTCGGCCTCGGTAAGTCGCTGGGCTTTTAGATTGATTAATCCCCATCTTTTGCTCGTCTTATAGCCTGTGACTTGCCCCACAATTGAGAAACTTCCATCACTCCAACCCAACGCTTCAAAGGCTGGCGTGATAACTACTTTGCCTTTCTCATCTTTTACACCATATTTTCCATTCTCCTCAAAGAGTTGGTAATCTGCTCCCATGGATGACAGGACACAACAAAAACAAAAAAGGAAAAGAAAGCCGATTCGCATAAATGCAAAGTTAGGTCAAACTATCAAAACGAAAAAAACCGATCTTTGACAGGTTATTTTACTGTGTGCAATGGTATTGGCTGCCGATGGAACTGCGGCCAAAGGTTTCCTTCGGATCAAATATAAAGTTGAATTTAGTTTTTAACTTACTGACCAATTCAATTGTTTCCTAGTTTACAATGTGTCAGCCATAGCTTGGCTTAATGATGGTTTAATTTTTAGCAAATTCCCAGATGCGGTTAATGGTTTCATTGAAGAAGATTAGTGAAAAATAAGAGGATTATCTTTTGCGTCCCTTTATAAACACATCAATTTCGTCTGGGGCGTAATTCATGTAGTAAAGACTTATTTTTCCATCTGGAGTGCTGTCGATTGTGGCAGGAATGGCATTGGCCGTTAAAAACCAACCAGCGGGTAGTACCACAGTATTGTGAGGCCTCCCGAATGATCTGTCCCAGACAAATTCGTTACCTGCCATTAAGTACCGATTTGGGTCAGTGTAGGTCTCTTCGATTCGCAGTCGGGTAGACTGTCCTTTTTGAACAGTATCGTACCAAATGACGATTACTTCGGTTTCCGGAGTGATTTCCTCGTCTAACTTAATTCCTTTTTCTGCCAATTGATTACCTTTTAAAGTTTCTACTTTTAGTGGTTGACCCGTGTCCAAATTTAAAGCCGAGGGGTTAGAAGCCTTACTTCCTGCCCTCACTACATTCAGATAATTATTTTCTCCTTCTCTGGTTTCGGTGTAATCGTGGTAGAGACTGAACGAATGAGTTTCCGGTTGTTGCAGGAAGTAAACGATCTCTCTGGTCTGATGGGCACGCTCAGGCACTTCATAGTTTAATCTTGCTTTTGTTTTGTCCCTTTCCTCCCCAGGCGTATACGCATATTCTCTTTTTTCCAATTTGAGATTTACTGTAGTGGGAAGCTTGCGGCCTTCAATCCTTAGGGGTACTGCTGCTGGCCCGCTATTGATGTAGCTTGCTTTGATTCGCCCATCACTTTCCATACTTACCTGAATGGGATAGTTGCATTTTACAATCTCATATCCAAAGGGGAGAATAATTGAATTTCTTTTAATACCCAATGGCCTTTCGAAAACGATGCGATTATTTTCAGTAAAATAGCTTTTTGTGTCCTGATAGGTTTTGTCAATTAAGAGTCTGTACTCTGCGTTGTTGGGGATGGCATGTGCCAGATGCACCTGCAAATATTCACCCGTTTCATCGGCTTCAAGATATCCGGCTTTTTTTGCATCAGTACCACTTACAATTAACCACTCTAGTTTTTTACCAGTCCGAAGATCTTTTACAGAATCTACTTTGTGTTCACTGCCTTTTCTAAGGGCATTGTAATAATACAGTATTCCGGGTTTGGTAGCGGTTACTTCATATAAAATTCGAAAGCTTTGAGTGCTTGGATCTAACAATTCGTATCGCGTATAATCATTAGCTGTAGTTTGTGATTGGGCAAATACTATTTGCGCTAAGCCAAATAACATAGGGATTAAGAATAGTCTTTTCATGTTGTGATTTTATTGATTGAATGTATTATAATCCTTTATGGTATCCAAATCAATATCGCCTAAGGGAAATGGCACCGAAGCAACGTTGGTGAGGTTCTGCTGAATTACCTTTTTAGCTCCTTCATTGTCTTGAATTTTGGAAAGGGATTCAAAATGTATCTTATCGAAAAGAATGGGAACTCCAAGGGTTTCTTTATAAGTGGACGCGATGATTGACTTTTTGTTTTTTGAATAGGTGTGAGCAATCTCAATGATATGAGTACTTGTGAGATGAGGTTGGTCACAAACTGAAATGATCACTGCTTCTGATTTTGGAATTTGATCCTGAATAAACCTCAAACCGATCTTAATGGATGACCCCATTCCACTCTGCCAATGATCATTCTCGATTATCCGTACCGGATAGTCTAGAATTATTTTTTTATGGGATTCGATATTTGCACCTAACACGACAATTACTTCTCCTGTATTTGCTGCAATTAATTCTTCTACTATTTTTTGTAGTAAGGGTTTGCCGTGGATGAGCAATAGCTGCTTTGATTGACCCATTCTTGAAGATGATCCAGCCGCCAAAAGAAGAATAGGAATTTTTCCTGATTGTATATTCAATGCAATTGAATGTTGTGAAAGAGTAGCAGTCCTTTATCCGTTTTTTTGCCTGTCTCTGATTCCGGTGCCCAAGTAAACCTGCTTGAATACCTGATCACTTAATCCATCGCGTTGATGAATAGGGCCGTGACGATATTTAAGAAATCCCCCAGAGCGATGGCTGAATTTAGATTGAACCTCTGCAATAATGGCCACCGCGATTTCATCTGGTGCTTCCGCGCCTATGTCTAATCCAATAGGCGAATGAATTCTCGAGAGCGTGTCATTGTCGATTTCAATGCCTTCCTCCCTAAACTCATCTCTCATTTTATCGAATCTTTTTCTTGGTCCTAAAAGTCCAATATAGGGAGTTTTTGTAAAAATTAATTTTCTCAACACATCCCGGTCGTATTCATAATTATGAGACATAAGGACACAAGCAGTATAAGGGGTAATTTTAAAATCACGATCGATAAATTTCCGATCGCACATAGTCAGTTTATCTACAGTTGGGAAGAAAACAGGGGCAATGTGGGCCACGCATTCATCCGTCACGCTTACTTCCCATCCGAGTGATTTTGCCAGCCGACTGACAGGCCGCGCATCAAAACCACCTCCAAACAGGATAACAGATAGGGTGGGCTGTACCAATTCTAGAAAAACCTCAAACTCTTCAGCAACAGAATATTTTTTAGCTTCTGATCGATGAGAAGTAAAAATGTTTTTTAGATCTTTTTCAACCAAGGAGGCAAGTTCAGGGTTTGTGAATTTATTCACTACTATTCCATCCTCGTTGAGAATAAATTTTTCTGCTGTATTTTTTTCTGAGAAAATAGTGGCAACGGCCAGCGGTTTATCTGTTTTGATAAATTCCGTAAAAATGGATACAGGATTGTCGTTTGAAGTGGGGTCTATTGGTTCAATCAATACGTCAATAACACCATTGCACCCTAACCCAATGCCCAGATTTTGATTGCTTTCTTCTGTCGTGTCGTAGGTGACGGTCATTGCGACTTTATCACTCATTACCTTGCGGGCTTTGCGCAGCGCATCCCCCTCCAAGCACCCACCGCTAATGGACCCTACCCATTTTCCGTCATCAGTGATAAGCATCCGTGCACCGGGGCTTCTGTAAGAGGAGCCACACACCTTCACCACGGTTGCTAATGCAGCCCTTTTATCTTTTAGGTCTAGTTTCTGATATTCTTCGACAATAGTTTTGAAATCTTTCAAAGCACTTTAAAGTTAGTCGATTAACCTCAGATTAAGTTGTTGTATCAAGGGGTTATTTTCAGGTGTTAAGGTAAAGAACACCTCTATATTCTTCTTTTCCCCTTCAATTAAAAAAGAGCCTCTCAGCTGATTAAGAGGTGTAACTAATCCAACAGATTTTATTTTTCCTGCTTCTGCAAAAATCTCTTCAACTTCCTTTGTGCGAAGATCGAGAGGTTTATCCATATAGAAATTTTCAGCAAAAAGTTTCGGAGACTCACTCCAGTGAGGAAGAATATTCATTAAATCACTCTTTCTCTTCTCCAGAATTTTTGAAGTCGGCAATGTTCTTGGTTTTAAATTTGCCATTGAAATAAGGGTATCCAATATATGCTCATTGGCCACTCCGGGTGAGCCATACCTTCTGTTGCTAAACGATACTATTCCAATACCGTAGTCTGGTAATATTTTCCATTCACTTCCATAGCCTGGTAATCCACCACTGTGTGAGATTGTTACAATGCCTCTTGTGTCTCTGCGCCAACCAAGTCCATAGGCATAACCATAGTCATAAGGACCATATTGATTGGTGCCAGGAGAGCTGTTGTTGATACGCCACACCTGATGCATTTCACGTACGGAGCTTCTTTTTACGGGACCATTGTCAGGGTCGTTACGCGGTGGCCAGGCAGAAAGATGAAAGGCTACATACTTTCCAAAATCTTCAATCGAACAAAACAATCCACCCATTGCACCAAAAGCGCCATCATGTAGAATGAGTTCTTCCTGCCATTGCTCATTTACCCAGTGATAGCCTAATGCAATTTGATCTTTGGGAATTTCTGTGTATTCCCATTTGCTATCGTTCATACCCAGCGGCTTAAGAATATTATCTGTAATGTATTGTTGGTATGGAATACCTGTGACCTTATTGATTATATTTCCCAATAGGGCGAATCCAAGATTGCTGTATTCGTACGAAAGGCCAGGTGCATTTGAAAATGAAATCCCCTCCTTCACCCGTGCAATTAATTCTTCATTTGTGTCATCAAGTTGCCTATCTCCCCATGGATTATCTTCAGGAAATCCAGCAGACATGGTAAGCAAATGTTGAAGAGTAACAGGAGGTGAATCGGCAGTGGCGTAAGTGATGTCTTTTAATTCCGGAATATATTGATATGCCGGGTCTTGTAAATCAAGCTTGCCTTCGTCTCGCAGTTTTAGAATGGCCATGGCGGTAAAACTCTTTGTCATGGAGGCAATTCTATAAAGTGTTTTGGTAGTGGGTGCTTGTTTGGTTTCCCGGTTAGCTTCACCTATAACACCAGAATGGATTAATCGACCATCGGCAATAATACCATAAGCAATAGAGGGATAATGGTTCCTTTCTGCAAAGTCTTTAAAGAATTTGTCTGCTACATAGGAGGCTTTTGTTATTTTATCAAGCCTGCCTTCGTCCGCAAAGGCTGGTGGTAAGTAATCAGGAGAGCTTTTGATTTTGATCGTTTCTTGATTTTGGCTGGGGGGAGCCTGGCAGGCTGCGAAACCGATAAGGCATGCGATTGCAAAATTGGGTATTAGTTTCATGTTCCTAATTTAATCTGTTCAGTCAAATTTGAAGCAATATCACTTCAATAATTGGTCATAAATTTTTCGGACTTGCGTATTTCCAAAGCCGTAGATGCCTGCTGCTTCAGAAAATTTCTCAAAAACCTTATTGAATGAAGTGGTTCCTTTATTCATGATTTCTTGCAACACTTTTTCAGGACGACCAGGTCTATCAATTTGGGCCTTGCACACTTCTTTTAAATGCGGAAATGCTTTTGACTTACTATCTGAGAGCTTTTCCAGTGCATAATGATCGTTAGAAGCATATGCCTGCCATAAATCATTTCCAAGTTTTAAATCTTCTTTGGAGAGAAGCTTCCTGTTGTCATAACACTTCAATAATTCTTCTGGTGACATTGGCCCGAATCCATACCATAAATCCTTTAGATCGTCTTCGAGCGGATAAACCCTGTAGATAGAAATGTTTTTGTTTTGTAAAAGAGTAAGCGTAAACCACAGATTTACCTGACAAAATAAATCATGCTCAAACCAGAGGTTCACCTCATCTCCTTCAGTTAGATTATCAAGTTTCTCAAACTCGAAAGCTACATCGTCTTGATAATTGATTTCGCTTTCCGGATAAACTTCTGATAAATAAGATTCTCGTATGTTCCAGAATTCTTTTAATGAATTTACTCTTGTGGGCCCTTCAATTAGGCACTCTCTATTGATGGCAATGCTTCCCTCTAACATTCCTTCAAGGAAATTATCGAGTAGGTCATCTCCTGTTAAAACATGAATTGTCATCTTGCTGATTTTACTTCTTCTGGTGTAATGATTTCTCCGTTATTGCCCATGAGTTTCTAATGTAGTTCAACAAATCACTCACCTCCTTATTATTCAAGCCGAAGCCTGTCATGAAACCATTGTATTGAATGCCATTTACCACCATCGGGCCACTGGCTCCTTCCAGTACTTGTTTGATTCTACGTATTTTATCTGCCATTAAATAATCTGACTTTGCCAATGGAGGATAAACCCCTTCAATCCCCTCACCGTTTTGCATGTGGCAAGTAATGCAGTTTCCTATAAAAATTTCTTTTCCACGAACCCTACTTGCTTTCAAATCAGAATTTTGTCGAAACGAAAACAAAGTGAATGCCAAAACAACTAAGAATTGTATCGCTTGAAGCTGTTTCATAAATAAATGTAAGCCCTATGTTTAACGTTAAATTTGTGTATTTAGTAACAAAATTAGCACATGCGAAGTTATTGTTTTTTATAATTATAAAATTGAAATCAGATGAGTAATCCGGTAAAAATGACCCTCGTTTTTATTTTCCTATTTACATGGACTGGCCAATCTGTTTTCGCTCAGGCCAATGAATTGATAGTAAATGTCAGGAATATCGATGAGTCGAAGGGCATTGTATATGTTGCATTGTACGATTCGAAGGAGAATTATCTAAAAAGAGACACCTTTAGCCAAAAGACGAATGCAGTTAAGGGAAATGTGCAGTTGGTATTTTCGGGTTTGCCTTTTGGTGAATATGCTATTAGTGCTATTCACGATGCAAATGAAAACAAAGAACTGGATAAAAACTTCTTGGGTATTCCTAGTGAAGGGTTTGGATTTTGCGATGGTAAGATGGGGACTTTTGGGCCACCATCATTTGATAAAGTGAAAATTATCTGGAATGGTGGTATCAAAACAATTGTGGTTCCACTGAAGTATTTCTAATCTATTAAAGGATGATGCCGGGCAGCTCGCCCGGCATCATTCTACCAACAAACCAACCTACTTCATACAAGAGTTGTTCAATTATTGAGTTAATCAAACCCTCCTATTTTCATTGAACAAATGCATGCATCATATTGTTCTTAGATTTTAAAATATTTGGCTTTTAGCGAAGTGGTCTTTTAGTTAAGGTTGTGCAAATAGCCTGAAAACGTGTTATTTCTATTTGTTTCCCACTTGATAGTTTATTCTTTGATTCATCAATAACTTGCGGTTCAGGATATGAGAGAAATAGTTATAATCGGCAATGGCATTGCAGGCATCACCGCAGCCCGGCATATTAGAAAAAGAAGTGAGAATAAAATCACTGTCATTTCATCTGAAACAAAACACTTTTTTTCCAGAACTGCTCTTATGTACGTCTATATGGGGCATATGAGGTATGAAAACATAAAACCTTATGAGGATTGGTTTTGGAAAAAGAACCGCATCGATCTGGTGAATGATCACGTAAAGGATATATCTACCACAGAGAGAGTGCTTCAGTTGGAAAGTGGGAAGACGATAGCTTATGATATTCTTATTATAGCTACTGGATCAAAATCAAATAAATTTGGATGGCCAGGACAGGATTTGAAAGGAGTGCAGGGACTATATAGTTTTCAGGACTTGGAGAAGATGGAGACAAATACCGAAAATGTTCAACGTGCTGTGATTGTGGGTGGGGGATTAATTGGCATTGAGATGGTGGAAATGCTTTTGTCCAGAAAGATTGAAGTAACTCTTCTTATTAGGGAAAATAGCTTTTGGAATAATATACTGCCGGATCAGGAGTCAAGAATGCTTTCAAAGCATATACGCGAACACCATGTGGATTTAAGAACAAAAACTGAATTAGAAGAGATACTGTCTGATGATAACGGTAATGTAAAGGCAGTAGTAACAAAAGGCGGAGCGCAAATTGATTGTCAGTTTGTGGGATTGGCAGTGGGCGTATCTCCTAATGTTGATGTTTTGAAAAATTCGGGAATTGAAACGAGGCGTGGTGTTTTGGTAAACGAATATCTTGAAACCAATATACCTGATGTATATGCTATTGGAGATTGTGTGGAGCGAACTTACGAACTACCGGGAAGAAAAAGCATTGAACAGGTGTGGTATACCGGCCGGATGATGGGCGAAGTGGTGGCTCAAACTATTTGTACTACAAAAACGAAGTACGAACCGGGACCATGGTTCAATTCTGCTAAATTTTTTGATATTGAGTTTCAGGCTTACGGAAATGTTGGAAATGAATTGCAACTTGATGAAGAGGAGTTTTACTGGGAACATGATGGAGGGAAAAAAGCCATTCATTTTGTTTGGAATAAAAACTCTAAAATTATTTTAGGAATAAATGTGTTTGGCATCAGATTGCGACATGAGAAGTTTGATAGATGGTTGAGAGAGCAAAAGAGTATTCATTTTGTTCTTCAAAATTTGGAGAGCGCTAATTTTGATCCGGAACTTTTTAAAAGACATGAGAAGGAAATAGTTGAAGATTTTGAGAAAAGTATGTTTGGGATTAAGTCAACTGTAGCATGAAAGCACTGCGGAGTATCGGCCTGGTTTTATTTCTTTTTTCGTTTGGTCTTTTTCTTGGTCTTTTCTTTGTGTCAGATTACACATTGACGAAAGAGATTTTTGAAACTAAGGTAAAAACTGAGCATCAGGAATCATTGCGACCTACAGTGGAAAGTCTTTTTGGTAAAAAATACAGTACCACCTTTTCTTTTGCCAATGCAATTGCCCGTGTCATAGATCAGGTCAACAAAAAATTTAGACAAGAACAGCAGTGGGACAAGGTAATCTACGATGATTATACAGCCATCCTCACAAAGGCATCTACTTCCGGAATTATTACAGAAAACACCGCATTACTTTTTTTTCTAGTATTTGGTGTGGGTGTGATTGGTGCTTTACTTTTTATTCTTCCCAAGGTGAGTCTGGAGCTTCCCGGGATAAAGAACAATGGCATTTTTCATCACGCTTTGAATAATCGTGGATGGATTGGAGTACTGATAGGCACTTTGTTGATTGTTTTTTATATCATGATTTATTTTTATGATGCATATATCATGAACTGGATTATACTGGTGGAACCACTAAAACACTGGATATACCCTCAAAGCGAATCAAGCCAATGGTTCCTCTATGGGTTTCTCTACACGTTTGCAGTGTTGGTAATGGGAGTAAGGATGTTAATCAAATACCGACACAGCAAGTACCATATCGTTCGGACGATTTCTGTAATGTTTTTCCAACTGGCTTTTGCCTTTCTTATTCCTGAAATTCTTGTTCGTCTGAATCAGCCTTATTTTGATTTTAAAAACATGTGGCCGCTCGACTATGATTTTTTCGATGCTTGGCATATAAACATGCTAACCTCAGCAGGTGGACTTGGTATTTTTATGTTTGCGTGGGGCATTACCTTATTTGTGGTAGGAGTACCCGTATTTGTTTACTTTTTTGGCAAGCGATGGTATTGTAGTTGGGTGTGTGGTTGTGGTGCCCTGGCTGAAACTGCAGGCGATCCTTTTAGGCAACTATCAGATAAATCATTGAAGGCATGGAAAGTTGAACGCTGGTTGGTGCATGGAGTTTTGGTGTTTGCCGTTATTATGACAGCAGGTGTTCTGCATAACTTCATTACAGGAACATCCACCGTTTTTGGATTGGATACTTATACTTATTTAAGAAGACCTTATGGTTTTATGATAGGCGCGGTTTTTTCTGGTGTGGTGGGGACAGGCTTCTATCCATTGATGGGCAACAGAGTGTGGTGTCGGTTTGGTTGCCCATTGGCAGCGTATCTTGGCTTTGTTCAGCGCTTTAAATCCAAGTTTCGGATTACGACCAATGGAGGGCAGTGTATTTCATGTGGTAACTGTTCTACTTATTGTGAGATGGGTATTGATGTGCGGTGGTACGCACAGCGGGGTCAAAATATAATACGGTCTTCATGTGTAGGTTGTGGGGTATGTTCATCAGTTTGTCCAAGAGGTGTACTGAACCTAGAATCGAAGGATGAAAACGGAAGATTTGGTCAACCAGTGCTTCTGGGTAATAACCATGTTTCTATGCCTGAGATAAAGTCTGTGAACTAATACTGTTGATTTGCAGGCTTTAACCCATGGGAAATTCAAGCATTTATGTAATCATCCCTGCCTTCAATGAAGAGAATGGAGTAGGTCAGGTACTATCAGAGATTCCAAAAGAACTCATTACGGAAGTGATAGTGGTTAATAATGCTTCTACGGATGGCACAGAACAAGTGGCGAAAGAGGGCGGAGCTACAGTGCTTCGGGAGTCAATATCTGGATATGGTAGGGCTTGTCTTAAAGGCTTAGCATATGTAAAAGAAGCTAATCCAATACCTGATATAGTTGTTTTTTTAGATGCTGATCATTCTGATTACCCGGAAGAAATGAAAAAATTAGTAGCGCCCATTCTTCAGGACAAAGCAGATATGGTGATTGGATCGCGTGCGCTGGGCCAAAAAGAGGCTGGAGCAATGACTCCCCAGCAGATATTTGGCAATTGGCTGGCCACTCGACTGCTGAAGTTGTTTTATGGCGTTAAATTTACGGACTTGGGTCCCTTTCGTGCTGTAAGATTTTCTTCATTGCTCAAAATGGATATGCAAGACAAAACTTATGGTTGGACAGTTGAGATGCAGGTGAAAGCGGCAAAGATGAAAATGCGATGTTGTGAAGTTCCAGTACGATATCGAAGACGCATTGGGTTTTCTAAAATTTCAGGAACCTTAAAGGGAACGGTGTTGGCTGGATATAAAATTTTGTATACTATTTTTAAATACTTGTGATGGAGTGGTTAGTGGTAGGTGTATATTCTTTGTCCTTGCTGTATATATTTTTATTCAGCCTTGGCCAGTTGCATCTTACCTGGGTATATGTAAAATCAAAAAGAAGAAAAGAAGCTGAGGTTGTCTATGATGATAGCTTTACTCCTTATGTTACTGTTCAACTCCCCCTATTTAATGAGAAGTATGTGGTAGCGCGTTTGATCGATGCGGTGAGCAAATTTGATTACCCGAAGGACAAATTGGAGATACAAGTCCTGGACGACTCAACGGATGAAACCACTGAGATTATTCTAAAAAAAATTGAATCATTAAGACCGCTCGGACTTGATATTAAGTTAATTCATAGAGAGGATCGTAAAGGATTTAAAGCCGGAGCATTGGGTGAAGGACATAAGTTGGCCAAAGGTGAGTTCATTGCCATTTTCGATGCGGACTTTTTGCCCCATCCGGATTTTATAAAAAAAACGATTCCATATTTTAAAGAAAAGAATACTGGAGTGGTTCAAACCCGCTGGGGACACATTAACAGAGATTATTCCCTGCTCACTCAACTTCAGGCTTTCGGTTTGGATGCTCATTTTTCCATTGAGCAATCTGCGAGAGGTGCTTCTAATAGTTTTATCAATTTCAATGGTACTTGTGGCGTGTGGAGAAAAGAATGTATGGAAGATGCAGGAGGTTGGAATTTTGATACGCTAACTGAGGATCTGGATCTTAGCTATCGCGCACAACTCAAAGGATGGAAATTTAAATACCTGGAAGAAGTAGAGACACCGGGTGAGTTACCTATTTTAATGAATGCGATAAAATCACAACAATACCGATGGAACAAAGGGGGCGCAGAAAATGCACGTAAGAATTTTAAAGAGGTATTCTTTTCCAACTTGCCCTTGTTGAATAAAACGCACGCGTTTTTTCACTTGTTCAACAGTTCTGTATTTGTGTGTTTACTGATTGCGGCCATACTTAGCGTACCGATGCTTTTCATTAAAAGCCATCATCCTCGGATAGAGTGGGTTTTTAATTTGGGAATTGTATTTATTATTGGCTTCCTGTCAATAACGTTATTTTATTGGATATCGACAAAAAGATTTTATAGCCTAAGACCATCCAAGGTTTTCTTTTCTCTATACCCCCGTTTTCTAATCGTCTCTATGGGTTTGTCGTTGCACAATGGGATAGCCGTAATAGAAGGTTTAGTGGGCTACAGAACGCCATTTATTCGAACCCCAAAATTCAATGTCACCTTAAAGGGAGATTCGTGGAAAGGCAATGATTATGTGAAAATAAAATTGAATGCCGTGACTGTCATGGAAGGCATTCTTTGCCTTTACTTCTTATTTGGTGTTGCTGTGGGTATTTATCTGAAAGACATGGGTTTGCTGTTCTTCCATCTTATGTTAATGTTAGGTTTTGGTGGAATCTTTTATTATTCAGTGAAGCCGACCGTCAATGCTTAGGCAAAAGCCTTTATTGTATTTTCTATTTTTAATTTCATTGATGGTCTATGGGGTGATGGCATATCTTGTGCCTCGCCATGAAACGACACAACTTTTTGTTTTATACTTTCTGTTGTTTGGTGTTTACCTATGGGTTTTAGAAACGGTATCCGATAAAGAAATAAATGCTTGGATAATTGTTTCAATTCTATTCAGGCTTTCACTAATAGCCGCTATCCCATCTTTGTCTGACGACTTCTATCGGTTTATTTGGGACGGTCGACTTATTGCAGGTGGATACCATCCGTTTGCGGAGCTTCCTGGGGTTTATTTACAAAATGATTTTAATATCCCGGGCATCAATCAATCACTTTACAGTCGTTTAAACAGTCCAGAATACTTTACTGTTTACCCGCCTTTTGCACAGCTCATATTTTGGATTTCAGTGTTTTT
The DNA here is from genome assembly GCA_019638285.1 of Cyclobacteriaceae bacterium. Lineage (GTDB taxonomy): Bacteria > Bacteroidota > Bacteroidia > Cytophagales > Cyclobacteriaceae > ELB16-189. Next base: position 26,370 of record JAHBUB010000007.1, on the reverse strand, counting down.
TTCACCTCAGTCAATCCTTGGTAGCGTTATCATAATGAGGGGTTTTATTATTGTGGCAGAGATTGGGACGTTATTCCTAATCCGAACATTGTTGACTCAATTTAAAATTGATTCAAAAAATATATTGATCTATGCGCTTAATCCTTTGGCGATATTGGAATTGACGGGAAACCTCCATTTCGAAGCTTTTGTTATATTTTTTATTCTTCTTTCTATTTATTTACTGGTGAAATCACGAATCTGGCTGGCTGGCGTTGCCTTTGCCCTTTCGATTGCTGCTAAACTATTACCTATTATTTTCTTGCCGTTGTTTCTCATTCGGATGGGAATAAAAAAATCAGTACAATTTTATTTAGCGATAACGTTGATGTCTGCTATTTTGTTTTTGGCATTTTTGGATTCAGAAACATTGCATGGATTTGGCGAAAGCTTTGGCTTATATTTTAAAAGTTTTGAATTCAATGCCAGTATATATTATCTGGTGCGTGAGTTTGGCTATTGGATGTATGGCTACAACATCATTCAAACTGTGGGATGGAAGCTTGGTCTTCTATCCACAATCGTTATGCTGCTTATTGCACTTTGCCCATTCAAATCTATTTACAGTGGTGGAAAATGGAGTTTCAAAAATCGCATTTATAAATTCTCTCAGGATGTAGGTGAAATTCCACTGGTGATGATGTGGATCATACTTGTCTATTTTTTATTTACCACCACATTACACCCCTGGTACATTACTACTTTGTTAATGCTTTCTGTTTTTACTTCCTATCGTTTTGTAGTGATTTGGAGTGCGTTGATTTTTTTGACTTACGCGGGATACACCCCCAGTGGGTTTTTAGAAAACCTTTACCTAACCGCGTTGGAGTATGTTATTGTGATTGGTTATCTTGTGTATGAATTGATATGGAGAAGAAGGTGTTTATCTTAATAGCATTTGTTTTAACTGTAATACCTGCTCTACAGGCGCAAACAGCCTATGACAGGAAACTTGATTCACTCTATAAAAATACGGTTCCCCAGATCAAGCCCTCCGATCTTAAAATTAAAATGGATGCATGGAGACATATTGTACTGCTGGACACCCGTGCGCCTGAAGAGTATTTAGTAAGTCATATACCTGGAGCTGTATTTGTTAACTATAATGAATTTAAATTCAATGACGTAGCACAGATTGATCGGGATGCTGAAATCATTGTTTATTGCTCGGTGGGCTATCGCAGCGAGCGTATTGGTGAAAAGTTGCTGGATATGGGGTTCACCAATGTGAAGAATCTTTATGGCGGAATATTTCAATGGGCCAACGAAGGAAGACCTCTATTAAATAAACAGAAACGGTCAACCGATAGTGTTCATACTTACTCGCGCAGTTGGTCATCCTGGTTACAGCGTGGCATAAAAGTATACTGACACCCGTGCAAAAGAAACTATTAATTATTTTTTATCGCAACCCTGAATTAGGAAAAGTGAAAACAAGGCTGGCGGCCACGTTAGGTGACGACAAGGCATTGGCGGTTTATTTGAAACTGGTAAATCATACCCAGGTCATCACCACACCTCTTAAGGTCGATAAAGTGGTTTGCTATTCGGATTATATCGATAGGGAAGATAATTGGCTCAATGAACGATATCAAAAGCAAATTCAGAAGGGTGAAACATTGGGGCAAAGAATTGAACACGCAGTAAAGCACGGTTTTGAAAAGGGTTATCATTCTGTTTGTGTGATCGGATCGGATTGCTACGAACTATCAGAAGATATTTTGAATGAGAGTTTTACCACGCTGAAAACAATGGATGCGGTTATTGGTCCGGCAAAAGATGGAGGATACTATTTGTTAGGGATGAAGAAGTTTGTCTCTGATTTTTTTAAAAATAAAGAATGGAGTACTTCTACCGTTGCGATGGAGACTATCAATGATTTTGATCGCCTTGGTTTAACGTACCAAGTATTGCCGTTACTAACCGATGTGGATACGGAAGAAGATTTGCCTAAGGAGATGCTTGAGAAACTCAGAAAGTAATTATCGCTTTTGGCCCACGAAACGACTTTTTTATTCTAAAAATAGGAGCAGGGTACACAGAACAGTAAAAATTCATTTATGAGTGGGGAAGCGGCTTGCAATCATTAAGTTTGTGGCGTTATTTTAAAAATGTCTCCGATATAATGAAGCTTACCGAAATTTGGATTTACCCAGTCAAATCACTTGGAGGAATAAGATTGCAAACAGCCAGGGTAATGCCTAAGGGATTGGAGAACGACCGCAGGTACATGCTAGTGGATGAGAACAATCGTTTTATTACACAACGTGTGTTTCCACAATTGGCTTTGTTTAAGATATCATTTGGAGAGGGCGTATTCAAGATTACCTATAAAAGTGATACAATTGATATACCAATTCATCCTCAGTGGGAAAATAAGTTAGCTGAGGTGAAAGTTACTATTTGGAATGATGTGGTTGAGGGAGTAGAACTTGGGAAAGAATTCAATCGATGGTTTTCAGAAAGAGCTGGAGTGAAATGTAAATTGATCTTTTTCCCAGAGGAGAATGAGAGAATGGTAGATAAAGACTTTGCTACTCATGGTGAGCAAGTTGGATTTGCAGATGGGTTTCCCTTTCTTATTATTGGTCAAAGCTCTCTTGATGAATTGAATTCAAAGTTGGAGGTACCTCTTCCAATGAATCGTTTTCGCCCCAACTTTGTTTTTGATAAGGGTAAGCCATTTGAAGAGGATGGTTGGAAAAATTTTAAAATAGGATCGAACGAATTTACAGGAGTAAAACTATGTGCGAGGTGTGCAATCCCAACAATAAATCAGGACACCGGAGGAAAGGGGATTGAGCCTTCGGCTACATTAGCTACTTTTAGGAAGGTGGGTAATAAGATTAATTTTGGCCAGAATTTGGTGGCCAGGAATTACCTGGAAGTGGCAGAAGGTGATGACGTGGAGGTAGAATCGTTTCAGTAGAAAGGATATTTGTGTATTTATAATAATAGAAAAAATGAGAAGGTTAGTTTTATTTATAGCAGTTGTAGGGTTGATTTCGAGTTGTACTAAAACTGAAAAACCGCTTCCGATTTTTGGACAACGGGAAGTAGTAAATGGAGACACCGTATACCACAAGATTGCAAAGTTTCAGTTTGTGGATCAGGACAGTGCCATTGTTACCAATGACACATTCAAAGATCAAATTTATGTGGCTGACTTCTTTTTTACCACATGCCGTACTATTTGTCCCATTATGAAAACACAGATGCTGCGTGTATATGAAGCCACGGCCAATATGCCGGATGTAAAACTTCTTTCGCATACCATTGATCCGAAATATGATACCGTAGCGTTGCTTCATGAATTTGCCAAAAGACTGGGAGTATCCAGTGATCGATGGCATTTTGTGACGGGTGCCCAAGACTCTATTTATAAAATAGCACAAACCAGTTATTTTGCTACGGCCATGGAAGATAAGTCAGAGCCTGATGGGTTTATCCACAGTGGAGCATTTTTATTGATCGACAAAGATCAACGTATCAGGGGAAAGTATGACGGGACAAAAGAAGATGATGTAAATCGTTTGTTGGAGGACATCAACCGTTTGAGAAAGGTGCATGAATAGGCTTCCTTTTTTATTTATTATAATAATAATTGAGCTTAGCGGTTGCAATCCTGGAAATACATCCAACAAGTCGGTTAAGTATCAACAATATTTTGTTGAAGGAGAACAATTGTACACGACTCATTGCAGCAATTGTCATCAGAAATCCGGAAAGGGATTAGGCTTACTTTATCCTCCTCTTGATCAATCAGATTACATGGATCAGCACTTATCAGAGGTAATCTGTTTAATTAAAAATGGTAAAAGTGGAGAACTGATAGTAAACGGTAAAAGTTATAATCAGCCCATGCCAGGTATCCCCACGCTTACCGATCTTGAGATTGCAGAAATAGCTACTTTTATTTACAACTCTTGGACCCATGAGCAGGGAATCATTGATGTGAAGGAGGTAACAAAAATTTTAAAAGAGTGTGATGAAAGTAGCCAGCGTTAATCTTGATGATATAAAATTTGTTATGTTTCACATTAGCTATCCCTATAATCTCTATAATTTCTTATCTGTGATTTCCGTTGAAATATTTCTCAGAAAGTTCCTTATATTTTTGAATGTCCTTATCTTTTATCTTAATTCCATTCACAAATAGCTTACCGTCTCCCCAGTTCACAGACTCTACTTTCTCTCCTTTCTTCAGGTATCCATCTTTTATGAGTTGATCCTGAAGGACCTTTTCAAATTCTTTCATACGTCCTTCAGCTTTATTTAATTCAGACTCGTGTTCTTTTATTTTTTCTTTCGCTTTGTTCAGGTGCTCTTCCATGTCATTAAAGTTATCCTGGAATTTGAACTCAAAATCATGATTGAAGTCCATGCCTTTCAGCCGATCGGACAATGCCTCTAATTGATCTGCAAAATCTTCATTGAAGTGAAATTGAAAATTATCACCAAACCTCTCGCCCCACTCTTCCATCATACGACCAAATTCTTTATTATCAACGCCAAAATCCTCAAACCGCTTTTCCATTTCATGGCTAAATTCCTCCCACTTCTCGGAATCTTCCGGTGAGAAGAAATGGTTCGGTAGGGTGTCTCCATCAAAACGATAGGTGTGCCCCATGTGAAACGGAACATCCGGAATGGCAGGGATAGCGGGTATGGATGGGACTGCAGGTATCATAGGTAATGTTGGGATACCAGGCACAGCGGGTACACTAAAACTAAGATGACCGGAATCAGAGAGAAGTGGTCTTAATTCTTCATCCCCTTCAAAATCTTCCGTTACTTCTTTATGCGGTCTTCCATCCTTATCGTAAGTAGTGATCACTTTGCGTGAGTAGGTAGCTGATTTGCCCTCCTTTGTCTTGCCCTTGTCTTTTTGAATAATGGTATCTGCCACTAAAGAGGAGGGGTCTGATGCTTTGCTGTAAACAGCATCTTCGTTTGAATCGATGGTTAGCCATGAGGCACTCAATAATCCTATTGCAATTAAGGCGACCATAATGATTGGTTTTGCCTTACTATGATTTTGTGATGTTTCCATAATTCTCTTTATCCTGTTAAATACATGAAATTTATTTTTATTTAGGGCAAGGGCGAACGCAGGTGTACCATGTTGGTTTACTTCCTCAAGCTGCGCTAATGCCCTTGCATATTCAATTCGACTCGAACCTCTACTTACTACCTGATCGTCACAGCAATGCTCTCTTTCTTTACGAATCATTTCAGAAATCATCCAAACAAATGGATTGAAGAAAAGAATAACTTCTATAATTGACTGAATGATGTTGACCAGAAAATCATGTCGTTTGATGTGAGAAAGCTCGTGTAACAAGATCGTTTCAATCTGCGCAGTGGGCAATCCGGTTAAAAGTCCCAGCGGTAGAAGAACAACCGGTTTTGCATATCCCAGTATCACAGGTTTGCTGATGTGAATGGATTCTCCCAGGCGAACCACACGGACGACACCCATTTGCATGGCTATTTTTTTCATTTTCTGTTCCCATTCAGCACTCACTGCAATCACCTTTCTTTTTAATTGTTGAATGTAAAGCAATCCAATAAAGAAACGTGCAGAGAATAAGAACATCCCAACAATCCAGGTGGTAACTATCCAAACCATTTTATCATTGATGGCATTGCTTACAATTGCCAGGAAGCTCTCTGCATCTTTAATAGTAATCTGGGCAGGAGGTGTAAAGTCAGTAAATTCTATTTTGAAGGAAGAAGCAATGGATAGAGGGCTGGAATATAAGTATGAAAATGTAAGGATGCTACCTGATATAATTAAGAACAATGACATACAATTTACCGCATATCTTAGGCGTGCATTTCGGTCAGAAATAAACGACAGCATTGTTTTTGTTAAACCAAAAATGATAGCACCTTGCCATAACGTGTGGAGCAAGGTCCAGCCCAAAGCATATTTTATCATATCGGTTAAGAAGTAGTTCATTGTTTTCCTTCTTCTAATTCATCAAGGTATTTTCTAATGGCTTTCAATTCTTCCTTTGAGGATTTGTTGTTGCCCAAAGCACTTATCACCAATTGAGAAGCTGAACCTTCAAAAACGGTATCAATTATTTTGTCAACCATCTGTTGTTTTGTATTCTCTTTGTTAGCAATGGCTTTGTACAAATGAAGTTTGCCGCTTTTCTGTCTGGAAACAATACCCTTTTCAAGCATGATTTGTAAAAACTTAAGGATGGTGGTATACCCGTTATTCTGATCTCCCCCCATTTGCTCATGCACGTTTTTTACGCTGCATGGACCTTTTTCCCACAGTACATGCAATATTTCAAGTTCTTTTTTTGTAGGCTTCGCAGTTGACATGCTCTGATTTATTTAATACGAATGTATTCGTACTTCAAGTTTACTACACCTAATTTTATACTCCAAACTATTTGTACGAAATATTTCGTATGTAGTTTAGAAAATATTGCAAATTTTTATTTCAGTATTCTTTTATCGTACTTAAGCCCACATTTTTCCCATGAAACAAAAGATTTACAGGAAGACAGTCTTTACCATTGCTGCATTATTTTTAGTGTATACCTTTCTAGTTTTTTTAATGCTGGAGCTTGAATCAGGAGCGCCAAACGCAAGAATTATTTCAATACAGGATGGAGTTTGGTATGCTATTGCTACAATGACCACAGTGGGTTACGGAGACCTTGTTCCGGTGACTTATGCAGGCCGTATGTTGGGATTTGTGTTCCTACTATCGAGTTTGGGAATTTATGGATTTGTTATTGGCCAGATTACGAATGTAATGAGGACAGTTAAAGAAAATAAAGCTATGGGATTAAACGGAACAAACTTTGAAAACCATGTGATTATTATCGGATGGAATGATTTTAGCCAATCGGTGATTGGTCATTTGATCGCTGCAGGAAAAAAGGTGGCTATTATCACAAAAGAAAAACATGATATAGACATCATTCGAGAATTTTATACTACCAATGAAATTTATATACTTTATTCTGATTACAATAACTTCGATTTGATGGAGAAATCAAATATCCGAAAAGCCTCGATCGTATTTATCAATCTCCATGATGATACCGAAAAACTGGTCTATATTATTGAGATGAAAAAACATTTTAGTAATCTGAATTATGTAGTAACTCTGGATAACGGAAACCTGAAGAGTACCTTTCATCATGCAGGTGTTACTTATGCCATTTCAAAAAACGAAATCTCAGCTAAGTTACTTGCCAGTTACATTTACGAACCGGATGTGGCGCTTTTTAGTGAGGAGATTATTGCTTATGCTCATTCTGATGATGATTATGACATGAAGCAACTCCAGGTGAGAGAAGGTAATCCCATGGCCGGGATGTATTATGACAAAGCCTTTTTTGATTTAAAAAAGGAAAGCAATGTAGTATTGATTGGGTTAGTAAAGATGGTAGATGGAAAACGAAAAATGTTAAAAAACCCTGAGGGGTCCGTATTGATAGAAAAAGGAGATTATATGGTTTTGCTGATGGATCGCAAAGGGCAGCAAAGGCTGAACCATCTGTTTCATATTGAAGAGGGGGTGTAAATATAAAAACGCCCATTATCCCAGGATAACGGGCGTTGTAAGGTTGTAATGATTGATTTTATAATTTTACCACCGGTTCCAGATTTTGGAATTCGAACTCCACATCATTTTTCAAATCAATATAAATCACCGAGTCCTTATGGATTGATCCTGCAAGAATCTGTTTTGATAATTCATTGAGTATTTCTCGTTGCATCACCCGCTTCAACGGACGTGCGCCATACTGTGGATCGAAACCAACTTTGGCTAACCTATCCAGCGCGACATTGGAAATATCAATTTTGATTCCAGCTTCCTCCAATCGTTTTTGGATAATGCCAAACTGAATGCTTACAATTTTGCGAATATCAGCTTTGCTTAAAGGACGGAACATGATGATGTCATCTATTCTGTTGATAAACTCTGGCCGAACAGATTTTTTCAAAAGATCTACTACTTTCTCTTTGGTGTCTTCTAACACATCAAAATAATTCTCTTCCGTGATTCCTTCAAATTTCTCTTGAATCACATGAGAGCCAATATTGGTGGTCATTATAATAATAGTGTTTTTAAAATTGGCCACCCGACCTTTGTTGTCGGTCAACCTGCCTTCATCCAACACCTGAAGTAAAATATTAAACACATCAGGATGCGCTTTTTCAATTTCATCCAGGAGAATCACTGAATACGGTTTTCTTCGCACTGCCTCGGTCAATTGCCCGCCCTCATCATAACCTACATATCCGGGAGGTGCACCGATTAGCCTACTTACTGAATGCCTTTCCTGGTACTCACTCATATCAATACGCACCATGGAATTCTCATCGTTGAATAAATATTCTGCGAGTGCTTTGGAAAGCTCTGTCTTACCCACTCCTGTGGTTCCCATAAAGATGAAAGAGCCGATAGGGCGTTTAGGGTCTTGCAAACCTGCACGACTTCTTCTTACTGCATCACTGAGGGCGTGAATGGCTTCTTCCTGTCCAGCTACTCTTTTTCCTAGTTCTTCCTCCAGATGAAGTAACTTCTCTCTATCGCTTTGAAGCATTTTAGAAACAGGTATGCCCGTCCACTTGGCAACTACCTCAGCAATGTCTTCACTGTCCACTTCTTCTTTTAACAAGGAGTGTTCCCCTTGCAACTCTTTCATTTTCTCTTGGGCGGCTTTGAGACGATGCTCTGCTTCTGTCATTTTTCCATATCGAATCTCGGCAACAGCACCATAGTCACCAGCTTTCTCGGCTTTCTCAGCTTCAAACTTCAGTTTATCGATATTCTCTTTCTCGCGTTGAATACCATGCACTACTTCTTTTTCATTTTCCCAGCGTGCTTTCAGTGTATTGCGTGATTCCGAAAGCTCAGCAATCACTTTGTTCAAAACGCTTTCTTTCTCTTTGTCCTTTTCTCTGCGAATGGCCTCTCTTTCAATTTCCAACTGCATGATTTTACGATTCAGCTCATCCAATTCTACAGGCATAGAGTCCATCTCCAACCTAAGTTTGGCAGCGGCCTCATCCATTAAGTCAATAGCTTTGTCGGGTAAGAAACGGTCGGAAATATATCGATGCGATAATTCTACCGCAGAGATAACAGCATCGTCTTTTATTCTTACTCCATGATGCAACTCGTATTTATCTTTGATTCCTCTTAGAATAGAAATGGAATCTTCCACTGAAGGCTCATCTACTATTACGGATTGAAATCTTCTTTCGAGGGCCTTGTCTTTCTCGATGTATTTTTGATACTCTTTCAGTGTAGTAGCTCCAATAGCATGGAGTTCTCCTCGGGCCAAAGCAGGTTTCAACAAGTTGGCCGCATCCATTGCTCCCTCTCCACCACCGGCACCCACCAGAGTATGAATCTCATCAATAAAAAGAATGATCTGACCCTCGGAGTCAATTACTTCTTTAATGACAGCCTTTAGTCTTTCTTCGAACTCTCCTTTGTATTTGGCACCCGCTACCAACAACCCCATGTCAAGAGACGCCAGTATCTTTTCTTTAAGATTTTCCGGAACGTCTCCATCCACGATGCGTTGTGCCATTCCTTCCACAATGGCGGTTTTACCCACACCAGGTTCTCCCAAAAGGATAGGATTATTTTTTGTGCGTCTGGATAAAATTTGGAGTACGCGTCTGATTTCTTCATCACGACCAATTACAGGATCAATTTTTCCTTTCTTAGCCAGCTCATTCAAATTTTTGGAGTAGCGTTCCAGTGATTTGTATTTCGTTTCCGCATTTTGATCGGTCACCTTACTTCCGCCTCGCAATTCCTTAATGGCTTTTATCAATGCAGACTTTTCAAAGCCTACATCCTTCATGATGGATGCGACCTTGTCTTTGGTATTTAGCAATGCCAGGAGTAAGTGTTCTACTGATATGTATTCATCTTTAAGCTCCCGCAACTCTTTTTCTGCATTTTGCAATACCTGGTTAGTTGTGGAAGACAGATGAGGTTGCTGCCCTGTTACTTTGGGAAATGACCCAAGCACTTCCAGTAGCTTGGTGTCAAGAATGGATTGAGTAACGTTAAGTTTTTTTAATATATAAGTAGAGACATTTTCATCCGTTTCTAAAATTGCAATCAACAAGTGCGCAGGCTCTATGGCCTGATGTTGATTGCTCACAGCAATTTCTGCAGACTTTTGTAATGCTTCCTGAGACTTTATAGTGAATTTATCGAAGTTCATATTGTTTTTTTTAACAACATATCAAATAATACTCCATTGGGTGAAACCGAAGAAACCAGGAAAATATGTCTGAATTGTGGAGGCACCCACCGATGTTTCAGTCATTTTGGCATTGTTTTCCAAGGATTTGCATGTTTTGTTTCTATCCGTTTCATAGATAGGAGAGCACCCCTTTTGGCTTTGTCCTGATTACGATAACGTGTGTGGGTGAGTAAGTATTTACTTAAGGTGATTGCGGATTGATGTATAGCCAATGGATTGGTGAAAGGCTTACGGTCTAATCAAAGGGGAAACGGACAGAGTATTCCACTGACCGTAACCATTCACCCTCACAATTACAAGTTCTCTCTGATTAAAAGTGGCGCTGCACAAAGGTTTAAAAAAGATCACTTATAATTTTCTGAACGTAACCTATGTCACAGACAATGGATGAAAGATAAAATACTTTTGCATGAAATTTTTAAAAATATGAAGCGTTTTCTTGTGTTGTTTATTTTCTTTTTTTCTTTTTTCCTGATAAATGGTCAGGATTTTGTGTCCCTATCTTTACAGTCTGCACTAACAACTAGCCTTGAAAATAATAAAGAACTATTAATAGCAAATATGGACGAGCAAAGTGCTGCGGCCAGGTATAAGCAAACCCATGCAGCTTTTCTTCCTCAGATTAAGTTGAGTTATACGGCATTGAGTACCAACAATCCACTAAATGCATTTGGTTTCAAATTGCAGCAACAATCAATAACTGCTCTTGATTTTAATCCTGAGTTGCTCAATGCCCCTTCTGCAACAGAAAACTATGTTGCAAAGGCAGAATGGTTGCAGCCTATTATCAACATGGATATGTTGTACATGCGCAGAGCAGCCAATCACCAAATTGATGTGTATGCTTTTAAAACGAAGCGAACAAGGGAATACCTGGCGCTTGAAGTAGAAAAGGCTTACGCTCAACTTCAATTGGCTCACCAGGCAAATACTGTTTTAGATGAAGCTTTGCGTACGATTAAAGCGATTGAAACGACAACTTCAAATCGTTTTGAAAAGGGATTTATACAAAAATCTGATTTACTCAATGTACAGGTACAAGTGGCAACCATAGAAAGCCAACTGGCTGAAGCAAAGAGTAATGTACTCAATGCCTCTGACTATTTAAGCTTACTGATGGGAATGGAAACTGGTGTGGTATACCAGGTTGACTTAATTGAAAGGGTTGACCCTGTTGTTAATGAGGATTCAAGAGTTCCTACGAACAGGGCAGACTTCAGGGCGATGCAATCAGCGGTCGAAGCCCAGGAAATAATGATGGGGTCAAGCAAGATGTCTTATCTCCCTAAACTCAACGCTTTTGGTGAATACCTGCTGAATGATAATGATGCGTTGGGTTTTGGTTCAGATTCTTATCTGATAGGGGCACAATTATCATGGAGTTTGTTCAATGGGATGGCCACGAGAAATAAAGTAGTGGAGCATCGCATTGAGCGAGACAAAATGATAACCCAGTTGGATTACCAAAAGGAGCAAAGCCAAATCGAACTTAACAAAACCATCCGAGATATTGGCAACGCCAGGTTTTCGTTGCAGCAATCTGAACTTGCAGTAGAACAGGCTTCTGAGGCATTACGGATTTTGCAAAACCGATACGAACAAGGTTTAGTAGACACCAATGATCTACTGCAATCACAGACACAATTATCAAAACAAAAGCTCAGTAAGGCACAAGCCATTTTTCAATTCAATGTCTTGCAAGCCTATCTGCAATTTTTAACATCTACTTCTGAAATATAAATACCATGAGAATTATCAATTATACTTTTTATCTGATTTTAACTGCCTCCGTTTTTTTAATGTCTTGTTCCGAAACCAATAAAGAAACCAAACAAGACAATCCAATTGGAGTAAAGTTGGGGACGGCAGAAACCCGAACTGGCAGAGGAATTTATGCGAGCGGACAGATTGCATCTGAGAAATCAATAGATATCAGTACGCGGATCATGGGATTTGTCACCGGCATCTATGTGAAACCTGGAGACAAAGTTCAAAAGGGAAAATTATTAGTGACTATCAGCAATGACGATATTCTGGCCAAAAGGGCACAGGCAAAGGCCATGCTCTCAGAAGCGGAGGCAGCACTGGCCGATGCGCAAAAAGATTTCAATCGATTTGAGGAATTGTATGGCCAGCAAAGTGCCTCTGAGAAAGAGTTTGAAAATGTTACGCTCCATCTTAATTCAATGAAATCCAAAGCAGAGGCAGCACGACAAATGGAAAAGGAAGCGGAAGCCATGCTTGTCTATACTAATCTGGTGGCTCCATTTGCTGGAGTGATTACTGCGAAGAACATGGATGTAGGAGGAATGGCCAATCCGGGTATGCCCATTTTGATTATGGAACAAGTAGGCAACTACCAGGTAAGGGCTTCGGTTTCTGAAAATGACATTGCAGAAGTGAAGCAAGGGGCTATCGCTGAAATAGTTATCAAATCACAAAACAAGCATATCAAGGGCATGGTGACAGAATTAAGCCCTTCTTCGCAAAATAGCGGTCAGTATCAGATCAAGGTCAGTATACCCGAACAGGAAAATATTGGTTTATATACAGGTATGTACGTGAATGTGATGATTCCCATCACCAACACTCAGAAGGCAGATAACATCACGCTCGTTCCTGAATCGGCAATAGTTTATAAAGATCAATTGGCAGGTGTATTTACTATTAGCGAAGGTCAACAAGCGCTGTTGCGTTGGGTTAGGTTAGGCAAAACCTATGATGACCAGATAGAAATTATTTCTGGTTTACGGCACGATGAGAAATTTATCCTGGAAAGTGACGGTAAGTTGTACAATGGTGTACCTGTGATAGTAAGATAGATTTCGATAAAAGAATAAAAGGATTACGATGAAAGAAGGTTTGTCAGGAAATATTGCAAAGGCATTTATTCAATCGAAATTAACAATTCTGTTGATGATTGCTTTCTTGCTCATAGGAGGGTATAGCACCATGTTGATACCCAGAGAAGAAGAACCACAAATTGATGTGCCCATGGCAGATATATTTCTGCGCTATCCGGGTGCATCACCTAAAGAGGTGGAGGCGAGGATAGCCCAACCTTTGGAGAAGATAATCTCTAATATCAAAGGCGTTGAATATGTTTACTCCACATCAATGAGTGGTCAGGCCATGTTGATTGTTCAGTTCTACGTAGGTGAAGATATTGAAGGTTCAATAGTAAAGCTTTACAATGAACTGATGAAGAACATGGATAAAATGCCTCCGGGCATATCCATGCCAATGGTAAAAACACGTGCCATTGATGATGTCCCTGTTCTTGGATTCACCTTGTGGAGTGAAAACTACAACGACTACGAGTTAAAACAGCTTGGTCAGGTAATTACCAATGAAATAAAAAAGATTCCTGAGGTTTCTACTATAAATATTATTGGTGGAAGAGACCGTCAGGTGACGGTTACGCTGGACAAGGATAAAATGGCACAAAGCCGCATAGATTTTCTCAGCATAAGCAGACTCATTCAAGGGAGCAACGCACAGGTAAACGCAGGCAATCTTATCATGCAGGATACTGTTTTTTCAATAGTTGCTGGAAGCTTTTTGAAGAGTGTAGAAGAAGTTGAAAATCTGGTGGTGGGCACTAACAATGGCCAACCCGTTTACCTCAGGCAGGTTGCCAACATTGTGGAGGGAGCTGCACTTCCATCTCAATATTCTTTTTTTGGTTTTGGAAAGCATGATTTGACGGCATCCGAAATCTTCAAATCGGATTATCCTTCTGTAACGCTTTCCATTGCAAAGAAGCAAGGGGCTGATGCGATGAAGGTCTCAGAGCGAATTGTTTCTAAAGTGGAGCACCTTAAGAAGGAATTAATCCCTACTGATGTGCATGTAACGGAAACAAGAAATTATGGGGAAACAGCTTCTGAGAAAGTGTCCGAACTTTTATTTCACCTTTTTGTGGCTATTCTGGCAGTGACTGCCTTTGTCATGCTGGCAATGGGGTGGCGTGGCGGACTGGTAGTTTTCCTGTCTGTACCCGTCACTTTCGCACTTACTTTGTTCAGTTACTACTTTCTGGATTATACCCTTAATCGCATTACACTTTTTGCGCTGGTATTCATTACCGGAATTGTGGTGGATGATTCAATCATCATTGCAGAAAACATGCACCGTCATTTTAAAATGAAACGACTGCCGTTTAAGCAGGCTGCTATTTTTGCAATTAATGAAGTAGGTAATCCTACCATATTGGCCACGTTTACGGTAGTGGCTGCTGTGTTGCCGATGGCATTTGTGTCGGGCATGATGGGGCCTTACATGAGTCCCATGCCAATTGGTGCTTCTATTGCCATGATGCTTTCACTTGTAGTAGCGCTTACCCTTACTCCCTACCTCGGATATTTATTTTTAAGAGAAAAGGGTGATCGCAAGGAGAAAAAACTAGTGGTATTGGAGGAGTCTAAAATTTATAAACTCTATAAAGCATTTATTCATCCTATGCTCGAAGTCCGCTGGAAGCGGTGGGCTTTCATTATGGGAACTGTTGTGATACTGTTAGGATCTGTTTCATTTTTCTACACCAGGATGGTAGCGGTAAAAATGCTTCCTTTTGACAATAAGAATGAATTTCAGGTGATCATAGACATGCCAGAAGGAACCACACTAGAACGCACTGCGGTAGTCACCCGCGAGATATCCCAGTACCTTGCAGCTCAGGATTTGGTGAGAAACTATCAGGGATATGTGGGTACTGCTGGCCCAATAAGTTTCAATGGACTGGTACGACACTATGATTTACGAAGGGGTAACAATGTGGCGGACATTCAGGTGAATCTTGTGGATAAAAAGGACAGAAGCATACAAAGCCATGATATTGTAAAGAACTTGCGACCGGCAATTCAAAAGATTGCCAAGCATTACAATGCCAACGTAAAACTCGTTGAGGTTCCGCCAGGGCCACCTGTGCTCTCTACTATTGTAGCAGAGATATACGGCCCCGACTATGATGAACAAATACGCATTGCAGAGGAGGCACGGAAAATAATTGAAAGTACTACGGGGATTGTAGACATCGATATGATGACGGAGTCGGATCAGCCTGAATATACATTTGAAGTGAATAAGGAGAAGGCCATGCGCTTTGGGGTCTCACCCGCGCAGGTGGTTGCAACCATCAATGCGGCCATATCCAATTTACCCACAGGTATTTTGCATGATCCGGTGTCCTACGACCCAATCCATATTGTGTTACAGCTCAGTGAGGCAGACAAAGCCAAATTGAATGATATCCGAAACCTGAAAGTAGTGAATGCCATGGGCGAGGCGATTGCTATTGGTGACCTTGTGCAGATCAAAAAAGGAATTCAAGAGAAAAGCATATACAGAAAAAACCAAAAAAGGGTAGTGTATGTATTGGCGGATTTGGCAGGTGATCTTGAAAGTCCTTTCTATGCCATTATGGAAGCCAGTGAAAAACTGAAGGACATTCCCATGGAAAAAGGTTATGCGCTGGAAGAATCCTATAATCAACAACCGGAATTTGAAGATAATTATACCTTGAAGTGGGATGGAGAGTGGCAGATCACCTATGAAGTATTCCGTGACTTGGGGATTGCCTTCGTAGTGGTTATTATTATTATCTACATGCTTATTGTGGGTTGGTTTCAGGATTTTAAAGTTCCTATTGTGATGTTGGCAGCAATTCCATTGTCTTTAATCGGTATTGTGCTGGGTCATTGGATGCTGGGCGCCTACTTTACCGCTACCTCTATGATTGGGTTTATTGCACTGGCAGGTGTAATGGTGCGCAACTCCATATTATTGATTGACTTTGTGAACATTCGTTTGGAGGATGGCATTCCATTAAAGCAGGCAATCATTGAAGCCGGAGCGGTGCGCACTACTCCTATATTGTTGACAGCCGGAGCAGTGGTGTTAGGGGCTGTGATTATTTTGTTTGATCCTATTTTTCAAGGCCTGGCGATCTCTTTAATGGGAGGGACCATTACCTCTACATTTTTAACACTGCTGGTGGTGCCTCTTTTGTATTTTAAATTGATGCGTAAAAAATATGCAGGACGATAAAAAATTACTCTAAAAAAATGAAACTATTAGTAGTCACAAGTTTAAAAGATTGCCAAAAGATAGTGGCAAAAATACTGGATGAAGCAGGAATAGAAGTATTTAGCTTGTCTGAAACGATTGGATATAAAGATCATCAACGACCTGTTTTGCTCGACAATTGGTTTAGCAGCGGAGGTGATCAGTTTAATTCGATTTTCCTATTCAGCTTTACTGAAGATGTAAAGGCCAATGGTGCCTTGGAGTTGATCAAGAAATACAATGAGGACAATAAAACTAAATTTCCCATTCGTGCTTTTATAGTTCCTGTGGAGAAGTCTAGTTATTCAATGATGGAATGATGAACCATATTCAATTTCGTGTAGTCGATTCAAGGAATCAATACATAGAACATTTTTTTAAAGCGTTGGACAATTTTGAATTGGTTTGTAAGGAATACAAAAACACTCCACTTTGTAGGAGAACAAGAAGAAACATAAATCAAGTAACCACAAAACCTTAAAGCATAACTAAAATGAGAGAACGCATAGTAAGGGTAGTAGCAGGATCGTTTGTACTGATCAGCATTACAATGGCATATTTTGTAAATATCTATTGGTTGGGACTGGCCGCCTTTGTGGCTATCAACCTGATTCAATCATCCTTCACTCATTTTTGCCCTTTGGAAAAAATACTGGATAAGGCAGGGGTAGAACCTGGAGGTGGAAAATGCGGATGCTAGGATTTTAAGCAGCAAGTGTCTTTAAATAAAAGGAGAGGATATTATATCCTCTCCTTTTATTTCTAATCATAAAGAATAAAATAGAAAGACAAGATGATGTGAAAGGCACTGTAGAAAATTGGAGTTAATTTCTTAGGAGTGCCTTAGAGCATCATCTGCTCTAGGTCAGGTTTTCAATCACCCGTTGCAATTTTTGTTGCACTTCTTTCGCCACTACACCTAAAGATTCATTTTCCACAGCACCCATTGAGGCGATAGGATTCACTGCGGAAACCTCTACTGTCCCATCGTCATGTTCTTGTACTATAATATTACAAGGCAGCAATACACCAATCTTATCTTCACTTGTGTGCAAGTTGTGGATTGCATGCGCCCAGGATTTTGTATTTCTGAAAGTCTACATCAATTTTCTTTTTAAGGATAACCTGCATGTCAATCTCGGTTAGTATACCGAAGCCCTCTTTTTTTAGTTCTGCAGCCACCTGTGTAAGGGCAGAGTCAAATCCTTTGTTTTTTTAATATTTTATTAAAATAGTGTATCATGATATCGTTTTATGCTTATATAAGCGTAACAAGATTGGCAAATTCGAAGTTCAAGTGCCTCTCTCGCGTTCCTTCGGTATTTCTATGTGCCTTTCGAGATAAATAGTCTAACTAATTCCTGAATCTACGTTCCTCAAGCCTCCTAATATATTTTATTACAGAGGGCACAAAGGATTTCACCGCATGGCGCTGAGTTTACATCCGTGCACCCAAAAGACTCACTCTTCAAAGATGGAAATCCACAACCTCTCATCACAAATTCATTTCAACTTCTTTTTCTGAGAAGTATCTTACATAACCACATTTAAACCCCACTCAAAATGCAAATTCGTAACGTGCTGTTCAGCCTCTCGATTGCCACTCTACTTTCAGCTCCTTCGTTTGCGCAAACTGAGGACCCTCTGAACCCCAACTGGCAAAAATATCACAGTACTGCCGATGCCTACGCGCTATTAAATGGCTGGGTCAAGGCGTATCCTAACCTTACCAATCTGTATTCCATTGGAGAAACCCTAAAAGGAACCAAGTTGATGGTGATTGAAATCACCAACAAGCAGACTGGAAGGGCAGAGGACAAACCCGCCTATTACTATGATGGGAATATTCATGCAGGTGAATTGACTGGGGCAGAGGTGTCCCTGCATTTTGCATGGTACCTATTGAGCAATTACGACAAAGACCCTAGGATCAAAAACCTGGTAGATACCCGTACCCTGTATATAAGACCAAAATTTAATCCTGATGGGGCCGACATTGCGTTGACCACCGTCCACCATTTGCGCAGCACACCCCGACCTTATGATGAAGACATGGACGGGCTGTTGGATGAAGATCCGGGCAATGATTTGAATGGTGATAATTTGATTACTGAAATGCGTGTTAAAAATCCTACAGGCAGATGGAAGGTCAGTGAAGGAGACTCTCGCCTAATGGTAAGAAGGGGTGAAGCGGATATCACAGGAAATTTTTATGATGTGATGGAGGAAGGTATCGATGACGACAATGATGGTTTGTTCAACGAAGATGGAATAGGTGGCATAGACATGAATAGAAATTTTCCGCGCAACTGGGGATTAGAGAGTGAACAAGAGGGGGCAGGCCCTTATCCACTATCAGAACCGGAGACAAGGCATACCATTGAATTTATAAACGGACACAGGAACATCACCGGGATCTTCCATGGACATACTGCGGGGGGATATTTATTTCGACTTCCCTCCACTACTTCCTGGGATAATTTTGACATGGGTGACCAGCAATTGATCATGGAGTTATCGGGAAAGTATGAAAAAACCACGGGGCAAAAGGCCATTCCAAGTTATAGCAACCCAAGGCTACACCGTCATGGTACACTCATCAGTTGGGGGTATTGGGATTTTGGAGTAGTGGGCTTCGTGCCGGAGTTCTGGGGTGCCTTTGATGCCGACTATGACAAAGATGGCCGTGTTTCGGATAAAGAAAGATTGAAGTGGAACGATGAAAAATTGGGTGGCAAGGGTTTTAAAAACTGGCAAAGTTATAATCATCCTCAGCTGGGTCAGGTGGAGATTGGTGGATGGGACACCAAGTTTACCCGACAAAACCCGCCTGTAGAGATGTTGCAAGAAGAAATAGAAAAATATGTACCCTGGATGACATGGCTGGCAGAGATCAGTCCGCGGGTCGTAATCAGGAAGTCAAATGTAAGCGTAATTGAAAAAGGGAAGGTAGTAAAAGTATCCCTTGTGATAGAAAACGAAGGTTACTTACCTACAAATATTACCGCGCGTGCCATTGAAATGGAAATTGCAAAACCCGTGCGTGCGATGGTGGAGGTAAAAGATGCCGATCTGGTAAGCGGAAAACCCAGAACCGATTTGGGTAACCTCGATGGAAGTAGGGAAAATGATGGTATCACCACACACTCCGTAGATTACGTATTCAAAATCACGGGAAAGAATCCTGTGGCCATTTTTACCGTTCAATCCGAGAAGGGAGGTACCACTAAAAAGGAGATTAGCTTAAAATAGTAAGAGGGCGTACCCCTTCGGGGCGGTCCGCCATAATAAAATGAAGGCAGGGCTATCTCGCTACCAACCGTACCTTCTCTTTCGGGCTCAAACAATGGTGCTATCCCCACGTTTGAGTGTTAGCGTACCTAATTTTAAATGGCTGACTCTTATTACTATTGCTTCTTTTAACCACAGGGCCCACAAAGAAGGTGCTTCGTTCTCCGTGAGTATTTCTCTAAGCCCTTTCGTAGGGAATGAAACCATATACATAAAATATAACTCTTACCTTTACATCACAAATAAGATGACTCAATGACCGAACGCGAACTGATTAAACTGGAGGGCACTATCCGAAGAAAAATGGAGGAAGTAAAGAAACAACAAGTCTCACTAAAAGACTCCGGATTGGGCGGATTAATGAATTCCCTAAAAAAAATCGATGAAGCCCTTTATGAAAAGATCCTTCCAGATTATAAAAAGATGGTGACAGAGTTTAATATTTTTAAATAGAGCTCACTTACTGCTTAGTTCAACTGATTTCACTGACGTAAGCGTCTCGCTTGTGCTATTCATGAATCTATCCTCCACAGCTTAAATCACCAATTGTAAGCTTCTTAATAACGATTAGTACGTTCCATAGACATGAACAGGGTTTAATTAATTGGCATTGCATAAGTAAAATGAATTTCCATCGTTACCCTTGCAATACTCATTTATTTTGCTTATATTCTTAAAATGGATCGTTTTTCACACTTTTCACTCTTTTAGCGCTTCTTACGGGTAAGCAAGCTTTTCCTTTCTGGATAAGTGTTTTGAAAAAACATGATCGGCCTTTTGATGATAATGAAGGGCTGGAGTTTCATGGTATCGATAAATTTTAAATACATCATTCACTAATAAAACGTACACATGCGCATGCGTCAACTAAAAATTACCAAAAGAATCACCAATCGTGAAACTCAGTCGCTGGATAAATACCTTTCCGAAATAGCCAAAATAAGTTTAATCACGGCTGAAGAAGAAGTTAATTTGGCCCAGCGTATCAAAAAGGGAGACCAGGTAGCTCTGGAAAAGCTGGTCAACGCCAATTTGCGTTTTGTTGTTTCTGTGGCAAAACAATACCACCAGGTGGGCATGACTTTGAGTGACCTGATTAATGAAGGAAACATAGGTTTAATCAAGGCAGCTTCCAGGTTTGATGAAACCCGCGGATTCAAGTTTATTTCCTACGCGGTATGGTGGATTCGTCAATGCATACTGCAGGCCCTGTCTGAGCAATCACGCATTGTAAGATTGCCTATGAATAGAATTGGATCGCTGAACAAGATAAACCGGAGCTTTTCTGACCTAGAACAGAAACATCAACGGGAGCCTACCAATGAAGAGTTGGCAGAGCTACTTGAAATAACACCGGCAAACGTGGAAAGTATTTTGTCTCATCGTGGACACAAAGTATCCATGGATGCACCTCTGGGGAATGATGGTGAAGGAGGCAACTTGATGGATGTTATGGCTGATGGAGACGCTATTTCTCCGGATGCCGATTTAATGCAAGCATCATTGGCCGATGAAATAGAAATAGCCCTCAGTTCATTATCAGCCCGGGAGTCGGAGGTGCTTTCGATGTATTATGGCCTCTCGGGAGGTCATAGCTTGTCACTTAATGATATCAGCAGTCAATTTGATCTGACCACAGAGCGTGTGAGACAGATCAAAGAAAAGGCTACGCGCAAATTGCGTAGAAGCCCAAGGTTGGAGAAACTGAAATCATACCTGGGCTAACCGGAAGAAGAAATTTTACCACAGAGTTCACAAAGAAAAATTTTTATGAACTCTGTGTGTATTTCTTAGTGTTTTTTTGCGGTAAAAAAGGCAGACTACTTACTATTCCCCTAAATCACAGAAGAACATAAGGGAATCACAGAAGTAAATTATATCCATAACTGTCCAGTAATTATTCATAACTGTCCATGCATTACCCATGACTGTCCGCTCCACATCCATAGTTGTCTTTGTATAACCCGCAACCGTTCAGTAATTATGTGAAGATGTTCCTGCATAACCCGTGACTGTTCAATAATTATTCATAGTTGTCTGTGTGTAACCCATGACTGTTCCCTCCACATCCATAGATGTCTTTGTATAACCCGCAACTGTTCAGTAATTATGTGAAGTAGCCCATGCATAACCCACGACAGTCCGATAATTATTCATAACTGTTCTTGTGTAACCCATGACTGTCTGTGGTGTATCCAATCCATGCGGTCACGTCTTCAAAAAATGCCATTTATTCCTCCATTCCAGTCTTTATTCCTCTAACGGACTCAAAAACATCATATGAATCAGACACACAACATGAGCGCCAGTCGAGGCTATAATTAATTTTGGTATGAGATAGTCACAGTCCTCTGGCCCAATTCCAAGCCTTCCGTTGGCCTACCTGCGGTGGACGGAAGATGGACGTTTTGTGGGTTATTTGCTCCCCTTTCTCAACACCATTCCAGTCCTTGCATCAATAAACTTGCCCTTATCTACGGCCAGCGTTCCATTCACTACCACATAATCAATTCCGTCAGGATATTGATGTGGATTCTGAAAAGTGGATTTGTCTTTTACTGTTTGAGGATTGAATACCACAACATCGGCAAAAGTGTTTTCTTTGATTCTTCCTCTGTCTTTCAGGCCAAGCCGGTCGGCCGACATCATGGTCATTTTTTGGATGGCATTCTCTAAGGTGAGCACTCCCTTTTCGCGCACATATACACCCAGCACGCGCGGAAAAGTGCCATACCAACGAGGGTGTGGATGCCCGTCTCCGGGGGCCACCAACCTTCCGTCCGAGCCAATCATCGTTTGCGGGTGTTTCATGATGCGCTCTACATCGGCATCATCCATGGCAAAGTACACGCAATTTGCACCCCCATTAAGTTGGGCCTCGATCACCAACTCTGCGCCATTCTCAACAGTCGGCTCTATCTTTCTCTCCACCAGCCAATCGCGCAATGTTCTTCCTTCCAAATCTTTCTTCCATTCTACAAGTGCAAATTGAATGCGATTCAAATCTGCGCCACCGCGATCATATAAAATGTTGTTTACGATTGCTTTTTTAATGCTGTCCCTCAATAGGGGGTTGTCGAGTCGCTTTTTAAACTCAGGTGTTCCTCCGGCCATGGACCAAGAGGGGATTAAAACACCGATGCCGGTGTAGCTGGCATTGTATGGGTACTGGTCCATCATTACATCTATCCCTATTTTTCTCGCACTGTCCACCATTGCTAATGTTTTCACGCTTGCTCCCCACATTTTTGTGCCGATGGCTTTGTGGTGGGTAAGTATGATGGGAATGTTTGCCGCTCGTCCAATCTCGATGGCTTCGTACACTGCCTCAAGTAAACCAATGCCTTCTTCTCTTAAATGAGATGTGTATATGCCATTATACTTTGACGCTACTTTTGCCAGGGCAATCACTTCGTCTACATTAGAAAATGCACCGGGTATATATTTTAATCCTGTAGAAAGACCGAAAGCACCCTCTTTCATTCCTTGTTCCACTTGCGCCTCCATGGTAGCAAGCTCCTCATCTGTGGGTGCTCTGTTTTCCAATTTCATCACATTTCTCCTGATCGTATTGTGCCCTATAAGAAAAGCCACATTCATGGTCATTCCGATGCTGTCTGCTTTATCAAGATACGCCCCCAATGGCCAGGGTGAAGATCCATCTGGTCCGCCTAACGAGGTAGTTACCCCCTGACGAATTGCACTTTCAGCCGAAGGTAAATTGAGCAATGGATCGAGGTGTGCGTGCAAGTCGATAAACCCTGGCGCCACAGCAAGTCCTGTGGCATCAATTATGCGTTTCGCTTTGGCGCTGGATAGATTGCCAACTTTTACAATTTTATCTTTAGTAATGGCAACGTCTGTTTGAGTAGGAGGGTTTCCTGATCCATCATAGACCATTCCGTTTTTAATAATGAGGTCGTATTCTTGTTGGCAGCCGAAAAGAAGCGTAGCGGCAAGCAAACTCAAAAGAAAAGTCATTGTTCTCATAGGTACTGATTTTTAGGTAGATCAAATTCGTAAAAAATCAGTTAATAATTACTTTTTGATCAATAATTGGTGAAGTGTGTGCACAGGTGGAATCACAAGACTTTGCCAGTTGTCCACCACTCTTGCTGGTTATAGGTTGAAAAGAGGAAGTAAACTTTGATTAAAAAGCTAATTCTACCGTCATTCTAGCCATAAGCTGATCATCGTGTGAATCTTCTTTTATGAGGGTGATGTCACTTTGAATCTTTAGGTTGTGGCCTACGATGTACCTTGATAAGCCAAGCGTATACTGTGTGTTCTCATTTCTAAGGGTGATTTTTTCAGGTGTCACCTTGGTGAAACGTCCGGCTATCTCAAAATTACTCTTGAACAAATACCCAGCTTGCCAGTTGATCCCTGAGCCGGTATAAAATGCTTCCACCAAATTGCCAATACCATCTACGATTACTGCACCATCCGGTGATTTTTTGTTAGCATATTCCAGTATGGAAGAGAAGCCATTGTATTTAAAGTGAGCATCTAAAAACCAGGTCTCCAAATCTCGCTGTGCTGTCAGAAAATCACCGAGCTGTCCTCCTTCGCGCATGGCCCTGTCGTTATAATCGTAAGTAATTCCAAGGGATAATTTAGGTTTTGGTTCGCGTTTCAAGTCAGCACTAAAGTAATCCCCACCACCCGTAAACGCTCCAAATGGAAGGTATTCTGCCCTTAACGTGTAGTCATACCCACCGGAGTTATTGGTAACGATGTTTCTACCTTCTCCCATGGAAATGGAGGAGATAAAATTAAACTTATCCTTTTCATAGTGTAATTGAACACCAGCGTCTCGGTCTATATTGAATTTTGAGTTCAAGTTGCTGCGATCGACAAACTGAAGGGCTTGAGAGCTGATTACCCGTTCGCGGTTGCCGGGCAATTTTGTTTGACCTATCCACAGTGACCAACTGGGTTTGAAATTCCATTTAATCAAAGCGTCTAATATAAGACTGGAGGTTAATCCAGTTTGAGGAATATTCCCTCCACCATGGTCCCTGTTTGAAATACCTACCTCCAGTTTGTACATAATATTGGGATGGTAAGCCCACCCATCAAACTTCAAACGATACCTTCTGATTAGAAATTGATCGTTATAGTTCTGATTTTCCAGGTTGAGTCGGCCATCGTATAACGTTTGAAACCGCAGGCCAAATTTCATTGCAAACGAAGAGTCTGCAGCGGTTATTTGAATGCCTTTACCAAACTTATTTTTGGTGATATCTTGCCCAAAACCGCTTAGAGATGTGAATAAAACACCAAATAGAAAAGGAGCGAGGGTCCTTTTTATGAATAACATGCGCAAAAGTTTGCTTTGATTCTCATTTAAAGATTTGCCGCAAAAGTAATGATTATGATAAAAGGTTTGTGATTTTATACAAATGAAATCATGATGGGTAAGACTCAATGTCAAGAAATAGTAGCCCGCATCGACATTTCGAAACGAATTTTCCCAAAGCTATTGGAGCAATTTTCTTGGCGCCATAGCGCCAGGTGCTTTAAATGCTTATTCTAAAACAACCCGTTTTAAATAATAGCCATTCGGATCAATTTGAGGCCACCCATTGCTCAATACCATAATTGCATCTTTACTCAGCATGGTTCGTTGTAGGCTTTTGTCTGTCTGGACGTCAAGCGGAAGCGATCCATCATAGTTGAGTAGCTTAACCTCAAACTTATTTTCTTCTACTTGCTTTACACTTACCTCCAGTTTTTTAATGGTACGCAAGTAAAAATCAAATAGTGGCTTTAGATTTTGTTTTGATTCACTACTAAACAATTGCTCTACATCATCGGTAGTTACAAAATTGTCGTAAGTGTATTTTTTATCGGTTGCCAGTTTTTTCAGCGTTGGGAAAAAGATGTCATCGCCCAACACGTACCGCAAGGTGTGCATAAAGAAGGCACCTTTGCCGTAAATGTCTCCGTGGTAGGCCTCATCAGAATCTACCTCTTCACCCTGAACAACCGGTTTTATATTTTGTGTATTGCGCGCGGTGTTGCGCATTCGCTCCAGGTAGGCCTCTTCTCCTTCTAATTCACGAATGTACAATGCATCACCAAAGCTGCAGATGCCTTCTTGTATCCACATGTGTGCCCAATCCTTGTTAGTTACTTTATTGGCCCACCACTCATGACCATATTCATGGTTGAGTAGCCAGTCAAAATCTTCTCCACCCACCTTGGTGTAGCGGAATTGATTGCCATATGCAATATTGGTTTGATGTTCCATACCCAGATGGGGTGTTTCAGTAATACCAATCCTTTCTTTTGCCCAGGGATATTCGCCAAAGTATTTTTCCAGGACTTGTGTGGTACGTTCCAGTCGTTCCAACAAGTGCGGCCCTTTGTCTGCATGTGTATCCAAGACATAAAATTCCATAGGTACTTTGTTGCCATCCACCGTTGTGTACGGACGACTTACTTTTGTGTATTTTCCGATGTTGAATACGATGCAGTAGTTGCTGATGGTATAATTTGTTTTCCAGTGCCAGGTAGAAGTATTCTTGGCGTGCGTTACTTTTTGCAACATGCCGGGACCTGTGGCAGTTAATCCGCGTGGTACGGTAATAATCATTTCAGCGCCCTCGTTGGGTTCGTCACTGGGATGGTCTTTGCAAGGGAAGTAGATTTTGGCTCCTTCAGATTGACAGGTCACAGCTACCCATGGATTACCATT
>JAHBUB010000069.1 GCA_019638285.1 Cyclobacteriaceae bacterium | reverse complement strand
AGCTTTGAGGCACATCGTGTGACTTGGCAAGTGAAATATTACATCGTCTACAGGCTTACCCTCCTTATCCTTTGGCTCCTTACCGATGAGTGATAAAAGGCCATCGTTAAGAGGAATAACTACACCACTACTTGTACTGCTGCCCTTAGTTTTCTCTTGCTCGAAAGACAGTAGGCAGTTAGAGTAGTCCACATCGCTATACCTTAACTCTACCACATCACAAAATCGAATCCCTGTGTATAGGCAAAATATAAACGCCCGTCTAATATCTGGATTCTGGCCGTCATAGGTAGTCGATATGAGCTTTTGCATCTCCTCAACGCTTAATACATCTTTCCTCAAAGTCTGACCGTCCACCTTACATACAATCCCGGCACATGGGTTCTTTGCAATTACATCGTGGTCTTGTGCATACCTAATTACTTTCTTGAAGCGTTGAAAATACCCCCGGGCTCCCTCTCCTGTACTATGTCGTTCCAGATAGGCAACAAAGGCGAGCATCATATCTTTATTAAGTTGATCAGGCTTTATTGTAGTTTTAAATACTGGATATTCTTCCTTAAGAAACTGTTTAAAGCGTTTAAGTACCCCCTCCATCATCCGAATATCTTTCTTGGAGTAGTTGTCTATATAAGTTTGGAAGTAGTCAAGAAAATTAACTTTTTGAGCTATGGCAATCCGTTTTCCGGTTCGGGCTGACTTAAGAACTTGTTCACGTTCTATTCGGATTTGCTTTGCCAGTTCGAGAGTTTCCTTATTCATCTGCCGATCCTCTGGTGTGCGAGGCTTGGCAATTAAGTACATATTTAGAGTTTCCTTTTTACGGTCATGTTTGACCTTAATTTTGCCCGTTTCCTCGTCAATAAACTGAGAACGACCTAGATAATACTCTAAGTAGAGGCTCACCCTCCCATCTGAAAGTGTACTCTGTTGCAGCTTTGGATTCTCTTTTGTCTTTACCTCAACTTTTGCCATTACTCTATCTCCTTGATTTTCCAATGTTTTCACATCTTTGCAAATGTAAAAAACATTTCAATAGCAAGGTGTACTAAAAGTGTACTACTTTGTGAAAAATAAGAAGAAAAGAGAAAAAATATAATTCATAAAAATATCTAATATGCTCTATATCATCATGTTTAGTTTCTTTTGATTACCAATATTTTACGGTTGTGTACTGGCCCCGGGTACACTCGGAATTTTCATCCCAAAACGGAGCGGACTGGTCGATATCGACCAGTCCTTTTTGTTTGATTTTCAGTATGTTATGTGAGAACACCGGATTGATCGAAGGTGTTCTAACCCTGTCTTCTGAAAACGTGAGACCATGTTTGAACACCCCATTTAATAGAGCATGTTTTTGTGTGAGAGTTGCATTGGCGTAAAGAGTTGGCAGCGAAAGCAAGTGGGGCAAAGCTTCTTTTGCCCTTCTCCAATCCTGACTCTTATCTCTCTGTAAGTCGAGCAGTTCGCTTTCGACTTTGGCTTTTTCTTCTGAATATTTGCGATACCATTTCTTATATGTTACAGGCTCTATTTGATCCTTCATAAATCTTTGCTCAAGTTTTTCGATATTACTATCTATTTCCCGCATATATTTCACTTTTGCCTGGGATTCTCTCTCACGATAGGCCAACGATTCTTTCAGTTTGCTTTCAGTCGCTTTGATTATGTATTGAACCTGATCAGGT
This sequence comes from Cyclobacteriaceae bacterium, assembly GCA_019638285.1. Classification (GTDB taxonomy): domain Bacteria; phylum Bacteroidota; class Bacteroidia; order Cytophagales; family Cyclobacteriaceae; genus ELB16-189. The sequence continues at coordinate 7,194 of JAHBUB010000069.1, read as the reverse complement.
TTGAGACTTAAAAGACTTAAAGTGTCTTCCACTTGTTGATGTAACCAAGGACCAGAAATATTCTTTTCGACATGCTTGGTGCAACGGTAGTATAGATAATATTTAGATTTCCCTTTGGTCCACCCAGCAGTCATGTGTCTGCCGCACCAGCATTTTAGAATGCCACGTAATGGAAAGTCCTCTGCCGGTTGACTTTTGGATGGTCTTTTATTCTGAAGCATACTTTGTGCCATCCAAAATACCGACTTACTAATAATAGGTTCATGAATGCCGTCTATTAACCGTTCCGGGGTCTTTCCCTTGCCTGGAATCTTTATATAGCCTGCATATACTTCATTGTTTAATACATAGGGGATCACATTCTTACCTGAACGCGTAAAACCGAGTTTTGCAACTTCCTTATGAATGATGTGGAAAGGCATGCCTGCAAGGTAGCTGTTAAAGATCTTCTGTATTATAAATGATTTCGAGGGATCAATAACAATAATCCCTTTTCCTGACTGGTCTCTATCATTTTTATAACCGAACGGAGCCATATTTATAAATCTGCCTGACTCTCTTGCAAATTGAATACCTCTTCGAGTTCGTTTTCTTATATTCAAAAGCTCAACATTTGCTTGAAGGTATTTAAAGGCTCTCCGCATAAATACATCAGGGTCTGAGGTGTCTAAGTCCAAAGGTTCATCCTCGGAAAGCACCTTAATCCTGTGTCGTTTTTCAAACTCTTTAATCTTTTGTAAGGCTTCAGAAAGGTCCCGACTAAATCGGTCGTGTTCCATGATAACTAGGTACTGGGCCCGTCCTTTATGTCTTTTTATGAACTCCTCCAAGGCTATGAAATCAGCCCTTTCAAAGGTGTCGCTCGCTTGGCCATTGTCCTTGAACAAAGCGATAAGTCCCAGGTCATATCTGCGGCAGTAGTCTCTGATGCAACGCTCCTGGTTATCTATAGAGTACCTTGATTGATCTTTTGAAGATATCCTTATATACCCGATAGCGTATCCCATATTATAATTAATTTCCTCCATAATTACACTTGTTTACTCCAATTAAGTTTAATTTAATACTTTACTCTCAACCTCGTCAATCTTACAAGAAAAGTTTTTACTACTTATACTTTTTTTCCCCTTTTCAAAACGCTGCGCGCCCGCCTCTTTCCCAATTGAACCTCCCCTTAAAATAATTTCCGTCATAATTGTTGCTAATAAATCCAGCAATCTCCTCTCCATCTCACTCATCACATACTGGTTTTTACGTTAAAAGATACTTTACCAAATAAGCGAAGGTTAAAACAATTAGCTTATCTACAAGCAAATAAATAAAATGTTATGACAAATACAAATATTTATCATAACATTTGTAATTTTAAAGCAAGTTTCCCCTGTAAGAGAATAATGCCATATATTTACTACTTTAAAATCCCAGATAATATGCGAAAGCCTGGTAAGATAACCTATGTACTCTACCCCAATGAGCGACGTGCTGCTGGGCTTTTTGGTGATAAAGCCCAACATCCTATATATATAAGGCTAATTCACAATCGCTCTCCTCGTTACTTCAAAAGCTATTATTTCGATTTGTTATCTCGCCCTAAATATTCCACAATTGGAATAAAGAGTGAGGTTCTTTTAGAACAAGTCAAAGAAAGGGAAGAAGCTTTATTAAACTTTTTAGTTCTCAAACACAAGGATAGTTTCGACTTTGACCTATTTAAGAAAGAGTATCCTTTTTATGCCGAGGATCTGCTTTACAGAATGGAGGGCTATTTTTTAGAGTACATGGTCACTTTTTTTGCCGACGAAGGACTACCTTCAATTTCTCGTACTCTTTACGAGGGAGGAAAGATTGACACCTGCTATAGCATACTGAATCAACTGCGTTCATCTCTAAAAGAATCCACCTATAATAAGCTCATAGAAAATGCAGTATGGTATGGGCCGCCTTACATTCCTATATATAAATTTGCAAAGCAAAAAAATCCCAATCTTGTCCCTGTGTTCTCGGTTAAAGACTGGAGAAATAATGTAAAAAAGCAGGAACTTACAGAATTCATTAAATCTTTTCATCCTGCATACGCAGAAACATTTGAAGATTATATTGAAAAGCTGCTTACTCTAATATGATTTAAAGAAGCAACCCATATATTTATTTACTACAATAAAATTGAAGTTCCTGAATTTTGGAACTGCCTACTTAATTGTCCTCTTCATAGATAGAGTGCATCAGGTGGATAAACACGACCATTTTGTGGTAAACAATGGAAGAGCATTTACTGAAATCGCCTCTTTACCCAGCTCATAACTGGTATTATAAAAACTTATTCGGTAAAACATATAATGCACGCAACTTGAGGTTCCAAATTGGAACCTCAAAACTTCGTTTTACCCATTAACCTACGGGAAATAGCCCACTTTGAAGAACCGAACGCTATTTACTCTGACAACTTTACCGGGAATTTTGAGATAGTACTGTCAGCCTCTTATTTCCCATAACTTGTCTTCCCCTTTGTGTATAAGAAAGGCTTCAGCATTTCATTACAGCTTACTATAGAACTTCAGCTAGTATCCAGGAATTTAAACCGAGCTCAAACCACAGAATTTAAAGGTGATTTAGTCTGGAATTCTACTGCCTGGAAACTACAAATACTGTCTAGACAGTAGAAAAATACCCTAAATTAGGTATTTTTATTATGAGCTCTCCATACTATGTTTGCCTTGGTATTATCGTTTGGAAAACAGCCAGTGTTAGCGGCAATTCAAACAAGATAGCACTACAGCATTTTCCCTCTATCTATGCCTGGTCGGGAAGATGATATACTTATCCATATTATCTAAATTATCCGCGTCATGAAACAAAAATTATTATTTTTCACATTATTTTTATCTTATTCTGCCTATTGTCAGCAGGAAACCCAGGTGAGAAGAGAGCCGGTCCCTTACCATCCCCCTTTGGTTAATTCCTCTGTTAAGGAAAATGGCGTTCAGAAAGCAAGCAGTGGTCCTATCTCCACGGGCTACAATATGCCCTCGGGCTCGGCAGAATCAGCCATGTTTAATGCTGTTCAGGATATCCCTGTCAACCTTTACACCGGCACGCCGGTTGTAGAAATCCCTATATACAACCTGACTGAGGGAAGATTATCCGTCCCTGTGGGTTTGTCCTACAATCCCTCTATGATCAAGCCTCAGTCTCTATCCGGGTGGGCAGGCTTGGGTTGGGAGCTGACAGGAATCCCTACCATTAGCCGCATTGTCAGAGGAATGCCCGATGAAGGCTTTACCAGTAATGGGCAAGGAAGGAAAGGCTACCTGTTATGGGGATGTAATATCACCGATCCATACGATCCTAACCTCGATAAAGAGCCTGATTATTTTTTTATCAATACTCCATCGGGATCAGGGAAATTTATGTTTGATTGTCATGCCCGGGCTTTCTTTTTCCCAATTTCCGATGTAAAGGTGAAAGCCAACATGGCCAACAATCCCAATGAGTCAGGCTCCAACCACTACGCTAAAAGGTTTACCTCTTTCGAGATTACTTTCCCTGATGGTATAAAATATACCTTCGACCAGGCCAATAACGAATCTTCTGCCGAAGTGGAAGTGAAAGCTGCTCAGAGTGGCAATATTTATCCCGGTGGAAGCGGATTTTCGCAGTTTATAAAAGATAATCTTATTCCTCTGACCTGGTATTGCAGTAAAATAGAATCTCCCTATGGAGAAGTTATTAATTTTACGTATGACAGGATGCCTTACTCCTACTATAAATCAGGCGATCAGAAAGGAGTGAATTATTGCCCTACCGGATCTGGAATGGACAAAAAAATCAACAAAGTCTATGTCAGATCATCGCAAATAAGAGAGATCACCAGTTCGAATCTTAAAATAAGATTTAACGGCTTAAATAGACTTTGCCATACTGATAACTCTGTTACACCTGCAGAGGAAGTATGCACCACTTCGAACGGCAGAACCGACCTGGATAGCTGGGGCAACGCCCCTACCAACTCAGTTTTAGGAAAGCGGCTTGATGAGATTATTATTTCTGATAACGAGTCCAGCCCAACCAGTAAGTTAACATATACGCTCAATTATGGATATTTCAATGCTAATAATGCAGGGCTTCCGACGGGCTACAGCGCTTCTGATGTGGGCACCACTCACCTCAGGCGACTGAAGCTGCAGGGGATTTCTACTCCTGATGGAAACAACTACAGCTTTAAGTATGATAGTGAGAATGAAAACCTGATTTCCAGGCTCAGTTATGGAATAGATCATTGGGGATATGGAAACGGTGTGGAAGCCAATTTGTCTAACCCTAATGGTTTTGTGGGAAGCGAAATTTTCAGTCCTAATATATCTGATTGCGGAAGCAATAGAGAGCCGGTTTTTGCTATCGGGAAAAAGGGTGTTCTCACGGAAGTAAAAACGGCTATGGGTGGCAAAACTACCTTTATCTATGAAGCCCATCAAGTTAATTCCGGACCTTCTGCTGTTGGCGGTATGCGGATAAAATCTGTTCGAATAGAGGATCCATTACGAAACATCAGCTTAGAAAAAACCTACACTTATAAATTGGCTAACAATGAAAGCTCCGGGCGTATTTTTTTAATTCCTTCGTACAGGGTTACTTATTTTCCAGGATCCCCCCCTTTGGTTTATTTTGCACATTCCAATCTTTTTTCTTCCATGCTTACAGAAAGCGGCAGGCCCGAGGTAGCCTACCAGCGGGTAACAGAGGAAATACATACCATTGGCAGCTCTCCTTCTAATGGAAAAACAATCACCGAATTTGATATGGATCCCACCGTGGGTACATTAAGAGATCAACCCTGGATTTCCTGTCCCGACTGTGATACTAATCCTGTCAATTTTAACCTAAGTCATGATTTCAGACAAGGAAATATCAAAAAACAGGAGATATATAATGCCTCCGGTCAGCTTATTTCAAAAACGGAAACTCAGTATACACCTAACGGAGGTATAAAACAAGATAGTATCGTTGGTGTTAGGTATTACAATTCAAGTTATTCATTTCCAGGGTACACGGGTAACTTTACCAAGGTAAGAGGATACCGGATATTTTTCAAAAAGTACCGTATTGAATCTACAACCACTACTCTTTTCTCTCCTAACGGTAGCGGAACACCGTCTGTGAATACGGTAGAGTACACTTATAAAGATGAAATGCCCCCAGCCTATCAGACCAAGTACAAGGGCCGCCACCAGATGCCGGTAAAAATAACCGGTAACGATGAAGAAGGCAATTCCATAGAATCTAGAATGCTGTACGTGGCTGATTTTAACTTCGACCAGGATACAATCATTGTATGCCCCACGGATATTTATTGTCCTCCTGAATACGAATGCCCGGGCCCAATGTGTATGGAGCTTCAAATTACAGAACACGTTCCCCCCTATTCCAGTGAAGGGCGTGGTATATATGAATCCCTGCGAAGGAATCTACTGGCGGTACCTATCGAAACGCGGCAAATTGTAAATGGTCAGACCGTTTCTGCCAATTACACTGGCCTGTTTTCTGATAACAATGCTTCCATCACTCTTCCTCGCAGGACCTACAGTCTCAAAAAAATACCCAAGAGCTCATTTGCAGAGGCATATTACAACAAGCCTACCCTCTCTATGATAAAGGATAGTGATTATGGAACTTCTCCCGATTCCGAGATTTTATCCTATAACAGTAAAGGTCAGATTATAGACACCAAACTTAATAAAGGGGCTACTTCCCGGGTACTGTATCTGAATCCTACTGTTTCTAACGGCACGGTTTCCAACCCCGGCAAACCCGATGCCATGAGCCAGAACCTGACTTTTGGGAAAATATACCTGGGTCCTTCAAAGATAACCTATTCTAATCTATTAGAGAAAAGAATAGAAAGAGACGCTTCCAGTGGCCGTATCCTGATGGAAAGAGATAAGAACGATAATATAATCCGGCGTTATTTTTATCATGTTGACCCGGATGGTGTTTCCTCCATATCCTGGGATGATTCTTTCCCGCTTAAATTTTGTATAGGGAGCGATGTATATCTAAGTGTCTATGTAAATGGCCTTATTCCCGGCTACGATGCTCAATTCAGCACAGACGGCGGAGTTACCTGGCAAAATGCCAATTTGGGTAGCAACGGATTCTCTTATTCAAGACCGGTCGGGACCGGGCTTCAGGAAATCAGGGCCCGGGCTTCAGATAAGCCTTCCTCGGTTATAACTACCTATAGAGAAATCTCATGTGCTACCCCTTCCTCATTTGGCTGGGGAAATATATTTGTTTCTAATACGGGAAATCCCAGCACTTGTACGTATAAACTTACTGTCACCGGTTTATCCCCAGGTGGAGTAGCTCAATTTTCTGTTGACAATTTTGCAACGCATTATACGGCCACGCCTCCAAATATTGATACGGCCACGTATCTCTTGCTAAAAGCACCCTCTACTCAGCAGTTCTGGGCTAGAGATTCAAACTATCCGGGCAACATAATCACTATTCACGTAAACACTTGTCAGCCATGAAAAAATTACTGTTAGCACTAACAACTTTCATACTATGTAGAGAGGTGGCTGAGGCTCAGCCTGTTCCGACTATCGATTACCCGTGGATAAAGGTTCAAACTGCAAAGGTCGCCACTACCTACCCGGATCTTATGTCTAACCCCAACTTTAACCGAACGGTAATCCAATATTTGGATGGCTATGGCAGGCCGCTTCAAACGGTAGATTATATGGCCAGCCCTCTGAAAAAGGATATTATTTCCGGGGTAGAAACATTCGATGCCCTGGGGAGAATCGATAAGAGTTATTTGCCAGTACCCGTTTCTTCTGCTTCGGGTCAGTATATTTCTAATGTTGAAAGTACGGCACAGAGTTTTTACGGGGATAGTAAGCCCTACGGTAAAGTGGCCCTTTACGAAGCCTCACCTATAAGCCGACCACTAAAAGTGTTCGGCCCGGGGGCAGCATTCCAGACTCCTTCTTCTTCGGGCGTTGAGGAAAATTATACGGTGGAGGGTGCCGGAATAAGGCGCTATGTGATGACGGACGATAACACCATTAGCGGGACGGGATCGTACACTAACGGCCAGCTTATTCGCACGGTCACTAAAGATGAAGACGGGAACGAAGTGATTGAATACCGGGGTGGTAAGTCAGGTCGGCTGGTTCAGCGACATCAGAAATC
>JAHBUB010000068.1 GCA_019638285.1 Cyclobacteriaceae bacterium | reverse complement strand
AAAAGACGACATTCAACAAGTTTCCCATAGAGTAAATCTTTCTCTTCCACGTTTACTAACATATTGTCAAAATCAATTAATTTCTCTGTGGCAGCGGGTGATAAAATGATATTATCTCCCAAATCATCAATACTAACTACTGACATGGCTCCCCCACGTTTCTCACTGCTTTTGCTCCTCGCAGCATTGAGCAGCACCTGGCGCATGGCTTTTGCAGCCACGCTATAAAAATGTGCCCGACTTTCCCAAGGCGTACCCTTGGATGCCATTTTAATATAGGCTTCGTGCACAATGGCTGTCGTATTGAGCGTTTCAACTCCGTTAAAACTAAACCGAATGCTCCTGGCAATGATCTGAAGCTGCTTATATATGATAGGAAATATATGGGCATACGTTTCCTGATCGTTATAATCAGCAAGTCTGAATTTTCTATTAATGTTCTTTTCAGGCAAAAAATTCGTCTATTACTTCATCTTAAAGGTAATAATAAATCTTGGCGATGAGATTTAAAATTAAATGCGAATACTAGTTAGAGAAAATTGATTGGGTAAATTCACCCCATGCGGAAAACTGAACCCAAACAAAAAATATTTCCGGATAATAAATTCTTCAAGCATGCAGCTTGCTGGCATTTATAAAAGTTAATGGGATAAGCCTACCCAATATAATAGAAATAAAAAAAGGCAAATCAAAAAGTTGATCTGCCTCAAGTGGTCCCGGCAGGAATCACGGAATATTTATTTTTCCCTCAAATCCCCTGAAAATGCCTTTTTAGCATATTTTGCTTACATTTGTGTACACTAAAAGACACTAGTAAAGTCTACCCATAAGTCTACCCAAACAAAAAGCGCATGGCAACTGTAAAATTTATCCTCCGCAAAGACAAAAAAAACACCTCTGGAACGGCTCCAATCTCTGCACAATACATTCACCTTGAAGGCAAAACATTGTTTGCCACAGGCAAGAAAATTGAGCCTAAATACTGGAACAAAACTCAGGGTAAGGTAAAGGGGCACGAGGATGCCACAAGTATAAACAGTTACCTTAATTCCTTTGGCCGGAAAATCTTAAAGATTGCCACAGCCTTACAGGATCAGGACATTGAACCTATACCTAGTCGGGTAAGGACTGCCCATGATGAAGCAGAAAGGGCAAAGCTCCCTGAGACTGAGCTAACCCGGTCAATCCTTTTTCAATGGAGGGATCATTTGAATAGCCGGAAAAACTCCATCAAAGCGGTAACCTACTCAAACCAAAGAAACAGCATTGAAGCCTTGGAGGGATGGCTTAAGTCTGAGAAGCTTGAAGGATTAAGACCGGAGCAATTCACGCTCAGGCATCTTACTAAATGGCAGAACTATTTGAATGGAAAAAACTCAGGCAATACAGTTGCAAAGCGATTGAAGCATTTCAAGGCCTTCCTAAGGTATTATCAGGATCTTGGAGGACAAACACCCCTGAAGCTTACACAAATCAAGTACAAGGTAACTGAAGGCGTTAAAATCTACCTTACAGAGGAGGAGTTGGAAGCTTTCAAAGATGCACCTTTAAAGGGCATTACTTCATTCAAGATACAACGCTCAGGAAAGAAGGAAACGATTTATGCTAACCTTGAACAAGTCAGGGATTTATTTGTACTGCAATGCAATACAGGCCTCAGGATAAGCGATCTAAAACGTCTTGATAAGAATATCAAAGGCAACCGCATTGCCATAGAGAATAAAAAAACAGGCAAAAAAGTAGAGATACCAATTACCCCGGCCATCCGGGCAATACTTGAACGGTATAAATACAACTTGCCACAGATCACAGAGCAAAAAATCAATGATGGTATCAAAGAGATTTACCGGATATGCTTTCCAAAAAATAAGATTCAGGTAAGAGAGGGGGAGGCATTTAAAACGGTTCACACCTGGAGTTTGTTTAGCTCCCATGATGCGATCAGAACCTTTATCACTTTGTCGGCTGAAAGAGGCATGAGCGTTTCAGCAATCAGCACAATAACCGGAAAGACTATCCCGGTATTATTGAAGCATTACCTCAGCCAGTCGCAAAAGTTTGCAGAGAAAGAAATGGAAAAGGCATGGGGATTTTCACCCTTAAAAGTTGCAAGATGAAAAAAAACAAACCCTCAAAACAGGCTGGAATCGCTACAAAACGTGAGAGTAATAAAGGGGATTATAAGGGGGAAATTCATCTAACTAAGATGGAGGGTAATACTTCAAGGGATTTAACAAAGGAAGAGGTTAAAAAAGTAGCGAACAAATTAAAGGAATTTAGCAACTCAAATAATGCTGAAATAACTAATACAATGGAGATTCATTACAACGAATACACTGGAACGCCAAATTATATTGATTTCATCTCTATCCTAATTTGTAAAATTTGTGAAAGAGATTCAAAATTTATCGGATTGCTTGGGCTAAATGAAGGAATTGAATTTCGCTCGAAGCATGTGTTTCCCCCATTAGATCATAAAATTATGAAGCAGCCGAAAGATTGGAACCCGCATTCAATTCATTCTATATTTAAAGCCTATGATCAACTGAAAGAATGGATTAACAACCTAAAGAAAAAGGAGGAACGACAATTCAGAAGATACTACAAATCCAATAAAGTAAGGATAAGTCACAATGAAATCCTTCATTTATATATCAAGAAAATTATAGGAGTGAGTTACAATTTCAAGAATAAGAACCACAAGAAATTATATGATGCGCTTCGCAAACGCATTCAAGAAAACCCTGAACAATTCTAATATCCATTAGTAGGGAGTGAACGGAAAACTCCCAAGAGTAGGTAACAACTAAGAACAATCATGGAAATTTACACCCATGATTGAAGCACAAAAAGAATATCTAACCATCGGAGAAACACGGGCAACGCTGGGAGCTAGCCGGTCTTTCATTTACAAGTTAATTGCAAACAACAAGCTGACACCTTACAAGGTTGGCCGGAGGTCTTATATCAAGGCCGAACAACTCAATAAACTATTTAAACCAAAATTGTAAACAAAAAACCCGGAGGGGTTCAAGCTCCGGGCTATAAAATCTATTTCTTATGAAATGCAAATTTAACAAATTCACAAAGAAGCCAGATAACAAAACAGCATTTGTTTTGGTTGAAGGCGATCCGCTTTTTTCAGAAACGCTGTACTTACTAGAGCCTCGATATATTCACCGGAGAAGCCCGGACTTTACATTAGTGAACAAAGGGAAACACGTTTCCGGATTATTCAAAGTAGCTCCAAACGTTTACTTGGGCGATCATAACAAACAGGCGTTAATCTTTTTCCTGAGGGCTGAGGGTTTAGGGTTCGACTTATTTCAAACCGATTTAGCGCCCATTACAGCCCGTCAAATGCTATTAGAGGGATCATTGAATGATCAACTAGCCAAAGCCAGGGAGGAGGCCTTAGCGGCATGAAATCAATCCCTGCAGGCTTACCAATCTCTGAGCAGGCAAGGCTTTTGAGTTACTGCAAAGCCAAATATCAGCCGGGCTTCATGTTCAAATCTGAATTACCAACTCTTGCCCGGAGAATTGGAAAAGATCAACGGACAGTAAAGAGGCTATTTGCAGAGCTTACAAATGATGGCTTGATAGGGCAAGATTCAAAGGCTTATTATTTCCGGTCATGGAAATTCATTACCGCCAAAGAAGGGTTTAATACTCAGGCTTTCAGGGCTTCACTTTCTGAAATCAGTAGCAAACAAGAATTTGAATGCTTATTGTTTGGAGCAAAGATCACAGGGATTGAAAAGGCATTCCGGAGGGCTAAGCGTTCAAGTGCGGGAAAAGGGGATGCACGAATCAGCGAACAAATTCCCTCCGGTTTCCTTGCTAATGCTTGCAAAATCTCACAAGGCAAAGTTAGCGAATTAAAAAGAATTGCCTCCGCTCAGGGAGTTATCACAGTTGAAAGATCATTCACAGATCACGGAGCGGGCACAACACAAACAGCACAGATTTTAAAACGTGAAATGCCTGGTATATTCCTAAAAGAGGGAAGGTTAAAGAGGCGCAAAGCCGATCAGATTATTTCAAACGTTGAAACATTCAGAATTAAGAACAGAAAAACATATAAAGACGATCCGAGGAGCTGTGAGAAGATAGTATGTAGCGGGAGTTATTCCCCGTCAAAGAGTATCGCGGCTCCTTTTTTTAAAAATAAGGGGGTGCTGGTGGGGTTATCTTCGCCCCTGCCAACCAGTTGCCCCCGCCTTATTGAAACACAAAGGAACAACTAAAACGAAAATAAAAATGAGTGAACAGGAACAAGTAATCAGCCTACAGGCTAAAACAGGAAAGGCCTTTATTGTTAAGGTCAAAGATTCAACTATAACCGAAATAATTTCCGTTGATGGAAAGAAACCCGAAAGTAAAATTCTACCGGATGGGTTCTATCAAACCGAAGGAGGTCTTTCGGTTCGGGTTAAAAATAATAAGCTCTATCCTACTCAGGCAGGAGTTAAGCCCAGGGCAATAAGAGTGCCGCTATCACCGATTGCCCAGGTGATGGCAAGAAAGCAGCAGGAGCGCAAAAAAGAAATTTCAAGTAAACGAATAGCAGGCAAAATCTAAATCAGAAAAGTATGAAAACAGAGGAAAAGAAATTTAAACCACTCCTGATTTACAACGATGAAGCGGGTTTTAATAAAAGCCTTAAATCCTACAATGAGGCAGCGGAAAAATTTACAGAATTAGCAAGCGAGTTAAAATCAATCGGGGTAACAATGAAATCATTTGATGAGCTACAGGCATGTGTTCAAGAGCCTGAAAAAGTTATTCGCACCGAATTGGTAAAGGATGAGGCTATAAATCTTGGTGGCTTAAACCTGAATAGGCAGAAGGTCGAGGCATTGGTTGAGCTACCGGACATCAGCCATATTGAAAATTTAAGCTCCAGAGTTTTTAGCTTAATCAGCGGAACTTCAGGAAACCCAAATTTTGAACAGGTTAATGTCAGAAATTTGAATTTTAAAGATGGCGTTGTAACTGTAGATTCAAATTTCATTGAGGGCAGGCGAGCACAATTTACAGTCTGGACAGCAAGTGAAGCACAGAATGAAACGTTTGAGGCAGCAATGAAAATTAGCGAGGCGTTGAATGCTTCACTAAAACTCAATGTTCCAAATTGTTCGCCATTCAATCCTACCAGGCTAATAAGAATTGCGGGCGATCAATTCTGCCCAGATCCGGGAGTAATAACAAGGGTTTAGGTAACAGTTTAACAGTGAAGTAACAGTGAATAATTTAAAACCATTTAAGGCAGGTGACAAAAGGATTAACCGCAATGGCCGTCCTAAAAAGTCGATAATGTTGGAAAGCCTGATGTCAGAATATGACACTTCAAAAGTTGTGGCCGCAGTTTATGAGAAAGCTATAAAAGGCAATTTGCAAGCGTGCCAGCTTTGGATAGACCACAGGTTTGGCAAACCGAGGCAGTCTCTAGAGGTCGATCAATCAATTAACATGCAAAGCGGAACTTATGTCGAATACTCAAATCTTTCAGAAAAGGCCTTAAAAGAAATACTAGCCAATACAAAACAAATTGATAATGACAACGACTAAAACCCCATGTAGAATGTATGTTGTTACTCACCTTGAAAACGGAAAGCATACCCTATCCCCAGGATTTGAGAATAAGGAGTTTACAAGTTCGGAATTAGATAAGCTTCGGGCACTGCTTGTTAGCGAATTAGAAATTGTAATGTTTGTTATGTAATGTTTGTTATATGAGAAAGGTAATATTTGCCAATTGTGACAATGACGGATTTTATACTTTGGAGGGAAGGCCGAACATGAAGCTCTCAAAAGACCAATTTGAAAAGTATAAAAAGCTAATAGGCTCAGAACAAGGCGTTTCGCATGCAATCGTTTTTAAAGATTTTTCAGGAGGTCGCAAAACCTAACTATCTTTGCCTGACCACTTCAAAATGCAGGGTTGGTGGTTCCTGCTTTACTAATGCGAGAAGGCCTTTCAGAAATGGAGGGCTTTTTTATTGGTTTCAGGCACTAAATCCCCTTGTAAGTCTACCCATACCTCTACCCTAAATAAGTAAAATAAGCTAACTAATTAATAATTAGGTAGTTAAGTATTCACTCAGTGGTCCCGGCAGGAATCGAACCTGCATCTAAAGTTTAGGAAACTTCTATTCTATCCATTGAACTACGGGACCATGCAAATAAAAAGGGATGCAAATTTATGAAATTACCCTTATGATTCAACCGGATAATCTGAACTCTGATATTGAAAGGAGTCTCCATTTATGTAGTTCGGATAAATGGCCAAATGCCTTTTCTTAACACTTTCAAATATCACTTTCCGAAGCCCATCCAGATTTTCTTTGGTAAACGCAGAAACGAATACAACATCTTTAAAGCCAAGCTCCTGATAGAATCTCTTCATTTCATCCAGATTCACTTCCGGCTCTTTTGCTTTGAGCAAATCAACCTTATTCAGTATTAAAATAGCAGGAATGTTTCCGGCTCCAATTTCTGTAAGAGTATTTGAAACCACTTCAATATGGTTGTGGTGAAAGGGATGAGCTACATCAACTACATGAAGCAAAATATCGGACTCCCGCACCTCGTCAAGCGTTGATTTAAAAGATTCAATTAGGTGATGCGGCAACTTCCGGATGAATCCCACCGTGTCTGATAACAAAAACGGAATATTTTCAATCACCACTTTTCGAACCGTAGCGTCTACAGTAGCAAAAAGTCTGTTCTCAGCCTTCACGTTAGCCTTTGAAAGCAGATTCATCAAAGTAGATTTACCAACATTGGTATAGCCTACCAATGATACCCTGACGATGTTGGTCCTCGATTTTCGCTGCGTTTTCTGCTGCTTATCAATTTTTTCAAGGTCGTCCTTAAGGATAGATATTTGATTTCTAATATTCCTTCTATCGGTCTCAATTTCCTTCTCCCCCGCTCCCCCACGGGTACCTGTTCCACCGCGCTGCCGTTCAAGGTGAGTCCACATACGGGTAAGCCTTGGAAGCAGATACTGATTCATTGCAAGCTCCACTTGTGTGCGGGCCTGCGCTGTTTGGGCCCTTTGTACGAAAATCTCCAAGATCAATAGACTTCGATCATAAACCTTGATGCTGGCCACTCCATCTTTTGGATTTAATCCCTGTTCAATATTCCTGAGTTGAGACGGGCTCAAATCATCGTCAAAAATCACATTGTTAATCTCATGCCCTAAGACAAACTCTTTTATCTCAGCAAATTTACCCTTCCCAACAAACGTACGAACATCAGGGTGTGGCAAACGTTGAACAAACCTCTCCACTGTTGTAATTCCAGCTGTTTCCGCTAGGAACGCCAGCTCGTCAAGGTGCTCAACTATTAATTCAGGTTGATCTTTACCTGTTTCAACTGCTACCAGAATGGCACTTTTTCCTTTTAATTCTTTCATTTATTAACTGTTCATATACAACCCAAAGTAGCATGAAATTATTTATAAATCTGGTTGTACCCTTTTCATCAATCTCAATTTCAATATTTCTAAAAGTATATCTTTGGGTAAGTTACTTTTATATACTTTTGTCGGATATAGTACATCGAACTTACATTAAGTCTGTACTTTAGGGTACTATTTAACATGTTAGAAACATAACTCTGCACCAACCACTAAACCTGTCTAAACCTTCTGGCCTGGATGAAAGTTGCAATCGTATTAAACACATCATGGAATATCTACAATTTTCGACTGAATTTTGTAAAAAAGCTTATTGCTCAGGGGTATGAGGTACATACTGTTGCTCCAATCGACAAATATACGCATCACCTGGTTGAAGCCGGCTGTATTCATCATAAAGTAAGGATGGATAGCAGGGGGGCAAATCCAATAAAGGATTTTGCTCTAATTATTGAGTTATGGTCAATTTATAGGAAGATTAGACCAGATATTGCCCTTCACTACACCGTGAAACCCAATGTATATGGCACAATCGCAGCCACCTTACTTAAAATTCCAGTGGTTAATAATGTATGCGGATTAGGAACCGTATTTCTAAAAAGGAATCTTATATCTGCCATTGCCATCCAACTTTATAAATGGACTTTTCGGTTTCCAAAGAAGATATTTTTCCAAAACAATGATGACCTAAAGCTATTTGTTGAAAAAAAACTAGTGGATTCAAAAGCTGTTGATCTGATTCCAGGATCGGGAATAGATCTGGAAAAATTCCAACCCATGGAATTCCAAAGGAACGAATCCTTTACATTTTTACTTATCTCCAGATTGATTACTGACAAGGGAATTCTTGAATATATTGAGGCAGTAAAAAAATTAAAGTCAAATGGATTAAAAGCTCGCTTTCAACTGCTGGGCGCCAAAGATCCTGAACATAAACGCGGCATAAAAGAAAAGGTGATCGACCAATGGGTAACTGACGGCACCGTAGAGTACCTTGGTGTCACGGATGATGTGCGCCAATTCATTGAAAAAGCAGATTGTATCGTTCTTCCATCTTATCGGGAAGGTGCACCTCGCACCTTACTGGAGGCGGCAAGTTCTGCAAAACCTATGATTGCTACGGATGTACCAGGGTGCCACCATGTAGTGGTTGATGAGGTGAATGGGCTGTTGTGTAAGATAAAGGATGCAGATGATCTTGCCGAAAAGATGGTAAAGATGGCGAACTACAACAATGAGGTACTGGAGAAATTCGGAATTAACGGCAGAGCCAAAATGGTGGAGGAATATAATGAAGACGTAGTCATTAATAAATACCTACAAGCCATCCGATCCCTACAAAAAGCCTCTTAATTACTTACTTTTGGGGCATGGAAATAAAGACTACCCCTATAGAAGGATTGCTAGAAATTACCCCAAAAGTCTTCCCGGACAATCGGGGCTGGTTTATTGAACTCTATAAAAATAGCTTATTTGCTGAGGTTAATCCCTCCATAAAATTTGTCCAGGAGAATCTTTCTTTCTCAAAAAAAGGGGTAATAAGAGGACTACATTTGCAACTTGAACCATTTGCCCAGGCTAAATTGGTAACTGTTGTTCATGGAAAAATACTTGATGTGGTAGTCGATTTGAGAAAAGGGTCAAATAATTTTGGTAACGTTTTCAAATGTATCCTAGATGGAGAAAACCATAAAATGTTATATGTTCCGGAGGGATTTGCACATGGATTCTCGGCCCTTGAAGATTCCTATTTTTACTATAAATGCACCAATACCTATAGTCCTAAACATGAAACTGGTATAAGATGGAACGACTCACAATTAAATATTGATTGGGAAATTTCAAATCCAATTATTTCAGAAAAAGACCAAGGCCTACCAAGCCTGGAAGATTTATTGATAAAATCTGTAATTTCACCAGAATAACCTCCGTTTTGTGACTTCTCTTATAAATAAATTGATAGTGCTGAGTATTGTTGGATTCACGTTCGCGTGCAGTTCTTACAAACAAAACATTATGTTCAAAACACCGGAGGGTTTTCAAGCAAAAGAAATTACTCCGAAATCAATTGATGCTATTCAAGACTATCTTATTCAAAAAAACGATCTACTTACTGTCGAGATTTTTTCCAATAATGGCGAGCGTATTGTAGATCCCAATCAAGAACTCGCCAACTCACCAATACAGAGTGGGGAAAAGGAGAAACTCACCTACCTGGTAACGACAAATGGTAATGTGAAGCTTCCAATGATCAACGAAATTAGATTGGAGGGACTTACGCTCAGGCAAGCAGAAATGTCCGTACAAGCAGCGTACGCAAAGTTTTTTAAAGATCCTTATGTGGTTATGAACTTTGCGAATAAGAGAGCTGTGCTACTTGGTGCTACCGGTGGTCAAGTGATTCCTCTAAAAGATCAAAACATGCGGCTTACAGAAGTGTTGGCCTTAGGCAAAGGGTTAGACAACAATGCGCAAGCACAAAATATAAGGGTTTTAAGAAATGAT
>JAHBUB010000067.1 GCA_019638285.1 Cyclobacteriaceae bacterium | reverse complement strand
GTGGAAAACATTTTAAATAGTATGGAAAATGGTTTGATAGATATATCTGAAGTAACTAGTAACACTTTATTAGTTAAGAATTGTGACAGTTTCAAGCTTGTAAGTGATCACATAGATTCTTTAAAAACATGGATGGGTGAATTAGCTATTTTCGGAGAGACGCTACATAGCAAAGTTACAGCAGCTGAATCATATCTTGGTGGTAATTTATTTAAAAACGGTTTTTTCAACCTCCCAGAGCATTTTTCTGAGACAATGGAAAATCATATCTTGATTAGATGGGGAGGTGGTCCATACTACAGGAGCCTGAAGGACTGGATGCACTTTGAGATAGATAATGTCCGTGAATTATTGGATATAGATGAAGATATTATTGACGATAAATTAAAAAATTAAATTTTATGAAGCATGTTCAATGGATTATTCTTTCATGTTGCATGTTGGAATTCTCGTGTACAGTAAGGAGTCAGACCCCACCCACTTATGATGTCGAAAAGATGTCTTTTATGACTATTACAGATTCTCTAGTACTTGAAGCTGAAGACACACCACTGTTCCCAATTGAGTCATTTCTTTTGGAGAGGTGGCGTAATACAGTTTATGACTCACTCGTTCCAAGCACCAATTTTTCAAACCCATTCTATTATGGGGGATTTATTTTTGTGCCAAGTTCTACTAATCATGTGTTTGATGCGGATAGTGGAGAGAAGATTATATATGGCTCCGATGAAGGAAAACAAAAATTGAGAAAACTTGGTGGCGATACACTAATTGCATATAACAATCTGAAAAATCTATCTTCTGTAGTTATCAATGTAATATCTGGAGAAAAAATTTATGAAGCAGAAAAACAACCAATTTCTAAGGCACCTTACGTTGTTAAAAAGGGTCAATTTTTTTATACCAGCAGAGCTGGTGAGCAAAGGATGTTAAACCTATGGAACATTTATCAAAAAAGAACAATTTGGAGTACACCATTTGAAAAATTTGGTTTCTCAAAAAGTGTACAAAGTGGTGATTTCTTGCTAGCTGGAGATTCTGAATATTTGAAGCTTATTGATATTGATACAGGTGCATTAATATGGTCGATCAACCTCAAGGTAATTTATTTAAATGGTGATTTGGAAAAGGGAATTGTCTATGCTGCCACGAGTGATGGGTTATATTTTATCGACTTGGTCAGTATTATGGAGCCAAGTATCAAATGGAAACTAGAAAGTAGCGATGATATAATGGATGTTATCCGTGAGCAAGGAAGATTGTATATTCAAAAACGGACCAGCTTGTTGGCATTTGATGTCAGGAATAAAAAAATTCTATGGAAGGCAAATTGGTATTTTGATTTTGGGTTAAATGATCAAATAACAATTTGCAATGGTGTTATTGTGACATGCAATGTTGAGCACGACAGGTACAACTTATTTTTTGACAAAGATACAGGACGCTTGCTATCCTCGGGTATGGAAGATTTAATTAGTTATAGTTTTTCAAAAAGCTCTCAGGGGAATGTGGTTTTTGGAACCTCAAATGAGGGAGCGATGGTTTATCGGATAGAAATAAAAATGGAATAGCTCGCAACTGGCGCAAGTCTTCAGGATGTGGGTGGGAAAGCGGGAAACTTGTGCCTGGTATTATATGCACTTAATAAATTAGAAGATAAAAATAAATGAGCATCAAGTATAAATTTCCTACCTGGCGTAACTCTTTTGATGGGGGTTGAAGATGTAAGATTGTGCTAGAAAGAGAAAAAAGTGTTTTGCGT
This sequence comes from Cyclobacteriaceae bacterium, assembly GCA_019638285.1. Classification (GTDB taxonomy): domain Bacteria; phylum Bacteroidota; class Bacteroidia; order Cytophagales; family Cyclobacteriaceae; genus ELB16-189. Next base: position 8,664 of record JAHBUB010000067.1, on the reverse strand, counting down.
TCACATTAATAAAAAGCGCACGAGAAACCGAAAATCGAAAAGAGTAGGGCAACTTTATATAATTAACTTATGATAAAAGGAATTTTAGTTATGGTGATCTTCGCAGGTTTATTTTGGTCCTGTTCCAAAGACGAGGATGCGGCTCCTTCACCTGTTGCGGATTTTTCTGTGACAGTAAATGGGCAATCACCCAATGCTACCTTGCAAATAGTAAATAACTCTACTGATGCTACCACTTTCAGCTGGACCTTTGGAGTAGGTGCAAGTATCGAGACCTCAACCAGTGAAACTCCGTCTGGCGTGACTGTAGATAAGAGTGGAAACCTGGAAATTACCTTGAAAGTTGAGAATGGCACCTTAAGTAATTCTAAGACCTTAACAGTTACTGTTGGAGGGAACAATGCAGTTAAAACTTATTCTGATATTGAATTCGCACTGGATGCAGGAAGTACAACAATAGGACGTTTGTTTTCATTTGATGCAGGTAAAATCTATAAGGACAGTGAGATTAATGCAACAGTTGGCCCTACTATTCACCTGGCTTTTGGAAAGCTAGGAAGTTCGGTTTACTTTTTTGAAACTGCATCAGTTGCTGCTTATGGTGTACCAGGGGCAACGGTAACAAAAGTATCAAACTTTCCATCACCTGCGCCAATTTTAGTTGCTGATTTTGATACCATGATGGATGATGCCAAACTTAAACCGTTGACTATTGAGGAGACCAATGAAAGTTTCGGGAATTCATCGATTCCGGGAGTAGTTCTATTTCAATTAGCATCGGGACGAAAAGGAGCGATTAAAACAAAAGCTGTTAACAGCAGTCGAATATTGGTGGATATTAAAATACAAAAATACTAGAGAAAAGCTATTCTATTCCTACTCAGAGTCACTCACAGATGACTCTGAGTTTATTAGAAATAAATTATTTATGTAAAACTACAAATGACAGTGTACAGGCTCCATATTAAACAGAACTTCTTTATTCTGAGTTACAGCGTGAGTAGATATGCTTTTATTTTCATGTTTGGCCTTATCGCTAATCTCTCTTACTCCCAACCCATCCCTCAGCAAATGCAAACCTATGTGGAGCAATTGCATACTTCTCAAAATGCTTCTGTTCCTGAAATATTTAGAGAGCAAAAAAATGCAAAAGAAGTAATTGCATCTGCAGTCAACTATTTTGATGATACGCTGGCATACGTAAGGAGAAGAATATATTCACTTGTTGGTGAATCAGGTGTTCGATCTCAAGATAAAACCATTCGCAGTTACTCTGTTGATCAATTGGTAAAGGCTACAGCTGATTACAATAACCTGGATTTACTACTTACACAATTTAATCGTTTTGAATCGAATGATTTCTCGGGTTCGGCCAAAGACAGCCTTATTTCCTTGTTCAGACAACGCCCACCTTATTTGGATCAACTGGCTCGATTGGTGGGCTCCTTACAAATTACATCCCTCAAGGATGACCTGATGGTTTTGTCGGGACCAACCACAAGCAACCAACGTATCCGCTGGGCCGCATTACTTGCATTGGCACGGATGGGAGACCAGGAGGCTACACAGTCAGTGATGAAGCGTGTGCAAAGATTACCTGTAAATGATGATATAGTTTATGAGGTATTTCCTGATTTGGTCTACACCCGCCAACGTTCTGCCATTGATTATTTGATTGTGGAATTAAAAAGTGATGAAAAGAAGTGTTTCACAGCCGATGCTGAAGATGAAACCCCCATCACCTGTGCTTACCGTATCATGGAAATGCTGGCACCAGTCATTGATAAGTATCCATTGGAGTTGGACGTCAGTGGAGATATTAAAACAAAGGATTATAAAAAAACATTGGTCACTGTAAGGGCCTGGTTTGAAAGGAATAAGGATTATGGAATAGTACAAGAAAATTAGGACCTGGGACTTAGGGCTTAGGTAAACCACCAAGTCCTAAGTCCCAAGACCTAAGAACAAAGGAACGATGCGAAAATTTGTCATCATACTGCTCTTAACATTACTACATAGTCATTCACTGTGGAGTAACTCCATGTCCAATGATTCAACCTCAAGAAACGTTTCTGTTCCTAATTTAAAAGGGGCCAGTTCTGGATACCGCACTTTCTCGGAACTCACCCCAATTAAACAAAACCTGGCCTTCGATCCCATTATTGCTGATTACTTTGTAGCTGACTCTCTTCAAGAGAAACGTGACCGTGCACATAGCCTGCGCGATGATGTAGAGAAAGCACAGCGCTTCAAGGAAACTTTAGATGCCTATACAGTCATTGATCTGCCAGTGGGTATTGTGAAGTCGGGTGGCGCACTGGATTATAGTGTGGTCATTGACAAGATCACGTTTAGTCCACAGGGTTCTGTATTGGATGCCTACGTGTCATTCACCATTCCCCAAACAGGAGATCGAATTGCTTTTGGTGGTCTGGTGCCGCTGTCACGGGATGGGGGCATTGTAGGGACAGCCAAAATCTATCTGCTGGGGGATCACTTTGTCAAACTCAGCGAGACAAGCCTGCTTACGTTAGTGGGAAGTAAAAATGCAGGCACGTTTGTGGAGATCGATTGCAACGGTTTCAAAGGCATGTCTATTGAAGCGGTGGTTGAGTTTTCCAAAGATGTGCTAAAACCTGAGGACGCAAATGGTAAGGTTCTGGACAACCAGCGTTTAAAAATCAATTTTCAAACCTATGTACAAGATTGGAATGAGTTGTTGGTGAAGATCAACATTCCTCCCTTTCAGGTCAGCGGATTGAAAGATGTGGGTTTTCAGGTAGAAGATGCTTATCTGGATTGGAGCGATCTCACCAATCCAACAGGACTGGATTTTCCAGTTGGTTATGAATCGACCTATCTTACTTCTGGTAATAAGAACCTATGGCGGGGATTCTTTCTTAAAAAAGCTACCGTTCGATTGCCCAATAAACTTAGCGAAGCCGAAACTGGTCAACGTACAGCCATCGGAGTGGAAAACATGGTCATTGATGATACGGGTTTCTCTGGTAAAATATTTGCCGAGTACCTAGTACAGGCGGGCGACATGAATGGTTGGGCCTTTACGTTGGATCGCTTTCGTGCGGGGGTGATCTCCAATCAATTGCAAGAATTTGAGTTTGTGGGAATGATCAGTGTGCCTGCCTTCAAAAAGGAGGGGAAGGATGCCAGGATGGGATACCGTGCCAGCAAGGGAGCGGATGATAATTACATTTTTGCTGTGTCATTGGCAGATGAAGTGAAACTTCCACTTTGGGCAGCGGATGTTTCGTTGTATCAAGGATCGGCTATTGTAGTCACAGAAAAAAATGACAGGTTCTATCCATCGGCTTCGCTCAATGGCATGTTGTCCATCAAAGCATTGAGTAATGGTCCTAAGTTGGAAGTCAGTGGTGTGCGTTTTGAAAATCTTGTACTGAGTACAGAAGCGCCTTACTTCCGGCCGGGAACATTTGGAGTAGGGAGTGCGGAGAAGGAATCAAAGGCATCGGGATTTCCTTTGGTGATCAATAATTTTGGTGTGAAATCCAACACAGCAGAAAATAAAGTGGGGCTATCCATGGATGTTACCATTAATATCAGTGGCAAAGCGGAGGAGGAAGGTTTTTCAGGAAAAGCAGGTCTGATTGTTTGGGGAGATATGAGTGCGCCCCCACCACCTGCTAATCCAAATCTAGAAACAGCTTTAGTCCATGGTGTAAGTGGTGGGTGGGAGTTTGATAAGGTAGAACTTTCAGCTATAGGAATTTCCATCAAGAAGCCCAGTGTATATGAGCTTTCGGGAGAGATCGGATTTTACGACAACGACCCGGTGTATGGGGATGGATTTAATGGGCTATTGAAGGGCAAATTCAAAGACAAGATCGCTGTACAGGCGAATGCCATATTTGGCAGAACAGAAACCTACCGTTATTGGTTTGCAGATGCACTGGTAGAAATCAATGCCGGAGTTGCCCTGGCTCCTGGCTTTGCAGCTTACAGTTTTGGTGGTGGATTTTATTCGAAGATGAAGCAGGCGGCTGCGGGTAATGGAAGCACACTGGGAAAAACCTCCAGCGGTATCACTTATGTGCCAGATGAAGGCTCTTTGGGAATGCGTGCTTATATGGACTATGGCGCATATCCCAAAAAGGAAGCGTTCAATGGTGATGTGACACTGGAGGTAGCCATGAACCGGCATGGGGGAGTTAATACTGTAAGTTTAATTGGCAATGCCTATTTCCTCACTCCTGATTTTAAAATAGGAACGGAGCTTATCAAAGAAAGGACTTCCAAGGTGGCCTTGAAGGTGAAGAATGAATTAGATAAGATTTCTCCCAGAAGTCAGGTGTACGGTAATGTGAAACTGTTGTTCGACAATGAAAACGATGTGTTCCATGGAGACATTGAGGTATATGTGAATGTGGTAGGTGGAATTGTAAAAGGAATAGGAGAGGGCAGCAAGGCCGGATGGGCGGTGTTGCATTTTGCTGCTGACGATTGGTATGTATTGATTGGTACTCCTGATCAGCCCATCGGACTGGAGGTAGCGCGCATCTTCAAGGCAAAGAGTTATTTCATGATGGGAAAAAACTTACCCGAAAGTCCTCCACCACCTGCGAAAGTATCCGAAATACTGGGAGGGGTAGACCTCGACTATATGCGCGATATGAATGCATTGCAGTCGGGATTGGGTCTTGCCTTCGGAATGGGGTTTAGTGTGGATACCGGAGATCTCCGGTTCCTCATGTTCTACGGTCGCTTTGCTGCAGGAGCAGGGTTTGACATTATGTTGAAAAACTATGGCACCAGTTACCATTGTGAAGGATCCAATGAACCTCTCGGTATCAACGGCTGGTATGCCAATGGGCAAGCTTATGCTTACGTGGAAGGCAAGATAGGCATTCGGGTAAACCTTAAGTTTTATAAAGGCGACTACGACATACTGGCTATTGGAGCAGCAGCGGTGTTGCAAGCCAAAGGCCCCAATCCTTTTTGGATGAAAGGAACGGTGGGAGGCAATTATCGCATATTAGGAGGATTGGTGAAGGGTAGATGTCGGTTTGAGGTAACGGTTGGAAAAGAATGTAAACCAGTTGGGGAAAGTAATCCGTTGCAAGATGTATCCATCATTGCAGACATCAGTCCGGTAATGGGAACCAATGAAGTAGATGTGTTCAATGCACCTCAGGTGGCTTTCAATATTCCTATCGGAGAAAATTTTGAAATCACTGATAAGGAGAATGTAAAAAGAGTATTTAGGGCCAACATGGTTGAATTTGAGGTTAAGGATGGCGCAGCCAAAATTGGAGGTATCAACAAATGGAATGCATCCAACGATGTGGTGGTGATGAATTCTAACGATATCCTGCCTCCTAAGAAGGAGATCAAAGCCCTTGTAAAAGTAGTCTTTGAAGAACAGGCAGGGAGTAGTTGGGTACCGGTACAATTTGATGGCAAGGTGGTAGAAGAAACCATGGAGACCAGCTTTACCACGGGAGAGGCACCAGACTATATCCCAGCATCCAATGTGGAATATTCCTATCCAATTGCAGGACAGTACAATTTTTATTCAAAAGAGTACAACAAGGGATTTATAAAACTCAAGAAAGGGCAACCCTACTTGTTTGAAAACGATCCCAAGTGGATTAGGAAGGCAAGGATAACTGAAGATGTGAACCATCAGCGTTTTGTAGAAACTGATTATAGGTATGATGGCGGAGCCAATCAGGTGAACTACACTATCCCGGAAGGACTTTCATTGGCTACTATATATCGTTTTGAATTATTGAACATCCCAAGGTACAGTCAGGTAATAGACGCCAATGTGGAAAAGGTTTCTAAGGAGTTGGTTGAAGGAGAAGAAGGAGTTGCACAATTGACTACAAAGAAGCTAGAGGGATCGGTAGAACTATTGGAAACGGAATCGATTTATGGTGCAGCGTTTAGGACGAGTAAGTATGAGACATTTGTGGGGAAGATGGGGTCATTAACAATAACAAATGTTGTATCATTTAATGTAAATCCCGTTGCTAATATTCATCAAATTATTGGTATAGTGAATCTGAATGAAGCATTTGATAATTATGAATTGAATGATTTTGAGAGTTCTAAAAAATTAATTCGGATCGAGGCTTTGCTTCAATCTAATAGGTGGTACAACGACCTTGTTTATCCTTTAGTTTATAAGGAATATCCACTAATTAATAAATTCCGTATTACCTCACGAAATATTGAAGAGCTTGGGTTGCCACCAGTATTAGACAATTTAATTTATCAGTCTTCTTATAATATTTCCATATCAGATTCCGGTGAAATTTTAGGAAACGCTGTGGATGGGCAATATAAAAGCCTTAAAATAAACCTAATGAATTCTATGAAGTCAGATTATTGGGATATCCAAAATCAAGCTACCAACTACATGGCGATTAATAAATTTTCAAATGAAAGTTTGAATAGAATAGCATTAAGTCATTTTCCTGTATTTATGTTGGGTGAGTACAAACTAAATCTAAAATATTTCATCCCGGGTGTAATAAATGAAACTTCTAGTTATCTCCTCTCTTTAAACAATAAATAATTATGAGGAATTTACTGATTTCAATGTGTTTGTTTCTAACGACCATAAACAGTTATTGTCAAGACTACCAAGCCGAATTTATCATTAAGGCTGTGCCAAAGGGATGTACAGGTAGTCTGACTTCAAATACTATTAATGTGTATTATAATGGGACTGCGATTCAACCAAATCAGTCAAGGTACTATGTCAATACTAATGATCCACTGACTGGAACCATTGAGGTCCGTGCTAATTTTACGTGTAACTGTAAAGATGGTAATGAACTGCAAATACCTGGTTGCAGTACTAATGGGGGGGGTAATACCGGTGTACAAACTATCCCAACGATGCCCTTACCAACCCCAAATCTTTATTGTTCGGCTAATTTAATTTTTCAAGGATCAACTCCTTTTTATGATTTTACTATATCCACTCAATTTTATAAAAAAAATTTGGATGCGCCTTCTGCGACATTATCGGGTAAATGCGAGAATAATCAGATTACATTGAATACCCCTTTAGTACCGAACTATTGGCAAGTGACCAATAATCCGAATGACAAATGGTATAACTTAGGTGGTGTGTCAGTAAGTAATTTTGTGGTAACAAAATCAATGATAGCTGCCTCTGGAGTACCTAACCCTCAGGGCGCTAATCTGTATTTTAGATTTGCACATATAAGTTGTGGGCGTACCAGGTTTAGTGATTTGGCAAAAAATGGATTAGGAACAGCTTTTGTTTTTCACCTTCCACCCCCATCATCTGCAAGTATCGCGTATTTTGAACCATCTTGCCACAACGGTGCGGATGGTAGAATATTGATAAGTAATATTGTTGGAGATCCAATTGTTGATGTTTTTTATGTATTGCTTTTAAATGCACAGGGACAACCGGCTGGCCCTGCCTCATCAGTTCCTTATGGAACGTCATTAGCTTTTGAAGATATTTCTCCAGGAATATGGCAAGTAAGAATTCAAAATTTTGAAAATGGAAGTCAACAGGGTACTATTTATGGAAATTGCCCAAAAGATTTCCCTTTGCATACCATTATCAATCCACCTCAATTAACAATCGCGAGCTTATCATCCACAGATATTTCTTGTAATTTAAACGACTCGGGTAATCACCCGGGAAACCATAGCGATGGATCAATTCAACTTAGTGTTTCAGAGGGTGTTCCCCCATTTAGGTATTATATCAATGATGGCTCCGGCTTTACAGAATCAATATCGGATGATAGTGACTCACGGGCACCAACGCTGTCAGGTTTATCAATTGGCAATTATCAACTACAAGCAACCTATCAATCCAATGGTGTAACCTGTGAATCTAACGTGTTGAGTAATGTAGAGGTTGGAGAACCTGATGAACTTAGCATTACTCCAACTAAAACAGACGTCCTCTGTAAACTAAAAAATACAGGAGCCATCGATTTAACAGTATCTGGCGGCAATGGGGGTTATAATTATTCTTGGTCCGCCACGGGAGACTATGCCCCCTACACCATCCCCAATGTGGAAGACCCATTAAACCTTTTTGCAGGTGAGTACTCTCTCACCGTTACTGATGTAAAAGGCTGCTCCAATGCGTTGCCATTGAATGTGTCAATAACAGAGCCTGCGTTGCCTGTGATTGTAAATGCTACCGTTCCTTCCAGGGCTTTGCATGGTGGGTTTGACATGACATGCGCACTCAATGATGGTATTATCGAGTTGGACATTGAGAATGAAGCATTCCCAATTAATTCCTACACATGGACAAAGAATGGGGCTCCGTTTTCTCCATCCTCTTTTGAATATGCGGAGAACTTAAGTCCAGGCTTTTACGAAGTCACGGTTCTGGATAATAACAATTGTGATGCTTCTACTTCAATAACACTAAATCCCCATCCCGGTATAACAGCCATCACCAAAGCCACTTCCAAATATAATGGGTTCAATACCAAATGTATAGATACGGATGAGGGTGAAGGGTTTATTGAAAGTGTCACCAACGGATTTGGTACTCTATCCTATACCTGGTTTGATGGATCCTCTAACCAGTCTATAAGTGATTTGCTGCCGGGTAACTATGCAGTTACCGTATCGGATGGCAATGGGTGCAGTGATGACGCCACTTTGATAATT
>JAHBUB010000066.1 GCA_019638285.1 Cyclobacteriaceae bacterium | reverse complement strand
GCTTTTCTGATTGGCTACAGTTTTTCAGGCGCATGGGGCCGCGTTACTTCCTTTTCAGACTTTGGTTTGAGATCAAAAGACGAACAGGCATGCTAAGAAGTCAATTTCCAACAGATCCTTTATATAAGGAATGGATTACGCTGGCGGATTGGCGTACCCATGCCTTACCTTTCTTTTTTGGATCGCGAAAGGATATTGTTCCTGGCGGGGAAAACCCAGTAGAACTGCGCAAGCAGGCGTTGCGAATTTTCAATGGCGAAATCAATTTCTTCCATGCCGAATGGAAGAAGCTGGAATTAAACGATTGGCTTACGAATCCCGATACGGGTTACAAGTACGACAATCAAAAGCATTGGACGGAGATACCTGACTTTGATCCTGCCTATGGCGACATCAAATACACGTGGGAAAAGAGTCGCTTTGGCTTTGTGCAAACAATCTTGCGTTATGATGCCCATTTCAACAAAGATTCTTCTGCATGGGTTTTTGATCAGATAGAAAGCTGGATAGACCATAACCCCATCAACCGCGGCCCCAATTATCGTTGCAGTCAAGAAACCTCCTTGCGCTTGTTCAACTGGATAGTAGCGTTGTATTTTTATAAGAATTCTGATGCCTTGACGGAGGAACGATTCAAGAAAATCATCTTTCACCTCTATTGGCAAATCAAACACGTACGTGCCAATATTCAATTTTCAAGAATAGCCGTTCGGAACAACCATGCCATCACGGAAACACTTTTGTTATACACGGCAGGACTTTTGTTTCCTTTTTTTGAAGAAGCGGAAGAATGGAAAAGCAGTGGTAAGAAATGGTTTGAAGAAGAGATTGCCTACCAGATTTTTGAAGACGGTGGGTATGTGCAATTCAGCTTTAATTACCAGAGGGTAGTAATCCAGTTGCTCACCTGGGCCATCGCGCTGTCCGAAAAACACAAGGAGAGGTGGAGTGCAGTGGTGTACGAAAGGGCACATGCTTCGTTGAATTTATTGGTCAATTGTCAGGACCCGATTTCCGGGATGTTGCCCAACTATGGCTCTAACGATGGCTCCTTATTCTTCAATTGGAACGATGCCTCTTTCAGGGATTTCAGACCGGCCCTAGATACCCTTCATCTTCTACTTTCTGGGAAACCTTTATACAACCACGGGTATGAAGATAGCGTTTGGTATGGTATAAATGGGGAGCACATGAACCTGAAACCTTTAACTTTAAACAACGGAACTCAATCTTTTCCTAAAGCAGGAATATTTACTTATCGAAAAAATAACTTATTGATTTTTATCAATTGTGTCACCTACAAAGTAAGGCCCTTGCAAGCGGATAACCTGCATTTAGATTTGTGGTATAAAGGAGATAACCTGTTGGTGGATGGTGGGTCCTACCGATACAATACCGATCCAGATACAACCCGCTATTTTATGGGAACAGAATCTCATAACACTATCATGTTGGGCCCCCACGATCAGATGCGGAAAGGGCCACGGTTCATTTGGCTCAATTGGACGAAAGCAATACAGGCAAGATGGAAGGAAGAGGAACACAAGGTGGTGTTTGAGGGAGCCATTCGTGCATTTGACTCTCTTGGAAAAATAGTGCACCATAGAAAAGTGGAAATCAAGGAGCAAGTCAATAAACTCATCGTGACTGACAGGATGGAGGGAAAATACGAGGAGTCAATGCGCCAGCTGTGGCACGTGCTTCCCAGGCACAACGATCGCATCAAAATAGAAACCCAAACAGAAGGAGCATCCAAACTACTCAGAGAAAAGAAATATGCTGCTACCTATGGGGTTGTGGAACCCTGTTTGCAAATTGAGGTTTCGAAAAAATCAAATTTGATCACTACAGAAATTAGTTGGGCGTGAGGATATTACTGATCCATCAGTATTTTTTAGAAAAGGATGACCCTGGAGGTTCCCGATTCAACGAGATGGCCCAGCTGTGGTGCGAGGCAGGCCATGAGGTGACTGTGGTGTGCGGGATGTTTAATTATTTGACAGGGACTGTGCCTGAGAAATACAAGGGACTTTCTTTCCACCGGTCCTTCTATTCCGATCACCTGAGTGTATTGCGCTGTTTTGTCTCACCCAATTATTACAAAGGTTTCTTAGGCAGGTTGTGGGCCTATCTTTCTTTTGTGGTAGTTGCTTCCTGGGGCATTGCATTCAAACTAAAAAAAGAGAAATACGAGGTGGTCATTGCTACCTCACCACCGCTCTTTATAGGAATAGTCGCCTGGTGGGCTTCGAAAATAAAGCAAATCCCTTTTGTATTTGAAGTGCGGGACCTGTGGCCGGAGTCAGCCATCGAAACCGGAGTACTGACGAACAAATTCATCATTAGAATGTCGCTTTGGCTGGAGCGGATGAGTTATAAAAAGAGTTTTCTCATCAACGTGCTGACCCCTGCATTTAAGGAGCGCCTGATCAGCACCAAAAATGTTCCAGAGGATAAGATCATTATGATTCCCAATGCATGCGACTTTCGATTATCAGAAGATTTGCTTAAAAATTTCGATGCCAAAGCACTAAGAAAGGAGTTGGGATGGGAAGACAAATTTGTAATTGTGTACGTGGGCGTACACGGAGTAGCCAATCATTTGGATCAATTGCTCGATGCGGCAGAAAAAATGCTACCTACCCAAACCCATTTTGTGTTGATAGGGGATGGGACACAAAAAAAGAATTTGATGGAGGAAAGTCAACGCAGAAAACTGACCAACGTGCAGTTCATCGATTCCATGCCCAAGCGGGAGGTAATGAAATACATCATGGCTGCGGATGTGGGTGCTTCGGTGTTGAAGAAGGTAGATACATTCAAGACAATCTACTCCAACAAAACATTTGATTACATGGCATGTAAAAGGCCGGTACTGATGCTGATAGATGGGGTGTCGAGAAAATTGGTGGAAGACGCCCAATGCGGGGTATATGCCGAACCGGAAAACACAGAGGCCATTGTCAGCGCAATAGAAAATCTTAAAACGGGTACAATACCATGGGGAGAGAATGGGTATATTTTTGCGAAAGCAAATTTTGACCGGGAGGTGTTGGCAAAGGAATATATTTCTCTCATTCAATTACATTTGAATCGTGTATAAAGGTTTTGTAAAAAGAGTGTTGGATTGGGTGCTATCGTTAATTGGGTTTTGCGTCTTGCTCCCCTTTTTTATTGTACTCACCATTTTATTATCGATCGCGAATAAAGGAACACCGTTTTTCTTTCAGAAAAGACCCGGTAGAAACGGGAAACCCTTCTACGTGATAAAGTTTAAGACCATGCGGGATGCTTTTGATGCCTTGGGCAATGAATTACCCGATGACCAACGGCTTACGGGAATTGGAAAATGGGTAAGGTCTACTTCCCTGGATGAAATCCCCCAATTGATAAGTGTGCTAAAAGGGGATATGTCGCTGGTGGGGCCGCGGCCTTTGCTGATGGAATACGTTACTTTGTATTCGGAAGAGCAAAAGCAGCGACATGAGGTGAGGCCGGGAATTACGGGATGGGCACAAATTAATGGGCGCAACGCGATTAGCTGGAAGCAAAAATTTGAATACGATGTGTGGTATGTAAAAAACATCAGCTTTCAACTCGACTTGAAAATTTTGTGGACAACCATCATCAAAGTATTTAAGGCAGAGGGAATTTCCGGGCAGGGGGTGGCCACCGCAGAAAAGTTTAATGGAACCAACTAGACATAGACAAATAATTTAAACTTTGCGCTTTCCTTAGCGCCTTTGCGTTAAAATTCAGAGAGTAGCCACAAATCAAGTAATTAGCGTAGGATATTTTATGGGCCAGCGGTCATGAGAATGCCATTTAAACTTGAACCCAAGTCCTAAGTCCCAAGTCCTAAATAAATAATTGCGGTTAACTTGATCCTTAAACCTGAACCCTAATTCTACATCAATCCCAACCCTCGCAACCAACAACAACCAATTTTCTTTGCGCCTTCGCGTCTTTGCGGTTAACTTGAGTTTTAATGATAAATCAAGTAATTAGCGTATGATATTTTATGGAGCCAGCGGTCATGCCAAAGTAGTCATTGAAGCCTGGATAGCATCAGGTGGAAAAGTAACGGCCATTGTGGATGACAATGAAAAAATAAAACAACTGTTGGATTTTCCTGTGCAGCAGTATGAGGCATCCAAATTAGCAAACCAACCAATGGTGATCTCCATAGGGCACAATGCCACCCGGAAGCGCTTGGTGCAATCGATCCAACAGCAATACGGCAAAGTAATCCATCCTCATTCCATAATTTCTAAGTCGACCACGATAGGAGAAGGAACCGTCATCATGGCCGGAGCAATAATAAATGCGGATTCAGAGATAGGAAATCATGTCATTATCAATACAAGTGCTATAGTAGAACATGATTGCTTAGTAGGAGACTATGCGCACATTTCCCCAAATGCTACTTTGTGCGGAGGCGTTGTTGTAGGCAAAGGCACGCAGGTAGGTGCAGGCGCAACGGTCATCCCCGGCATTACCATTGGCAAATGGTGTATAATGGGTGCTGGGAGTGTGATCACGCAAAATGTCCCGGATTTTTCTGTAGTGGTAGGCGTTCCGGGTAAGGTGGTGGGTATTGTTAAAGAATCGCAGGCATGAAAAGAGAACGGATATACCTTTCCCCTCCCCACATGAGTGGAGAAGAATTCAAAAATGTAAAGGAAACTTTTGACTCGAACTGGATTGCTCCGGTAGGTCCCCAGATAGATGGCTTCGAAAAGGATTTACAAGACTATCTGAACATCAACAATTGTGTAGTGCTCACTTCGGGCACGGCCGCCATTCATTTGGCCTTGATTATTTTGGGCGTGGAAAGAGGAGATGAAGTAATTTGCTCCTCCTTTACTTTTGCGGGCACTTGCAATCCCATCGTTTATCAGGGGGCCACCCCTGTCTTCATTGATTCAGAAAAGGACACATGGAACATGGATCCGGATTTATTAGAAGCGTCCATTCAGGATAGAATCAAAAAAGGAAAGAGACCCAAAGCAATTATCTATGTGCACCTCTATGGGATGCCCGCCCAGGTAGATCGCATCGTAGAGATAGCCGCCAGATATACTATTCCTTTGATCGAGGATGCGGCAGAAGCGTTGGGCTCCACCTACAAAGGGAAGAAATTGGGAGCTTTTGGCGCATTTGGAATTTTATCATTCAATGGCAATAAAATCATTACTTCTTCAGGAGGAGGTGCCCTGCTCACCCACGACAAGAAGTGGGCGGACAAGGCAAGGTTTTTAGCCACGCAGGCAAGAGCGCCCTTTCCGCATTATGAGCACAATGAAATTGGCTACAACTATCGGTTGAGCAATGTGAGTGCTGCCATTGGCAGAGGACAACTTTCTGTAATCGATAAGCGGGTGGAGCAGAGGAGAATGATTTTTAAAAAATACGCAGAGGAATTGAAAGACATCGCAGCGATTTCATTTCAACCGGAGAACAAGGAAGGAATATCTAACCGATGGTTAACCACCATTGTGATTGATCCAATGCTGTGCAAAGGGATTACCAACGAATCCATTCGGATAGCATTGGAGCAGGAGAACATTGAAAGCAGACCCCTATGGAAACCGATGCACAAACAGCCTGTTTTTGCTTCCGTCCCGTGTTATGGAGGTGCCGTAAGCGAAGCCTTATTTAATTCCGGCCTTTGCCTCCCCTCCGGCAGCAGTCTTTCCAACTCAGATCAGGAATTAATTATAAGCCTTATCCATAAGATAGTAACTGGTATAACCTGAAACCTGAAACCTTAAACTTGAAACCTTAAACTTGAAACCCAACTAGCAACTATTTGTTTCCTAAACGAATTGGATGAACTTTGAATAAATTGAATGATGTGAACAACATAGCCATATACGGAGCAGGAGGATTGGGACGCGAAGTGGCTTTGCTAATTAGTCAGATCAATGAGGTGAAGCCGATATGGAAATTCATTGGATTCTTTGACGATCAGATGACGAAGGGTCAACAAATTGATGGAAGCAGTGTGTTGGGGGGTATGGATGATTTAAACCAATACAACCAACCACTGGCACTGGCAGTAGCCATTGCCGCTCCATCCGTTCGAAAAGAGGTGGTGAGCAAAATAAGAAATGAGAGGGTAGAATTTCCTACACTCATCCATCCCGGGGCCAATACAGGCAGTGATAAAAATGGGATAGGCCATGGTTGTATCATTACCGCAGGCTGCATCTTAACCACAGGGATTTGCATAGAAGATTTTGTGATGATCAATTTGGCTACGACCATAGGACATGATGCAGTGCTCGGACAGTTTACTTCTGTAATGCCAGGATGCCATATTTCCGGTAATGTAAAGATGGGGAGTGAAACGTTAATGGGCACGGGCGCCAGTATTTTACAAAACATAACAATAGGAGCGAACTCAATCATTGGCGCGGGTGCAGTAGTAACAAAATCATTTCCTTCTCATTCAAAGTTGGTGGGCGTCCCCGCCACAAACAGGAGCAAATGAAGTTATCCGATTATAAACCTGCCCTTCGGTTTTTAGGATACTTTCTGGGATCGTACTTCGTATTGAACCTGATCTATGGGGTATGGATTGAGTCGTTGGGGCAGCACCCAGATGCAATGACGCACCTCGTCAGTGACCAATCGGGAAAAATTCTTGAACTATTGGGTTATAATGCTTCGGTGATATTGAATACAACAGCGCCTACAGTAAAGTTGATGAATGGAGGGCAAACTGTTCTTAATGTTTTTGAAGGATGCAATGGCGTAAATGTATTCATAGTATTTTTTTCGTTTGTACTTGCGTTTGGAGGCCGAAGAAGGAGAATGGTGTGGTTCATTCCATTGGGTTTAGTGGCAATTCATGCAGCCAACCTGATTCGAATATTGTTCCTGTTTTGGCTGGCAGAGCAAGGGTCTAACTACTTTTATTATTTTCATAAATACCTATTTACCGCAGCCATCTATGCGGTGGTGTTTGTGCTTTGGTGGATTTGGATCAAATGGGGAAATACAACCGTAAGTGAAAAGCATTAACCCTCTTAGAATAGCCCTGATAGGGGGTGCTTTGGTGCTCCTGACGATGGTATATCTATTTCAGCATTTCAATTACTTCCAGACGATCAATGCGATAATGGGGGGCATCCTGTCAGGCAGTGAAAACCAGGTGTTTATTGTGAACAGAACTGCTCGCCTGGTGATCAATGACTTGTTGTGCATGGCACTGATTTATGGACTGTTTGCCAATAAGAACTACCTCAAATTGGCTTTTTACCTGTTTTTGGTGGAAATACTGTTGATACTTCCCATTTACTTGGTGTTAAAGCTCCATTGGGAAGGTACTTCGGAGATATCTTCTCCATTATTGTCTCCCATCCACCGAATGATTGTGAACCCATTGCTGATGGTGCTGTTGATGGTGGCGTTGTATTATCAGCAAATGTTTGCAAAAAAGGGGGACTGATAGGAGTGCGTTATATAAAAAACGGTAAACAACCTGATTATCAGTATATTGTGAATATTAAAACACAAAGAGAAAATGACAATACTAAATCAGGCGCCATCTGTAAGCGATCAGGGTTACAAGTGTACTGTTTTTGAGTATTTAGATAAGGAATAGCCTATAATAGGCTATTTTGGTTAATTTTGTAAATTACTCACCATTATGGCAAGACATCTACGACTGACGCTTCCAGGAATATTAATACTCATCATTATTGGGCTGTCATTTTCGGCTTCAGGCCAAACGATTACATCAGTACAGGATGGCCCATGGAATGATCCTAATACTTGGGATTCTAACCCAACAATTCCTAATTCGGGCAATTCCACATCAATCGTGATCCAACATAATGTTAATGTTCCAAATGGATTTTCAGTTTCAATTGATCAAACCTTTGTTGATATCGGAGGCACACTTACCATTGCATCTGGTGGGACAGTTACAGTGGACAATGATACAGGAACTGATCTTGATTTTTATAATGATGGATTTGATTATGGCTTTCTAAGTGTAAGTGGAATATTGATTTTGAATAATTCTGCAGCCATAACAGGAACGGATGCTGGAAATGCTAACTTTAATAGTGGGGGCGTGTATAGACATATGTTCACGACAACAGAAGGAAGCATTCCTCAAGCCAATTGGAATTCTAATTCGACCGTTCAGATTCAGGGATATACAGCAGCAATTACTGCATCCGCAGGGGGTAATTGGAACCAGAGTTTTGGAAACATAACATTTTCCTGTAACCTAGGTAACAACTCAGTTAATTTTGCTGGGTTATTAACAAATGTTCAAAATGACTTAACCATATCTGGTACTGGTACCGGTGCTGGATCTTTTCGTTTTGCAGCGAGTCAAAATCCTACGATTAGCATAGGGAGAGATTTAATTATTTCTGGATCGTCAAGAGTTTTATTTGGAACAGGATCATCAACCACAGTTAATATTGGTCGAAATTTTGATTACAACTCCACACATTCAAGCGGGTCAAATTTGACTACTGGAGGTACAACTACGTTAAATATTGCAGGAAATTTCTCTCAAAATGGAGTCTCAGGAAATTTAATTCTCTCATCAAGTGGTTTAGGAAAGGGAGTTCTAAACATTACAGGAAATTTCTCTATTAGTACGGGAACACTGACATTTTCAACTGGCGGAAGTGGTGGGGAAGTTAATATTGGAGGTAATTTCACTACAGCGCCTTCTACTTATGTAACTGCTAACGGCTCCAGCACCACTTCAAATTTGAATTTTACAGGAGCAGCAACACACACTTTTTCGAATTCCGGAGCAATCAGTGGCCCAGTCAATTATTCAATTGCATCACTTTCAACTTTAGATATTGGGTCATCTGTTGTAGCTGGTAGTGGTTCCTTTTTATTAAATGGAATACTTCAATTGGGATCAACTGACGCTGGTGGAGCACTTCAATTATCTACCAGCGCTGGAAATATTCAGACTCCTACTGGCACCAGAACCTATGCATCTGGTTCCACCATTGTTTACAATGGCTCCGGGGCGCAATTTATTGGCAATGGCTTTCCATCGGGTGGTGACGTAAACCTGAGCATTAATAATCCAAGTAATGTCACCCTCAGCACCAGCCTGGATATCGTAGCGTTGAGAACTTTAAACCTGGTTTCAGGAAACATTGTCATAGGGACGCAAACACTTACCATCAACGGAACCCTAAGCGGCTCCGGAGGTATAGTAGGGGGCCCATCATCAAAAATGGTCATCGGGGGTACAGGAAATTTTGGGACACTCAATTTCACTGGCTCCAACCAATTGCTGGACTTTACCATGAACAGAACAAGCACCGGGGTGGTAACCTTGGGAGGTAACCTCGAAATTTTGGGAACCCTTACCCAAACAGAAGGGGAGTTGGACCTGAATGGAAATACATTGACAATCAGCGGCCCCTTCGCAAGATCATTTGGAACCATTGGAGTTGACGCTGCTTCCAGTATTATCATAGGTGGATCGGGGGCATTGCCATCCGGATCGGCTGGTATCACGGGCGCCTCTTTGGGAACCTTAACGATGAATCGCTCCGGCAAAACCTTAGATGCAAGTGCCTCCTTTGAAATAACAAACTTGAACCTCACATCGGGAATCTTAAACAATGGGTCTGGTTTGGCGATGGCATCGGGTGGCACCATTACCCGGGATCAGCAGGGCAGTATGACCGCCTCTCCAAACAATACGACCAATGCCTATAATGTAGTCTATAACAATACCTCCCCCATATCCTCCGGCCCGGAATTACCTTCCAGTACTACGGCACTGGCCAACTTAACAAAATCAGGATCGGGTACGCTTGCACTGGCCAGTGACATTACAGTGAATGGTACTCTTACATTTTCAAGTGGTACTTTCGATGCTGGGGTGAATAATTTAGATCTGAAAGGCAATCTTGTCAGCAATGCATCTTCAGTGCTTACGGGCAGCAATGTTACATTTTCAGGCATATCAATAATTTCAGGAAGCACTCCTCCGGTATTTGGAGGAATAATCGTAACAGGAACGCTTACCCCGTCCGCCAATTTCAACATCAATGGTGATCTCACCAACAACGGTACTTTAAATGCAGGTTCTGCAACGGTTACTTTTGGAGGGATCACTAATTTTTTAGGAGCGGGTCCCTATAACTTTAACAATGTAAACATTACGGGTACATTAAATGCGCCAACCAACATGAGCGTGTCGGGCAGTTGGAGCAATTCAGGGACTTTTAGCAGAGGACTGGCTTCCAATAATGTGACATTTAATGGAACCACCTCATTCACAGGAACCACTACTTTTAGCAGCATTACCATAACAGGTACGGTAACGGCCCCAGCCAGTTTAAAAATAGCCGGTAACTTCACCAATAACGGAACTTTTGTGGCAGGCACCGGAACTTTGTTGCTCAATGGTTCATCCGTTCAGAGCATAGCGGGTACCACCACCACATTTAACAACATCACAGTGACCAACGCTGCCAACCCATTAAGTGTTCAGGTACAGAGCAACCAAAACATTCGCGGTATACTTACCTTATCCCCCAATACCATATTTGATGCAGACGGATCTTCAGGTACTTCTGTATTTACATTATTGTCTTCAGACGATGAACCATCGGTAGTGGACGCTGCCATTGCCGAACTTCCTTTAGGAGCATTGGTTACCGGAAGTGTCACCGTGCAACGGTACATGTCCATTGAAGGGGGTAACAACAATCCTGCCTTTAATAATGGACT
>JAHBUB010000065.1 GCA_019638285.1 Cyclobacteriaceae bacterium | reverse complement strand
GTGTTTGGAATTGTGTCCACACTTTTGTTTTCATCCCTTCAGAACAGGATCAGGTTTAGCACGTTGACCACTTCCAGCATTTTGACCATTGTGTTTTTCACAGTAGGAGTATACCTCATGTATAACTATGGAGACCCTGCTTATCATGATGAGGTACTCTTTACAATGTACTGTCTTACCGGCCCCATGACAGCTGTACTTCTTTTATGTTATTGGGGGATTTTCGGGCGACTGTTCAACTTCAGGCAGAGTAAAAGGATTATAGGTTGGATTGACACCGGGCAATTGGTGGCTTCGATACTGGCGTTTCTTCTTATTCCCCTTTCCGCGGCACTCTTCACAGAGACCTCGAACTATCTTATTGTATGCACCATAAGTATCCTGTGCTCTGCTATCTTATTTATTATTATTTCATTTAGATTTCCTCTCACTAAAAATGATCCCCGGGAATTTGAATCTACAATTAGGAAGGAAACCTCATTCGGTAGGATTTTTAAAGATCCCTATGTATCGATGTTGAGTATTTTTTCCATTATCTCAATGGTGATGTTCATTTTTAATCAATATGCTTTTCAGGATCTGATCAACGAACAATACCCAGACCAACGTGAGCTCACCGACTTCCTGGCCTATTTCAATGGAGGTATATATCTTCTGAGCCTTATTATGCAAACGTTTGTCAATGATAAAGTGATAAGCAACTATGGGGTCAAAGTTTCCCTTTATGTGCTTCCAGTAATCGTTGGCATATTTGCTATTGGGTCGCTTCTTACAGGATTTATTTTTGGGTATGACATAGCGGTAACACCCACCACATTCATTTTCTTCTTCTTGTTTATGGCATTAACGCGGTTGTTCAATGCGATGCTGAGAGACTCCCTTGAAAACCCCGTATATAAGCTTCTGTTTATTCCATTGGATAGCCGGTTGCGTTTTGGGATTCAGGCCAAAGTAGAAGGAGTAGTAAACGAGTCAGGTAGGTTTATTGCCGGTACCTCTATTTTTCTTTTTGCGCTCATTCCATTCTTCAATCTAATGTGGATACCCGCTCTCATTTTATTGCTTGTCTGGGCCTACTTTATAGTAGTGGGGAAACTGTATAATGGATACCGAAACAAGATAAGGGAAAAACTAGAAAGCACTGATTTTCAGCAAGATAGACTTGAAATAGGATTCACGCAGGTAACGACCAGACTGGAGGCACTCCTGTCAAAAAATCATACGTCAAAAGCAATATTTTCATTTAAACTATTAGAAAAAATTAATCCGGCAAATAGCTCCTCTTGGATAAATAGCCTGATGAAAAATGAGGATGAAGACACCAGAGAATACGCTCAACGAAAGATGAATGAGCTTAAGGGGTTGTCTGTTTCGGATCGTTATGTTATTCGGATAGACCCGAAACAGGCCAAGTCATCAGACAAAAATATTCTTACTAAAACTGACCTTGAACAAATCCTTCATAGTCATGGAGATATTACCAAACAAAGAATACAAAAGCTGACAAGGTCTCCTTCTGCCGAAGATCGTCAATATGCTGCGGAATTATTGTTACACTCATCTGCCGAAGAAAACATCTCCTTTTTGATGGAGCTACTTCACGATTCAGTGCCTTCAGTAAGAAGTACTGCGATTAAAACTTCAATAAAAAAACATAATGACGAGGTAATAATGGCACTCATAGACAATATGAAATATCCATTATTTGGCAATCAGGCATTGAGCGCATTGGTATTAATAGGAGAGAAATCACTCAACCTCCTTGAGAATGCCTTCTATAGATATGGAAATAATACCCAGGTACTTATTAAGATTATCCAAACTATCGGTAGGATAGGAGGCCAGCGTGCCAAAGATCTGCTGTGGAATAAAATTGATTATCCTGATAAGGTGATTGTGTCGCAAGTACTGTTATCATTGGGTGTATGTGGTTTTAAGGCTGGTGTGTCTCAGATTACACGCATTAAGTATGCTATTGAGGCTGATATTGCGGACATCAGCTGGAACCTAGGCGCCATTCAGGAAATAGGTTCTGCGGGTGATGCAAAGATTATCAAGCAAGCCCTTGAAAAAGAGAATCAAAACGACATGGAGCATATTTATATGTTGCTCGCCATGTTGTATGATACGCGATCTATTCAATTGGTAAAAGAAAATATTGAAAGTGGAACCACCGAAGGAACTACTTATGCGGTTGAATTACTGGATGTCTTTCTCTCTGAATCATTGAAGCAAAGAGTCATCCCCGTGTTAGATGATATGTCAATCACTGAAAAGATAAATCGATTAGAAGTCTTTTATCCACGGGCTGACTTAGACAGTAAATTGGTGCTTAAATTCCTGATAAACAGAGACTTTACGCAGTCAAACCGATGGACAAAGGCGACCGTATTGCATCAAATAGGGGTACAAAAAATTGCAGATTTTAAACTTGATTTGATCGCCCAACTTTTTAATAAAGATCAACTGATTCAGGAGACAGCGGCTTGGGCTTTGAACCAAATTAGTACAGAAGAATACAATATCAATTCTGCACGGCTTGGTGAAGAAGTAAAGCGCAGATTGGATGAGGTGATCTACCATAGGGAAAGTCAAACCCATCAGATGTTGTATGATAAAATAATATTCTTTCGGTCAATTGAAGTGTTCGATGGAATCCCGGGGATTGTGTTGTCTAATTTGGCGGATATTTCCAAAGAGATAAAACTCAACAATGGGGAATCACTGGTAATTGATGGGAAGGAAAATAATAATTTTTACATCATTTACAGTGGTAAAGCTGAGTTTATTGAAAAAGGAAAGGTAGGCGGAGAATATGAAAGAGGTCAATTCATTGGTGAAATGGTGGCATCTCCTTCTTTTGTCAATACCCATGTGTTAATTGCCAAAGAGCAAACCATTTTACTTGGTTTCAACAAGGATCAGTTTTACGAGCTTTTGTCCGACAATGTGAAGTTGGCAGACCGGGTTTTGGAATATATATGATTTTAGCTAAATTTCACGGATTTTAGGCTAATACTCAATTTTTAGGCCTGTTGGAGCATTTTTTAAACTTCAGTTTACTCTTGTGAATATTCGCAATTCGGTCGCTACTTTGCTAAATTTCAAATTCGTTTATTTGAATCGATGCTGAATTATCCTGTCCAAGTTGGCGAATTCGATGACAATGCTCCTGATCCACGAGAGTCGGAGGGAGGATTTGGGTTTAACCCATTTCCCGGACTCAGGCCTTTTAGTATCGATGAAAGTCATCTTTATTTTGGTAGAGAAGGCCAAGTGGATGATATCCTGGTAAAGCTTTCTGCCCATCGCTCCGTGACTGTGATGGGTTATTCGGGAAGTGGTAAATCCAGTTTAATGCATTGCGGACTGGTGCCGGTGCTTTATGGGGGCTTTATGACCCAAACGGGTCCCTATTGGCATGTCATTAATATTAGACCCGGCACATCCCCGATTGCAAATCTTACCCATTCAATAATTGACTATCAGATTCGCACCAAACAAATTGATGAATCGGATCGGAAAATTCATAATGCGATTATCTCCTCAGTGCTAAGAAGCGGTTCGGATGGGCTCGTGGAAATCGCAAAGTACATTCAGTCAAAGGCAAATGAGAATGTATTTTTTATGATTGATCAGTTTGAAGAACTTTTCCGGTATGATGAATCATCAGGAGATCAGCATTCTGACGATGCCACTTTATATGTAAACTTAATTTTAAATGCGGTCCATCAAACCAAGGTACCTGTCTATGTAGCCCTGAATATGCGTTCTGATTTTATTGGGGAATGCTCTACGTTTACCGGACTTACCCAAATGATCAATACCAGTAATTACCTGGTTCCTCAGATGACACGGGAGCAAAAGCGGATGGCCATCGAAGGCCCTATCGCTGTTGGAGGGGGTAAAATTGCCGACAGATTGGTCAAAAAGCTACTGGCCGATATTGATAGGCACCAAGATCAACTCCCCATTCTGCAACATGCGTTGATGCGGACATGGGATTATTGGGTAGACAACCGTGAGCCTGGCGAGCCAATGGATATGCGGCACTATAATGCCATCGGTAGGATAGAGCAGGCCTTGTCCTTGCATGCAAACGAGGCCTATGATGAACTTTCCCCGAAAGAAAAGGAAATCGCGGAAATTCTATTTAAGAATGTAACAGAGAAAGGAGAGGACAATACCGGGATGAGGCGGCCTGTCAGAATAACCACGGTTTCCGAGATGGCATCGGCATCGGATGGGGATGTGATTAAGGTAATAGAAAACTTCAGAAAACCAGGGCGTTCCTTTTTGATGCCTGACGCTTCCATTAAGCTAACAAAAGATTCTGTGGTAGAGCTATCTCATGAAAGTATCATGAGGATATGGAATCGACTTTCTAACTGGGTGGATGAAGAGTCGGAATCAGCGGAAACGTATAAGAGAATCTCGGAAGCGGCTGCCATGTACCAGATTGGTAAAACAGGACTTTGGCGCCCCCCCGACTTGCAATTGGCGCTCAACTGGCAAAAGAAGCAGCGGCCTACGCGGCAGTGGGCACAACGGTATGATATTGCTTTTGAACGAGCCATCGTTTTTCTCGACACCAGTAGGATCACCTACGAGGCGGAGCTTAAGAATCAGGAATTACTTCAGAAGAGGACGCTGCGCAGAGCAAGAACGACCAATATCGTTTTGGTTATTTTTTTATTGATCGCTATTGCCTTCTTCTTATTTGGATTGACACAGCAAATTGCTGCAGAGAGAGAGGCAGCCAATGCCAAAGAGCAACAGAAGATTGCTTTGGAGGCAAGGGACGAGGCAGAAGATCAGCGTAAAGTGGCAGATGAGGAAAGAGGCAGGGCAGAAAAGGCATTGGCCGAATCCAGACAACTAACCCTTCGGTTGGCGGAACAAGTGAAAATTGCCAATCAAGCAAAACAAGAGGCCGAGTCAAACCTAAGGATAGCGGAAGCCCAAACGAAAATTGCGGAAACTGAAAGGGGTAAAGCTGAAATAGCCACATTGGGCTATAAAGAACAATTTAGCCGAGCAGAAGCAAATTTGGAGAAGGCCAATAGATTATTGTATTTGTCAGTTGCCCAATCAATGGAGGCCAAGGCTGCAGGTATGGATGAGGGGGAATTGGCGGGCCTTCTTGCCATGCAAGGTTATTTATTCCATACTAAATACGCAGGAAAGCGCTATGATTCGTATGTTTTTAGTGGATTGTATCATGCGCTTGCACAATTATCGGGCTCCAATTATAACGCCTTATTTTTGCCCGGTAAATTGAGAAATAGAATGTATTCACTGGTCGTTTCCAAGAGTGGAAATGCATTTTATACGACAGGTAATGATGGAAGGATTTTCACAGGAGATTTTATAAACCATCAAATGGGTGCGCAGGTAAGCGCTAATCCATTCCCCAATCGTGTGCTCGCATTGAGCAAAGATGAGAAATACCTTGTTAATGGGGGTGACTCAAGTTTTGTTCAGATATACACACTTGATAGCAGTAAAAAACCACTAAAAGTGGAAGGACACAAAGGCTCCATAACAGACATTAAGTTTTTGCCTGACAATTCCGGCTTTATTTCAGCCGCATCCGATCGAACACTCCGATTTACCAATCAGATAACAGGCGAGAGTAGACAACTGCTAAGCCTTCCATTTGATCTAAAATCCATTGATATCAGTGGAGACGGAAATTGGTTGGCTGGAGTTGCCACTTCGGGTGAGCTCATTGTTGTAAACCTTAATACCAACACTTACGAAACAGTAGTTAATGAAGCACCAAATCGTATACTTTCGGTGGCCTATCATCCTACGAGAAATTTGATTGCTTATGGTGTGGAAGTGGTGAATGAGAGCGGGCTGCCAATAAAGGGTGTGGTCAAAATGTATGACAACGACAAAAAACAGGTAACGAAGGAATTGTCAGGTCATAAGTCAGGTATTTCGGCAATCAGATTTAGTCCTGATGGTCTTCTTTTAGCCAGTGCCGGACTGGATAGGAAATTGCAGATGTGGGTGGTTGACCAAGAGGAAGATTTACCTATTTTGATGGATAACAACAATGGTAATATTTGGGACATTGGTTTTGCAAAGGACTCCAATTATCTGCTTGCTTCCTGTAACAATGGCGAGATTAGAATTTGGCCAACGGATCCAAAAATGCTGGCGGAACAAATTTGTCCTAAGTTGACCAGAAACATGACTCCGGAGGAGTGGGAAATTTATGTAGCGAATGGCATTGGGTACGAAGCCACTTGTAAGAGTTTATTGATCAACGATTTTTAGAATAATTAAATAGGATACGAAAGTAATTAACCACTTGTGAAGTCAGCCGTAATTGCGATTCTCCTCAGTTTTTTTTCGCTGACTGCATTCAGTCAGGATACGGGTTGCTTGCAAACTTTGAACCTTGCCAGTGACGAATTTAATGCAGGGCGTTTTTTTGGAATTCCGTCTATGCTCAAAAAATGTCTTGATCAAGGATTTACCGATGAGCAGAAATTTCAGGCATACTATCTATTGGCACAAGTTTATCTTATTTTAGATGATCCTATAGCAGCGGAAGACAGCTACCTTAAATTACTGAAGGCTGATCCTGAATTTGTGGCTACACCTGAAAATGATCCTATTGATTTAGTTTACTTGAGTAAGAAATTCACTGCGACACCCAGATTTACACCTCATTTTATGTTTGGTGGAAATGTCTCTTTGATTCGAACCATTCACGAAAATAATACAGAGGGATATCCGGTTGATAAAACCAACAAACTCAGACCCAACTTCCAATTTGGAGGAGGATTGGATTGGAATATAAATGACAACCTAAGCCTGGGTGGAGAGGTATTATTTGCATTGAAGTCTTTTAAAGTTGTAAAGAATAAGATTTCACTGGACGATCGCCAGGAGATGATTGAGCGGCAAACATGGTTTGATGTGCCGCTCTATGTAAAATACCGTGATAATTCCGGAAAGATAAGACCCTACGGATATGCTGGCTTTTCCTTAAATGCGCTGATTGGTTCAAACGTTGAATTGCGTCTGGAAAACCAGAGCCCCACCCTTACAGAGAAGGGAAGTCAGGTGACAACAGAAGGCCCCAACGAAAAGGTGGGTTATAAAAGGATTTTCCTAAACCGGTCGTTGCTTGTTGGTGGTGGCCTTTACTATAAAGTAGGAAGGAATTTCATTTTTGCAGATGTGAGATACATGGCTGGATTAAACAATGTGGTAAACGATAAAAAGAATTACCTGGATAAAGATGGAAACTTCTCAAGCACCATAGGGAGGTACAGATGGATAGGAGATGCTTATAGGTTGGATAATATTTCTCTTTCTGTCGGCTTTGTGAAACCGCTTTATGCCCCAAGAAGAATAAAGCATGCCAATACCAAAAAAGTAATGAGGGATATATCAAAAGAAGGGAACAAATAATGAAGAAAGGGTGGATATATTTTTATGTTTTTATATTTATTGCGCTGGGTTGCGATACCGCTTCTACTATTGATTCTCTTGAGGATGGCTTTTTTGTTAAGTTTTATGGAGATGAGGGAAATCAAGAGGGAGTAGACGCAGTGGTCAATCCTGATGGAACCATTACTTTGTTTGGCACGACCGAGGAGCTGAGTATGGGCAAGCAATTGTACCTGGTGAATATATTGCCCAACGGAATTATCAACTGGGAGCGAAAATACGGAACAGAAAAAAATGAAATCGCCAAAGATATTATTCTTACCAGCGATGGACGACTGGCGATTGTAGCCGATATTGAGAATACACCTACAGAACATGATATTTTGGTGATGACACTTGGCCTTGATGGGGCGGTAATTGCCAGCGACACCATCAAGGGGGCCACATCTACCGATGAAACCGCTAATTCGATTACACAAATTAGTGATGGCTTTATTGTAGCAGGTTCAACTAATAACCTGGCCTTAAAGCCTAATGGCACTGGTCCAGTTAATGACACCCGAGACGCCATGTTTGTAAGGCTCTATAATGACCTTACCGTGTACCCACCTGTTTGGAGGCAAGGTTATGGCCCGGGAACATTTGACGAAGCAATAAAAGTGGTTGAGGTTTTACCCAATCAATTTTATTTGTTTTTCAATACGGATACGCCAAAATTGGATGGAGACATTAATTTTTATGTATCCCAGTTGGGTGTGGACGGTGAAGCAAGTAATACCAATGATTTTTTACTGGGGCAATCAGGCTCAAACGAAATACTCAGTTCAGTCGCTTTTTCGCCCGTACAATCAGGGGAAGGGTTCCTTCTTTCTGGAATTTCACAAAGGCCTGGGGCAAGTACAGATATCTATGTTGTTAAACTTAGAAAAAATTTGCAATTGAATAATTCAGATATCGAGTTCCAGAAGACTTTATCGATTAATCTGGGAATAGTCTCAGAGGCAAAAGTTTCTGCCGTAGCGTCTTCCGGCTCCGGCTTTATTATTTTAGCCAACGAAAAATTTACGGGCATCCAGAATTTTTATCTTACCAAGATTGACAACAGCGGTTTTCCTGTGTGGAAGGATCCCATTATTTTTGGAGGAGAGCAGGATGATCGTATTGGTGCGGTCTTGGAATTACCCGATGGATCGATTGGTATTATTGGCACTTTTGCCATCGGTCAGGATGGAGAAACTAAAATGACCTTCATCAAAGTAAACAAGGATGGTAAATTTTCAAAATAAGCTGTTTTTCTGTCCAAATAGGTTACTTTTAAGGTTTAGTCGATATTAAATTTTTTAGTTGGCCTATACCTATGACCCTCGACACCTCCAGATCAATTTTATTGTATCATGCTTGGCCTGCTTTTCATTTTAAGGTTGTAAAACATTGTTTTACAACCTGTTTGGGTAATTCAATTATAAACAGCTAACCCTTGAAAGCAACTCAAAAACCGAGCAGAATAAAAGTTAGCATTCAAATGCTAACCCTGTTTTGTTTTGCGTTGATTGTAGGGTCCGCGAGGGCTCAAGTAAGTACTTTCACCTCTAATGTAGCTACTGGTAATTGGGATGCCCCTGGTAGTTGGTCCGAATCGGGTTCTGATGTCGATCATATTCCTGATGCCGATGATAATGTTATTATTCTGTCCGGACATAATATCTCATTAAATGGAGCTCAGGCTGCAAACGCTGTTACTGTCAATTCCGGAGGAACACTTACAGCTACTCTCGGAAGTCTAACAGCTGGCAGTATGGCTGTTAACGGAACAGGAACTTACATTCATGCTATTGATGGCGGAGTAGTTCCTACAGCGACCTGGGCATCAACATCCACTTGCTCTATCACAGGTGTAGTGGCTACAGCGCCAACAGGCTTTGCTCAAACATTTGGAAATCTACTCTGGAATTCATCTGGTCAGAACACGAATATCTACTTACAATCAGACATTACCATTCAGGGTGATTTCACGGTGCAGGCTACTGGCGGATCACTGGATCCCACAAACCTTGCATTGCGAATGTCGAATACTGCGACAGGTTACACCATAGATGTGACAGGGAATGTTGCAATTAATGGTAATAGTACATTCAAAATGAACAACAGTACTGGCTCGTGTACAATGACTGTGGGCGGGGATTTTACTTTAAACAACGGAAATTTTACAATCGTTACAGGAAATGCGAATTCTACTTTATCGGTTGCTGGGGATGTGAATATTTTGGGCGGACAACTATTGATGCATGAAGATCCGAGTGCTACTACAGCAACACTTAATGTTACAGGAAATTTCACGCATGCAGGTGGAACAATCACAGAGACCGGAGGGGGTGCGGGTTCAATAGTATTCAATAAAGCAGGAACGCAAACCTACACTTCTGGGGGTACGGTTTCTAATAACATCAATTACACTGTGAATAGTGGGTCGATACTGCAGATGGCAAATGTGGGTACCGTTATTGGTGGTGGAGGTAACTTCACATTAGCTTCGGGTGCTACATTAGGGGTTACTTCATCTGCGGGAATAACAACTGGAGGTGCATCGGGGAATATTCAAGTAACAGGAACTAGAACCTATGCTGCTGGTGCGAATTATATTTATAACGGCACTGCCAACCAGGCAGTGGGCAATGGGCTTACACAAAATACCCCCAATAATTTAGAGATTAACAATCCAGGTAATGCGGTTGTCCTTGGTGCGGCTACTAGTTTGACGGGTAACCTCGCTATCACAGGGGGTACTTTAAATACAAATGGACAAACGGTAACGTTCAATGGCACAGGCCCACAGTTAATAACAGGGTCGGGTGCTTCGCAGACTTTTAATGACCTGGTGGTAAATAAAGCAGGAGGGACGTTAAGTGTTGGGGGCAGCATAGGAATTATTAACGCAGCAAACTACACACAAACCCTTGGAAATTTTGCGGCACCTGCAACGGTTTCAGCCACTGGAAATATTGTGTTAACAACAGGCACATATACGGCAGGAGCCAATACCAATGTAGCTGGCAATTTCACAAACAATGCTTCATTCACAGCTGGTGCAGGAACTGTTACATTTAATGGTAGTGGCCTTCAACTCATAGGGGGCGGTGTAAGCACTACATTTAATAACGTTATCACTTCAAATACGAGCAACACAACGGCTACAGTTGCTACAGTCATAGGATCAGACCTTACGATTCAAAATGGAACAACCTTCACGGTTTCTACTGGAAATTTTTCAGTGGATGGTACTACAGTTATCGGAACTGGGACAAGTGGAAATTTGGTAATCAGCTCGGGTGCAGGAACAAAAACTTTCGAAGGATTAGTTCTAATTAATTCCGGAGGTAGTTGGATTAACTCATCAAATGCTCCTGTAATATTTCAGGGAGGGATTACCAACTCGGGAACGTTTACAGCTGGTACAGGCTTGCATACATTTAATACCAATCCTCAAGGGTTGAGTGGAGCGTTTTCAATACCTAATGTAACCAGTGACATTGCATTAACGAACAACAATTCACTGACTGTAGGGACTGCCTTAGGTGGTAGTGGCAATTTAATTCAAGGAGGAGCTGCAACACTGAATTTAGGAGGAAGTTTTGGCATCGCTACAATAACCGCATCCAACATAGGAAATACAGTCGTTTACTCAGGAAGTAGCCAAACTGTTAAAGCCATACCCTACGAAAATTTAACGATTAATCAACTATCTGGAGAGGCATCTTTGCCTGCCGATATTACCGTAAATGAGGTTTTGACACTTTCAAGTGGCAGGTTTAATCTGGGAGGATTCAAGTTGTCATTAGGCAGCGGAGCCACTATCGCAGGAATTCCTTCCGTATCCAACATGATCATTGCTACAGGTGGAGGCGAGATTATAAAAAATAACCTGAATGGATCATTTGTTTTTCCTGTGGGTGAAAATGCGGGGATGTATGAATACTCACCCATCACTGTTAATGTTACTGGTGGAGGCCCTTCCGATATTGGAGTGTCGGTACAAGATGCAAAGCACCCAAATAATGCGAGTGGCACAAATTTTATAAGTCGTTATTGGGATGTATCTTCTTCTGCAAATGTTACGGCTACCGTTACCGGGAATTATTCAGCAATAGACATTAATGGAACAGAGGGGAGTATAGGAGCTGCTACATTAACCAATCCGTTTAATCAGATTTCAAATCCATGGGTTAAATCAGGAGAAACTTTTGCAGGAAATACGCTTACTTACACGGGAGCTTCTCTCATTGCAGGTAAAGTATCTGCATTCACAGGGATTACTGGGGCCAATCCAACTATTGCAATCGATAATGGAGCTACTGTTGCTCTGTGTAAAGATGCGACCGTTTCTTTGACAACGACTGCAGGTGGTGACCCAATTTTAGTTTATTCCTGGAACCCGGTGACCAACTTAAGCGCTTCTTCAGTTCCCAATCCTGTTTTTACTGGAACCACTGCCGGAGGGCCCACTAACTATACCGTTACTGTAAGGGATGGCAATGGAATTGTAGCAACGGACGACATAGAT
>JAHBUB010000064.1 GCA_019638285.1 Cyclobacteriaceae bacterium | reverse complement strand
TTAAAAATATTAAAGGATTAAACCTACTGAATCCGTGGGAAGAAGTACATTAAAATCCGACTGCCTAAGACAGCGTTTTCATCTTAGGGCAATCTTCTCTAGAACTATAATCATTTCCTCCTTTTCATTAATCAGACGCTCGTAAAGCGCTATGACGTCCTTTTGTAGGCGAAAAATTTCTTCAAGCGGATTCAGGTTATTCCAACTGCCAGACTCTTTTGTTTTGCCTAAGACCTGTATTGCTATATCTTCATTAAAATTTGTAATGGCTTCCATAGGTACACTTAGTATTTCCGCAATCCTGCCAATAAGATCCGGGTCGAGAACTTCTTTCTGTTCTAAAAGAGATACTCTCTTTTGATTCCACATCTCCCCGAGCTCATAAGCCAGACCTTCCTGCTTCAGCCCCCTCATTTCCCGGAATCTCTTCACATTTCTGCCATGGTGAATTTTGTCTTTCATATATAAGGATGTTTTTGAATGGATATATTAAAATGAGAAAATTGCCTCTTTATAAAATGACTTCGGTCGGGAGAAGCGAAAATCATAATTGCCTTCGGTATCTATTTCATATTGCCAATAGGGTAAGGAATATACTTGCGAAAATATTCACCAAAGAAACGTTCACAAAAAATAATGTACGAAATCACATATTGTCTATACAAAATTGGCAAAACCCCTACAGGAAACAGTTTGGGCTGCTCTTTACTGTAAAAGTTTTAAATCATTGTTTTTGTACAATTTCCCGAGGGATTTAGAATCCTCTCTTCCATTATTTTTTTGAGATTAAAAGTGTTCAAGATTATGTAACTTGTTAGACAACTTAAAACTTAGTATTTTAGTACAAAAATTACTAATATATATCACAAGTATGACAGAGGTGTTATTAATGGAGTTCAATAAAGAGAAGAGACATTTTCAGGCTTTGAAAGAAGTAGAACTAGCAAGTATACCTGCTTCAGGAGAGAAAATAGTACTAGATATCGACGGCATAGGATATATCTTTAAAGTTTATGATGTTCACTACTCAGAAGATCGACGAGTCGATGTAAATATTATTCGCATTTCAACAACAACTGAATACTACTCGTCTGGTTATCAAGATATTGCTTGATACAAGATGTTGAGTCAGATAACTAAAAGTCTTTACCGAAATCTGATTATTCTGGTAAAGTGAATTCTAACCTCAACAATAACTAATGAAATTTAATGGCTAATTCCAGTTATTCACAAGCATTGGAGATCCTATTCTCTAGGAGTACTTATTTTAAGGATATAGCTTTTGACTATGAACTTTCGCCATATAAAGAATATTTCGAAAGCTTCTATCAGTTTTGTAGCGAATATCTTGAGGAAGAAAGTAAATATTTAGATGTAAGCGACACTAAATTTCTATACATTAATAATCTGCACATAAATGCGCAGGCCGGTCTTCGAGATCGAACAAGGTATATAGGAGTAAATTCAGGTTCAATTGTTAAACTAATGCAGTTTTCTCAAGAACTTGCCGAGAATTTACCCGAGATTAGTTCTTTGCATAGTGTATTTGATGTATCAAAGGACATTCTTGTGTTTCAATTAAACACCTTATTTATCTTTTATCATGAATTGGGACATATTATCCAAGATCCCTTTGACCAGATTCCTATACTTGATGAAAATGTAACCGAAGCAGGATACTCCGAGTTTCATCACATTTTAGAAATGGATGCTGACTGGTATGCAGCAAATAAGGTAGCAAATCATATAATTCATAAATGGGACTCACTTCCTCCTACCTTAAAATCACAGGACATATTAATCGATTTGATTAAGATTTCCTTATCAGGGACGATCATTTTTCTTATTGAAACGTTTAGAAACCCTACTATTTACTTTCAAAAATTCAAGCATCCCCACCCTACGGTAAGGTGGATGGTCGTTTTATCGGTGATGTTTGACAAACTTCGCCAGTCTCTATCTCTTAATTTTGATGAATGTATTATAATAGTATTTGATTTTATAAAATCAATTAAAGCAAAGGAGTCTTTAATCGATGATTTCTTAGAAGCTATTCAGACACATCTTCCTGAAATATTAAAGTATATTGCTGACTTGCACGGAAAAGCTATACCAATGGAGAATTTAACGAATAAAAAGGTTAGTGTTTAGGCTTAAGCGTTTCTACATAAGTAGTATGGTAACTATTAAAACCATTGTCGGATGTTAAGAACGCTTTGAAGTATACGAAAGTCAAAGGTATTTAAGCCTTCTTGAGATTTACTTTATTAAAGATATCTAAAAGCTACAAAAATGGCAAATAAAAAGATCTACCTTGAGGCCAGCAGCTATCAATATCCATCCCGAGATGAACGGATCAAACACTCCAAACGCATTCCTAAAATACAAAGGCTAGAACCAGAATACCTCCCAGCATTCATAGGGATTCTGAAAAATGAAGATAGTGAAGACGCTATTAGAAGGGAGGACATTCATTGGTGGAACAATTGTCTCGAAAACAGGCTGGGTAAGTTGAATAACGCATATATTTTCTCCCTTACCCACTATGAACGAATTAAAGAGGATCCAGAGCGATTGACAGATGAGATATTATTGGATTTCCACCTGGAAGTATTTTATTACTTCTATTTTTCCACAAGGGACGTGTTTTGCCAGCTTCTTAATGTCGTTTATAATTTAAAAATCAGCGAAGAAAAACTTCTAGTAAAAGAAGCGTTTGCAGATAGAATTCCAAATGACAATATTCGTAATAACTTAAAAACGTTCCTAAATGTTACTTATAATCAATACGGTATTAGGAACTCTTTTAATCATCGGTTTACTCCAACCCTGCCAGATCAAAGAGCCGCTACAAGTATTAGAAGAAGCGCTGATCACTATGTTGTTAATCCTCCCCAGGAAGTGAGTAAAGATGAACTTATTAATAATATAGATGTATTATTTGCCCACTTAGCAGCTCTACTAAATGACAGTATAAATGAATTGAAACGAAGCGGAGACGTTCTACCCGTAGATGTTGGCGATAAGTAGATTCGTGTATACTACAAGTATAAATTAAGCAAAATAATTCCCCACAGAAAATTCTGTCAGCACCACTTCGGTTTTATCGTATTCAACTCCCTTCTTGTCTAAGTACTCAAACAATGCATTTATATAATCCAGGGAAGGATAATCTGTTTTAAAGCTATCATTTGGATAAATACTGTTTGGGTGAAAACCCTTTGCTAGTTTTGTATAGTCCAGGGGCCATTTTACGGGAGTAAAACCATTACCATAATAGCCTTTCTGGTTATCTCCATAAATAATCGGGAGCACAAAATCACATATTTCAATATCTCCTAAAACAAATTGTTCTTTAAACCATTCTCCTTCTGCCAGTTCAATTTTTACTTGTACCTTCTGAAAGCCAATTTTTTCCAAATGATGTGATTTTGTCTCTATTGGCCGGATGAAATCCAATCTTACATCTACCTCTGCTTGATTATGTAAGTTTTTTACTTTTACATAATCCTTGTTATTATAAACTTCTAAGACTTTATAATAGCTACTGCCCATCATTCGATCCCGTATTTCAACATAGTAACCTTTCTCTAATTTATCACAATCCATAAAATATAGTTTAATGTATGGTTAAACGATTCTATTTATAAAACAGCCTTATAAAAGCCCTGGTTCACTTGTTACAGGATTTTGATTTTCAAGGTCAAATATTTAGATTCGGAATATTTTTGATTAACACAATGGACAAAGACCGCATAATTAGTGAAATACTAAGGATTTTAGAGTGTCAATCTGAATTCACAATTGGCACATGGCTCCAAATTAATGGACAAACCCAATTTGCTACTATTCAAAAGGATTACACTACCATGAGAAACTTCCTTTATGAATTCAGAGATCAAAAGATTCTTCACTTCACCAACCTTAATTCAGCTTATGCGATTCTGAAGTCTCAAAAACTTCGAAGCAGTAACCTGTCCTCATTTGCAAGTAATGGTGGAGATAATGAGGAACTTACTCACGCCTTAAGGTTAACAAATAATTTTAAAGGTGATTACTTAACTTTAAAGGATCACATCTTTGTTTCTTGTTTTACACCTTTGGAAAACAGAGAATTGGAGAGCTTCATTTTTCACTGGGAAAATTATGGAGACAATTACCAGGGAGTAGCTTTTGAGTTTGAGATTCTTAGATCCTATTCGGATGATTTTTTCCTGCAGGTCAAATATTTAAATGAAATCCCTGAAAAGGAAGAAATGCTACAATTACTGCAAAACAATCCCATATCTGAGCAGGCCGTCATTGCGTTCAGTCCTTTGCTGGCTGCTATTAAAATGACCAGATACGCTGATGAAAAAGAAGTTAGATTGGTGACTATTGTCGGTCCGGATGATTATAAATCTGACCATATCAGAGGGCATTATGAGATAGAACTAGATGAAGATTTGAATATCAAAAAAAGAATCTACTATATACCTTTCTGTACACAAAAGTCTTCACCTGATCGGATCTTACTCAAACTACATAAAATTCACCTTGGCGAATACTCCTCTAACAATAGTGGGGCTGTATTTATACGAGATTTTCTTCGCCCTCTTGCGGAGGAAATGGGAATAGATCTAAGTCAACTGTAGCTAGAAGGAATCGTGATTAGGGCTATATAGGTCTGGATTCTCATCTGCTTATTTACAGGCTTGAGATTCTTCAAATAATTACCACACAGTGATATCATTAGCCAGCAACAGTAGGACTATACGCATTGGGAGCAAAGACTTATTACCATAAGATAAATCGAATTTAATACCGTAACATAACATTGTTTAAAACATGAAAAAATTCACCTGTATTATTATTGACGATGAGGCCGCAGGGCGTGAATTAATTGAAAAACACATCAAGAGACATGATGGCTATGAGCTGCTAAAGAGCTTCGAAAGTGCGGTTTCCGCATTGGATTTTATTAGAGAGAAGGCCCCAGACCTTATTCTATCAGACATTGATATGCCCCAGCTCTCTGGATTAGAGTTGCCGGCAAAATTAGGAAATGATTGTCCCTTCATAATCTATATTACAGGCAATCTCCACCACTTAAAGGAACCGAAAGGCGAGCAGGTTATAGACTGCCTGCTTAAACCCGTCTCATTCGAAGTGCTTTCTCAGGCCCTTGAAATAGCGACTAAGAGACTTTTCAAGTCCTGATAGGCTCCAATCCTACGGAGTCTTCAAACAGTTTCTTCATTTTACTACAGCTCCTTCAAAGAGGAAGCCGGCATTCCTTTGCCCATTAAGCCCCTCATAATCAACAAAAAACCTAATTCCTCCAAGTGGGGTAAAACTTGGGGTAAAACAAAATCTTGTACTTGTAGGGCCCCAACCCTTGATTTTACTTTGCTACCTGAAAATTGATGTAAACAACCCGGCAGATCTAGCGGAGTTGGATGTGGAGAAAGTAAAATGAGAAGCGTATGTTTACCAACATTTCATGGCAGGATTTCAGCATTGGAGTCGCCATAACACTAATTATCTACTATGTAGTCGTGGGGTTAAAATATTACCCCCGCGAGCTGAAAGAACTGCTAACCGGCAGATGGTTCTATAAATTCAAAAGCCCATCTGCCGGTTCTGTACCCGACGAGGAAGCTTTAGAGCTTATTCCAACTCACCATGGTGATCACCCCTTCCATCCCCAGGATGAGGAGTTTGTTCAGGTCGAATCATTCATTTCTGACCTAAAGCAAACCATTGCCCGCGCGTCAGCTAAGGGCTGGATAATTCAGGAGCTCAAGCAATCACTGCGAAGGACTATGGAAAAATACCCGGCAGTCCAATCCTCCCCGTATCGCAGCTCAATCAATGAGCTAATCTCATCAGAATGTGAAAAGTCGGGTTATGGTGACCTGACAGAAGAAGCTGTCGACCGGCTCTGGTCCATGAGCCTCTAAAAGACTTTGCGGAAGGCACTTCCCTTGCCCGTCCCCGGCGCGCAGAGAGCAAGAGGGGTTGGAAAATGGGGATCAGCGGCAGTGAAGGCCTTCCGCCCCTTTATGGTATTTTTTTCAAACTTAATCTGTGAGTGATGGAATTGTGGAGAAGGAAAACAGGAAAGTCTGCGGGTAGAAATATTCTAACCTTGGCAACGATTGCAGCCCTTGCAGTGGCTCAATTTAAGGACTTGGAACAGGATTGTGGGGATCACCGTTTTCACCGGCCGAACCCAAAAGAAATTATTGCGCGAGCATCAGCTAAAAAATGGAGAATTCAAGAGTTCAAACAATGCCCACTGGGTACCACGGAAAAATACCCTTCAGTCCAATCCTCCCAGACCGGGGCTCAATCAATTTGCTAACCGCTTCAAAATGTGAAAAGTCAGGTTATGGTGACCTGAAAGAAGAAGCCGTGGACCAGCTCTGGTCCATGAGTCTCTAAAAGACTTTGCGGAAGGTACTTCCCCAGCCCGTCCCCAGTGCGCAGAGAGCAAAAAGGGGTTGGAAAATGGGGGATCAGCGGCGGTGAAGGCCTTCCGCCCCTTTATGGTATTTTTTATTTCAAACTTAATCTGTGTGTGATGGAATTGTGGAGAAAGAAAACAGGAAAGTTTGCGGGTGGAAGTATTCTCACTCTGGCAACGATTGCAGCTTTTACAGTAGCCCAACTGAAAGCGTTGGCACAGGATGGCGTGGCGGGAATTAACGAAGCTAATCAGAAAGTAAGAGGGTACTTTGACGCCGGTACCGATCTGATGTATGGGGTTGGGGCTCTCTTGGGTCTCATTGGAGCCGTGAAGGTTTATCAAAAGTGGAATTCTGGCGACCAAGACACAGGAAAGGTAGCCGCAGCATGGTTCGGAAGCTGTGTGTTCCTGGTAGTGGTGGCAACTGTTATCAAATCATTCTTTGGTGTTTAAGTAGTTGATTTATGAAAACAGTACTTCAAGAAAAGTTGTTGGCGTATATCGCCAACAACAATCCCGATCTGTTGACAAAATTGCAGCAAAGCCAATCCGTGAGCGCCTATTTACAAGAAAGAGTGGACGGGATTGAATCCCTGCTGGATGAGCTCATTTCTCAGGGCCGCCCGAAGTACGCAATCGAAGAGGAGTGTTTGAATGCGCTTACCGCCAGCCTTAGACCCTCGCGGTATAATTATATCCGCTTGGTGTTTGAAGAGGAGTTTCCTAGCGACTATGAGCGCCTCGACCAAACGGGTGTCCTGGCTTACGAGCTTCTTAACATGCTGGAAGTATGCAAGGGGATCTTTGATGAATTGGAGTTCAATGAAGATAATGAAGATGATCGCGGTATTCGCTATGCCGTAATAGGGCAGATTCATGATTACCTGATTGACAGGACATGACAAAGTGAGCTGTAGAAAGAAGAAATGTGGAGATTGAAAGTGATAGAAAATGGCTTACAACATACCCCAAAAATTAGATGATAATATCCGTGCAGTCCGGCTG
Source organism: Cyclobacteriaceae bacterium (assembly GCA_019638285.1). Lineage (GTDB taxonomy): Bacteria > Bacteroidota > Bacteroidia > Cytophagales > Cyclobacteriaceae > ELB16-189. The sequence goes on along the minus strand of JAHBUB010000064.1, from coordinate 5,133 downwards.
GCTATTGCTCACCAACAGGGTAGTAAAACGCTGACGGACGTTGATATAGCTGATTTGCAAAAGTATTCCGGGTTTGGCGGTATTAAGGCAATTCTCTATCCTTATGGTCCCCGGCCAGAATGGGTAGCCTTTGGAGCTTCAAAGGCAGATCTGCAAATCTATGATTCGATTTTATCTCTGCATGATCTTCTAAAAGAGCATTTTCAGGAGTCAGAATATAAGGCAATTGTAGATTCGCTCCGTAGCAGTGTTCTAACGGCATTCTACACACCTGAAATTGTAGCTAGCACCCTCTTTGAAGTTTTAAAGGCGCAAGGCGTAGGTCCAAAACGGCTGTACGAGCCGTCTGCCGGATCCGGCGTGTTCATTACAGAAGCTATTAAGGCATTTCCCGATCTCAAGCATATTACGGCGGTAGAAAAGGATGTTCTTACAGGAATGGTTCTCACAGCCATTAATGAAAACCTAATTGTTAACTCCAAAACGCAAATAGCCGGGCTGGAAGATACTCCAAAAGAAGAAAGGGGAAAATATGATCTGGTAGTCAGTAATATTCCATTTGGAAATTTCTCGGTTTACGACCCGGACTATGATGACAGTAATCTGACGAGGAGAATACACAATTACTTTTTTGCCAAAGGATTAGAGAAACTTTCGGATGGTGGCCTGTTGGCATATATTACTACAGATGCATTTCTTAACAGTCGCTCTAACGAGTCGGCACGACAATATCTATTTCAAAGGGCAGATTTTCTGGCAGTCGCAGTAATGCCCCACAACCTGATGAAGGACACCGGCAACACAGAAGCGCCGAACCACCTCCTTATTGTCCAGAAGAATACAGTGAAGGAAAAACTCAGTGACGAAGAGCTGCAACTTTGCGTGGTCAGCAGTCAACAAAACGAATTTGGCCAATATTTCCTCAACAACTTCATTGCAGCCCATGACAACGTGATACTGGGTAACATACGTACTCCAGGTACTAACCAATATGGGAAACCAACCGAAGTAATTTGGCAAGATGGGGATTTAGGCCAAATCGGTGCCCCCCTCCATACCCTGCTTAGCAGTCAGCTTAGCGCACGCTTAAATCTGAAATTACTGCGTAAAGCCAAAACTGAAGGGTTGCCCCTGCGTGAGAAGGAAGGCAAAAAGTTAACTTATCTTCCGATGCCGGAATCAAAACAAACTACGGCATCGGTTCAATTGGGCCTCTTTGATAGTGGTCCCGCAGAGAATTATGGACGGGCATCGGCTTATGTAAATGAACTGGACGAGTCAGTCATAGAGAAAGCCACCGCACGAATCATCGGCACTATTCGTACTACCGACAATCCGGGACATGAAGCGGTTGTGCTCCTTACGGCTAAACGTCACAAAAGCAATTATTTCGTATATAAACTCTACTCCAACTTAAAAGAACTGCAACCTTTACCAGCGAACTGGATGGACGCACGACTGTTGGGTAATCAGATAGCATTTGTTACCCGAGAGCTTGCCCAGTATGCCCACAGTTTCAAGCATGAAGGAGATCGAACGCTGGCGCACTTTTTTAATTTTGAAGAAAAAGTCCCCGAGCCGCTGGCCACACTTAAACCCTTCTATAAGAAAGATACGCTGGTACTGCATAACGGCAAAATAGGAAGGATTGAAAAGCCGGATACAGAATTCAAACAGGCTGTTTTCCGTGAGATACCTTCACAGTCAGGTAAGGCATTCTACGAAATGTATGTTCCATTGCGGGACCTTTATCTTGAAATTTCAAATAGGGAATTTTCGGGCAATGCGGTCAGTGATCGTGAACGGCAAGAACTAAATGACCAGTACGAAGCTCTTATCGCACATTTTGGCATTCTTAATAGTGTCGAAAATAGGAAAAGAATCAGTGAAGACCGGGCTTTTGGCTTAACGGTTTTGTCTTCACTTGAACGAAGGGAGGGTGACCGTTTCGTCAAAGCCGACATTCTTACCCAAACGATTGTACAACAGAAAGAACACTTTACTACTGACAACCCTGCTGAAGCGCTGGCTCACTGCCTCAACGAGATTGGAGCGGTTGATTTGGAGTTGATCGCAGGCGTAATGGGGCTTAGTGAGCCGGAGGTAGTTCTCCAAATGGGAGATCATATCTACCTAAACCCGCATACAAGCCTGTGGGAAACAGTTGATAAGTACTTATCGGGCAATGTAGTAGAGAAACTTCGGCAGGCTCAAGCAGCCGCGGAAAAGAATCCTGAAAATATCCAGTTTCAAAGAAGTCTTGACGCAATTACAAATGTACAGCCGGAACGGATTCCTTTCGAGCTGCTGGATTTTAACCTGGGCGAGAGGTGGATACCTATGCGCTTCTATGAGGAATTCGCTACAAAACTATTTGAGCAAAAGACGCAAGTCGTGTATTTCCACTCACTGGATAGTTTTACAGTCAGTACCGGTAACAACCTTAAAGTCAACAGGGAGTACGCAGTAACAACTAAAAATGGCCGAACTACCTACGGAAACAAATTGCTGGAGCATGCCCTTGAAAACACAGCACCCTTTTTTACCTATGAAGTTAAAGTCGGTGATAAAACTGTCAGGGTAGCAGATAATGAAGCCATTCAGCTTGCCCACGAAAAAATCGAGCAGATCAGGAGCGGATTTAACGATTGGTTACAAGAGCTGCCGGAGACGGAGAAAAAGTATCTCACTGACCTGTACAATGACACTTTCAATTGTTATGTGCTTCGCAAATATGACGGGAGTCACCTGACATTTCCTGGTCTTGATAAAAAAGGACTTGGAATTGATGACCTCTATTTCAGTCAAAAAAATGCCACTTGGCGTATCCTACAAAATCGGGGTGCACTTGTAGACCATGAGGTGGGACTGGGGAAAACTCTAACTATGATCGTTTCCGCTCAGGAAATGAAACGCTTGGGTATTGCTTTTAAACCCATGATAACTGCTTTAAAAGCTAACGTTGGCCAGGTAGCTGAAGCCTACCGAATCGCTTACCCCCACGCAAAAATATTGGCCCCCTCAGAATCTGATTTCACGCCAAAGAGGCGCCTGCGGCTATTTAACGAAATAAAAAATAACAATTGGGATGCGGTCATAGTGACTCACGACCAATTTGGTAAAATACCGCAATCTCCCCAGGTACAAGTAAAGATCCTGCAAAAAGAGCTTGATAATGTCGAGCTCGATCTTCACTTGATAAAGAACACAGATGGTGAAATAACCAAAAAAATGCTCAAAGGTTTAGAGATAAGGAAGAAAAATCTAACTGGGAAGCTCGCAAAGATTGTAGCGGAAATTGAAAAGAAAAAAGACCGGGAAATCACGTTTGAACAAATGGGGATTGATCACCTGTTTGTTGACGAGTCGCATAAATTCAAAAACCTCACTTTTACAACCAGGCATAATGGCGTAGCTGGTCTTGGCAACACCCAAGGGAGCCAAAAAGCCCTGAATATGCTGTTTGCCGTGCGTTCTCTCCAGGAGAAATTCAATGCTGATCTTTGCGTTACTTTCCTATCGGGCACGCCTATATCCAATTCCCTCACTGAAATGTATTTGATTTTCAAATACCTCAGGCCTAAGGAAATGGAGCGTCAGCAAATACAGAATTTTGATTCGTGGGCTGCAGTTTATGCTAGAAAAACAACAGATTTTGAATTCTCCGTCACCAACGAAATAATAGCAAAGGAGCGCTTTCGTCACTTCATCAAGGTACCCGAGCTGGCCTTGTTTTATAATGAGATCACTGATCATAAAACTGCCAGGCATATTAACCTCCAGAAGCCGGAGCTGCAAGAGTACCTGATCAATATCAAGCCTACTCCCGAGCAAGTAGAGTTTACTCAAAAACTTATACAGTTTGCCAAAACGGGGGATGGTAAATTAATCGGCCGGGGGAAGCTGAGCTCGGACGAAGACAAAGCCCGGATGTTAATCGCTACCAACTACGCCAGAAAAATGGCAGTCGATATGAGGCTCATTGATCCGCTTAAGTACAGCGATCACCCCAATAATAAGATTAATGAATGCGCAAGACGGTTTGCAGAGATTTATCACAAATCTACGCCTCACAAGGGGACACAACTGGTTTTCTGCGATATTGGTACACCAGGTACCACCGGTTTTAATATATACCAGGCATTGAAAGATGTATTGGTAAACGATTTTGGGATTCCTGCACACGAACTACAATTTGTGCATGATTGGCAAAAGAGAAAGCCGGAGCTATTTGATAAAATGAACAGTGGTCAGATCCGGGGCTTAATTGGTAGTACTGACACGCTGGGTACAGGAAATAATGTTCAGGCTCATATTGTAGCCCTTCACCATCTTGATACGCCGTGGAAACCCTCTGAACTGGAACAACGTGACGGCAGAGGCGCCCGCCAAGGGAATCATGTAGCCAGGCAGTATTACGACAACAAGGTTCAGAAATTTATTTATGCCGTAGAGCAATCCTTGGACAATTACAAGTTCAACCTGCTGAAGAACAAACAAACTTTCATTTTCCAAATTAAAAACTCTGAGCTAAGTGTACGTAGAATCGATGAGGGTGCCGGGGATGATAAAACCGGCATGAACTTCAGCGAGTATATCGCAATCCTATCTGGCGACACCACACTTCTGACTAAAAGCAAACTGGAAAAGCAGATAGCTGTTATTGAGAGCTTAAAACTGGCTCATTACCGGGAGGCCATTCACAGCCAACATCAAGTAGATAGTCTTGAAAGAGAAAAGAAATCCAAAGTGGAAATCCTCGAAAAACTGTCATCAGATGAATCCCATTTAAAGGCTCATCTCAGCTACAATAAGGATGGTTCGAAGGCTAATCTTATTCACCTGGAGGGCTTTACAACTATTGATAGTGAATCCATAGGAAAATGTCTTATTGAGCTCCATCAGGAATGGAGGCCATCTAATGAAGCCCAACCTACGGAGAAGATAGGTGAACTCTATGGTTTTGACCTTTTTATTCGCAGGCAACGGGAAATCTATGAAAATGAGGGCCTATTTGAATACCGGTATTGCAATAGTTTTTACGCATCGAGAGCAGAAACAGGTATAAAATATACTTTCAACAAGGGATCTCCCAACACTGACAATCCTAAGCTCGCCGCCCGTCATTTCCTT
>JAHBUB010000063.1 GCA_019638285.1 Cyclobacteriaceae bacterium | reverse complement strand
AGGGTATCCAAAGGCCCATCGTTGGGCAACGCAAGTGGAGCCACATAGAAACCGCCTCCATATCTTTTTCCATTGGCGATACTTATCATCAGGTACTTATCTTCAAAAGTATGGTCACTTGAGTGGATTGAAAATGTTCGTTCTCTATAAAGGAAAATATGTTTTAAAATGTGGATAAAAAAGGAAGTTTTGCCTTTAAACTTTTTAGTGTTTAATAAACTTTTAACGACAGCGCCTTCAAAACCCACACCGACCCCATTTATAAAGAATCGATCATTGCATTTTCCCACATCAATGGGTTTAGGATCGGATTGTAAAATCAATTGAATTTGATTTTCAACTGACATTTTTCCGTAAAGTAGTGCATAGAAATCATTGCCGGTGCCTCCATCAAAAAGGCTGATTGGCTTTTTAATATCATAAAACTGATTGACAAAATAATTAAGAGTGCCATCTCCACCCACAATCCACACCTGATCAAATTCATAGATAGCTTTGCTCCACTCAGTTTCCCGAAAGATTTGAGAATTGATTTTGATTTTGTTCAACAAGCTTTGAATTTTAAAGGATAACACAATTGCTTTCCCATTTCCAGCCAATGAATTTGTTACTATGGCGATCCTCATTAATTATAGTTTAATATAATTCAACTTTTTCCTGAAATTAAGGTTGTTGGTTTGTTTTCGATCTGGTCGACTGTCCTTAAACTTAATCAAATTACCATTTACCCATAACCGTTTTTTGCCTTAATACTTTTTGACTAGATTTATTAAATACCTTATAATACATATGATCGCAAAATACCTAAGCCTACTCACTGTAGGGTGCTGTGTCATCTTATTTTATGCGTGCAGCAGTCCACAACCAACCAAGCAATTACAATCAGGATCTACTTATGAAGAGTTGGTTCAATTCTTCAACGACTGGCGTGAATTTCAATCGCCAGAAATGAAGGATGGTGTGCCGGATTATTCATCCGCAGCCATGAAAAAACAATTTGCTGAATTGCCAACATGGCAAGGTCGACTTAATGCTTTTGATACAGTAGGTTGGCCCATCAAACATCAGATAGAATGGTATTTGATTTGGGCAGAAATGAATGGAATGGATTTTGATCATCGTGTAAAGCAACCCTGGGCTCGTGATCCTGCTTTTTATGTTTGGTTTTATCCCTACCCTACAGATGTGCCTGCACGGGAGGGGCCAATTATGTTTGGAGCGGTGGAGTTGCCAAAGTACAAACAACCACTCTCCGCGGAAGATGCGGCAGAAATAACAGCACGCTTTAAAAAAGCATCGGCTGTATTTGAAACAGCAAAGATTAATCTGACTGGAAATGGGAAGGATTTATGGGTGTTAGGTACAAGATCAATTCGTGAGCAAAGTAATGAGTTTTCTGGATTTGCAGAGAGGGTTAAGGATTCCTTTCCAGCGCTGGCTTCGGCTGCATTGGAAGCCAAAGAAGCTTCTGAACAATTGGCCAAATGGCTTGATGAACAAGCGCCATCTAAAACAGGACCTTCAGGAGTGGGTAAAGAGAATTATACTTGGAACCTTAATAAGGTCCATTTGCTTCCCTATTCCTGGGAGGATGAAAGGCTTTTGATGGAGCGCGAATTAATGCGAGCCCATAGTGCTTTGCGATTTGAAGAGCATCAAAATAGGAACTTGCCGAAATTAGAAAAGGCAAGCACCCCCCAACAATTTGATAAGATGCTGGAAGATGCCCACCAAGAGTTGATGAGTTTTTATAAGGATCAGGATATTATAACGATAAAAGATTACATGGAGCCAGCCATGCGTGAACAGATTATGAAATTCGTGCCAAATGACGGAATCCGTGGATTTTTTCATGAAATACATTACCGCGATCCGATGCCACTCAATTGTCATTTCTTTCATTGGATTGAGCTGGCAAGGATCAGGGAGGAACCAAACGAAAGCCTGATAAGACAACACGCATCCCTTTACAATATTTTTGATGCGCGCTCCGAAGGAATGGCTACCGCGATGGAAGAATTGATGATGAATGCGGGGTTGTATAAAAATAGACCGCGCGGTCGTGAACTGGTATACATTATGTTGGCCCAGCGTGCTGCACGGGGTCTTGGTGGTTTGTATCAGCATGGCTTGGAAATGGACTTTGAGGGAGCAACAAAGTATGCCTCTAAGTGGGTGCCGTGGGGCTTACTTCCCGCAGATGGAGAAACCATCCAGCATGAAGAGCATTTTTATTTGCAACAGCCTGCTTACGGTACGTGTTATGTAATAGGTAAACTGGAAATCGATAAACTCATTGCAGAGTATGCGCGTCAACGAAATGGAAACTTTGTAATGAAAGAATTTATGGATGAGTTCAGCAGGGTAGGAGAGATACCGGTGTCACTTGTTTATTGGCAAATGACAGGCGATAAATCAATGTTGAATAAAGCGATTGGTCAATAGTTGATAATATACTAAATACTAAGCCACTTCTATCAATTACCTACTTGGGTAAACAGATTTTCCTCCTACAAATGTTTGGAGGATTTTCGCGTCCTTTATTTTTTCAGGTGCAATTTTGGTGAGATCCTGATCAATGATGACGAAGTCTGCCAATTTCCCCGCCTCAAGTGATCCCTTGAGGTCTTCATCGAAAGATGCATAGGCGGCATTTATGGTATAGGCCTTCAACGCTTGGTCTACCGTAATTTTTTGTTCGGGTACCCAACCTTCGGGGTTTTTACCGTCCAATGTTCTCCGGGTTACAGCTGCATAGATTCCATAAAGTGGTATGGGGGGCGCAACATCCCAATCGCTTCCAAAGGCTACTTTGGCCCCAGTATCAAAAAGTGATTTGAAGGCGTATGTTGTTTTGATTCGTTCCGAGCCAATTGTCTTTTCTGCCCAACGCCCATCATCAATTGCATGATAGGGTTGCATACTGGGGATGACATTTAGTTCCGCAAAACGAGGGATGTCGCTTGGCATAATATGTTGAGCGTGCTCTATTCTAAATCTTCGGTCTCTACTTCCATTTTCTTTTTCTACTCGTTCATAAATATTTAAGAGTGTGTTAATGGCTTTATCGCCAATGGCGTGTACCATCACTTGTAATCCGGCTTTGTCGGCTTCTGATATCTGACTGTACAATTGTTCTTTGGTATTAGTAAAAAAACCAGAGTCGGTCGGAGCGTCCGTGTAAGGTTCAAAAAATGCTGCGGTATGAGAACCTAATGATCCGTCTACAAAACCTTTGAGTCCCCCGATCTTAAGCCATTTATTTCCTTTGCCTTCTTTTTGCACTTTCTCGCTAAGTACTCCCCAATCATTAATTGACATCATGGCGTAGATGCGTGTAATTAACAAATTGTTGTCACGAGCGCGCTCCAAGGCATCCATATTACCGACCATATGGTGCACGGAAGTCACACCTTGCGAAGCCACATAATGCATCGCAGCCTGCAAAGCATCATCCACTTGTTTGGGTGAGTCAGAAGGAATTTTCTGAGATACTAAATCCATTGCGTTGTCTTTAAAAATACCAGTAAGGTTTCCTTTTTTGTCCCTTACAATAGTGCCACCCATTACGTTCTTTACGGAATTGTCTACTCCTGCTGCTTTTAGTGCAGCAGAATTGGCAAGACACATGTGTCCATCCAAACGAGCTACCCATACCGGATTGTTAGGAGTATATTGATCAATCCATTCTTTAGTAGGGAGTTCTCCACCCCAATTTTCATGGTCCCAATCTCCACCCAAAATCCAGGCACCTGGCGCTTGTGTGGCTGTAAATTCCTTAATGCGATTAGCAAACTCTTCAGGTGTTTTGGCGTCCCGTAGCTCAACGTAAGAAAGATAAAAACCTCCGGTTAAGAAGTGCAGATGACTATCAATAAATCCGGGAGTAATAAAGTTTCCTTGGGCATCAATTTTTTCAGTTTGATCAGATTGGTATTTAACGACCTCTTCATTTGACCCAACAAATAAAATAGTATCTGCACGAATGGCCATTGCCTGCGCTTGTGGTTGCGCCTTGTTCCCGGTCCAAATTGTAGCATTGGTAATAACCAGGTCCGCAGGTTCTGATTTATTGCCACATGAAATTAAAAAACAAAAGAGAGTAAGAACAGACACTAGTTTGAAGGCTGAAGGCATGGGGCAAATGGTTATCATGTTTTGGGGCTAAATACGCGTATTAAATTTAAGTGAAAATAAATGGTTAAGGCTACTTTCTTTTCCAGTATCTCTTTCTTTTCAATATTGAATAAATCAGGTAAATTAACAGCTTAATCGAATTCAACTGGGAGACTAACCTAATGTACCATGAATTTTTCTGAGATACTTAGTCTTTTTCGCCAGGGAAAAACCGGAGCGAAGAGCCACATGAAAAACTTAATAGAAATGGCAGCTATAGATGGCAGTTTTGATGATGTAGAGTATGATCTACTTAAGACCATTGCAAAAAGAAACGGTATTTCAGAGGGTCAACTCAAATCCATTCAATCTAATTCAGAAGACGTAATCTTTGAGGTGCCACAGGATGCCGGAGAAAAATTTCATCAGTTGTACGATTTAGTCCATATGATGACTATTGACAATGAGATACACCGCGATGAGGTAAAGCTATGCAATCTGTTTGCAATTAAATTTGGTTATCCAAAGGAAAAGGCAGATGGTTTAATTGAGGCCATTCAAGGAAATATAAAGCATGGACATGATCATACTGAGACAATGACTCGTGTTTTATTGATGTTGAAATAGTAATCTTCTTTACTATACAGAGATGTAGGCAGATGGCCTTATTTTCTCGCCAGAGAGAATACTTCATCCTTTTGACTAAATTTGAAATGCTAATAAGGTATCATATGTCTTTGATTTGAAATTTATGGAAAGAATATTAGTAATATTTTTGGTTTTAATTCAGGGAATTGTGTGTGCGCAGTTTAAGAACATAAAGCTGGCAGAGGAAAGCGAGGGAGGAAAGCCCATGGTAGAACCTAGCATTACCATCAATCAAAAGGATCCTAAAAATATAATAGCTGCCTACAGTCTGGATCAAATTAAATACACTAAGGATGGAGGAGAAACCTGGCAAGAGACAACCGTTACATCTCCTTATGGAGTTTATGGTGATGTGGTCTTAGAATCTGATCCTAAAGGCGTAATTCATTTCTTCCATTTGTCAGACCCCAGTGGAGAAGGCAGAAGTAATGAAGCATGGCTTGATAGAATAGTAGCCCATCAATCAAATGATGGAGGGAAAAGTTGGGATGAGGGAAAGTCAATTGGATACAACCCACCTAAAGACCAGGATAAGCCTTGGGTGGCCATCCATCCCCGCAAAGGAAACTTGGCTGTCACCTGGACGCAATTTGACAAATATGGCTCTAAAGATGCCGGATGTCAATCTCATATTATGCTGAGCACTTCAGCCAATGGCAAAAAGTGGAGTAACCCTATTCAATTGAGTCAGTTGCCGGGTGACTGTGTGGATAGCGATAATACTGCAGAAGGAGCAGTGCCTGTAATAGGCCGTGATGGAAAAATGTTTGTTGCCTGGTCGAATGGAGGAACTATTTATTTGGATCGATCCTATGATGAAGGAAAGACATGGCTAAGCAATGATATAGCCATTGCCACCCAGGCCAGTGGATGGGATATGGAAATTCCTGGTTTGGGAAGGGCCAATGGTATGCCTATAATTAGAGTAAACAACAGCCCGACAAGGTCGGTAGGTGTATTGTATTTGATTTGGGCAGATCAGGGAGATGGGACTTCCGATACGAATACTTGGTTTATTCGATCTGTGAATCACGGTGATAACTGGACCGTACCAAAAAAAATAGGAGAGGATGAGTCTAATAAACACCAATTTCTCCCATGGATGACAGTAGATCAAACGACAGGATATATTTATATCGTGTATTATGATAGAAGAAACTATGATGATAATCAAACGGATGTATATTTATCCTATTCCTCTGATGACGGGAACACATTTAAGGATGTAAAGATCAGTGAGTCACCCTTCACTCCAACGGAAGACAAATTTTTTGGTGACTATACCAATATTGCTGCCCACAATGGTATAATCACACCGATATGGACTCGCATGGATAACGGTAAAACCAGTATATGGACTACCGTTATCAGGCAAGATCAGATAATTCAACAAGAAGCACCTGCAAAGAAAAAATAGCCCTACTCGTTGGCTTCAATCAATGTTTTTTTGCTTATGTCTTTAAATGCGTTGATAAAGCTTGATGTAGGTTGGGCACCTGAAATTCCGTATTTCCCATTCACAATATAAAAAGGTACTCCACTGATTCCTTTTTGGGCATTCAATTTTTCCAAGTATTCCACTTCAGCAAGCCCTTCATCGGAAGATAGTAGTATAGTTGCCTTTTCCCGATTCAATCCTGCTTGCTCAACAACATCTAGTAAATTTTCATTTTTAGTAAGATCAATCCCTTTTTCAAAAAAGGCATTTAATAAACCCTCTTTTACTTCTGCCTGTACTCCCTCTTTTTTAGCCAGCCAAATGAGACGATGGGCATCGCGGGTGTTTGGAGAATTTTGTTGTTTGGAGTAATCAAAATAAAGCCCCTCTTCAGCGGCTACCGTAGCTACATTTTCAGTTAGTTGCTTGTATTTAACCTCTCCTCCAAATTTTTCAGCGAGGTATTCCTTTTGATTTCTTCCTTCTTTGGGCATGTTGGGATTGAGCTCAAAGGGCAGGTAATTAATCTCAAATTCATATTCTCCGCTTAGCTCATTGATGGCTTTCTCCAATCTTCTTTTACCAATATAACACCAGGGACAAACTACATCGGAGACTACATCTACAGTAATTTTTTGCATTATTCAGAATTAATTATTTAGTATACCAACATCATAAATATCACAATTAGTTCGATTGAAGATTACAATAGATTGAGGGGTGTCAACAACCCAATGGCAGGTGGGTATTTATAAACCTTTGTTGTATTTTTGTGTTTTCATACTGATAACAGCATAATTAAAGCATACCATGGTTGAAGAAAAGGTAAAATTTAAAGTAAAAGATATTAATCTAGCCGATTGGGGCCGCAAAGAAATTGAATTGGCAGAAGCTGAAATGCCTGGTTTGATGGCCATCCGCAAGGAATATGGCCCAAAACAACCATTGAAAGGTGCCAGAATAGCAGGTTGTCTGCATATGACCATTCAGACAGCTGTATTGATTGAGACATTAACCGCTTTGGGTGCTGAAGTTACCTGGTCGTCTTGCAATATTTTTTCCACACAAGATCACGCAGCGGCTGCCATTGCCAAAGCGGGTATACCTGTATTCGCCTGGAAGGGAATGAATGAACAGGAATTTGACTGGTGTATCGAGCAAACACTACATGCCTTTGAGGGCGGGCAACCATTGAATATGATTTTGGATGATGGAGGTGATCTTACCAATATGGTATTGGATCGTTTTCCTGAATTAGTACCTGCCATAAAAGGTATTTCGGAAGAAACTACTACCGGGGTTCATCGCTTGGTGGAAAGAATGGAAAAAGGAACACTCCCTCTGCCAGCCATTAATGTGAATGACTCTGTAACAAAATCAAAGTTTGACAACAAGTATGGTTGTAAGGAATCTTTGGTGGATGCTATTCGCAGAGCCACTGACGTAATGATTGCAGGTAAGGTGGCGGTTGTAGCAGGGTATGGAGATGTGGGCAAGGGGTCAGCGGCTTCATTGCGTGGTGCCGGGGCCCGTGTGATCATCACAGAGATTGATCCTATCTGTGCATTGCAAGCGGCAATGGATGGATTCGCTGTAAAGAAGATGGACAATGCTGTAAGTGAAGCAGATATTGTTGTTACTACCACAGGTAACTTCAATATTATTGTTGACCGCCACTTCAAAAAGATGAAAGACAAGTCCATCGTATGTAACATTGGCCACTTTGATAATGAGATCGATGTGGCATGGCTAAACAAAAATGCAAAGAAGGATACCATAAAGCCACAGGTGGATATTTACACTTTGGAGAGTGGAAATCAAATCATTCTTTTGGCTGAGGGTCGCCTTGTGAATCTTGGTTGTGCAATGGGGCACCCCTCATTTGTCATGTCCAACTCATTTAGCAATCAAACCCTGGCTCAATTGGAGTTATGGAACAATACGGATCAATATGAAAACAAGGTATACATGTTGCCTAAACATCTGGATGAGAAAGTGGCTGCCTTGCATCTGAATAAAATTGGAGTGGAGTTGGATGTGTTAACTGAGGAACAGGCCAAATACATTGGCGTAACTCCGAAAGGACCATTTAAACCGGATTATTATCGCTATTAATCCCATTAATAAGCGATAAACCTTTTTTTGAAGCCCATGCAATTGTAAATTGCATGGGCTTCTTATTTTTTAAACTATACACAAGATGAAATGAGCAGAAGCAGAACCAGGCTCGACTTGCACAAAAAACATCTTGCGAATTCCATGTGACCTTATAAAATAAATTATTAACACATGAAAAATTTTTTAATCTTGGTTACCGTTGCCTCTTTGTTTAGTGCCAGAACTATAACCGAAAAACGGCCTGAGTTGGTGTGTGTAAAGAACAGCAAATCCAGAAACATCTGCTATTATAATTTTATGATAGAAGGCGTAGAGTATCAGTTTATGGATGCAGGGTGCAGATACTCCAGAGAGAAAATTCTGGAGAAAGTAGAAGCAGGGACTATTGCCTTAGGTAAAGACTGGAAGGTGCCTTGTTAGTAATTTGAAATTCAAAGTAACATGCTTTCTGCGTTATTTTACTTTTGGACCATAGAGTAACATAGCGGGATTCTTGTTTTACTTTTCGCTAAACCTCAATTCCACCCTTGCCTATGGACAGTAACCAACCTTTAATTCAAAATTGTATATAAAAAAAGCTATTACAATTATGCAACAGCTTCATTATCAAGCTCTCCCTCTAGGACTTGAACCTAGGACCCTCTGATTAATCCCGCAGGTGCGGGACTCTAACCAGCTGAGCAAGTCGTCCATCAGGCACAAAATTGACTTCACACAACTTTTCAAGCAGCTTTCGACTCTTTTGTTTTTTAATGAATTTTTCAATTCTGATTGCATCAGATTCCAGCTCACCGCAATTGAAAACGGCTGCTAATTTCCAGGGTCGATACTTAGAAGTAAATGTGAGGTTTGCAGCTGTATTGTGTTCCACTAATCTACGATAGGGATCATTTGAATACCCCACATAATATTTATCGTGATTTGACGAGTAAAGAATATAGATGAAGTACATGGAAACAAAAATCCCGCAAAGATGCGGGATTTAGTGCTCTCCCTCTAGGACTTGAACCTAGGACCCTCTGATTAACAGTCAGATGCTCTAACCAGCTGAGCTAAGGGAGAATGTGCCCGAAAACGGGACTGCAATATTAAGCCTTTGCGCCTAAATTCACCAAAACTCCCCTCAATTTTTAATGCGATTCAAGAGTTTCCTTCCGATTATTTACTTTTTCTGAAATCCAGTGGAGGTTCACGATCCCCCACCAAAGATTCGTACTTAAAGTCTTTACCACGCTTTGCCTCAAATTCTTCTTTCGCTTTGGTAATAAAGGCGGGATTCATAAATAGGTCAATTCCCGTCATGGCCATTACTTTGGCTGCGTTGATCATCCCTTTGTAACCTATGCTCATGCCGGAGCAGGCCACATTCTGCCAGCTATGGCCTGGGGTTCCGGGCACAGCAGTAGCGGTTCCAAGTCCAGCAGTAGGCACTAACCAGCTGATATCACCTACGTCAGTGGAGGCAGGGAAGAAGCCAAGTTTATACTCCTGTACTTTTTGAGCATCTGAAATAGGAGGAGCTTTGAAACCGAAACCTTCCTGCATTTTTTTTGCAAAGGCTTCTTCTTCTGGTGTGTAATGAACACCCCCCACCTTTTTTAGATTTTCATATTGCAGTTTTGCTAATGTCTCATTCGGAAGCAGATTATAAATACCAGATATCACTTCCACCTTAACAGTGGTTTCTGTGCCCATGGCGCCAGCCTCAGCAGCCTTCACCACACGACTCCAAAGGTTTTTTACATCTTCTACCTCTGGACTTCTCACAATATATTCTACCTCAGCATAATCGGGCACCACATTAGGTGCTTCTCCGCCTTTTTTAATGACATAATGGATGCGCGATTCCTGGGGCACATGCTCTCTCATCATGTTAACCATATAATCCATGGCCTCTACACCATCCAATGCCGAACGCCCCCGTTCGGGGGCAGCAGCAGCGTGTGCGGATACTCCATAAAATCTGAACATCCCCTGTATTACAGCCAAACAAGTTTGTGCACTCGCATTATTTTGACCGGAAGGATGCCAATTGATCACTGCATCTACTCCCTCTAATAAACCGGCCCGGGCAATGTATACTTTAGCGGCACCACCCTCTTCCGCAGGAGTACCGTACAATTTCACAGTTCCTGATTTTTTACTTTTTACCAACCAGTTTTTAAGCGCGATGGCTGATGCGCTGGAAGCTGTACCGAAAAGATTATGTCCGCATGCCTGTCCGTTACCTCCTTCTACAACTGGGTTTTTGGTGGGGGTAGCTTGTTGAGAAAGGCCTGGAAGTGCATCGTACTCTGCTAAGATTCCAATTACTGGCTTACCGGATCCATAAGTGGCCACGAATGCGGTAGGCATTCCTGCCACCCCTTTATCTATTTTAAATCCTTCGGCAGCTAAAAGATTTTGTAGGGCCGCTGTACTTTTATCTTCCAGAAAGCCCAACTCCGCATAATCCCAAATTTCTTGTGCAACCTCTTGGTACTTTTCGAAATTCTTATCGAGATCATCAATAACCACTTTTTTCTCTTTGTCGTATTGGGCGAAAGCAAATATGTTGAATAAGCAAAATAGGGTAGCAATTATAATTTTCATGAGTATTAGGATTTTGTCTACAAGGATAAATTTATACAATCCGGAGGTGGTATCACCCTTATTTTTTATTCAATCTTATTTTTTATTGAGCATTTCATGGCACAGACTTACCCGCCCCTCAGAGGGAGGAAACCTTTGGAGTTGTCATTCCGTTTATTAACTTTGAAAATAAAAGTACTTTTATATGCCAAATCAATCAAAGTATGAAGCGGACATAGCCTCTATCCGCAACATGATGGAGCGTACAACCAAATTCATTTCATTGAGTGGCTTGTCGGGTGTACTAGCGGGCCTGTATGCTCTCATGGGAGCCGGAGTTGTATACTTTATGGTGTATTTTCCACAGTCTCCTTTAAGCTATCGTATTGAAACCATTCAACCATTTGATACGGTTATGAAGTTCATTGGGGTGGCGCTGGTCGTGTTGGTTGCTTCTATCGGCACAGGTTTATGGCTTTCGTCAAAAAAGGCACAGAAAGCGGGTTTAAAGATTTGGAGTGTAAGTTCCAAAGCCATGTTGATCAATCTGGCTGTTCCAATTGTATCGGGTGGCATTTTTATTTTGATCTTGTTAATGAATGGACATTATGGTGTGGTTGCGTCTGCTTGTTTGGTTTTTTATGGTTTAGGCTTGATTAATGCGAGCCCGAATCTTTATGACGAGATCAGGTACCTGGGTTATTCTGAAATAATCATAGGCTTGGTCTCTGCAGCACTTCCCGGATATGGTTTATTGTTTTGGTCGTTGGGTTTTGGCGTACTGCACATCGTTTATGGTTTGCTGATGTTTAGGAAATACGATAGATGAGCAATCCATTTAGCAAGCTAGATAAAGTACTCGAACACAGTGTTCGCCTGCAGGTATTGTCCATTCTGGTGGTGAATGAATCCTATGATTTTAATTCATTGAAGGAGACGCTTGAATTAAGCGATGGAAATCTGGCTACACACATTAAAGTCTTGGAAAAAGAAAAGTACATTTTGATCAATAAATCATTTATCGGCAAGAAACCCAATACCCGATATCGTCTTTCTGAAAAAGGGAAACAGGCTTTTAAAAAACACATTGATGCCCTGGAGGCGATAATCAAATCACAAAAACAATAATTTTTTTATTCATTTACTTTTAAAAACAAAGTACTTTTAAAATAACGTTTATGGAAAATTCAAACAATGCAATGAACCTACTGGATCGATTTAACCGCTGGCTTCAGGAATCGATCACCATCAAACTATTCTCTATAGGATTTTTGATCATCATTTTGATGATTCCTCTTTCCTGGATAGATGATCTGATCCATGAAAGACAGGCGAGATCTGGGGAGGTTCTTGCTGAGGTAACCAGCAAATGGTCAGGCTACCAGTCGATATGTGGGCCGGTGATGGTGCTCCCTTATAAAGTGACAGAGGTTTTTAAAGAAGCGGGAAAGGAGCCGAGGGTTGTGGAGTATGTGAAAAAAGCATTCTTACTTCCTGAGAAGTTAAATATATCGGGAAAGGTAGAACCGCAAGTATTGCGCAGGGGAATTTATGAAGCAGCTGTATATGAAGCAGGATTGAATGTAGATGCTTTATGGGTAGCACCTGATCTCCAGTCAATGAACATAGAAGGAAAAGTATTATGGAAGGAAGCATACCTCGTGTATGGTATTTCCGATTTAAGGGGTATTTCTGAAAACCCGTCCTTAAAATATGGTGAACGATTGTTGGTAACAGAACCTTCCAACGAGTTGGGTTTTAAATACAACAGCACAATGTCCAATGGGTTGGTTGCGAAATTGCATTGGAATGATGGAACCAATTTTAATCAACCCTTCTCCATTCAATTGAATTTTAAAGGAAGTAATGGACTTGATTTTATCCCGATGGGAAAGACGACTTCCGTAAATGTCTCAGGTCCCTGGTCCAATCCAAGTTTTAATGGCGAGTTTCTTCCCGCATCTCGT